>NZ_OEZH01000133.1 GCF_900243075.1 Clostridioides difficile
TATCCTATCTCTACATATAGGTTTCCCTATATGCTGACTATTTTAGCTACTAACTCATGACTAAAGTCACGAGTGTGCGTAGCTATTTTTTAATCAATCGAACTAAGTGCATTTGATACTATTGGAAAAATTATCTTAATTGAGCATATAAATTTATATTTTTATAAATTTTTTATTAAATTTACAAAAATGAGTAATTTCTTGCATTATCTTATAATTATTGGAAATACTATCAAAATGTATGTAAATAGTTTGTATTATCTCAAAATATTTGTTACAAAAATGAAATATTAATTTATATATATTAAAATATTTAAAACACAAAATATACCAACCTAAAAACAAGATATTGCAAATTATTTATACACAATCTATAGTCTAAAAAATCAAAATAAAAAACATTATTAAAATATATAAATAATAATCCTTGATTTTTAGATTTATTTCTGTTAAAATCTAATATGTTGACGATGAATATGATAAAAAAATACAGGGAGGTGAACACGGTGGCAAATATAAAATCAGCTAAGAAAAGAATAGGTGTTATCGAAAAGAAAACTGCTTTAAATAGAGTTAGAAAATCTCAAATAAAAACTGCAATAAGAAGATTCGAAGATGCTGTTGCAGCTGGAAACAGAGAGGATGCTGTTGCTAAGTTCCAATACGCTCAAAAAAGAATATACCAAGTAGCTTCTAAAGGAACTATACATAAGAATGCTGCAGCTAGAAAAGTAGCTAAATTAGCTCAAAAATTAAACGGTATGAACGCTTAATTACCAGTTTATATTTCTTATATATAATAACCCCTATGTAGGGGTTTTTTATTTTGTAAATTTATACAATAAAAAATAAATAGTTAGACATATTATAGTTAATTGTACATCCTTAGTCTTAATTTAGCGTACTTCTACTCTGAGCTATAACATATCTTGCTATTTATTTTTTATTAATCTATAGATTTTTTATATTGCTTCTCTTTTACAGTATCTACTAACCAACATTTCAACAGCTAAAGTATCTCTTATAAGACCTGTCTTTATTTTATAATCACTTTCTAATATATAATTTAATATTTCCACAATTATATCATCAGAAAAATTTTTAGTTTGCTTTAATGCTTTTCCTACAACAAATTGATGCATTTTTAATTTATCAGCTATGAGTTTTGTTGAATATCCATCAAGTTGTAACTGTCTTACTTGCATAATTATTTTAAATTGTCTTGCTATCATAGAAAATATACCTAAAACAGACTCTCCTTCTTGTATCATATCGTTTAGTATTTTCATTGCATTGGAAGCATTTTGTTCTCCAATATAATCAATTAATTTAAATATATCATTCTCAACTTTTTTTTGAGATAATTTATCAATTACGTCATTAGTCACATTATTTCCTTTACCAACAAATGAACTTATTTTATTTATTTCATTTTCTAAATCAGATAAAGTCTTTTCACTACTCTTATCTCTATATCCTTCTTGTTCAATAAAATACATTATTTGAGAATTCTCTATTATAACTTCATTTAAAGCAAAAGATTTTTTTATCCACTTAAATAAATCCATATCAGAAAGCTTGTCACAATCAAAAACAATTCCATTATTCCCTATTTTCTTAACTAGAGATTTTCTTTTGTCAATATCTCCATATACAACAAAAACTATAGTGGTAGTGTCTGGAGTATTGTCTAAATGTTCAATTAAGTATTTCTCATCACTATCTGTAAAATTCTTTTTCTTCCCTTTTAATAGTTCAAAATCTTTTATTATTACTATTTTCCTATCATCCATAAATGGAAGTGTTTCTATAGAGCTTATAAGCTGATTTAAGACTATTTCCTTTCCATCTATTATATCTAAATTAAAATCAAGCATTCCCTCGTTTAGACTATCTTTAAATGCTTTTATTGCATTCTCGATTAGATAATACTCTCTTCCATAAAAAAGATACATTTTTTCAAAATTTTTCTCTTTTACATTCCTTATAATATCCTTGTAATTCATTCTCTTGCTCCTTTATCTCTTTTCCTTCTATGTAAAATATGTAAAAAAACACTCCTATGTAATAAATAACAACAATATAAAATTTAGGGTTTTCTATATTAATGTATGCAAAACTTAAATTGCTGAGTTTTTCTAGTAAAAAAAATATGCTTTCTATCAGTGTGCTATTAAAAAAGGATATAATTTTAGCTATTACTACACTTACTTTGAATACTATTAAACTTGCAATACTCAGATACATTATTACTCCTACAAATGGTACTATAATTAAATTTCCTATAACTGAAAGCAGTGGTATGCCTTTAAATGTATAATATGTTATAGGCAAAGTTAATATATTTGATGATATTGTCAATGATACCATACTTAATTTTATAATACTATTTATTTTATTGTAGAATATTAATATAGAAAGTGTCGCTAAAAAAGACAATTGAAAACTTACATTATATATAACATAGGGGTTATTCATAATTAAAACTATCCCTATTAGAGACAATGCTGATATTCCATCCTTTTTTCTATCAATAAATATTGATAAATAGAAAACCATAACAAATGCTATGGACCTAATTATGGATGGAGACGCACCTACCATTATACAATATAAAGTTATAAAAATCGACAATATTAATAATTTATACAATTTATTTATACCTCTTAATAGAAAAGATATAATTACACATAGTATACCTGTATGAAGACCTGATATAGATATTACATGACTAGTTCCTGTTCTAGTGAATATTTCTTTTTGCTCATCAGTCAAATTTTCAACCTCAGCTAATAATACAGAATTTATAAAATCTGAGTTTTTCTTATATAAATATCTGTAAGTCTTACTAACATAAAATTTTATTTTCCCCAATAAGGAATATATTTTATTTTTACCAATAACTTTATAGTTATTTATGTATATTATACCTTTATATCCAGTACTTTTTACATACCTTCCATAATCAAAGTCATCATACTTCATTTTATCTAAACTTTTAAATTTGCCCGTAATACTGACTTCTTGACCGATTTTCAGATTTTTATTTCTTGTATAATCATTTATTAGAAAAACACCTACTTTATATTGATTGTATTTTTTCTTTTTAATTTGCCCTTTAACAACTCCCTGTATAGTTATTACCTTATCATTAGGCTCTTCATCGTTTTTTATGTTATTCGTGATGATAAATGATGTAACTATCACAAATGTTAATATAATTAATAAAGGTCTTCTTATTTGAATTATAATCACTCCTATATAAAAACATATTATTTAGATTATTTTCAAATAGTAGATTTTTAAACAAGATAAATTATTATATAAACAAAATAATACGTCAAAAGATTATAAAAAACTTTTGACGTATTCTACTTATATATATTCATTTATATAGTTATTTTTTTTAGAGAAAATACAATTAAGTACTTTTATTGTTTCTTCTGAAACACCTTTTATATCATTTAAGAAAAGAGCTTCTTTTACATCTATATATGAAAATGCTAACTGTGTTAAGGTATTTATATCTAATTTAATATCAAAACCTTCTTGAATCTTTTCTGTGCCTTTTTCATCTAATCTCTCTACAGATACATTTCTATTATGTATAGAAATTTTAAATAGCCCATTATTTTCATCTATAAACTTGTCTTCTATTAATAAATTAACTGAGCTATTAATATCCTTATCAATATCCATATCTTCAATAAATTTCTTTACATTTATAACTCTTCCCATCATAAAAGGTTTTATTTTTATCTCACTATCCTTAGGGTTGTCTAATATGAATCTTATCTTATCTATTACAGGAGTAGATATAGTAGCTATCTTACATTGAGTATTGTGATTATATATAAATCTAAGCATTGATTTAAGAGCATCTATATTTTTATAAAATAACTCTCTAACAAACATTTTGTCTCCCTGAAGAAAATAAACTATATATCCATCCTTTTCATTTCCTTCATGAATGTATAAAAGTCCATCTTCACTTTGAATCTCTTTAAATAAGTTTTCATAATAATGTTCATCTTTTAACACATTACCATTAACCTCATTTAAAAAAGCTCTATCTATTTGTATCAACTCATCAATTTGTGATAAATCAGACTTTATCATTTTTCCACTTGATTTAAAATTTTTTAAGTCATCTGTGTTAATAGTATATTCAATCTGGTCATAACAATGCTCATATCCAAATCTTCTATAAAGTCTATAGTCAATTGGCATCAATATAGAAACTAATTGCCCTCTTTTATACAATTCATTTAAAGTAAATTTAATAACTTTACTCATATATCCGGTTCCTCTTCCTTCTGGAAGTGTAGAAACCCCTACTACATACGATGTATTGTATACCTTGTTATTTAGTAGTAACTTATACTGATTTAGCTGAAGAGAGGAAATAATTTTTCCTTCATCTAAAGCTACTACAGTATTTTCAGATTTATATTTATCACTAAAATAGTACTTCATGAAACTTTCACTGTCGTTAAAACAATAACTCCAAATTTCTTTTATACTTTCTATTTCTTCTTCTTTAGCATATCTAATCTCCATATAGTCTACTAAGCCTCCCTAACACTGTACTTTTCAACAAATCTGCAAGGATGATAAGAAAGTTTAGCCTTTCTTAAACCTTCAATACCTAAGTCTTCTTCTCTGTTCACAAGCTCAACATCCTTAAATTCACTTACCAAAAATTGTTGGTTTATAAATGGATACAGACCTCTTATATCAGGATTCGCTTTTTCTATATGAATCAATGCCATATTTGGATTTAAAAGTTCTCCTATACTAAAAGCTTCTAATTTTCCATCCACATAAACACCAAACACTTTTACCTTATCTTTTAGTATGTCATAATGGTTAAATATCTTTTTGATACCTATTAATTCATCATCCATACTTTCATCAAATTCATCATTTTCTTCTTTATTGCTTTCCCATTCTTTCATTAATACCAAACATTCATCGAAATTTTCTTTATCTAATAACTTGGCTTCATATCTACCTGCATACTCTTTTAAGAAATAATTTATATGGTTTCTCTTCTTTTGATTCTTCTTACCAGCTAGAGTTCTTAAACTTTCTGCATCATAAATATAGTCAAATAAATCTCTTTCTTCTATATACTCAAATCTATCTGGATATTTTTCTTTTAAAAACTCTACTACTTCAGTAGTAATACCTCTTAGGTATATTTTTTTGTTATTTCTAGAAAAATATTCAAGTACAAAATCTACAACTTCTGGAAGTTTGTCTTTTTTAGCAAGTGGTAATATTGAGAAACTATCTCCTTCATATTCCCCAACTAAAACAGCGAAATCTTCACCTATATAATATCCTGTCTTATAAACATGTTGCCACATATATAAAGTACTAAAACAGTACTCACAAGCTTCATAATCTACTAAATCAAAATATGGGTCTAGCTCCTTTTTTGAATTTAGTTCAATATCTTTGAAAAACATAAAATCCTCCTACCTTTTTATTGCTTAATTTTTAAAAATTTTATTTTGTATCTATAAAAACTCCAATTTTGTTATGGTATTAATTTCATTTATATTGTCTAGAATATAAAATATAATAAGTTATATATATCTTATATTACCCATCATAAATTTATATAAACATGTAATGAATGGAGTGATTTTTTATTGAGAAATAAAATTTTTTTATTAATACTTATTATAATATCACTTTTAAGCAGCTGTGACAAAAAATCTCTACTATCTATACATATGATTGATGTTGGACAAGGTGATAGTATTTTAGTTCAAACACCTACAAATAAGAATATATTAATTGATGGAGGTGATGAAGATAGTGAAAACATAATTACTAGTTATCTTAAACAAAAAAGAATAAAAACTATTGATACTATAATAGCTACACATCCAGATTCAGACCATATAGGAAGTCTTGATAATGTTGTAAAAAAATTTAAGGTAAACTCTATATATATGCCTGAACAATCAACAGATAGTGAAGCTTATCAAAATCTAATAAATTCTTGTACTGATAAAAACTTATCCATTCAGTATCTCTACAAAGATGATGTTTTAAATATTGATAACAATATAAATATATATGTATTAAGCCCATCACATATACAAGAAGAATCTAATTTAAATTCAATAGTTTTCAAATTAACTTTTAATAATAACTCTTTTTTATTTATGGGCGATGCTGAAGAACCAAATGAAAAAGAAATTTTACATTCCTTTGAATTAGACAATATTAATTTTATAAAAATAGGTCATCATGGAAGTAATTCATCGTCTTCTTTAGAATTTATAAAAAAAATTAGTCCAGATATAGCTACAATATCATGTGGATATAAAAATCAATATGGTCATCCACACAGAGAAGTTATTAATAATCTAAAACAAAACCATGTATCAATTTATAGAACAGACAGAATAGGAGATATTGTTTTTTATAGTGATGGAGAAATTATATTTACAAAACATAAATATGAGATAGATACATAATATAAAAAATAAAACTATAACTACATAAAATAATTAGGCTAAAAGTATGAATATAAAATTATTTTATATTAATGCTTCTAGCCTTCAAGTTGGTATATAAAATTTATAAATTAAAATATTTAAAACTTATTGTCCTAATAGTTCATTAACTATTACAGATGCGATTACTAGCCCTCCTACAGAGGGAACAAATGATACACTACCAGGTGTTACTTTTCTACCATTCATTACTTTCTTTTTAAGTTCTATTGGTTGTTCAGTCGAATATACTACTTTTAATTTTTTGATGCCTCTATCTCTAAGTTCTTTTCTCATAACTTTAGCTAAAGGACAAGTGCTTGTTTTGTGTATATCCGTAACAACTATTTTAGTTGGGTCTAACTTATTTCCCATACCCATAGAACTTATTACTTTTAGTCCTTTTTTTTCACAAGTTTCAATTAGGTGTATTTTAGAACTTACCATATCTATTGCATCCACAACATAATCATATCTTTCAGTCAGTATTTCATCACTAGTATCTTTATTATAAAGACTTCTTATTTTTTTTATATTGATATTAGGATTTATATCTAATATTCTTTCTTCCATAACGTCAACTTTATACCTTCCTACAGTTGAATGTAGGGCTGGTATTTGTCTATTTATATTGGTTATATCTACATCATCAAAATCTACAATAGTAATATTACCCACTCCAGCTCTTACTAAAGCTTCAACAGTAAAACTACCAACTCCTCCAACTCCAAATACTATTACATTTGAATTATTAAGTTTTTCTATCCCATCATCTCCAACTAGAAAACTAGTTCTCGTTGTAAAATTATTTTCCATCTTTCCACACTCCTAGACTTTTATCTAAATATATAATAGTATTAGAAAATTTACATTATATAATACTATTATATATTATTAAAAATAAATTATCTTAAAATAAATTTAAAAAGGTATCTTTTAATTAAAAGATACCTTTTACATACTGGCGGGAATGCGTGGGAATCGAACCCACCTAAGAGGCTCTTAACCCCTCATACTAGTTTTGAAGACTAGAGGGCACACCGGCACCCATCCACTCCCATAATGAAATCCTTCTCAACGAAATCTATAATATCATATATTTTGACTCTTTGCAACAATTTTTATAGATTTATCTGATGGTAAACTATAATTTAAATAGCTTTTATCTATACATAGTTAAAATTTACATGTTTTATTATATATCTAAAATAAAAAACTGGAAAGTATATTTTAAGAATCTATAAAGAGTTTCTTCTCTATACTAATTAAAATATAATTTCCAGTGTAAATATAAATTATTTAACTATTTTAATATACGTATATCTATAGTTTTTCTTCCCCAGTTATAAACTGTTTTTGAATCATTCATATAGATATCAATTTTATTTCCTTTTATTGCTCCACCACAGTCTTCTGCAGTAAATACCATATCAAATTGAGGTATATAAACTTTAGTTCCATATGGTATAACCTTAGGGTCTACAGCTATTGTTCCCCACTTAGGTTTTGTTCCTGTTGCAGTTATACTATGACCAGTATATGCAGTTGCTACCACTCTCATATTTTTACCATTGTTACTACTACTGCTACTAGATGATGATGAAGCCATTCTTCTTGAGCTTTCTCCCCTTGATGAGGCTACTTGCATTTCTACTTTTGTGCCTTTGCTTACAACCTTATTTACTGGCTCAGCTTTAACAACTTTTTTCACAAAGTCCTTTTCTACTTTCTTTCCATTGTGATAAGTTTCTTTATATATTAATTCACTTTTACCAGACTTTCCTTCTTCTTTAATTTTAGAATCTCCCTTTAATAAAGAGTTGTCTTCAACTACTGTAACTTCAAATGGAATGTCTTTAGTTTCTACAACTGTTTTTTCCTTTACATCAATTACTTCTATTTTATCCCCATTAGATAACTTTGAATTCTCATCTAAAGTAACTATATCATTTGCATCATAGCTAATGTTTTGAGATTCTAAAAGATCTCCTACATTAGAACTGAATGTTGATATAGTTCTTTCTTCTCCCTTTACTACTAGTGTTACTTGTTTATTAAGTGCAGAGTATCCTGATAATATTCCAACTGATAAAACAACCGCCATTGCCGAGACTTTAACATTACTCAATTTTTTTAAATTCATATAAAATTTCCTCCCTCAGATTTTTTACACTATATATTTTGCTTCATAAAATTCTGCTTTGTAAGTTTCTTTTTTTATTTGTGTTTTTTGTGTAACTAAATTGTAACTATTTTTTCAAGAGTTGTCAACTTGACAAAAAAATAGAAATATGCTTGTATAGTGTTTTCAACTATTCAAACATATTTCTATTAGTTACAACAATGTCATTGTTTATTGTTGTTTTGTTATTATTTTGTTACCTTTTATTTTTATATATTTTCTATTTGCCAATTGATAGGTTCTTTTCCTAACTTTTCCAAAATTTCATTTATCTTAGAGAAGTGTTTACATCCAAAAAAACCTTTACTTGCTGACAATGGGCTTGGATGAGGTGCTTCCAAAATATAATGCTTACTTGTATCAATCAACTCTACTTTTTTACGTGCATTACTTCCCCATAATACAAAAATAACTGGGTCTTCACGTTTACTTAAAATAGATATTACTCTATCAGTGAAAATTTCCCAACCTTTATTCTTATGAGAATTAGCTTCATGTGCTCTAACAGTAAGAGCAGTATTTAAAAGTAACACTCCTTGGTCTGCCCAAGGCATCAAATATCCATTATTAGGTATAAAACACCCTAAATCATCTTTTAATTCTTTATACATATTCAATAGAGATGGTGGAGTTTTCACTTGTGGTTGAACTGAAAAAGCTAAACCATGAGCTTGATTATCTCCATGATATGGGTCTTGTCCTAATATTAAAACTTTTGTATCTTTATATGAAGTGTGTTTTAAAGCTTCATATATATTGTGCATATTTGGAAAGATTTGTCGTGTTTTATATTCTTCTATAAGAAATTTTCTTAAATTTAAGTAGTAATCTTTTTCAAATTCTTCTTTCAATAATTCATCCCAATCATTTCCCAAATTAACCATAATTATCACCAATTCCTTTCAATTATTTTTATTATTTTATTTAGAAATTATATCTTCTTGATTATCATTCTTTTCATTTGTATTTATTTTTATGCTCACTCTATTAGGTATACAAACTATACTTTGACTTGGCTTATTTATAAAGCCAGTATGTACGCAAACCTTATCAGGACATGAAGCATCTACTATCTCAACCCCTCTATCATGAATCTTGACTATGTTATACCCCCCTCTATTCTCTATTTTAAATTCTTCTTTGGCATTTATTGAAACAGTTTTATACAATTTATTATCTACATAAATCTCAATATTTCCAGCATTTTTAGAATTTATAACATTTATTATCCCATAACATGCTGTAATAATAACCAAAACGCCCAAAATAAGAAGAATGTCTTTTTTCTTCATTTTTTGTCCTCCTATGAAATTATGTTATAATAAAATAATAACACAATTTCATAGGAGGAATATACCATGAATAAGAAAAAAATCACATTTATTTTTGTGATATTGATTTTAGCATTAATTTTATTTTCATTTTTTAGGAGTTCAAGCCAGAATACTAAATATAGTAAAACTAGCTACTACCTTGGTACAGTAAATGAAGTTACTGTATTTAATGTAAAAGAATCCAAAAGTGATAAAATCTTAAATGAATGTGATTCAATTTTAAGATATATCGACAACAAAATGAGCACTCATATACCAGGAAGTGATGTTTCTAAGATAAATGATAATGCTGGTAAGAATTTTGTCAGAGTTTCTGATGATACATTCTTCGTTGTAAAAGAAGCCATACAATATTCCAAATTATCAGATGGATATTTTGATATAACAATTGGTCCATTATCAAATTTATGGGCAATTGGAACAGATAAAGCTAAAGTGCCAAGTGATTCTGAGATACAAAAACTTCTGCCTCTTATTGATTATAAGAACATTGTATTGGATGAAAAAAATAAATCTATAAAATTAACCAAAGAAAATATGAAAATTGATTTAGGAGCAATAGCTAAAGGATACGCTGCTGATAAAATTGTATCCTATTTAAAATCAGAGGACGTAAAAAAAGGTTTAGTAAACTTAGGAGGAAATATATTTACTTTAGAAGATGGTAAAAATGATAAACCCTTTAAAATAGGTATTCAAGACCCAACTAATAAAAATGGTGAGTCTATAGGAAACATAGAAACTACAAATAAATCTGTTGTTACCTCTGGAGTTTATGAAAGATTTATTGAAAAAAACGGAAAAATATATCATCATATGCTAAATCCATTTACAGGGTATCCTTTTGAAAACAACCTAAGTAGTGTTACAATAATCTCTGATAAATCTATTCATTGTGATGCTTTATCCACTTCTACATTTGGACTTGGACTTGAGAAAGGTATGGATTTAATTAATAGCATTGATAATGTAGATGCTATATTTATAACTAAGGATAAAAAAGTATACTTAACTAAGGGTATAAAAGATAATTTTAAACTTACAGATAAAGCTTTTTCTATTGAAAAATTAAATAAATAATGAGTTTAAATAATAACTATATCTATATACATACAAAATACATAAGAATTTAAATAGTTATCACATAACTAATTCAAATTTAAGTTTTATATAAAATATGGTATATACTAAGTAATCTAAGACAAATTGTACTTATGTATATACCATATTAATAGTTTAAATTTATATAAAATACTATCCATTATTCTTTAACTTTCGATAGTAAATAACTCCTACAACATACAAAACAATCCATAAAACAGATAGATATATAATGATTACTAATGAGTTGTATATATCTAAGGCGTTTAGTACAGAGAAAACAAAAGCAGATATAGGAATTATAATCATACACACAATATAAGCATATCGTCCTGCTTTATCTCTATACATAACATTCCTTTCATCTTGAAGGTTTATTTTTTCTTCTTCTAGCTTTTCTTTGTATTCTTCCTTGTGCTTATTCCAGTAAAAATATCGATAAATTATAGAAATTCCATTAAGTCCAAATCCTCCTGATAAACCAACAAGCAAAGAACTTAACTTATCCTTAGTTATTAAACAAGAAAACAAGAAAGTAGCTCCTAGAACTACATATACAATTCCTCTTCTTAAATTCCTTTTTTCCATAAATTATATCTCCTTCCATAAAAAGATTTCTTCAATCGACATTTCAAAAAAATCAGATATCTGAAATGCAAGTTCTAAAGATGGATTATATTTTCCATTTTCAATAGAACTAATCGTTTGCCTTGAAACCTTAAGAATTTTTGCAAAGTCCTCTTGATTAAGACCTTTTTTCTTTCTCAAAGCTTCTACACAATTTTTCAAAAATATCTCCTCCTTCATTGTAAAGTTTCCTTTACATATATAATATATCATATTACTATTTTATTGTAAAGGAAACTTTACAATAAGCATATAAAAATAGACATTTCATGAGAAATGCCTACCATTATATATATTTATTTTTATAATTGAAGAGCCTACTTTTTTATATTTTCAATAAATAATTCAACCAAATTTTTATAGAGACTTTAAAAATAAATCCATTCTATTTAGAGCTTCAATTACATTTTCTTTTTGAGTTCCTAAATTTATTCTAACATAGTTTTCACCATCTTTTACAAAATGACTTCCATCTTCTAATAATACCCCTGTATCAATAGCCAACTTATCTGTAAATTCACTTGCACTTATACCTAATCCACTTATATCCATCCAAGCTAAATAAGATGATTCCATCTTCATCAATTTTATCTTACTATATTTATTTACCCAAGCTTCTAAAAGTTCATAATTTGATTTTATATATTCATTTACACCACTTAACCATTCGTGACACTCATTATATGCAGTTATCAATCCTAATATTCCAAATACATTTGGAGAAGTTATAGAGTTTTGCTTTAGTTTATCTCTAAATCTATCTCTTATATTCTTATTTATAACTATTGAGTAAGAAGTCTTTAATCCTCCAAGATTAAATCCTTTGTTTGGTGATGTCAATAGAATAACATTTTCTAAAAGCTCTTTTTCAATCTTAAGTATTGAATTAAATTCACCATAGTGAATATGCTCTGCATGTACTTCATCTGCAACCAAAATAACATTATTTTCTTTACATATAGTTGCTACTCTTGTCATTTCTTCAATTGTCCATATTCTTCCAGATGGATTATGCGGTGTACAAAACATCATTAATTTAGGTTTATTTTCCTTAATTTGGGCTTCTAATTTATCAAAATTTATATAATATCTATCATTTACAACATCTAATGTGTTACAAACTACATTTACACCCTGTTTTTTTGCTGATGATTCAAAAGGGTCATAAACTGGTGTATTTAATATTATACTATCACCTTTTTTACAAAAAGCTTGCACTACATAATGAAGTGTCGATACAGTTCCATAAGTTAATGTAATCCATTCTCTTTTTACATTTACCTCATGCATATTTTTTTGCCATCCAATAACTGAATCATAAAATTCATCGTAACAGTATGTATATCCAAATACCCCTCTTTTTACAGCCTCAATAAATTTATCTTCTATTTCTGTTGGTATTTTGAAATCCATATCAGCAATCCACATTGGTACAAAATCTTCTTTAATATCTCCAAACTTATCTCTTATGATATTTAAATCCCATTTTCTACACTTTTCACTTATTCTATCTGGTCTATCATCAAAATTATACATTTAAATTTACCTCTTCTTTTCTTATTGTTATGAAATATTTATCTAATTTATTTTTAGCTTACAACTATTAAATCCTTAGTAGATGTAGTCAACCTCACACATCCACCTTGTGTTATAAGTACATCATCTTCTATTCTTACGCCTCCTAGAGTTGGAACATATATACCTGGCTCTATAGTTACAATCATTCCTTCTTTTAATACTTCATTTGATTCAGGAGCTAATACAGGATATTCGTGAACCATAATTCCTACACCATGACCTAGATTATGACCAAAATTATCAGCATATCCATATGAGCTAATTATATCTCTTGCAACTTTATCTATTTCACCAGTAGTCATTCCTGGTTTTAAAACCTTTATACACTCTTCATTTGCTTCTCTTACTATATTATATATTTCTTCTAACTCTTTATTTATAGTCCCCATACAAATGGTTCTAGTAATATCTGAACAATAATTATTGTACTTAGCACCAAAATCAAAAGTAACAAAATCTCCATACTCTATAATTTTTTCACTTGCTTTTCCATGAGGTAATGCTCCTCTAAGTCCAGACGCAACTATTGTATCAAAAGATTCTTTTTGACCACCTAACTCTTTTATAAACCTAACAATTTCATTTTCAACTTGCTTTTCAGTCATACCAACTTTTATAAAATCAATTATATGATAAAATGTAGCATCGACTATTTCACAAGCTTTTTTTATATATTTTATTTCGTCTTCATTTTTTGATTCCCTTAATGTAGATAAATCAACTGATTTTAAGGTTGCACTTAACTTATTACTCATACTTCTATAGGAATCAAAAGATACTTCATTTCCTTCAAATCCAATTTTTCTTATATTCTGCTCTCTACAAATATCATTAATTATATCGAAATGAGTTCTAGTTTTGTCCATTAATACTACATTAAACAAGCTCGATTTTCTTTTAACTTCTTCAAAATATCTAAAATCTACTATTATATATTGTGCTTCTTTCGTTATAAAAACATAACCTGAAGAACTAAATAGATTTCCAACATAAAACTTATTTGTAGGACTATTGATAAGAAATCCATCTATATCATATTCTCTAAGATACGCTCTTACTTTTTCTATCTTCTCCATATCTTATCTCCACCGCCTTTAATTAATCATATAGGTAAGGCTGGTAATATTAAACCATATTACCAGCCAAGGTTATTTATAGATAGTAAAATTAAATACTAGTCGATATAATCTACAACAAGTTTACCATCTTTTATTAATTTATTTCTGTAGAATATATTTCCTACTGCTATGAATATAGCACCAACTGCTATACCTATTACATATCCAAATAAGTTATCTACTAGAGGCCATGCCCATACAGCTGACTCTGGGAACCATTGAATTGCTCCTAAAATTATACCTGTAATAGCTCCTATTACACTTCCTACTATGTTTAAAGGTATAACAAAACCTGGTCTTTCAAGTGCAAATGGTATTGCTCCTTCAGATATACCCATAAATGATAAGAATATAGAAGTTTTTCCTGCTTGATAGAATTGTCTATCATATACTCTTCTTCCTACTAATCTTTTATCTAATAATGTTGTTAATCCTAATCCAATTGGAGGAACAACTATAGCTATTGTTCTTGCTGTTATTGGCAGTACATTTTCTGTAGTTAAACCAAGTGCAACGAATCCTGCTGCTTTGTTTATTGGTCCTCCTAAGTCAAATGCTGTAGCTGCTGCTAAAGCTGTTGCATATACATATTCTCCAGCTGCTCCTGCTGCTGTTAAAAAGTTTTTCATACTTTCATTAATTAATCCACCAAATGGAGTTATTATAAATATCATCAATACCATACAAGCTAATGATGCTATTAATGGTATTAAAAATGTTGTTTTAAAAGCTAACCAGTTGTGAGAAACTTTTATAGATTTGTTTAACCATTTTACAAAATATCCTATTATGAATGCTATTAATATTGCACCTAGAAATCCTGATGCAACTGGAACAACTTCAGTCCATTGTCCATCCACAAATTGTGGTACACCTACAGGTTTGTTAGCTATATATCCACCTATAAATCCTGCGATTAAAGCTGTTTTTCCACCTATAGAGTTTGCACAAAATGCTGCAAATAGTGGTATTGCAAAGCCAAATAAAGTAAATCCGAAATTTGACATTAATTGTGCCATATTTAAGAGACTAAGTTTGAATCCTGTAAATTCTCCTGAATTCATAGCATCAACTATACCTACAGATGGGTCAAGTCCTAATATAGCATATGGTATTAATTGAGATAAAGCCCCTATAAGTCCACCCATTACTAAAACTGGTATCATATATGATATACCTGTCATTATATGTTTACTTATTTCCTTCCATTTTCCATTTCCCTTTGATTGAGTTGGATTAGATGGAGTAGATTTTCCTACATTATTTCCTCCTGTTGTAGAAGCACCTGAACTGTTTATAACTTTTTTCTTAATTGCCATTCTATTTCCTCCACAATAAATTTATTATATTCCTAAATCTTCTTCTATTTCTTTTATAACACCCTCTGCATTTTTTATAGCTTCTTGTAATTCAACTTCATAAACTTCACAACCATCAAATCTTTCCATACCTTCTGGTGTTATTGCTACTGCATGTATTATCATAGTTGCTCCTAATATATCATCTCTTGTTAACTCATTTTGCACACCATCTGCACCTTGAGTTTCAACTTTTGCTTCATAACCTAATGCCTTTGCTGCTTGCTCTATTGCTTCTGCTGCCATGAAAGTGTGAGCTAGTCCCATTGGACAAGCACATAATGCTACTAATTTTTTATTCATTTTAAATTCCTCCTATTTTTTTATTAATTATTTGTTTTATCTTAACCTTAGTGTTTAATTATAAACCTAAAGCTTCATTTATTAAGTTAGATATTTCTTCAGTATCATTACTCTTTAAAAGAGAATCTTTAAAATCTTTATTTATTAATTTTCTTGAAAGAGATGACAATAATTTAAGGTGAATATTTTCTTTACTTTTTCCTGGCATAAGTAAGCTTATTGCCAATTTAACATTGTCTTCACCTTCATTCCAAACAACACCCTCATTAAACTTCAACACTACTACTGCTGGGTTTTCAATTGCATCGTTTTTAGTATGAGGTATTGCTATAGATTCACCTAAATTTGTAGTAAATTGTTCTTCTCTAGCCATTAAACCTTCATATACCAGATTTTCATCTTCTGTTAAGTTTAATTCTTTAGCTTTTTTTGCTATAAATTTTAAAACATCAACCTTTGATTTAGCATCAACGTTTAAAAACACATATTCTTTGTTAAATATGTTTGTTCCCATTATTAACTTCCTCCTTAATTACCTATCAGTGCCATTAATTTATTAAAGTCACATATTTTAATAATTCCTCTTACTCCACCTTCATCTTTTATAAAATTATAAAGGTATTTAAATATCGAGAAATTATGTTTTTCTTTAGTATTAAAAAATACCATAAATACTAACTGAACCTCTTGTTTATCCCAAATTATTGGATTTTCAAGTATTCCAACTCCTATTATAGATTTTTTGTCTCCCTTCACTATTGTGTGAGGTATTGCTACTAGATTTCCTATTTCAGTTGATGAAATATTTTCTCTATCTATTATGCTTTTTATAGAACTTTCTTCTATAAAGTTTCTTTCTTTTAGTTTATTTGAAAGTGAAAGTATAACCTCTTCTTTAGTACTAGCCTTTATACTGAAAAAAGCTTTCTCATCAAACATGTTACTTATTATCTTTCTTCTTTCTTCCTTTTCATAAAAGGCTTTGTTTACGTTTTCAATTAAGCTATCATCAAATATATTTTCTATATATAGCACAGGTTTTTTATATCCTTTTAATTCAACCGTAGATACTATCAAATCAACATCTTGACTTATAGCCATATCAAGATATCTAACTGGATAAACACCTACAACGTTTAAATCACTTATATTCTGCTTTAACTTTTCAGAAATAAGTTGTCCTGTTCCTATACCATAATGACAAACTATACAAATCTTCTTACTAGTATTTTTTTTCATTCTTTCATTTGAAGCAGCAAAGTGAATAGCTATATATCCAAGTTCATCTTCATCAAGTTTTAAATTAAACTCAGTTTCTAGTTTATTTGATAAAAACACAGCTAGATTAAAAGCTATTGGAAACTTCTCTTTTATTTGGTGGAGTAGAGGATTATTTGATTTTATATTAGCTTTAGCTCTATTTAAAAATCTCTTTATATGGTCAGATATTGATATCATAAACTCCTCATCTTTTGTGTAATCACTACCTGAAATAAGTAATATATCTTGAAGTGCACTACTTATAACACTACTTATTCGCTCCTCTAGTTCACTTGTGTTTTTTCTCCCTTGTGTGTCTTTATATGCTATTACACCAGAGTAATTTGAAATATAAATTACCTCATCTTCAATAAGTTTAAATCCAATCTTATCAGATATCTCTTTCATTAAATTTTCTATAAAGTAGTAATTATGAAATCTATAATTTGTATCCATCAAATTTATATTATTACTATGACCTCTCTTACTCCTAAACACAGAAACAATTATCTTTGAAAGCAAAAGATTAAAATCTTTATCTGAAATTATTGTATCTTTTTCTCTTAAATGTCTTTCTAAAATGCTTTCTATACAGTGTATATCGTTTTCACTGATGTCATCTAGAAACACCTTGACTTTACTTTTTTCATCTAATTTTATTGCATAGTCAGTAATTAATTGTCTTATATTAATTTCTTCACCATGTATATAGCTTCCATAGTAAGGTTTAGATTTTATAACTAAGTCATACTTTTCAAGTTTTCTTTTAAGCTTACTAGACAATTTGTTTATAGCGGCTATACTTAGATTTAATTCTTCTGCCATTGCTTCTATACTCATATAATTTTTGTTAATAAGCATACATATTATATTTGACAATCTTGATTCTTCAGAATCATCTAAAAAACCATCAATATATTTATTCGCTTCTTTAACAGCTCTTGCTATATTACTTTTAGAGCCGCTTAGCTTATATCCTATACCTCTAGAAGAAGCTATTACCAAATCATACTTACTTAAAATACTATTTAAGTCTGCTATATATCTTTTAATAGTTTTAGTAGACACATCCAATTTAATAGCTAGTTCGTTTGATGTCATATATCCGTCTTTATTGCTTAAACTTTTTACTATTACTGCATGTTTCTTAGTTATCATTGTATCACCTTCTCTTTGATTTCAATTATATATCAAGTAAAATTTTAATTGTATATATAATATGTCTATATAAGGGACATTTTGTATTTATATTTTGTTACACAATGTAATTATTGCCTCTGCATATATGGATATTGCAGTTATAAATCTGTCTAAGCTAGCAAATTCATTTGCACTATGGACATTTCCAAAACTACCATCAGGAAATTCACAACCAAATATTACTGAATTATGCATTTCAGAAGCATAACTTCCTGCACTAGTTACTCTAACATTGTTTTTTAAATCTCCAGAATACTTTACATATATATCATGTAAACTTCTTACAAGTTTTGTGTTTTTATCTATATAATTTGCTTGCTTTAAATTTTCCCCAATAACCTTGAATTTATTAATGTTATTTTTATTCATATACAAATTAAATTTTTTTATTATAGTTTCAATTGTTAATACTTCAGGATATCTAACACTTAAAACAACTTCTAACTTTCCATCTATTATATTTATTATTGTTGGAACCATTGATAAAATCCCACATTTTCCTTCAATATTTAAATCAAATAATTTTCCATCTATATTATCTTGATTTATTAACTTATACAAGTCTTTTGCCCAATCTTCATCAATATTTTCTGCTAGAAGTTTAATTGTACCTAATACAGGATTGATTGACTTTTCAGGTTTAGATGAATGTCCACCTTTTCCATGTATAACATAATCTCCTTTATCATAACTTATTGACATATTATTAAAACCACAATATATATTATCCTTACCCAATTTTTTTATATTTTTTATATACACTTTATCTGGTATTGTATTAAATTCTATTCCACCACTTATGTATAAAGATTTATCGTCTATATCTGAAATTAATTTTATTACTGCTCCACCTTTTTCCCCATTTAGTACAGGAAATTTAGCATCTGGAGTAAATCCATATACACCATATGGTTCTTTACTATAATAGTGTTTTATACACTTAAATCCACTTTCTTCATTTCCTCCTGCTATTAATCTAACCTTTCTTTTTAAATCAATATTTAAATTTTTTATCATTTTTAACGCTAAAAAATTCACTATCATAGGTCCTTTGTTGTCAGATACTCCCCTAGCAACTAATTTATCACCTATAATATTTAGTTTAAATGGCTCGCTGTCCCATCCTTCACCTGGATTTACAACATCACAATGCCCAAATATATCTACATACTCTTTACCATCTCCATATTCAATTTGAACAGCATAATTATCTATATTTTTTACTTTAAAATTGTTTTCTCTACCTAGATTTTCAAACCAATTTAATGCATCATATACCCCTTTTCCAAAAGGCATGTCTTTAGATACTGTTTTTTTATCATAAAATGAAGGTATACTTACCCATTCTTCCAACAGCTTTAAAAATTCTTTTTTGTATTTTTTGCTTTCTTCTTTAAATAATTCCATAATTATCACTCCAATTTAGAACTTTATATTATATATCATAGTTTATCTTATTTGATAACTCCTTATACTTTATGTCATTTCAAGGGACAAAACTTTTTTACTATTGATTTTATAATCTATTTATATATAATTATTTGTAGGATAAATTTAATATCATAGGAGGAACAGAATTATGGAACCATTATTTTTAAAACCTATTTTTATGGATAGAATATGGGGTGGTACTGCACTTAAAGATAAATTTAATTATGAAATAGATTCACCAACAACTGGTGAGTGTTGGGCGATAAGTTCTCATAAAAATGGAGATTGCTTAATAGAAAATGGAGAATATAAAGGTAAAAAGCTATCTGAATTGTGGAATAAAAATAGAGAATTATTTGGAAATACACCTGGTGATAAATTTCCTTTGCTTACAAAAATATTAGATGCAAATGATAATTTGTCAGTTCAAGTTCATCCAAATGATGAATATGCTAAGAAAAATGAAAATGGAGAGTTGGGCAAAACAGAGTGTTGGTATGTAATAGATTGTTCTGATGATGCAGAAATTATAATAGGTCATAATGCAAAATCTCATAAAGAATTTGTAGATATGATAAATAATAATGAATGGGACAAACTACTTAGAAAAATTAATATAAAAAAGGGAGACTTTTTCTATGTTCCAAGTGGAACTATACATGCTATATGTAAAGGAACATTAATTTTAGAAACTCAACAAAATTCAGATACTACTTATAGAGTTTATGATTATGATAGAACTGACAATTCAGGTAATAAACGTGAACTTCATGTTCAAAAATCCATAGATGTTACTAATGTTCCTCATACAAATTTTGATACTGATTATAAAATTGTATCAACATCAGACTTTAAATGTACAACATTTGTATCAAATGAATTTTTCAGTGTTTACAAATTAGATGTTTTTGGAAAATGTAGTTTTACACACAATACACCTTTTTCTTTATACAGTGTATTGGATGGAAATGGAAAATTAATACACAATTCTGTGAAATATGATTTAAAAAAGGGAATGCACTTCATATTACCAAGTGACTTTGGAGATTTTAGCTTTGAAGGTAATTTGGAAATTATATGCTCTCATATATAAAATCTAACTAAAAATAGGCCATCATAATGACTTAATTTATGATAGCCTATTTTTATAAAATACCCACTTAAACATATAGTATTTTGATTTCATCTTTGTTTATAAAAATCTCTAATAATATATATCAGAAAATTCTATTTTTATTTTTTCTTGAATGTTATATATTCTCTTATCTTCTGTGTAATGTTCACTATTAAAACTCTTCATTGGAAGTGAAATTATGAATTCTGTACCTTTATTCACTTCACTTATTACTTCTATATCTCCACCATGAAGACTCACTAGATTCTTGACTATAGCAAGACCTATTCCACTTCCTTCAGTATTTCTAGATAAAGTCTTATCAACTTGTGAAAATTCTTCAAAAATCAATTCTAATTTATCTTGAGGTATTCCAACTCCAGTATCTTTTACACTTATAATTACTTTATCTATTTTATAATGAATATTTACACATATCCAGCCTCCATTATCAGTAAACTTAATACAGTTTGACAATAGATTCAACATAATCCTCTCAATTTCAACCTTATCGATATAAACATTAATTTCTTCAAGTTCTGTATCAAATAGAATTTTTATATCTTTTCTACTTGCATACTCTTCTATATTCATAAATAAATCTTCTATTACAGATACAATATTATATTTTGCAAGTTTTAATGTATAGAAACCAGACTCCATCTTGGTTAAATCTATGATATTATTTATTAATCTTTGAAGCCTGTAAGAGCTTTGTCTAACTAAATCCACATGAGATTTAATATTATTATTGTAGTCTTTTATCTTTTCAGTTCTATAGAAAGAATCTACTAGTTGATTTGAACTTGATATAACATTTAGTGGAGTTTTTAACTCGTGAGACATATTTGCAAAAAACTCAGTTTTGATTTTATCTGTTTTAAATCTTTCAAGCAGTTCTTTTTCTGCTTGTTCAGAATATTTTTTATGTGCTAAATCTTTTATAATAAGCATTATATATCTAGTATTATATATAGCAAAAGGTAATGCACTTAATTCTACTTCTACTATATTATCATAACTATTTATCAACTCATACTCTAGTAAAAGTATGCTTCTATTTTCGTTTAGAACTTTAGCCATATTATCAGTAAATTTCATTTTTTCTTCAGTATTTGCATTCATTAGTAGCCTAATATTAGAGTCTTTTATATCATCTATATTTGTAAAAGCTAGCATATCTAAAAACGACTTATTTGCATAGTTTATACTTAAGTCTTCTTTTAATAAACATATGCCATCAGGTAATATGTCTATAAATCTTGAATAAGATGATTGACTCTCTTCAAGTTTTATTTGAGATATTTTTCGAGAAGTTGTATCACGTATCACAATAATAGTTTTATCAGTCCCACCATTAGTATACTGAGAAAAACTCATCTCTACGTACTTTACTTCACCATCTATTACATATCTTTTTTCTATACTTTCTTCACTTTTACATACTGATGAAAAATCAATACTTTCTAATTTATTTTTAAAAATTTCCCTACATGCATTATTAACATATATTTTGTTACTACCTTCAAGCACTACTATGCCATCTCCAACACTTTCTAAAAAATCTCTGCTTCTCTTATTTGCTTCAATAAGTTTACGTTCATATTCCTTTTTCTTAGTCTTATCTTCTAGTACACATAATACTCCTTCTATTTGTGAAGCAATAATTAGAGGAGCAAGTATAGCTTGATAAACTTTATTATCGCTTGTATTAATGAGTTTTTCTACATTATTTTCATGTACAAATACATAATGAATACTTTCTATTAAATCATTGAAGTTTTTTATTTTATCAGTCAGTTTATCTTGTTCTTTATAATCTCCAAAAATATTTCTAAAACTCTTGTTTGCATATGTAATTTCTCCATCTTTACTAAATACAACTATACTATTTACTGCTACATCTAATGTAGATTGTAGTCGAGATTCTCTTTTTATAAGTATTTCCTTAAGTTCTTCTATCTTTTCTGTTTCATATATTAATTTTTTGTTCTTTTCTTTCAAACTTTCCGTTTTTATTGTTAATTCTTCATTTATATCATGTAATTCTAGTGCTGTTTTCTTAATATTCTCAGATACTATGTAATTATATAAATAATATATGGCTACATTTATTATTATCTGTGATAAGATTCCCTCTACATGCCTATCATCAATAACCATATGTAATAGATTTGGAATCCTTGATAAGATTATTATTATTATTATTCTATTAAAAAGCTTTTTTTCATTATATTCCCATTTACCTTCATTCGAACCTGAGTTTAATTCAACTGCACTTACAATAAAAATAATTATCATAAATACAGACGTTATAATTCCTAAAGAATATTGTGATGTATCATTTAATAGATAGTTACAAATCTCAGATATTATGAATAAAGATATTATTGTTAAGGTAACAGTTGTTATAAATAAAATTACACTTGAATGAATTTGTTTATTATCTTTAACAAATTTAAAACTTAAGTATACACCCAGCATAGGAAATAAATCTGTTATTGCTGATATTGTGATATTAATATCCATTATAGACCGAGTTCTAATTCCCAAGGAATTAAATAAATATATACACTCCAATGCTCCGGTAGCTGTAAAAATTAATCCTAAAAAAGTAGAAAATGAATCTACTTTAAATTTTGTAGTATTAAATATAACTATTCCTGTAGCTATTAAGAATACCGCATATATAGCATGTAATAAAGTTTCATATTTATCTGTATCTTTTATAATAAATAATAAAAGTACTGAGCCCATTATTATAAATAAAAGGCTCATGTCTTCTCTTTCTTTTATATCTGGTTTTACAGCAGGCATTATATTTTTCAATACTTTACACTTCCTCTTAATTAATATTTTATACTAATTAATTATACGATACTCGACATTATAATTCCTTCTTTATGCCTCAAAGCAAAAACAGACATTTTCTGCTAAAACAAAATTCTTTTGTTTTCTACTCTCTTAGTTATTTTGTTTCTATCGAAGTTTTCCAATATAATCATGCAATTTTTTCTACTAGAATCAATCAAATCTCTGTATTCTCCTAGTGTTATTTCTTTATTTTCTTTTATATAATTTATCAAAGTATTCTTTGCATCTTCATAAATACCTTTGTCCATTATATACAAATCATCTAATTTCTCTACTTTATTACCTATCATTGACTCCAATACTTCAGCATAGTTATGATTTCCTTCAGAAACTTCATCTATTGTCAGTATAGAAGAAACTCCACATGATTTTAATCTTTTTTCTATTTTTTTTGCTATTTCTTTTTGTTTCTCATTTAAAACAACCTCAAAATCTGATAGAGATACTATATTATTTTCTATTTTTATGACATTTTCTGTAGATAATTTTTCTAATAAAATATCCATCTCTCTAGTTTTGAAATTACTTTCTATCTTAGACCTTACTTCTTCTTTTAACATCCCTTTTCTAAGTCTATATTTTTTATGATACTCACTTAAAAGATTTATTGTGTTTTCTTTTAATTTATTATATTGATTTATATGAATATACATATTTCCTATAATAAATACTTTATTTTCTGATATGAGTGTCTCAAGTGATTTTTTTACATGTTCTTCATGAGCACCACTATAACTCATTATTTCTTTTATATTTGGATAATTTTTTAGATTCCTTTTTAAGTACTCTTCTATGATATCTTTAAGTTCACCTTTTTCTTTTATTTTTAATGCTTCTATAACTTTTTCATCAAATCTTTTATGTTTTTTAGGAGATGGGTCAATTATTACACCTCCTCCTATAGTTTCCATTGGAGAATAGCGTCTAACTACAAATGTATCGCCTTTCTTAGATACTATGCTTTCTTCAAGTCTTAACTGAACATAATCACTTTCTCCATTTTCAATTAATTCTTTATCTAGTGGGACTGCTCTACAAAGTATCTCTCTAGTTCCATGATACAATCTTAATCTATCCCAATGTTTTAATCCTTTATCTAAATGATTTACTAATGATAATTTTACATCCAACATCATTGATTCCTCTAGTGAGTTTGGTGCAGCTAAAACATCTCCTCTTTTTATATCATCTACTTTTATATTTGATATATTGATTGCTGTTCTTTGTCCTGCATAAGCTGTATTTTTATTTTCTCCATGAACTTGTATACTTCTTATTTTTGTTTTTAGTACTTGTGGATATATAACCAAATCATCTTCTATACTTATCTTTCCTTCTATTAAAGTACCTGTTATTACTGTACCAAACCCTTTTATTGAAAATACTCTATCTATATTAAGTCTAGCTGGAGAATTTTCATTTTTATCTTCTATATCACCACTCATTTTATCTATTTTTTCAATAAGGGTGTCTATACCTTTTTTAGATATAGAATCAACTTCAATTATTTCCGCGTTTTCAAGAAAAGTTCCTTTTATTTTTTCACAAATATCTTCTTTTACCAACTCTCTAAATTCATCATCTACAGTATCAGACTTAGTTAGAACCACTATTCCATTTTTGATATTTAAAAAGCTTAAAATATCTAAATGCTCAACTGTCTGTGGCATAACTCCTTCGTCTGCGGCTACAACAAGTAAAACTATATCAAGCCCTGATGCTCCAGCTAGCATGTTTTTTATAAACTTTTCGTGTCCTGGTACATCTACAATTCCAGCTCTTCTATTGTTCGGTAAATCAAAATAAGTAAATCCTAAGTTTATTGAAATACCTCTCTTTTTTTCTTCATCTAATGTATCAGTTTCTCTTCCCGTTAATGCTTTTATAAGAGTAGTTTTCCCGTGGTCAATATGACCTGCTGTTCCAATTACTACATTTTTCATTTTTTGCCCCCTCTGAACCTCCCATGACTAAAGTCACAAGTATGCGTAACTATTTTTTAATCAAAACTTCAATACTTATACTTCTAAATTTAATACTATTATTAATTCAAATTTATTTAATTAAATGCTTTTCTCAATTCTTCAACTACTACATCAAATTCATCATCAAATATAGTTCTTACATCTAGTACATATTTATTATCATATACCCTAGCTATTATATGTGCTTCACTAAGTCTTAGTTTCTTTTCTAAAGATGAAACATTCATATGTTCAGGAGTTATTGCTATTACTTTTGTGCTTATCGTTTCAAGAGGCATAGAACCTCCTCCTACTTGAGAAAATCCATCTTCTATATTTATGTTGGCATTTAAATTTAAAGCAGTTATTTTTTCAAATAGTTTATTTGCTTTTACTTCTAATTCTTCAATTTTATATGTCAACATTTTTAAGGTAGGTATATTTTCTATAGCCTTTGTCTCATCCAAATACATTCTAAGTGTCGCTTCAAGAGCGCATATTGTAAGTTTATCAACTCTAAGAGCCCTAGTAAGTTGATTTTTCTTCATTTTTTCTATATACTCTTTCTTTCCAACTATAATTCCAGCTTGCGGACCTCCAAGCATCTTATCTCCACTAAAAGTTACTACATCTGCACCTTGTCGTATCGAATCTAATACAGTTGGTTCATAAGATAATCCATATTTTGATAAATCTATAAATACCCCACTTCCTAAGTCTTCTATTACAGGTAATTTATATTTTTTGCCTAAATTGACTAGTTCTTCTATAGAAACACTTTCTGTGAATCCCATAATTCTATAGTTACTTGTATGAACTTTCATCAATACATTTGTATCCTCTGTAATTGCCTCTTTGTAATCTTTTAAATGAGTTTTATTAGTTGAACCAACTTCAACAAGCTCTGCACCACTAAGAGCCATTATACTTGGAATTCTAAATGAACCACCTACTTCAACTAATTCTCCACGAGATACAATTGCTTCTCCTCCTTTAGCCATTGTACTCAGTACAAGAAGCACTGCTGCAGCATTATTGTTTACAACTAGTACATCTTCCGCACCAGTAAGTCTTTTTATTGTACTAGTTAAATGAGAATATCTTGAACCTCTTTCTCCATTATCTAAATCATATTCTAAATTTGAATACCTTGAAGCAGCACACCATAATTCATCTTTTATATCTTCACTAAGTAAAGACCTGCCTAAATTTGTATGAATAACTGTACCAGTTGCATTTATAACTTTTTTTAAGGATAATGAGTAATTCAACTTAACTCTATCTATCGCAGATTCTATTATTTCATCAAACTCTATTGTTACAGAATTTGATACATCTTCTTTTAATCTTAATATAAATTGTCTTTTAAAATCTATTACTTCTCTCACAGATTCTAGGACTAAACTTCTAGGATATTCCTCTATTATTTCTACAATTCTATTATCACTTAATACTTCATCAACTGAAGGCAACATTGCAAACAATTCTCTTTTGCTCAAAACAATCACTCTTTCTCTATAATATTTTATAAAACTGTAATATATTTTTCCCCTTTTTCAACTACAGAACCTATAATTTTAGCTTCTATTGCTCCATTTAACTTCATATCTCTTACAAGTGCATCTGCAAGTTCTTCTTTTACTGAAATTAATAACCCTCCTGAGGTTTGTGGGTCGTATAAAATATCTTGAACTGCAACTTCTACATCTCCTACAACTTCTACAGCTTTAGATACATAATGCATATTTTTATACATACCAGCAGGTATAATTCCCATTTGTGCCATTTCTATTGCACCTTCAATAATTGGTACATGATTTGATTCAATTTCAATACTAACTTCAGAAGCTTTAGCCATTTCTAAAGTATGTCCAAGTAAACCAAAACCAGTTATATCTGTAACTGAATTTACATCAAACTTATCAAAGCTCATTGCTGCATATTTATTTAAATGTATCATTATTTCTATTACTTTATCTGCTATATGTTGTTCTACAATACCTTCTTTCATGGCAGTATTTAATACACCCACTCCAATTGGTTTTGTTATAATTAACTTATCCCCAGGCTTTGCAGTAGCATTTGACAAAACTTTATTTGGGTTTACAATCCCCGAAACTGAAAGACCATATTTAGGTTCTTTATCATCTACAGTATGTCCTCCAACTAAAAGTGCTCCACTTTCTTTTACTTTATCAAATCCACCTTTTAATATTTCTGCAAGCACATCCATATCATGACATGATGGAAAACAAACAATATTCATCGCCACCAAAGGTTTGCCTCCCATAGCATACACATCTGATAGTGAATTTGAAGCAGCAATTTGCCCAAATACATATGGGTCATCTACCATTGGTGTAAAGAAATCTAGTGTTTGAATAAGTGCCATATCATCATTTAATTTATAAACTGCAGCATCATCTGCTGTATCTAATCCCACTAATAGGTTTTCTATATTATCATTTTTAGGTAATTGAGATAAAACTGACGCCAGAACCTCTGGCCCTATTTTAGCAGCTCAACCACCTGCTGTTGTCATCTCTGTAAGTTTTTTTTGTTCTTTTTTCATAAAAGTGCCTCCTTTACTAAATTTCCACAGATACACACATATACATACATATTTATAATACCATATCTATAAGTAAGTTTTGTATTATATTTTAGTCCACACAAATTAAATCTTTTATATTTTCATATTTTTTATCTCCAATACCATTTACATTTTTTATATCTTCAATTGAATTAAATTGTCCATTTTCTTCTCTATGTTGTAAAATTTTATTGGCTGTAGCTTCTCCAACTCCAGGTAGAGAATCCAACTCTTCTATTGTTGCTATATTTATATTTACTTTTGATTCATTAGATATATTTTTAGACTCACTTTTTGGCTCGTTTTTTAGATTTGGATTATTGGAACTATCATTGCTTGTCACAGATATTGTTTCACCTATTTTAGGTATTATGTAGTGTTGTTCGTCTTCTAACCTTATTGATAAATTAACTCCATTTAAATCGGCTTCTTTTGTTGTTCCTCCCAGTAATTCTACAGCATCATAAAGTCTCTTATCTGACTCTATAGTTACAATCCCTGGTCTATTTACTGCTCCACTTATGTATATAGTTATTTTATTGTTTTGAAAATTTTTATCTGTATCTTTAACTACTTTATTGTGACCATTATCTTCATTTTTAATTTCTTTTTCTATAGCATGTGTTTTTTCATTAGATGAATTATTTTTACTTACAACATAAATATCATCTTTAAAAATATTTGATTTATAAACGATTATTGATGATATTATTAAAAGAAAGAAAACAAAAAACGAAATTAATTTTACCTTTTTTTTCATATATTAATCACTCCTTTCTTTTAATTATTGACAAATATATGCTATACTAAAAGATGAATTTAAAATTTGGAGGCTCACAATGAAAAAAAATTTATCACTTTTATTAATCTGTTTATTGATATTCACTTCATTTTTAGGAAGCTCTAATATCTCTTTTGCAGATGATGAACCAGCTATAGTTGCCAAACATGCAGTTTTAATGGACTATGAAACTGGAAAAATACTATACAATAAAGATGGAGATTCTAAGCTTTATCCAGCTTCAACAACTAAATTATGGACAGCCTGTCTAGTTCTAAAGGAGGTTAAAGATTTAAATCAAGTAATAGAGATTAAAAATTTACCTCAAATAGATGGTTCTAGTATGTATCTAAAAGAAGGAGAATCTTTTACTGTAAAACAATTACTAAATGCTCTTTTAGTTCATTCTGCTAATGATGCAGCTTTTGTATTAGCTAGATATGTTGGTGGTGGAGATGTGCAAAAATTTGTTGACCTTATGAACTCTGAGGCAAAGAAAATTGGAGTTAATAATACTCATTTTAATAATCCTCATGGATTGCCAGACCCAGACCATTACACAACAGCTCATGATATGGCGCTTATGGCTAGAGAAGCTATGAACAATGATATTTTTAGACAAATTGTAAAAACTAAGTCACTTAAATTTGAAGCTACAAAAGCATACCCTTATGAGAGATACTTTGTAAATACTAATAAATTTTTAACATCACATGATAAGATTACATATAAAGGTCAACCTATAGACATAAAATATGATATAGTTGATGGTATAAAAACTGGATATACTGATGCTGCTGGTAAATGTCTTTTATCTAGTGCTGTAAAAGATGGAAGAAGAGTTATCTCTGCTGTATTCAATTCAACTAATGCTGATTTATATTTAGACTCACGTATCTTGATTGATTATGGATTTGATAACTTTAAGTGTGCTACTATTGTTGATAAAGAAAAATATGCTGATACTAAAAAAGTATTATTTACAAAACAGCATGAATTGATTTATGAACCAAAAAATAGTTACAAGATATTCTTGGGAAAAAATGAATCTCAAGGCAACTATAATATTAAAACAGAGCTAAATAAAATTGATTTACCTATAAAAAAAGGTGCTAAGGTTGGTACCTTAAATGTATATAATAATGGTAAACTAGAAAATAGTATAGACCTTGTTGCAAAAAATAATCTTGATAGCAGTTTTCCATTTATAACTGGAAATAATACTTTGATGACTTTTATTAAGATTGTTACAGGAATTTTAGTACTTTTAGTTTTATTTATAATAGCTTCAAATATAAAGAAAAAAAAGAGAAAAAGTAAAAGAAATATGAAAAAGTAGCAATTATAATAAAAAATTTATAATATACTTCTTCTTATAAAATTAGGTACTGAGATAGTAATTATTATCACTATCTCAGTACCTTTAATTTTATGTTTATGTATTTTTTATACTTATATATTTTTTTGTTTTTGTTTATCCTTAAGCTTACATTTTGAACAGTTTCCTAGACATTCATCGACCATATCTAGACATTCATTAAATGCTACCTTACTGCTATTTTTATGTCTTACGATTAATATATCTTGTTTTTTAGCTTGAGACTCAACCGTTCTAGACATCTTATGTGAAACAGTTGATGTAAGTATAACAACTGCATCCGGTCTTCCTATAGAATTATTTAATTTAGATGACATAGTAGTATATACCTTTGTCTTATAACCCTTTTTCTTTGCCATAACCATATAATCCTTTTCCATTCTTTCATGACCACCAATCACTAATAAGTTCATTAGATTTCCTCCCACTTTATTTGATATTGATTTTCATTATTATTTATATTATATATAATAATATTTAGAAATAACTTTGTCAATACTTATTGATATTAATTATCATTTTAATAACAATTTTTTTATTTATATTTATTCTAAATATTACCCTCTTTAAATTTTTTAATTTTTACACATAGTAAAATCTCTATATAATAAAAAGCTGTAAGTTTGAATGTTATCATTCAAATTTACAGCTTTTAGAAATCCAATATATTATTTTAAATTCTTTTTTATCCCCTTATTTAATATACTCTCATAGTCGATAAAATCATAAATATCTTCCTTAAAGGCATCTGAAAACTTATGTAATTCTTCTAATGTTAAATCTTCTATCGCTTTTTTATTATCTTCACAATATATAACGATACTTCCCACTATACCATGTGCATCTCTAAAAGCAACATTATTTTTAACTAAATAATCAGCAACTTCTGTCGCATTTAAAAAGCCATTTTTTACTGCTTGTTTCATTTTGTCCTCATTTACCTTTAATGTAGCTATCATTCTATCCATTATTTGTATACACATTTCAAGAGTATGTACACTATCAAAGAAACCTTCTTTATCTTCCTGCATGTCCTTATTATATGCTAATGGTATTCCTTTCATTACTGTAAAAAGACCAAATAAGTTTCCATATACTCTGCCAGTCTTACCTCTTATAAGTTCTGCACCATCAGGATTTTTTTTCTGAGGCATTATACTGCTTCCAGTAGTGTATAAGTCATCTATCTCAACAAATCCAAATTCTTGAGAACTCCAAAGTATCAACTCTTCACTTAGTCTGCTTAAGTGCATCATTATGATTGAAAAATCACTCATTAACTCTAATAAATAATCTCTATCACTTACTCCATCCATAAAATTATCTACTACTTTTTTAAATCCTAATTGTTCACAAGTTATATTTCTATCTATATCATGTGTAGTTCCTGCTAAAGCTCCACAACCTAAAGGTGATTCGTCTAATATCTCTATAGCATTTTTTATTCTTTTCTCATCTCTATCAAACATACTATAATACGCCATTAAGTGATGCTTAAATGTCACTACTTGTGCTCTTTGAAGATGAGTATAACCTGGCATCATCACAGGATTTTTATCAGCAACATCTTTTATAGTAGATTTAAATTCAGATATTAAATCAACCAAATTATTTGCTTTTTCTTTAGCATACAATCTCATATCAACTGCAACTTGGTCATTTCTACTACGTGCTGTATGAAGCTTCTTGCCAACATCTCCAATTCTTTGAATTAAATTTATCTCAGTAAAACTATGTATATCTTCATACTCTCCATCTAATGTTAACTTTCCATTTTCTACATCTTCAAGTATCCCTTTTAATCCTTCTGTTATAGACTTTCCTTCTTCTTCTGTTAAAAGACCACATTTTACTTGCATATGGACATGTGCTATACTTCCTTCAATATCTTTTTTGTACAGCACACAATCATATCCAAAAGATTTATTAAACTCTTCCATAAGTTGATTTTCCGCTTTTCTAAAGCGTCCGCCCCATAATTTCATAACTTTCACCTCATATTTTAATTTTTTGTATTTTAATTATAATTCTTATAGCTTAACGAAACTAAAAAATCTCTTGGTCAAAAAGACCAAGAGACGAAATATTCCGTGTTACCACTCTAGTTGGTAAACAATGTTTACCCACTCTATTCTCTTAAGGCGAGATTACCTACTACCATACTAAATTTCAAGTAGTATTCTCCAAAGTTCTTTTCAATATAAAGTGTTATCATTAGGCTCACACCATCCCCCAATTCGCTGAGATTTTCTTTATATCTACTCTCTTTTTCACTGAATCTAAATTTTTATGTTTTATCTATTTGTATTATAATTACTATCTATAAAATAGTCAACCTATTTTTTCCTATTATATACCGCTTTATTATATACCATTTTAAGAACTAAGTGATTCTTTTAATTCTAAGAATTTATAAATTGCCTTTGCAACTCCACTGTCTTGATTTGTATCTGTAATATAATCAGCTTCTTGTTTAATTAATTCTTCTGCATTTCCCATAGCTACTCCAAGACCAGCAAACTTTATCATTTCTATGTCATTGTAATTATCTCCAAATGCAATTATATCTTCTCTATCTATATTCATTTTTTCAGCTAAAATTTTAACTGCATTCCCTTTATCAACACCCTCATTCATAACCTCAATATTGTTTGGCCATGAAGAAGTTATCTTTATTCCTTGAACTTTTCTCAATTCTTTTCTTATTTCATCCAAAATAGATGGATTCTTTTCTTCTATGATTACAAATTTTAGTATATCTTTTTTAAAGATTTCTTCTCTCAAATCATCTCTTACAATTACTTCTGTCTCAGAGCCTAAAAATACACTTAATCTATCTTCACGTCCTTCTATTTTTTTTGAAAGCATAGAATCTATACTATTACATTGATAGTAAATATCGTATTTATCTAATACATCTAAGATATTTAAACATGTTGTTGTATCAATCTTATTTAAATATATTATGTTTCCATTTTGCTCTCTTATTAATGAACCATTACAAGCTATTATTGGCATGTCTTCTTTAAGAAAATCTACATTGCATTTAGCTGAATCGAAGGCTCTTCCTGTTGCTAAAGTTACATTAATACCGCTTTTTATAACTTTTTGTAGTGCAGTTTTATTTTCATCTGTAACTTTATGATTATTTCCTAATAAAGTTCCATCCATATCTGTTACAATTAATTTATATCCCATAATCCAACTCCATAACTTTTTATTGTATACCTATATTTCCTTAATATAATCTAAAGAATTACCCTTATTAGATTATATCATAACTTTGTACTTAAACTATTTCAATTTACAAAATTCATAACATTCATTTAGATTATTTTAAGAGCAAAATAAATCGTTTCTTGTAGTATTTTTCTGAATATTTTCAATTTATAGTCTTATAATGCTAGAAATTTTACAATATATGATATATAATCATATTAAATAAAGTGAGCTATTATAATATTTATATCCATTTTTTACTATTATATATTTTCATAATATTTTAAATCTAGCAACTTTTATAACATTTATTATTGACTAAATAAGGAGTGATAAACTATGAAATTAAAAATTAACAAAGCTATTGAAATGCAGTTGAAAAAAAGTTATGCAATAGAATCTGGACATTCAGAAGATGTATTTGATATAGACTGTGGTGAAGGTATAAATACAGTATCTTATTCAAACAAAGCTGTAGAAGCTTTTAATGCTTTAGAATTTGATATGATAAGAGGATATCCTCATTCAATTGCTTTAAAAGACAATATAGTAGATTATTGGAAAGACTTTATAAAATTAGACACTGATAGAATTTGTTTGGCAGATGGTTCTATACATGTTATTTACCTTTTAAATAGACTATTTATTGAAAAAGGAGATAAAGTTTTAGGATATTCACCTCAATTCTCAGAATATGAAACAGATATAAAAATGCATGGTGCTATTTATGATTATGTTCTTTTAAAGAAAGAAGATAATTTTAAATTTAATGAAAGGGAATTTATTGAAAAAATAAATTCAGAATACAAAGTAATCTATATAGATAATCCAAACAATCCTACAGGACAAATTATACCTTTATCATCAATTGAAAATATAGTAAAAGAAGCTGCAAAATATAATATAGCAGTTATGGTAGATGAAGCTTATGGTGAGTACATGCCAAAAGAAAATTCAGCTGTCAAACTTCTAAATAATTATGATAATGTAATCGTTTTAAAAACATTTTCAAAAGGTTTTGGTTTAGCAGGACTAAGAGCAGGATATGCAGTTCTTCCAGAACAACTTGTTAGCCCTATTAAAAAGATTTCTACTCCTTACGAAGTATCTGAAATATCTCGTAGTATTGCAGCCAATTTATTAGATGATGTTCAATTTATAGAAGAACTAAAGGAAAAAACAAAATATATAAAAAATCAATTATTGGTTCCATGGAAAAACCTTAATATAGCTGAAACTAGTGATACTGTATCAATTATGACAGTTGAACATAAGAACAAAGACATAGATTTACAACAAGAATTTGCAAAATTAAAAATAAGAGTTATATCAGGTAGTGATTTCACTGGACTTGATAAGAATTTCATAAGATTTAGAATGCCTGAAGAAAAAGAACTACCTGAAGTTATAAAAGCATTCCAAATAATTGATAATATAGAGTAAATTATATTATTTATAAGGGACATATTTTAAAGCTAATATGTCCCTTTAATTTTTTAATTATTTTACTGTACTTCTATTCATTAATTTGTTAAGTTCCATTAATATTGATGAAATTAATGCTAGACCTAAACAAGTTCCCAATTGATATAGTCCAAATGTTGTTGGTATAGAGAATATTCCTCTTAACACTGGTATTAATGTTAAAGAGTAAAGTCCAAAGCAAACTACAACTGCTCCTATAACATATTTATTACTGAAAAAACCTAATTTTATTAATGTTTGATTATTAGAACGTGCAGGTAATGTTTGCATTATTCTAGATAATATCAATGTTGAAAATGCCATAGCCACTCCAAGTTCTGGAGATACCTGTAATCCTATATATTGTGCAACTATTGTAACTACACCTATTATACAGCCTCTTATAGCAACTGCTTTCAATGTTCCTCCTGCTAGTATACTTTCATCTGGATGTCTAGGAGGCTTATTCATTATATTTTTTTCTGACTTTTCAAAACCTAGTGCAATTGCTGGCAAAGAGTCATTTACTAAATTTATAAATAAAAGTTGTAAAGCTGTAAATGGATTTGACCAACCTGCAAATACTGCAAATAATATAGCCACTATAGCTCCTAAGTTTCCTGCAAATAAATAAGTAATTGATTTGATTATATTACTGTATACGGTTCTACCAACTTCAACAGCGTTTACTATACTTGCAAAGTTGTCGTCAACTAATACCATAGCAGATGCATCTTTTGCTACATCAGTACCACTTCCCATACCAATTCCTATGTCTGCTTGTTTCAAAGCAGGTGCATCATTCACTCCATCACCAGTCATTGCAGTTATATTATTTTTATGTTGCCATGCCTTTACTATACGAATTTTATTTTCTGGTGAGACTCTAGCGTATACACTTATATTTTCTAATTTTTCATATAGTTCCTCTTCGCTTAGCATATCAAGCTCTTTTCCAGTAAGAGCTAAGTCTCCATCTTCCATTATGCCAATATCTTTTGCAATTGCTGCTGCTGTTGTTTTATGGTCACCAGTTATCATAACAGTTTTTATTCCTGCACTCTTTGCCTCTTTTACAGCATCCATTACTTCTTCTCTTGGTGGGTCTATCATTGCCATTATTCCAACCAATGTCATATCATGCTCATCATCAGTTGAAGGTGTAAAATCGTCTTCTGGAACATCTTTTATTGCAAAAGCCAATACTCTAAGTGCTCTATTTGAAAATTCTTCATTTTTATGTTTATATTCTTCTATTATCTCATCTGTTATATCTACTTTTGAACCATTCTTCAAAGCATATTTACATCTGCTAAACACAATATCTGGGGCACCTTTTGTAAACATTATATAATCTCCATATATACTATTTACAGTAGACATAAGCTTTCTATCTGAGTCAAATGGTACTTCATTTATTCTGATATACTTACTTCTTAATTTATCATAATCCAAATCATTTTTACTTGAATAATTTATTAAAGCTACTTCTGTTGGGTCTCCAACTTCTTTACCATCACTTGTTATATGAGAGTCATTACATAATGTAGAAACCATAGTCAATAATTTAGCATGATAAGAATAATTTACTTTTTCTTTATCTAACTCATCATTATTAGTTCCATACATATAATAATCAACAACTGTCATTTTATTTTGTGTAAGAGTACCTGTTTTATCAGTACATATAACACTTGTTGAACCTAAAGTTTCTACTGCTGGTAATTTTCTTATTATGGCTTGTTTTTTTGCCATACTATTTGTTCCAACAGCCAATACTATAGTGACTATTGATGATAAAGCTTCTGGTATAGCTGCCACTGCTACTGCTACAGAGAACATGAATGAATCTAGAATAATTTGTGTCATTTCTCCATTTCCAGCTATAAAATAATTTCTTGCTACTTGAATTATAAATATTAAAATAGCAAGTACTACAATACCTACACCAAGCTTTTTACTAAAATCCTCTATTTTTTGCTGTAATGGTGTAAGTTTATTTTCAGCACTTTCTAAAAGCCCAGCTATTTTACCCATTTCAGTATCCATACCTGTTCCAGTTACTACAAAAGAACCTCTACCATAAACAACTACAGCGCCACTAAATACCATATTTTTCTGGTCACCTAAACTTACATCTTCACTTATTTTTTCTGTATGTTTTAAAACTGGTTCTGATTCTCCAGTTAACATACCTTCTACAACCTTGAGAGATTGTGCTTCTATAAGTCTTCCATCTGCTGGTATGTAATCGCCAGCTTCTAAGAATACAATATCTCCAAGCACTAAATTTTTTGCTGGAATTGTCATTTTTTTATTGTCTCTTATTACTTTTGCGTTTGGTGCAGATAAATTTTTCAAACTTTCTAATGAACTTTCTGCTTTTTTTGTTTGTACAACACCTAGAACAGAGTTTATGATAATTACTGCAAAAATTATTATAGACTCCACGGTTTCACCTAAAAATATTTGTACTAAAGCAGCTATCAATAGAATTATTACTAATGGGTCTTTAAAACTCTCTAAGAAAAGCTTATAAGTAGGAACTTTATCTGCTTCTTTTAATTCATTAGCTCCATTTTTTTCTAATAGCTCTTCTGCTCTTTCTTTGCTCAAACCAGATAAGCTTGAGTCTAAATTCTTAATTACTTCTTGATAAGTACTTTTGTAAGACATTTGTTGCCCTCCTCTTTAATAAATTTATTTTATGTTTGGGGACTCTTATGTATACTTGAAATTTAAATTTTTTTAAATAAAAATTCCTTGAATAAAAAAAGACCCCAAAACAAACATACCTAATGCTTATTTTGAAGGTCTTGCTATCAAGGAATTCCTTGCTAATTAACCGAGTATTTCTACTGTCTTGACGATTAATTACCACTTTCGTGTAAGCTACTCCCCTTCGAGTAGTTATCTTAAATTGTATTTACATTATATCACTTTACACAATTGATAGTCCAGCTTATTTTTTATTTTAACCTAATTTTAACAAACTATATCTTAATTTATATGTAAATATTCTTCTAAAGTCAAGTCATTCATTGCAAAGTTTTTACTATGTTCAGTTCCAACATATCTATAATGCCAAGATTCATACATATATCCTGTTATATGCTCTTTACCTTCTGGATATCTAAGTATAAAACCATATTTATATGCATTTTCATACAGCCACTTCGCTTCTTTTGTATTATTGAACTTTTTATTTGCCCAACAAGATTGGTCATCTCCTCCAATATCAAAAGCAAGTCCAGTTTGATGCTCACTTTCTCCAGGTTTAGCTGAAAATCTATTTGCTTCTTTCTCCCCATGTTCTTTTACATATGATTTAAATAATCTATCTTGATATTCATAACTTCTATATGTACTAAAAGCTTTTAAATTTAAGCCTGATTTTTGAGCATCTTTATTCATTTTATAAAAAGCATCTCTCGCTTCACTATTTTCCTGAGGAGAATAATCTTTAGGTAAACTGTATTTTTTATTTGCTACTATAATATTGTTTATTGATAATACATTTACGCCTTTCCTGTATTTACTTAATTCAGCTGTCATAATTTTACTTCCTTCGCTAGAACTATCAATAGACATTTTTACAAAAACTATAAATAGAGCAAAAATTATGGCTACACAAATTTTCTTTTTCATATACTACACCTCCATAATTTGAATTTGATACAGAAAAATTTCAAGACACTTTCTTTCATACTATAATCATACCACTAATTTATTGCAACTTCTTTAAACAATTCTTAAGAAACTCTTAAGTTTCTTTTTTATACGACTAAAAACAACAATAACTTTTTCAAAAATTTCATATTATAGTGCATATATTGATTTTTTTTCCAAATGATGTATAATATATCTATAGAAACTTATAGGTACTATATAGTACTTAATGTTTTTGTATGAAAGGAGACAATAAAGTGACAGATAAACAAAAACTTATTATAACTATTGCACAAAGGATTTTTGACCAAAAAGGTTTTCAAAATACTTCAATACTGGATATTGTAAAAGAGTGTAAAATGTCTAAAGCTACTTTTTATAAGCATTTTGAAACTAAGGAAAGTTTTATCTGCGAAATAATCAATTATTATGATGAAAAGTTCTTAGAAATTATACATTCCATCAATGAAAATAATGACATTCCGTCATCTGAGAAATTAAACAGAAAGATAATTGCCGTATGGGAAAATATTTTTTCTAGAACTACTATAAATACCTATATAAGAGAAAACTTTTCTGAAGTGCAACGTAAGGCTACAAGTAAACTGCAAAAAAAATCCCGAGCTAACTTATTGAATGAATATAAGCTCAGCTTATTTGATAAATATGGGGATAAAATAGAAAGCATCATATTTGACTTAGTTTTCTTATTGGATGCTCTAGTTCATCAGTTTATATACATTATTCATGTACAAAAAAGAGAAATAAATGTATATTTTATTGCTAAATTTACTATACAAATTCTAGATTTAGTTGCAGAAAATATGGATAATCTAAATCCTTTAATCGAAAAATCAATGTTTTTATATGAACAAGAAGATGAAGCTTACTTTTCCATTCATAATAAATCGCTATTTTTTAAAACGATACAAGATATAGAAGAACTAATCAAAACGGATACTTCTCTCCTTGAAAACCCTAAGTTACTACAAGCAACAAAAAAATTATATATCGAGGGCAAAAATCAACAATATGATTCTTTAATTATGGATGCAATGATTACATATTTAGAAAAAGAAGACACTTTGAGACCAAAGGTACTTTTATTGAATAGTATTAAAAATCAATTAAAAAAGGAGACGTTATAAATCATGGAAACCCAAAGTAATAATAAAAAAGGAAATTTAATAATAGCAATTGTAATGACTGGCGCTTTTATAAGTTCTCTTAGTCAAACATTACTATCAACAGCATTACCTAATATAATGTCAGATTTTAAAATTACTGCTGATGTTGGTCAGTGGTTAACGACAATTTATCTACTTATTGCAGGTATTATTGTACCCACAACAGCTTATTTGATAAACAGGTTTAGTACTAGAAAATTATTTATTACATCAATGACTATCTTTTCTATAGGATGCGTTATTGCATTTTTTTCTAATAGTTTTTCAACTATGTTGATTGCTCGTGTCTTACAGGCAATAGGTTCTGGCTCTTTAATGCCACTATTACAAGTTATTATACTCTATTTATGCCCTGTGGAAAAACGTGGTGCAGCTATGAGTTTGGTTGGTATTACAGTAGGATTTGCTCCAGCAATAGGACCAACTTTGTCTGGCTGGTTGGTAGATTCATTTGGTTGGCACAGTTTATTTTTGCTTCTTTCTCCTATAGCTATATTAGATGTTATACTTTCGTTTATTCTATTAAAAAATGTTGGAGAAACTCAAAAACTAAAATTAGATATACCTTCAATAATACTATCTTCTCTAGGTTTTGGTGGTTTGTTGATTGGATTTACTAATCAAGGTAATTATGGATGGACTAATATTGCCACATATTTACCAATATTTATAGGAATTATATCATTAATTTTATTTACATTACGTCAATTAAAATCTAAAGAACCGTTTTTAGAATTGAGGGTTTTTAAAAATAAACCATTTCTTATTTCTACGATATTAATTATGATTGTATATGCTTCAATGATGTCTGCTACATTAATGATTCCTCTATATATCCAATCTGTAAGGGGATTTTCTGCATTGTCTTCAGGTTCATTAATGTTACCTGGCGCTATATTAATGGTTGTACTAAATCCAGTTGCAGGACGTCATTTAGACAAATATGGACCTCATACTCTATCAATATTAGGAACTGGATGTTTATTTTTAGGGACTCTATCTTTTGCTTTTTTAGGCAGGGATACATCTTTAATTCATGTATCATTAATGTATTGTATTCGTATGATTGGTATCTCAATGGTTTTAATGCCATTAACTACATGGGGAATTAAAACATTAGATAGAGAACTCATATCTCATGCCACAGCAATTAATAGTACACTTCGTCAGATATCTGGAGCTATAGGTTCTGCTGTGCTTATTACTATAATGACAAGTGCTACTAAAAAAGCTCACATGAGTTCTGCTATACTGTCTAATATTCATGGAATAGATGTTGCATTTTCAATAGCAGCTACTCTTGCATTTATTGGTTTAATTGTATCTATATGTTTTATAAAAGGACATCAAATTATTAGAAGTTAATATAAAAAAGGAGTTGTACATGAACAATTTAAGTTTGTTCTGTGATAACTCCTTTTTACTTATTTTAACCAGTGCAATTTTAATTATTCTATATTTTCCCTATATAGTCACCTACCAAACACTCATTTGTTTTTACCAAAATAATTGTTTCTAACCTTACATACATTCTTTGTCATTATTTTCCTGATAAGATGTGCATATATGAAGTTTTTTAACTTTGATAGATATTGTGAATGAGTAGAGAAAAATTCATCTGGTGAGGAAAAAACACCATAATCATGTACGATAGCTTCTTTTTGAATAAAAGTATCTTTACCATTCCAATCAATAGATGTGTTCTTTAAATCATTTGTAGCTATTGCATACTTTTTGAACGTTCCACTCTGATTAAAAAATTTTTTCTGAATTGCTTCTAAGTATTTTTTGTCAGTTATGACTCCCTCCAAAGCAATCCACTTGTCTTGATAAAATACCTCTACCCAAGTATGGAGAATATATTTTGGAGCTAATAGTGAAATCACTTTGGATGTAGCACCTCGTTGAAAATCTTTTGTTACATCAAAAGCATGAAGCCGACAAGGTATATTAACTGCACGTAATAATGCCATTAAAAGAGTAGCTTTTGTATTGCATTGTCCCATACCATCATTTAATACCTGTACTGCGCTTAACATATCAGAAGCATTATATCCAAATAAAATATCATTCTGGACAAACTCATAAATAGCTTTTATTTTATGAAAATCATCTAATTCCAACCACTTATTTGATGATACCAAAAACTTAAGTTGTGGTTCATTATAGTTTAGCATTTTTGTTTCTTCTAAATATTCTTTATTCATAACAAAGCCCCTTTCTTAGTACAACTTCATTATATAACGAGAATATTTAATATACTTTCAAAAACTCGCTATCTTTCAAAGATAAAGAAACGGGCATTCCCATCATTCGCTTAACTGTACCTGCAAAGTGTGACGGAGTATCGAATCCAGCAATCATAGAAGCTTCTGTAACATTTTTTCCAGAAAGTAATTCTCTGAAAGCACACTCCATTTGATGAAATAAAATATAGCTTTTTAAAGGTATTCCAATTTGCTCTTTAAACAGATGTGATAATCTACTTGCTGATAGTGACACTTTATCTGCAAAACTTGAAATAGTATGATTATCACAATTACAAGTACGTAATAAATGAAGTAACTCAGTAATTCTGTCATCATAGTGTTTGGGAGTTGCAGGTATATTCAAATGTTTATTAAGCATTTCCATAAATCTTAAATATTGTTCTTTATTGGATTGATATATCAAAGAAGTTCCTTGTTTACGTAATTCCTCTAATCCATCGTTTTCACATATCCAATAACCAAAATCATTCATTTTTGAGGTAAGCTGTTCTGCGTATATAGATGTAGGTTCAATAATAGCAGAATAATAAACTTTTTTTCTTGCTGAAAATGAGTGAGAGATATTTTTATCTACTACGATACAATTACACTTAACTAATTTTTCATTGACTGTTATTTCAATACTGTCTTCTATTCCTATGAACAGTTGTAGCATACAATGACTATGTGTATCTGCTTCTAAATTGTTTGTAATCATACCAATCCTATCCTCTTGCCAGAAAATTTTATTTATAATGTTCATTGCATCACTCCATTCTTCTAAAAATATCACTCTTTATTTTAATATATTGTAATATGTTTGTGAATATATTTTGATAAAAGGCTCTGAGAGCATACCTAAATATTAAGTAGAAACCTTTTCTTCTACCCTTCTATCTTAGTTCTGGCCAATATTCTTTATTAACTTCTATCATTTCATCCAAAATTTCTTTAGCAACATTCATACTTGGAACAGTTTTATTTAATGTAAATGCTTGTAAAGCTTTTTCATAACTATTTTCAATATAAGCTTCTACTATTAATTTTTCGCTGTTAAGCTGTTGCATCATTAATCCTTGTTGGAATATAGGTATTGGACCTCGAGCAATAACTTCTGGACCATCTTTACCAATATATGCTGGAATTTCTACCATTGCGTCATATGGCATGTTTGGAATAGCTCCACGATTTTCAGTTATAACTAAAAAACGATTATGTGTATCATTTTTGATTGCAACTGCTAAATCACTAATCCAATCCCCATGTGAGCCTGCATAAAATGCTTTTTCAGAAATTTCTCCAGTTTCTAAGTAATTTTTTACACCTTCAAATAAATCTTTTTCACGGCTCTCCATAACTTCATTTGCACGAGTACGATTTATATTTGAATGTTCCACTGTTTCTTTACTCAAAAGATAGTATGTTAAATAAGTGTTTGGTAAATATTTAGGGAAGCTTTCTAACATTGTATGAACTGATTCCCAAACATGTATCCAACTACTTACAGCATGACGATTTCCTGTAACACGACTTTTTTTTAAGTTTTCAATATAAGATTTTGGTAGTAATATTTTATTTTCTTTTATGTATTCTTTAATTTCTGCCATTAAATCTCTACGTTTATAATCTATTGAAGTAAACCACCCAAAATGATTTAGACCAAAATAATCATAGTGTATATTATGGACATCCTTAATGTCTAATGAACCAGCTATCATATCTATAATAGCTATTGGCATATCACAGATATTTATAATTCTTGCGTTTGGTCTTAACTTACGACAAGCTTCAGAAACAATTGCAGCAGGGTTAGAGTAATTTAATATCCAATAATCTTTTTTAGCATATTTTTCTACATCATCAATAACCTTTATCATTGGTTGTATTGTACGTAGTCCGTATGCCATCCCCCCACAACCACAAGTTTCTTGACCTACACAACCATATTTCAATGGAATTTTTTCATCTTGCTCACGCATTTCGTATTTACCAACACGCATTTGTGCAAATATAAATGTAGCATCTGTATAAGCTTCTTTTTCACAATTAGTTACAGTTAGTTTAACATCTGTTTTAACATCTTCTTTTAATATCCAATCAACAACTACAGCTACTTTATCTTGACGTTCTTTATCAATATCAAATAAGCGAATTTCATCAAGCTCTAACTCTTTTTCTCTTAATGCAATTGACTTAACAATACCTGGAGTAAATGTACTTCCTCCACCAACAATAGTAATAATCATAATAATTATTCCTCCTCTATAAACTCTATCTAAATTATATGTATCTTTAATAAGCTTCTAAAAAATCTTCTACTGCACGTCTTACCTCATGCACATGAAGTCCAAAAATTATTTGTATATCTTTTCCTTTCCTTACAATCCCGCTATTTGGCGTTAAATTAATTATATCTTCATTAATCTTACTTTCATCTTTTACATTAACACGTAATCTAGTGATGCAATTTTCTACTGTATTAATATTTTCTTTTCCACCTAGTCCATCAATTATATTTTCTATACCTATATCTAAATTAAGTTGTTTTGATTGTTCTTCGCCTGTAGCTGTACTCTCATCTTCACGACCTGGAGTTTTATAATTAAATTTCTTAATTAAAAAACTAAATACTACAAAATATACAATAATTTGTGCAAGTCCTAATATCATCATTACTGGCCAGTGTGTTTTTTCTACACCTACTGTAGTATTCATTATAATTGATACTAATAAGTTCCCTCCACATAATGCAGTAACATCAAATATTTTTAATAAAGCTATAAAAAGACCAGCTATAACTGCATGTACAAAGAATAAAAGTGGTGCACAGAATACAAACATAAAGTCTAATGGTTCTGTTACAGAGGCTAATACTGCCGTAATTATTAGTGGAATAATCGTTGCCTTAACCTTCTTCTTATTTTGCTTATATGCAGTATAAATAAAGGCAGTTCCTATACCTATATAACCAAACATCTTTGTAAATCCAGTTGCCATGTAGTATATACTATCTGAGAAACGCTCAACTGGTAAATTCATTTCTGTCATAACTATAGCATAGGCTCCTGAAACTGTATCTGCACCAACTTTAAGCACTCCTCCTAAATCAGAAAACTGAAATGGTGTATAGATTAAATGATGAAGTCCAGTTGGTACTAATATTCTCTCTAAAAAACCATATAAGAATAAACCAAATGTACCTGTATCTTTGATGACATTTGCAAGAGAAGCTATTCCTTGTTGAGCTAATGGCCATATAAAGTTACTCACAACTCCAATTAAAATGGATACAAAGAACATACATATAAAACTAAAGTTTGCTCCAGAGTATATCTGTAAAGCTCCTTTGAATGTCTTGTTGCTTGTACGATTAAATACATATCCAACGATACACCCTAAAATAATTCCACCAAATACACTTGTGTCCACAACTTGAATACCTAAAATAGTAGCTTGTCCAGTCCCTATCAATCCAAGCATTTTACTTTCTTTTGCTAGTTTTCCTAGTGAGGTTAGCATAGTATTAGAAGCTGTGAGGTATATTATATAACTCATAAACCCAATCAATGCTGCTTTGTGTTTCTCTTTTTTTGCTAGTGCAGCAGGAATACCTATAGCAAATATAACAGCAAGATTATTAATAATAGCCATTATACAGTTATAAATTAAGTTTCCAAATATTTGTATTGGCTCCCATTTAAAAAATGGAAATACTCCTAATAACATATCGTTTGTAAGTAACACACCTACAACCATTAATATGCCTGCACTTGATAAGTACATTAATGGTTGAACCATTGCTTTTGCAAATGTTTCTAATCCCCCAAGTAGTTTCTCTTTCAATCTTAATACCCCCTCCTAAAATTATAATATTTCTATTATTAATTCATTTCATTCTTATAAGATTTTTGTTAGGTGCAGTAGTAGATAAATTTTTTCAGGTTTATCTAATTTATAGCTAAATTCTTTTTCAATATATCCATTCAACTTTTCTAAATATTCTTTATTTTTAGGATGATTGTTAATTAAATAATCGTACATTTCAAGCATTTTATCATCCTGACAAATTTCATTCTTAAAAATTCTTTGGGCAAGAAATTTAAGATGAGTTCTAAAACGTAATGTACTTAAACTCGATTCATCTAATTCTAATCCATAACATTCTTTAATTAAATCCAAGCTACCTTTTACAAATTTTAAAGTATCATATGCCAAATTATCATTTGATTGTAAATTGACAAAATGTAAAGCTATGTAGCCTGCTTCATCTTCAGGTAAACGAATATGACATAATTTATCTATAATATCTAAAGCTTTTACTCCTAATTCAAACTCTTTTGAATACATCATCTTTATATCCAAAAGCATTAAATTAGGCAAAAAAATATTATTTTTCATCCTATCTATTGCAAAGCTAATATGTTCTACTAGAGATAATATTCCTTTATTATTAAACTTTCCTTCATTTCCTGGTATAAGACTTATAATTTGTTGTGAAGCATCCATCACTTCTGGACTTACATTTTTTAACAATTCTAAGAATTTTGTTTGCATATGGTCTTGAACATAATAAATCTTTTCTATTTTATCTTCATTAACTTTATCTCCTGGACGTTTATTAAAACCTATGCCAAGACCTAGTAAAATAGCATCTTTTCCGTCGTTAGTTACTGTAGATAATGCATTATTATTAAAGATTTTTACTACTCTCATATTGAATTAATCCTTTCCTATTATTTCATAATTTCAATAACAGTATCTTGCCCAGCAACAACCTCATTCTCTACTATGCAATTTATTTTCGAGAATTCGCTATGATTTAGGACAATCATTATTGTTGTACAATCAATTCCCTGAGAAGTTATTTTTTCTCTTTCAAAACTTATTATTGGATTACCTTTTTTAACAACATCTCCTTGAGATACTTCATTTTTAAACCCTTCACCTTGTAAATTAACAGTATCAATTCCTATATGAACTAATATTTCAACTCCATCATCTGAAACCATACCAAATGCGTGCTTTGATTCAGTAAGCACAGTTATTTTACCATCACAAGGAGCTACAACAACATTACTATTAGGAATAATTGCAATTCCATCTCCCATTAACTTTTTTGAAAACACAGAATCGTTTACTTTCTCAATCTTAATACTGTTACCACTCACTGCTGCATGTATCTTATAGCTTTTATTCTTCTTGAAAAAACTTAACACAGAAATTCCCCCTCATTAAATATACTTTTTACTTTTCAATACAAAAAAGGCATGAATCCTCAGGATAAAAATATCCAAGAACTCATGCCTAATTTAATAGTTACACGTTTCAAATTATATACTCATTATAAAACCTTCTCAAAAATATTGCAATATTTATTTTAATTTTATTTTTTAATTCGACAATATTTATCATGCTATTTAAGCTTGTGATTTATTTTTTTATAAAAAGGCTGAATCACTAGAATATAGTTCTTCAGCCTTTCCAAATTAAAAATATTGTATTCTTATAATACAGCTATTACTTCTATTTCAACTTTAACGTCTTTTGGTAATCTAGCAACTTCTACACAAGCTCTTGCTGGTTTATTTTCTCCAAAATATTCAGCATAAACTTCGTTTATAGCTCCAAATTCATTCATATCTTTTATAAATACTGTAGTTTTAACTACATTTGAAAAATCAGCTCCACTTTCAGCTAATATAGCTTTAAGATTTTTTAAAGATTGAGCAGTTTGAGCTTGTACATCTCCTTCAACTACTTCCATAGTTTCTGGTACAAGAGGAACTTGTCCAGATACGAATAATAAGTTTCCAGCTTTTATAGCTTGAGAATATGGTCCTAAAGCTGCTGGTGCATCATTAGTATGTATTACTTCATGTTTCATTTTAAAATCCTCCTAATTCGTTAATCTAATACACATAAAATGTATCTTCATACACTATTATACTATTTTTATTATATATTATATATACTTTTTATTATAATTCTATAATTTTAAAACCTTTTTCTTCTATAGCTTTCTTTATTTTAGCTATATGGTTATAATCTATTGTCTCTAATATAAATTCCGCACTTTGTTTTCCTAGAGCTTCCCCTGCTGATAATTTACCTTGATTAGCACTTAAAATATTTCCACCATTCTCGCTTATTATTCTAGTTAGTTCAGCAAAGTTTCCTGGTTTATCTTCCATAATTGTACTAAATGAATATCTTCTTCCTTCTTTAGCTAAAGCAACACCTATTATTCTATATAATGTATTTATGTCTATATTACCACCAGATATTATACAAACTACATTTTCATCTTTTGCTGGTACATACTTACCACTTAATATAGCAGCTGTACATACAGCACCAGCACCTTCTGAAACTATTTTTTGACTTTCCATCATAAATAATATTGATTCTGCAATTTCTGTTTCTTCAACAACTACTATTTCATCAACTAATTCATTTATTATTTCAAAAGTTAAATCTCCTGGAGTTTTAACAGCTATACCATCAGCTATTGTAGTATCATTAAATGCTGTTGTTACTTTTCCATTTTTTATTGACTCTTTCATTGAAGGTATATTTGCAGTTTGAACACCAACTATTTTTACATTAGGATTTAATGCTTTTGCTGCAACAGTAACACCAGAGATGATTCCTCCACCACCAACTGGGCATAGTATAGTATCAACTTTATTGTCTAGTTGTTCGAAAATCTCAAGAGATATAGTTCCTTGTCCTGCTATAACATATTTATCATTGAATGGATGTAAGAAAGTTGCTCCTGTTTCTTTTTGTATTTCAACAGCTTTTGCATATGCATCATCATAAACCGCACCATTTAAAACTACTTCTGCTCCATAACCTTTAGTTGCACTAACTTTTGCTAAAGGTGCAGTTGCTGGCATTACTATTGTAGATTTTATACCAGTCATTTTTGCTCCTAATGCAACACCTTGAGCATGATTTCCTGCACTTGAAGCTATAACTCCATTTGCCTTTTCTTCATCTGTTAAACTTGCTATTTTGTTACAAGCTCCTCTTAATTTAAAAGAACCTGTTTTTTGAAGATTCTCACATTTGTAGAACACATTTGCTCCTGTCTTTTCACTAAGTTTAACGCTTTCAAGTAAGTCAGTTCTTTTTACTATGTTCTTGATGGTCTCTCTAGCTTCTTTCACATCTGTTAAGGTAACATTTATCATTTTATTCCACTCCCGTAAATCCAATTTTTGTTTATTACTTTCTATATAATTCTATATCTTTTTTTTTTAAAAATCAACATGTAAACGATTTTTATAATTTTTTAATTAATCACAAAAAAACTAAAAATACAACAATTGAATACAATAAACATATGTCTTCAATTCATTTAAATTACATTAAATGATAATTTAAAAATATTTTTTACATTTTTATCAAAATAACAATATGTACTTTACTATTTTTATTAAAATTTGTATTTTATATTATTATATTTACTTAAAAACTGTTTTTTTAACTTTATTTAATATTATTAAAGTTAACAAAGTAATATAAAATATGTCTTATTAAACAACTTCAATATAAAAGAAAGTTTTACTTTATTTTTATTCAAAGTTAGAAAACTATACATTTGTAATAAAATATAATAAAAAAACCAAAGTATTAATTAAATCAAAGATTTATTTTGTATAACAATCATTTTTTATTAAAAGGTATTTTTTATTTTAATGTATAATTAATAAGGTCAAATAGCATTATTATTTTAATTTTATACTTTACTTTTTCTATAAACCTACTATAATTAAAGTATAATCATTTTGCTAACTTGTTTATTTTGTTATAAAAATGTGAAACTTATTACATAAGGAGGAATTTAACATGAAAAATCATACTTATAAAGAAATCAAAAACATATATGGAAAAATAAGCCCTTTTGAATTTAAGGACAAATTAATAGATATTGCAAAATACACTGCAAAAGAAAATAACAGGGAATTACTTGATGCAGGTCGCGGAAATCCAAACTGGACTTGTTCAACTGCTAGGGAAGCCTTTTTTACTTTTGGTCATTTTGCCATTACTGAAACTCGTTCTAATTGGGATTTAGGTCACTTAGCTGGAATGCCTCAAAAAAAAGGTATTAAAGAAAGATTTTTTAAATTTATAAATGAAAATATAGATATGCCTGGAGCATACTTAGCTAGAGATATTATAAACTTTGGTATAAATGAACTTGGATTTGATGGAGATGAGTTTGTTCATGAACTAGCTGATGGAATTATTGGTGATAATTATCCACTTCCAGATAGAATGTTACCTCATATGGAAAAAATAGTACACGATTACCTAGTTCAAGAAATGAAATACGATATATCAGGTAAATATGGTGATGTAGAGATTTTTGCTGTTGAAGGTGCTACAGCTGCTATGTGTTATATATTTGATTCATTGATGGCAAATGAACTTCTAAAAAAAGGAGATACTATAGCCTTGATGACTCCTATATTTACACCTTATCTTGAAATACCTAATCTTCCTCGTTATGACTTTAAAGTTGTAAATATAAATGCTAATGAAGTTGATGAAAAAGGTGCTCACACATGGCAGTATACAAAAAAAGAATTAGAGAAACTTCGTGACAAGTCTATTAAAGCTTTATTCGTTGTTAATCCTAATAATCCTGCTTCTATAGCTATGGATGAGACATCTTGTAATAATCTAATAGATGTAATTGAAAATTATAATAAAGATTTAATGATAATATCAGATGATGTCTATGGCACTTTTGTAGAAGACTTTTCATCATTGATGTCAAAATTACCTTACAATACTGTCGGAGTTTATTCTTATTCAAAATATTTTGGAGTTACAGGATGGAGACTTGGCACATTTGCACTTCATAAGAAGAATGTTTTTGATAAAAAAATAAATGATTTAACAGGAGAGCTAAAAAAATCAGTTGATAAGCGTTACAGTGATATGAGTCTTAATCCTTCTAGTCTTTCATTTATGGAAAGAGTTGTTGCTGATAGTAGACTTGTTGCTCTTAACCATACTGCTGGTCTTTCTACTCCACAGCAAGTACAAATGGCGTTTTTCTCTGCCTTTGCATTGATTGACAAAGTTGACGCTTATAAAAAACTTAATATGAGTATCTGTCACAGACGTCAAAAACTATTGTTTGAAGCTTTAGAGCTTCCAATTAACGAAAATAAAAACAATGCTGCATATTATACTCAGTTTGATATTGAAGAATGGGCTAAATTAAACTATGGAGAAGATTTATTTAAATTTATAAGTAAGAATGCCTCTCCAGTAGATGTCCTTTATAAATTAGCTAATGACTATTCAGTAGTATTACTTAGTGGAAATGGATTTTATGGCCCTGAATGGTCAATTAGGATATCTCTAGCAAATCTATATGATGAAGCTTACACTAAGATAGGAAAAGCTATAAGGGAAATACTAAATGGTTATATTGCTGAATGGCAAAAAATAAAAAAATAATTATATTGCACTGAAATATCTAAATTATATGAATAAAAGAATTTATGTAGACCTTAACTACTTTTTTTGATATAATCCTATCGGAATTATAAATTTTATTTATGAAAGGCAGAGAATAGTATGAGTATTAAAAAAAAAGTTGCCATAGTTTTTACTGGTGGAACTATATCTATGACAGTAGATGATAAGGTAGGAGCTGCTATACCAACTTTATCAGGTGAACAAATATTATCAATGGTTACCAATATTGATAAAGTTGCAGACGTTGAAGTTTTTAACTTTGATGAAATTCCAGGACCTCATATAACACCTTATAGAATGATGGAATTGAAAAATTATGTAAATGATTTATTAGCAAGAAAAGATATTACAGGAGTTGTAATAACACATGGTACAGATAGTTTAGAGGAAACAGCTTATTTTCTAGACCTTACAATTGACAACATAAAACCGGTAATAGTCACAGGTGCTATGAGAAGTAGCTCTGAACTTGGATATGATGGTTCAAGTAATTTATCTGCATCAGTTTGTACTGCTGTATCCAAAGATGCTATGGGAAAAGGAGTCCTTGTAGTTTTAAATAATGAAGTATTATTAGCTTCTGAAGCCACTAAAACAAATACTCTTTCTTTAAATACATTTAAATCTTTAACTAGTGGACCATTAGGGATAATTGACTGCAATGAACTTGTCCTTACAAGAGATATTGTAAATAGAACAATTATAGACACGGATAAGGTAGAATCTAAAGTTGCTTTATTTAAGGCATATGTAGGAGAAAATGCTGACTTTATAAGATTTGCTGTTGATAGTGGCTATAAAGGTATAGTTATTGAGGCAATGGGTAGAGGTAATATTCCTCCACAAATGCTTTCTGGAGTTGAATATGCTAGAGAAAAAGGACTTCCTGTTGTTATAGTTTCTAGATGTCATTCAGGTAGAGTGTTTGATAGTTATGGTTACTTTGGTTCTGGTAGAGACTTAAAAAATCTTGGATGTATATTTGGTGGAGACCTTCCAGGTCAAAAAGCTAGAATAAAACTTATCTTAGCACTTGGAAAAACTGATAATCTTGATGAAATCAAAGATTTTTTTGAAAAAGGAATCTATTGTTAATTATAATAATGTTTAAAACAACAATGAGAGTGTCTAAGAATGAACTTTTTAGTTCATGAGGCACTCTTTTTTATATGAAATCAAATCTATTTTCATAATTTCAACAATGAAAAAAGGCTTATCTCTATTTTGAGACAGCCTTATTTATTTTATAACTTTATATTTTTATTCATATTTTTTAGCTATTTAACAACTACATTGACTAATTTTTTAGGTACAGCTACAACTTTAACTATAGTTTTACCTTCAACTAATCCTTTTATTTTTTCATCTTCTAAAGCTACCTTTTCCATCTCTTCTTTAGATATATTTGAGTTAACAGTTAATTTTCCTCTAACTTTTCCATTAACTTGTACAACAACTTCTATTTCATCTTTTACTAAGGCTTTTTCGTCGTATTTAGGCCAATCTATATCAAATACACTTCCTTCTTTACCTATCATAGTCCATAATTCTTCACCTAAATGAGGTGCAAATGGTGCAATTATAGTTACTATAGTTTGTACACCCTCTTTTATAACTGCTTCGTTTATATTATCTAACTCTTTATATTTATACATATCATTTATTAATTCCATAAGAGCTGATATCGCAGTATTAAATCCGAATTTTTCACTTAAATCAGCAGTAACTTTTTTAAGTGTAGAATGTATAGTATATCTCATATCTTTATCTTGAGAATTTAATTCTCCAAACTCTACATCCTTTTTAACCACATCTGCCAATTCATCAACCAATCTATAAACTCTGTTTAAGAATCTAAAGCATCCATCAACACCTTGCTCTGACCAGTCTAAATCTCTTTCTGGTGGTGCTGCAAATAATACGAAAAGTCTTGCAGTATCTGCTCCATACTCATCGATTATATCCATAGGAGACACTGTGTTACCTTTAGACTTACTCATTTTGGAACCATCCATAAGAACCATTCCTTGAGTAAGTAAGTTTTTAAATGGCTCATTGAAGTCCACCATACCCATGCTCTTAAATGCTTTTACAAACCATCTTGCATAAAGTAAGTGCATTATAGCATGTTCTACTCCACCTATATATTGGTCTACTGGATGCCATCTATTAACTAAGTCTTTGCTAAATGGTTCATTTTCATTATTGCTATCTACATATCTTAAGAAATACCAAGAAGAATCAACGAATGTATCCATAGTGTCAACTTCTCTTCTAGCTGGTTTTCCACAGTGAGGACAAGTTGTTGACATAAACTGCTTTGAAGTAGTAAGTGGAGATTCCCCTTTTCCAGTAAATTCAACATCTGTTGGTAAAAGAACTGGTAAATCTTCTTTCTTAACTGGAACTATTCCACATTCATCACAATAAACTACAGGTATAGGACAACCCCAATATCTTTGTCTTGAAACTAACCAGTCTCTTAATCTATAATTAATAGTTCTCTTTCCTCTACCTTCTTTTTCTAACTTATCTATTATTCCTTCAAATCCTTCTGAAGCATCTAATCCATTAAACTCTTCTGAATTTATCATTTTGTTATCTTCTGTTATTACATCTATTATTTCTAAATTGTATTTTTCAGCAAAATCTCTATCTCTTTCATCATGTGCAGGAACTGCCATTATAGCACCTGTTCCATACTCAACTAATACATAGTTAGCTATCCATAGAGGAACTTTCTTACCATTTAAAGGATTTATAACATATCTACCTATAAACATTCCTTCCTTTTCTACATCAGCTGCTGTTCTTTCTATTTCTGTCATAGTGTGCATTTTTTGAACAAAAGCTTCGACATCTGCTTCATATTCAGTACCAGCAACCAACTCTTTAACTAACTCATGCTCTGGAGCAAGTACCATATAAGTAACTCCATAAGTTGTATCTGGTCTAGTTGTAAATACTGTCATAGATTTATCAGTTCCATCTATATCAAAAACTAAATCTGCTCCTGTACTTTTACCTATCCAGTTTTTTTGCATTATTTTAACCTTTTCTGGCCATCCATCTAATGTATCTAAATCATTAAGTAATTCTTCTGCAAATTCAGTAGTCTTAAAATACCATTGCTCTAAGTCTTTCTTTAATACTGTTGCTTTACATCTTTCACATGCTCCTTGAACAACTTGCTCATTTGCAAGAACAGTTTCACAAGAAGGACACCAATTAACATAAGATTTCTTTTTATATGCAAGTCCATGCTCTAAAAACTTCAAAAATATTTCTTGAGTGAATCTATAGTATTCTGGAGTTGAAGTCGCTACTTCTTTATCCCAATCATAACTAAGACCTAATAAATTTAATTGCTCTTTCATTTCTTCTATATTTTCCATTGTCCATTTGTGTGGATGTATTCCATGTTTTATAGCTGCATTTTCAGCTGGCAAACCAAAAGAATCCCATCCCATTGGATGAAGTACATTATATCCTTCCATCTTTTTGAATCTTGCGACAACATCACCTATAGAATAGTTTCTAACATGTCCCATGTGTATCTTTCCAGATGGATAAGGGAACATTTCTAATGTATAATAATTAGGTTTTTCAGTTTGTGCAGTATCCATTTTATATTGGTTATTGTCTTTCCAAATTTTTTGCCATTTCGATTCTACTTCTTTAAAATTATATACGCTCATATTTTACCTCCTATTTTTAGTTGTGTACAACTACCTTATTTAGTATTATTTACTTATAATTTCCAAATAATTCTTTGAAAATAAAAAATCCTCGTCACTAAACTTGCGTTTAGGGACGAGGATAAATCTTCGCGGTACCACCCTAATTAGCCTACTTTATATAGACTCTCTTAGATAGCTTTTAATCCAGCTATGGAGAATAGATTTCAATCTAGTAAGTTCAAAGTTATATAATATTAGTTCTCACCTTCCACTAACTCTCTGAAAAAATATAATCTTTTACTGCTCTAGTCTATTCAATTTAATATAATTTTTTAAATTTTCTAATTATAATAACATATATTATCATGTTTATGCTAATGTGTCAATATCTATATAAGGTGCATCTTTCCATAATTTTTCTAAATTATAAAATCCTCTATTTTCCTCATTAAATACATGAACCATTATGTCTCCATAATCAAGAAGTACCCAAGTTTGAGTTCCTTGTCCTTCTTTACCTCTTGGCTCTAATCCTAGTTTTGCTAATTCATCTTCCACATTATCAGCAATAGCTTTTACCTGTCTCTGAGAAGATGCTGTAGTAATAATAAAATAATCACACAAACTAGAAACTTTTCCTATATTTATTATAACTGTATCTTGACCAAGTTTATCTTCTATGGCATCATATGCTATTTTTGTCATTTGTTCCACTGTCATATAAAAATTCCTCACTTTCCTAATTAAAATACACTTAGTTATTGTAACATATTAATACGATTTTGTAACATAGTCAACTTTAAATTTATTAATATGTTTGCCTTTATATAGTTTTTTTATAATAACTTTTCTTTAATTAGATAGTTTCTTGCCATAACTGTTCTTGGATGTATCTCTTCTTTTTTATTGATGACAAATATTAAAGTATTATTAAAAGAAGTTAAAAGTGCTTCATCAAGCTTACCTCCATAAGCTAATTCTCTTAATGTATCTACAACTGGAAATTTTCTTCCTTCTTCAATTAAGTCAGCTATGTAAATTATTTTTTCTAAAAGAGACATATCCTCTCTTCCTGTTGTATGATATTTAATTGCATTTATAATATCTTCATCTTCTACTTCAAACTCATACTCACATATGTATGCCCCAATTACACTATGAGATAAGGAGCGATTTCCATCCTCTATTGGGTCTAAATATATTTCATACTTATTGACATAATCCTCTATTTCCTTGTCACTTAAATACTTTGCACAATCATGAATCATTCCTGCTAAATACGCTTTTTCCTTGTCACATCCATAAATCTCACATAATTTTTCAGCGCATTTTGCAACATTTTTTGAATGGCTAAGCCTCCCCACTGGTAGCATTTGATTTAATCTCTGGTTAATATTTTCTAAGTTCATTTAATCATCTCCATATTGATATAGTTTATTTTCATATAAATAATTCTCTACATTTTCGGGTACTAAGTAACGTATTGACTTGCCTTCATTTAGCTGTTCCCTTATATATGTGGACGATATATCCAGTGATGGAACATAAACTGTTATAATGTCAGCATTATACTTCTTAGTTAGTTTTTCTATAGTCTCTTGTGACCTTAACAAGCTAATTCCTGGTCTAGTAGCAGCTATAAAAGTAGCTAACTCAAAGTTTTTCTTTACATCTTTCCACTCTTCAACACTACAAATAGCATCTGCACCTGTTATAAAATAAATGTCTGCATTTTTGTATTTCTTCTTTAAGTATTTTAATGTATCTATTGTATAAGTCCTTTTTTTTCTTTCGATTTCTACTTTTGAAACTAAAAAATCTTCGTTGCTTTCAGTTGCTAGAAGTGTCATATTATATCTATCATACTTGTCTGTAGTGATACATAATTTATGTGGTGGATTTCCTGATGGTATAAAGATAATTTTGTCAATGTCATACTTGTCTCTAATAAATTCTGCTGTTGCTAAATGAGCATAGTGTATAGGGTCAAAAGTACCTCCCAATATACCTATTTTGATTTTGCCTTTATGGCGATTAAATTTCTCTAGTTTTTCAGTATTTTTCAACTCTGCCATCTTAACTAGATTTTCACTTCTCATATTTTGTCTCCTTTTAATGTTATAATACTATTGTACCATTATTTTTTATTTCTTAAAGCTTATAATTTGTTTTTTTGGGTATATAATTATATTTATACGCTAAAAAATGCTTTAAAAAATAATTATTTAACATGGTTTTACTTTACTTTTTAATAAAAATAACTTTTTACTATTTTGTCTTAATTTTGATAAAATATAACATATAAATGTAAGTTTTTTATTAAATTTTATTAGTTGTTTTTGTTAATATAATTACATACAAAAAGGGAGGATTTATGGGCATAATTACGAAAATAGAACAACAAAAAAGAAATGATGATAGAGTTAATATTTATGTAGACGATAAATTTTTTATTGCTATATTTAAAGAACTTGTTTATACATTTAATCTAAAAAAAGGGAATGAAATAAATGAAGAGGAATTAAAACCCATTTTAGATGATGAAATGTATATAAAAGCTAAAAATAAGGCACTAAATATTTTATCTCATGCTGACCAGTCTGAAAAAAAAATAAAAGAAAAGTTAGCATCAGAATTTGATGAGAACATAATTGAGAGGGTTATAGATTTTCTTAAAAATTATAATCTAGTAAATGATAGTGTACTAGCCCAAAAAATAGTTAACACAAATGTTAACTTAAATAAATGTGGCAAAAACAGAATTAAGCAAAATCTATACAATAAAGGTATCAATAGAGGTACAATTGATGAAGCAGTATCTGAATTAGATAAGGATACTGAATTTGAAAATGCTATGTATCTAGCAAAAAAAAGGTATGAAAGAGTAAAGAATGAAGATAAAAAGAAAATATATCAAAAAATTTCTCAACATCTTTCCTATAAAGGCTTTGATTATGATATTATTAAAAGAGTTTTAAATAAACTTTTAAATTTTGATGAATACGATATATAAGTATAGATACCAAGGAGGTAAATTATGAAATTAATTATCGGTGGTTTAAGCTTTTTATTAGGATTATATAATATATATCAATTATATAGAGAAGATAGTATGAGATAAATATTATTTTTAGATATAATATTTATTATGGAGGAGAAATAAAATGAAAAGTCAAAGAAGATTTAAAATTTTAGATATTGATGTATACCTACAACCATTTGAATCTGATATAAAAAATCGAATGAAGCATTATGAAGATATGAAAGTAAAAATATTAACCAACTATAAAGATTTTAGTTCTTTTGCAAATGCCCATCTTTACTATGGCTTTCATCAAACAAATGATGGATGGTTTTATAGAGAATGGGCTCCAAATGCAGACAGCTTATCATTAATTGGAGACTTTAATAATTGGAACAGAAAATCTCATCTTCTAAAAAAAGTGGGTTCTGACAATTGGGAAATATTTATTCCTGGTAAAGATAGCTTACCTCACAAATCAGAGGTAAAGGTACAAGTCACTGCAAACGGAAAAACATTTGACCGCATACCACTATATATAAAAAGAGTAATTCAAAAAGATTTTGGTGGATTTAATGGACAAATATGGCAACCAAATACTTCATTTATCTGGACTGACAGTGAATTTGACTTAAAAAACATAACTTCTCCACTAATCTATGAATGTCATATAGGTATGTCTACTGAAAGCGAATCTATTGGAACTTATAATGAATTTACTGAAAATATACTTCCTAAGATAAAAAAAGCTGGCTACAATACTATTCAGCTTATGGCTATTATGGAGCATCCATATTATGCATCTTTTGGATACCAAGTTTCAAATTTTTATGCAATCTCCTCTAGGTTTGGTACTCCTGAAGACTTAAAAAATCTCATAAATACTGCTCATTCAATGGGGATTGCTGTTTTATTAGATTTAGTTCACTCTCATGCTGTAAAGAATACTTTAGAGGGAATAAATGAGTTTGATGGAAGTGAACATCAGTTTTTCCACTCAGGTTCAAAGGGAAATCATCCTGCTTGGGGTACAAAACTCTTTAACTATGGTAAACCAGAGGTAATACATTTTTTACTTTCAAATATAAAATTTTGGTTAGATGAGTACCATTTTGATGGCTTTAGGTTTGATGGTGTAACTTCAATGTTATATCATAATCATGGTCTTGGAGTTTCATTTGATAGTTATGAAAAATATTTTAGCATGAATACAAATACTGAAGCTATAACATATCTTCAATTTGCAAATGAATTAATAAAAGAAATTAAACCTAATTCAATAAGTATTGCAGAAGATATGAGTGGAATGCCTGGTATGTGTATCCCTATAAAAGACGGCGGAATTGGATTTGACTATAGACTTTCAATGGGAGTACCTGATTTTTGGATAAAAACTATTTCTAACTTATCTGATGAAAACTGGGATTTAGGTAAAATGTGGTATGAGCTTACTACTAGACGTCCTAGTGAAAAAAATATAGGCTACTGTGAATCTCATGACCAAGCATTAGTTGGCGATAAAACAATTATTTTTTGGCTAGCTGACAAAGAAATGTACTGGAATATGGAAATAAACTCAAATAACCATGTTATCAATAGAGCAATGTCTCTGATTAAACTAATTAAGTTAATAACTTTTTCTCTAGCTGGTGAAGGGTATCTAAATTTTATGGGAAATGAATTTGGGCATCCTGAATGGATTGATTTTCCACGAGAAGGCAATAATTGGAGCTATAAGTATGCCAGAAGACAATGGAGTCTTTCAGAAGATAACAATTTAAAATATAAACAATTATTAAATTTTGATAAAGCCATGCTTGAACTTACAAAATACAGTGATATTTTTATCCAAAATAGCCATGAACTTATACATATGGATAATGATAAAAAGATTTTGGTGTACAGTAAGGGCAAATATTTATTTATATTTAATTTCCACCCTAATCTAATGCAATCAGTTGATATTTCAAAGTTTCAAAATACAAACTACAAAATGATATTAAATACTGATATGGTAGAATTTGGAGGAAACACAAAAAAAGAAAACTTAATAGATTATGATGTATACTTTAGCTCAACTCCACCTTCTTCTAAAATACCTATTGCCTCTCGTACAGCAATAGTGCTTTTAGATAGTAGTATTTAAAGTTGGTTTTCCCAATATAATAACACTCACATTAAAATAAATACTAAAAGCCAAATAACAATTTAAATACAAAATGTTATTTGGCTAATTTAGTTTATTACTATTTAACTATCTTTTACATTCAGTGCTATAATTTCCAACTTTTAATTTGTGGTATTATATTCATCTTAACAGTTTGAGTCTTTAAAGCTTTTCTAAATTTCTCAGCTAAAGAATTCTTTAAACATTTTGCTAGAAGCACTCTTTAAGTCTTCTATAGACTCCCAATGTTGTATCATAATCCACTTTTGAGACTTTTCATCATATAAAAGCTCCGTATCAATAAAACCAGATTGAATAGAATGAAATTTTAGTTCACTTTATATTTATTTTATACATTTTTTCAATACCTTAGAAATAGGAAGCGCTATTATAAGACCTATCAATACTTGCATTAAATTACCTGGTATTGAAGTAAGAGGTACTACAAAATTACCATAAAGTATAACTTCTGTTACATAATATCCAAATAGCATCCAAATTGATGAGACACATATTCCTATTACATTGATTAAAAAATTATTCCCATTATTACCATTTGCCCATGCAATCTTTCCAAGTAAATAACCCATAACTCCTCTAACTATAAAGGTAAACGGTGCCCATAAAGTCCACCCAGATATTAAATCAAAAAGTGACATACCAATAGCTCCTGATAAAGCACCTTTTTTACTTCCAAATACTATTGATGATATGAATAACATTGCAGTTCCCAAATGAACAAGTCCACCATTTATAGATATTGGCAATCTTATATTTATAAATTTAGTTGCAATAAACACTAATGCTATTAATAGTGAGGTTTCCACCATGTCTTTCGTTGTAAATTTTTGCTTAGCTGTAACTTCCATACTATATCCCCCTATCTATTAAAAATAATACTTATTAAATAAGTTTAACAAATTTCCATTTCCTTTAAATCCTAATGCACTTAAACTTTTATCCAAAACATTTAGTACATGCTCTATTTTATTTAGATTTGCATTTTCTCCCATATGACCTATTCTTAAAATAGTATCCATATATTGATTTAATGATGTTGCAACAAGTGTATTATAATTTTTAAGCATGTAATCAGTAAGCTTTAAAGCTCCTATACTTTCAGGAATTTTTATAGCTGTAACTGTGTTAGAATACCCTTCTTCTAAAAATAATTCTAGACCATATTCCTCAATAGCTTTTCTAACACTATAAGCTATTTTTTCATGTCTATTTAATACGTTTTCTATTCCCTCTTCTAATATATTATCAAAAGCTTTATCAAGCCCCATTATGTCGCTTATTGGCATTGTGTAAGGGAAGTATTTTTTTTCATAATAGCCTTCCCATATATTTAAATTACAATAAAAACCTATTACATCAGTTTTTCTATTTTTTATACAATTTTTTGCATCCTGACTTATCCCAACTATAGTAAGTCCTGCTGGTGCAGAAATAGCTTTTTGTGAACCACCTAATATTATGTCTATTTTAGATTCATCTACACTTAATCTTTCTCCTACCATACCTGCTACAGAATCAACTACAGTTAATATGCCATGTTCCTTAAGTAATGGACATATTTTACTTACATCATTTAGTACACCAGTTGGAGTATCACAATGCACCACTGTTGCATACTTAAAGTTACTATCCTTATCTAAAAATGCTTTTAATTCATCAATATCTATACTTTTTGTATATTTACTTGAAAAAAGCACATATTCTCCACCATACATTGTTACAAAATCTTTAAAACCCTCTCCATATATACCATTATCAATTACAAGCACTCTGTCTCCCTTTTCTGTAAGTGATGCACAAGCTGCTTCAAGTCCTAATATGCCTTCACCACTCAATATGTAAACATCATTTTTTGTACCAACTATATTACTAAACTTTTCACATGTCTTTTTATAAAACTCAACAAAATCAACATCTATATCTGGATTTGTTGTCTTTTCTGCTCTTGCTAACCTTACATTTTCCCTAGTTTCTGTTGGCCCTGGTGCATAATTAATCTTATTGTTCATATATATCAGCTCCTCTTTATTTTCTATACAATTATTATACAAAATTTTCATTTTATATGGTACAATTTTATATTTTTCTAGAATTGTACCAATACATTTTCTAATATGAATAATATCATCCATTAGATATATTCTTGATTACACAATAAAATACAGAGCAAACATCATTTTAAATTGTTTGCTCTGTAGCTATACTTCAATCTATTTAATTATCTTTATTATATCCTTTTTTATTACCTAAAAACCAACCATAAATATTTATATTTTATTCACTATATCTTACTCTATCAATAAGAGATTCTTTATTAAAACTTCGTCCTATCAAATAAGTTGTTATAAATTGAGCTATAAAAATACATATAACCATCAGTAGGATTGGTACTATTGGCAAAGAATATGTTGCATAAGATAATCCAGTCTTTTTTAGAACCATAACGGCAATATATCCCAATATACCCCCAAATAAAATACTTCCTATCATCATTCCAGAAGTATAAGATATCGCCTCTGAATTAAGCATTTTTACCAATTGTTTATTAGTAAGACCAATCGCTTGAAGCATGCCAAGTTCTTTCTTTCTAGTAACTATGCTAGTTATCATTGTATTTACAAGATTCATAAATCCAATCACACCTATTATACCTGTTAGTGTGTATCCCATTATTTTTATAAATGAAATAGTAGCCTTATTTGATTCAATTCTACTATCTATAAAATCTGTTTCTAAAAATCCATTAGATTTAGCAATTTTCTTTATACTATCTTTTACTTCTTGATACTGCCCTTCTTCAGTATATATTCCCAAACTACTTGTTGAATCGTATTTCAAAGTTCTATCTATAAAATCTTTTCCTATACCAAAACTTGGAACTCCCATAGCTATTGCTTGAACCTTAAATTCTTTTTTTATCTCTTTATCTCCATCATATAGAGTTAATTTTATTTTATCTCCTACCTTTACTCCCATTTCTTTTGCTGTATCAATATGAGTAATTACTATTTCATCCCCAGTTTGAAGTCTTTCAAGATTTATTTTTCCATCTACTAAATTCTTGTTTAATGATTTTACATCATTTTCGTTTATACTTTGCAAAAGGTCATGTTTAAATTCAACATCATAATCTTCCATACCAATCTTTACACTTCTTGCAGACTCTATTTTTTTAATTCCTTCTATTCCCTTTATTTGATTAAAAAAATCTTTACCTAAAGGATTATTCATTTGTAAAATATTCAAATTATTTTTAGGATTTTTATCACTATCCATTTCATAACCAGAAAGTCTAACTTCTATATCATAAGGAAAATGTTCTCTTGCCATCTTCTCAGCATCAAAACTTTCTAAGGCAGTCGATACAGTTATAAATATAGTTCCACTAAGTATAAGTGATGCCAATGTCATGTAAGTACGCTTTTTATTTCTTTCTAAATTAGCATGTGATAATCTCTTTAAATTTATATTTTTATAACCTTTTCTCTTATTTTTGCTACTTATTTTATTTCCAGTATATCTTACTGCATCAACAATAGATACTTTTGATGCCACTTTCATTGGTTTTAAAAGTGATAAAACAACAGATATAAAACTTATTACTGCAACCAATAATATAACTGGTAATTGTGATGATTTTACATCTATATTCATAAATGATTTTATTATAATGTTTGCAAGCACATAACCTAAAATTATTCCTATTGGTATTGATATTCCTGCTAATATAAACCCTTCTTTAAATACTATATTTTTTATTTGTTTTTTAGTTGCACCAATTGCTCTAAGTTTCCCAAATTCTTGAACTTTTGTAACTATTGAAATATAGAATATATTGTATATTACTAAAATACTAGATAATACAATTACTAATCCTACAAAAAATCCACCCATAATTGTTTCCATATCTGGTTTTAAAGCATTTATATAATTTTCATTGACAACTACATTAACAGTATCCAATCCTATGTCATTAGCAATCTTATTTAATTTTTCTTTTGCTTGTTCTATTGACAAGTCACTTTTATCTTTTAATTTAACATATATATTAAAATCTTCTTGTGACATATCTCTAGTGTTTTTCATATATTTTTCTGATATAAGAGCATTATAATATTTACCTGCTTCAGATATTTCGCTAGTTTTTAAAATTCCAGTTATAATAAACTCTTTTTCAATTCTTTTATCGCTTTTATAGTCACCATAAGATATCTTTATTTTTTCACCTAGCTTCTTATTATTATAACCCAATGCCTTTAAAGCTCCACTATCCAACACAATTTCATTCTCTTTTATTGGCAATTTCCCTTTAATAAATTCGAAATTGTTTAGTTTTAAAGCATCTTCATTCATGTATGCTAGAGAGATATTTGAATCATCTTCTAATTTTTCAACACCTACTCCATTCATTTCACCAGACAATTCAATGTCTGCATGATTTCTCAATATATTAACTTGCTTTTCGCCTACATTAGCCAACACACCATGATAATTTCCTGAATGCTTTATAGTATTTTCTTTTTGATATGCACCTGCATCAACAATGTAAATTCCAATAGATGAAAGCATTAAAGTTGAAAGTATTATAGTGATTATTATTAGAATACTTTTTGATTTATTTTGCTTTAAATTACTTTTTGCTATTTTAGTAGTATTAATCATTTTTATCACCAACCTTTGATACCCTACCATCCTCTATAAATACAACTCTATCAGCCATTTGAGCTATGCTGTCATCATGAGTTATCATAACTAAAGTTTGACTGTATTTCTTAGACATAGACTTCAGTATACTCATAACCTCATCAGATGTTTTAGAGTCTAGGTTTCCAGTTGGTTCATCAGCAAGTATTATAGCTGGTCTTGTAGCCAATGCTCTTGCTATTGCTACCCTTTGTTGTTGACCACCTGATAATGTATTTGGTAAAACGTCGTGTTTATTTTCAAGTCCCAATGATTTTAAAAGTTCTTTTATAAAATTTTCATCTACTTCTCTACCATCTAGACCGATTGGTAATACTACATTTTCCCATACATTAAGAGATGGAATTAAATTATAGCTTTGAAATATAAACCCTATTTTTCTTCTTCTAAATACAGCAAGTTCTTCTTCTTTTAATGTAAATATGTTTTTATTATCTATGTACACCTTTCCAGATGTAGGTATATCAAGACCTCCTATCATATGTAAAAGTGTACTTTTTCCAGAACCTGATTTTCCTATTATTGCAACAAATTCACCTTCATTTATTTCTAGGTTAACATTATCCAAAGCTCTTACTAAGCTTTCTCCTTTTCCATAATGTTTTGATAAATTTTCAGTATATAATATTTTCATAAAATTATCCTCTCATTCTAAATTATTATTACCCCATATTTTATTACTTTTTATTTCTGGAGTTATTTATACTTATATAATAAATGTAGAGGCTTACATTTTCCTTTCATTTAATATTACATAGTTGTAAGAAACAAAGAAAACTTACTTCCTCTCCCTACTTTTGAAGAAACTATAATATTTCCACCTTGTTCTTCCAAAATTTTTCTACTTAGATACAATCCTACTCCACTACCTTCTATAGATTCCATTTCCTCAGATACACCTCTATAAAAACGCTTAAATATATTATTAAATTCATCTTTTTTAATTCCTCTACCATTATCCTCTATTATAACTTTAAAGTAATTGGCAGTTTCTTCTACAGATATATTTATTTCTCCATTTATTTGTGTATATTTTACAGCATTATCTAGTACATTAAAAATACTCTCTTCAGTCCATTTTTTATCATGTGGTATAATCCTACTGTTAAGTTCATTTAAATTTAATGTTATGTTTTTATTCTTAGCTTTAGGAGTTACACTTTTTACGGCATTTAGAATAGTGTTTTTTATGTCATTATCTTCTTTTTTTATGTTTATCATGCTAATTTCTAGTCTTGATATGTTTACTAAAGAATTTATTAAATTTTCTAATTTATTTATAGAAGCTTTGTTGGTTAATAAAAACTCATTAGCTTCATCTTCTTCTAATTCCTCTTCTATAAGTAATGTATTGTATAATTTCAAGGATGCTAAAGGAGTTTTTAATTGATGGGAAATATCTGTTACCAATGATTTTACACTTTCTTTTTCTTTTTCTAATTTAATAAATTTTATCTTTAAACTTCTATTCAACTCATATAAACAGTTATTTATCTTACTAAATATGCCTTCTTTAAAATATTCATTGTATTCTACTAGATAACCAGAATCTTCTAACTCAGTACTTTCCTTCAAGTAATTTTCTTGCGACATCTTATCTACTATAAAATAAATTTTACTCAATCTTTTATTTATGTATCTTATAAAATAATATATTATACCTATAACAACTATAAACATCATAAAAAAAATAAAAATTGACTCTCTAAAAAAAGATTTTAAGTATAGAGCAAAATTTTTATCATTTGACATTTTATTTTCTAATCCATATCCAAATTGTTTAAGTGCCTTTTCTCCAATAGATGCCTTACTGTAATCAGAATTATAAATAGACTTTACTATATCTACCTCATCATTTGGATATTTTTCAATCAATATTCCAGCAATATTTTGAGTATTTTTTATTTGATGTTCATACAATTTATGTAATCGACTATATTCAAAAAATATAAATACAAGGGCTACTATCAATACAGATAAAACAGAATATACAATAACCCTTCTCATTACATAATCATCTCTCATACTCAAACCATCTTTTAAATCCATATTTTTTAACATTTTTTTATACTCCTTTCCCCCCACATATATCCAACTCCTCTTACTGTTTTTATGTACTTAGGTTCAGATGGGTTTTTTTCAACTTTTTGTCTAAGTCTTCTTATATTTACTGCAATTGTATTATCATCTACAAAATTGCCACTATTATCCCATAAAGATTCTAGCAGTTGCTCTTTAGTCAATGTCTGCATTGAGTTTTCCATCAAATATTTTAAAAGTTTAGTCTCCGTTTTACTTAAAATTATCTCTTCTTCTTTATCATCTGTTTTTATAATTAATTTATTTTCTATATAGTGAAAAAATAAATCATCACAAACCAATGAGGTATAATTTTTTACTGTATTTACCCTTTTCATAAAGGCATTCACTTTTGATATTAATACCATCAAGCTAAATGGTTTTGTAATATAATCATCTGCACCTAAATCATACCCTGTGACAATATCCACTTCTTCATCAAGAGCTGTCAACATTATTATATAGACATCACTTTTCTTTCTAATCTCCTCGCAAAAATCAAAACCACTACCATCAGGTAGACCTATATCAGAAATAATTAAGCTTATCTCCTCTTTTGCAAAAATATTTTTTGCTTCTTCTATACTAAATGCATTAAAAACATTGTATCCTTCTTTTTTTAATTTAAAACTAATTCCTCTATTTAAAGATTTGTCATCTTCTAAAAGTAATATATTATTCATCCTTCTACCCTCCATTATTATACATACTAGCTAAATTATATCATACTAGTAAAACCATTTTATTTATCAATTTGTAAATATATAAGAAGTTGTTTGCATGATTTTATTTACTTAAACAAAAATTGAACATACTCATAGTACAATTTAATATGATTATTTTTTATAAAATATAATTTTACTCAAAAATAATCATGCTTAAGTAAAAAAAGCAAAGGAAATTAAGATTTATATAACTAATTTCCTTTGCTTTTTTATTATTGTCTTAGATTAAATTACTATCTACTAACTTTTGCTCATTAATTTTTATTTTGACTTTTTACTCTTTAAATCTTTTTGATTAAAATTTAATAAGTATATTAATGTACTTGAAACTATAAATATAGTCATACTATTTGAAAAACCTAAATCTCCTGTTTTAGGAGATTTTTCTTTAGTTTCCCTTTTGGACACTCCTATAGTAGAACTTTCTCTAGGATTTCTTTTATCAAATTTTTTATTTTTATCACTATCAGAATTTTCTATATCGTTATTAGGGATACTACCTTCATCATCATTAATATTTACTTTATTTTCACTTAATACAAAATCATCCTTATGATTATTACTTATTAACCCATCTTTAGATTTAATACTAATTCTTCCATCTATACTTTTCGATATTTCTTTTTTGTACTCTATATATTTAATCACTATGCTCTCTAGACTTCCAAACTCCTTTAGTATTGGTTCTTTTGAAAAACAAGGAAACTCATCCCCACCTGATGCTATATAATCATTAGTTGCAACTACATATTTTTTATTCAAATCTAATGGCTTTCCATCTTTTAGAATATCTGTTATTTTTTCTCCTTCTTTTTGTTTTGGGTCAAAGTGATATGAAATTCCTCCTACTTGTAAAAAGGCTGAATTTTTCTCTGGATAAAGCTTTACTCCATGCTCCAATACATCTTTAATTTGTGTTCCTGTAAGCTCTTTAGTAACTATTGTATTGCTAAAAGGGAATACGTCTACAATATCTCTTCTTGTTATATTCCCTTTCTCTATCGTATCCCTAATATTTCCTCCATTAAATAAAGAAATATCAGCCTTAGTTTTATCCAGTAAAATATCACCTATTAAATTACCTAAATTAGTTTCTTTTGTCCTTACATTTTCATACGAACCATCTAAAGTATTTTTAGTTACACCTATAACTTTATCTAATATTTCTTCTTGTTGTTTTTTTATTTCATCAACCTTTTTACTTATATTAGAATCAAGCTTATACCTTAATGCTTCTTCTTTTCCGATTAATCTAGCTGATTTATTTTCTATTTTTATATTTTCTATATCATTAGTATCCAAGGTTAATTTTACCTCACCAATATTCTCTAAATATTGTCCAGTACTTACAATCAATGTATCACCCACCTGTTTGCCATTTTCAAACTTAGTATGACTGTGTCCATCAATAATTAAATCAATTCCTTGGACCTCATTTGCTATATCTATACTATTTGGCTTACTTAAACTATTCGTACCAATATGACATATTGCAACTATTACATCTGCACCTTTTCTTTTTAATTCACTTACTTGCTCTGTTGCACTTTCTATAGGATTTCTAAACTCCAACCCTTCTACATTTTTAAATCCAGTTTTGCTCTTTGTTTCTTGAGTTGAAAGTCCAAAAAATCCTATTTTTATCCCATCTATTTCTTTTATATCATTACTATCAAAAACTTTTTTACCATTTTCAAAAATATTTGCTGATAAGAATTTTAAAGTATTTTCTCCTGAATTAGCACTTTTGGATAACTCAAACAATCGGTCTTTTCCATAATTAAAGTCATGATTTCCAGGAGCAATATAGTCATATCCAGCACATTTAATCAATTCCATTGCATCTTTCCCTTTATCCATATTTACTAGTGGAAGTCCATGCAAACAGTCTCCTGCATCTACTAAAATTGAGTTTGGAGTTTCTTTTTTCAATGTAGCTAGATTACCTATTTGTATATGTTCATTGCCTTCAGCATATCTTCCATGTATGTCATTAGTGTGAAAAATAGTTATTTCTTCAAATCTCTCTAGCCCATAAGAAATAAAACTCTGACTTGTTGTAATTAGAATTATAATTACCAAAATTAAATACCTTCTAATTTTCAATATAAATTAGCCTCCTCAAATTAGTTTTGGCTTTAGTATAAAACTTATATTTTACATAAAGCTTTTTAGATTAATATTAAAATATATAAGATTAATTACTATGATTTTTAATATTTATCTATCAATTTAATTTTGTCCATATCCAATTAGTTTTAATCTAATTACATTTTTTCACATCTATATTTTTCTTTTATTTTATATAAAATTATTTTAGAATCTTTTTAATTGGTCTCTTTTAAAAGTCCATTGAGGTATTGTCAAATCCCATTCAAAATCTAAACTATACCAAGGACTTAAGTTTGTATTTTTACGATTAATAAGAAGTTGAGTTTGTTGTGCAGGCATATAGCTTTGAGCTATCATAAATACCTTTTCTCCAGTCTTTTCATTTTCTGCCATATCCATGATTATACTTGCATGCCCTGGACTTCCACCAACTATAAACACATCTCCTATTTTCATATCTTCAACTTTTACAGGTTTCAATTCTTTTTCAAGAGATAAAGTTCCTGAATAAGCAAACACTATATCCATAAACTTTCTAAAGCTCTCATATGATGTTGAATATTCAGCTGCTTTATACCAACTTGAACCACTATCTTTTACTGAAATTCTATACCCTTGCGCCCATTTTGAATACTTAGCCTTAAAACCATCAACAAAATCAAAACTTATTTCATCATATCTCTTATTCTGATACAAGTATTCTGCTCTCATAAGCATAATTGCATCTGCACATTGATGCAAATCTCTATTACCAATATCAACATCAAATACACTATCATAGATGCCTTTTGATTCCTTAGTTCTACCATCATAATACTTGACTTTCTCACCATAATTTTTCAACTTAGTATTCCTAAGAAATGATTCAAAACTTCCTTTTTCTACGTCAACTCTTTTAAATCCTTTTGGTGGCTCATACCTATCTTTCAATATATTTGCATCTTTATGTACTATTATAGGCTGTTCATCTTTTTTAGAATTTTGAATTTTATTAGACTCTTCAGCTACTTTTTTACTTTCTCCATTACTACACCCAACTAAAGTTAATGTAATCAATGACAAAATAGTAATTTTCTTTAATACTTTCATTAAATTTTCCTCCTTTAAATACTTCTAAAGATAATTTTCACTTTTTGCTCCCAAAATTTTTATACATTGTTATATAAAAACTCTATTTGACAATATTTCTTGACTCAAATACACATTTATTGTTATATTTAATGTTAAAATAATTATAATAGGATATCATAATAAAAACAAACAACAGATTTGTGTTAATTTTAGAAAGGGGAAAAAATGATAGATTTAACTTTACTTGGATGTGGTGGAAATGTACCTATGCCAAACAGATTTCTATCCTCTGTATTTATAAACTATAAAGGTAGAAAAATACTAATTGATTGCGGCGAAGGTACTCAGGTATCTATGAAGCTAAAAAAATGTGGCTTTAAAGATATAGACTTGATTTGTATAACCCATTTACACGGTGACCATATATTTGGACTTTTAGGACTTTTATCAACAATTGGAAATAGCGGTCGTACAAGTGATTTAACTATAATTGGCCCAGTTGGAATAGTCGATTGTATTCGTTCTATGAGAAATTTAGTAGAATATGTACCATATACTTTAAAAATTATAGAAAATCCTCAAGGTAATTTTTCTTTAGATAATGAATTTTTAAAAAATCTAGAAATCTCAACAATCAATTTAGAACACTCCATAGAGTGCTTGGGATACAGTTTTAATTTTAGAAGAAATCCCAAATTTGATATAGATAAGGCAACTAAAAATGAAGTTCCTAAAATATTATGGAAGAAGCTCCAAGAAGGTCAAAGTATAGTTTTAGATTCCAAAACATACACTCCAGATATGGTCTTAGGAAAATCAAGAAAGGGAGTTAAGATAAGTCTTACAACCGATACAAGACCTATAGAATCAATACCAGACTTCATAAAAAATAGTGATTTATTTATATGTGAAGCCATGTATGGTGATGACTTAGATATATCAAAAGCTGTTAAAAACAAACATATGACTTTTAGAGAAGCTGCGAATCTTGCAAAACTAGGAAATGTTAAACAACTTTTACTAACACATTTTAGCCCTTCTCTAGATATACCTAATATGTATTTAGAAAATGCTACTAATGTTTTTGAAAATACCATTCTTGGAGAAGATAGATTAAGTTTACATTTAAATTTTGATGAATAATTTAATGTAATCCTTATTTCTAAGAATTTAGAATAAAAATTTAGGAATGAATTTTACCTTGATAAAAATATTTTTGGTAAATTCATTCCTTTAATTACCTGTCAACTGTATTAACTATAATCTAGATACTATTATTTAGATACATTTCCAGCTATATTTAAAACATCCCATGTTCTTGCAAATGGTGGAGCATAACACAAATCTAACATTCCAAGTTGATTTGTAGTCATTTTTCCAAAGATAGCAGCTGCCAATACATTTGCTCTTTGGACAGCATCCTTAAACCCTGCCACTTGTCCACCTAAAATAACTTTTGTATCTCCATCATAAACAAGCTTTACATATATTTTATTTCTACCTGGATAATAGTGAGTTTGATTATAGTCAGAAATAAATTTAGATTTAACATTTATCCCTAAATCTTTAGCTTGTCTTTCTGTAATTCCAGTTGATGCTGCTTCCATATCCATAATCTTTATACAACTTGAAGATAATGAACCTTGATAAGAAACTTCTTTTCCTGCTAGGTTCTCTCCTACTATCCTACCCAATTTATTAGCTCCAGTAGCTAAAGGAACATATACATTTTCATTACTTACTATGTTCTTTATAGTTGCACAATCTCCAGCAGAGTATATATCTTCTACAGAAGTTCTTCCATACTCATCAACTACTATAGCTCCATTTTTTAGCATTTTTATATTAGTATTTGACAAAAACTCTGTATTAGGTCTCACACCAGTAGCAATTATTACTACATCTGTATCTATTTCCCCTTTGTTTGTTATAACTTTTTCTACTTTATCTTCTCCATACAGTTCTACAACCATTTCATCCAAGTGCAAATTGACATTATGTCTATTTATTTCTTCTTCTAATACATCTGTAATTTCTTTGTCAAATACTTGTGGTAATATTCTATCTTCCAATTGAATTACATCTACATCTTTGCCTAATTTCTTACATGCCTCAACTGCTTCTAATCCTATAAAACCAGCTCCTATTATTGTCACTCTTCTATTTTCTTCATTACTTAAAAGTTTTTTTAGATATTCTCCATCATATAAACTTTTTAATGTAGAAACATTCTTCAATTTTATGTTTTTTATAGGAGGCATAATACTTCTTGCTCCAGTGGCTATCATCAATTTATCATAGTAGTCTTCATATATTTCATCTGTTTTTACGTTTTTTACTTTTATTTTCTTAGATTCGCTGTCAACTTCAACGACTTCTCTAAATATATTTAAATCAATCCCAGCTTCTCTAAGTTTTTCAGGTGTTCTTGCTAATAGGTCATCAGCATCATCAAAAAATCCACCAACAAAGTATGGCAATCCACAAGCACCAAAAGATACTATCTCTGTTTTTTCATAAACAACAACTTCATACTCAGGTTTTATTCTTTTTAATTTCGCTGCAGCACTCATACCAGCTGCAACACCACCGATTATTACTACTCTCATTTTATATCTCCTTTGATGTCTAATTAATTTCTTTCCTTATTTTAAGCTTTTCGTTTTATATATATTCTATGTAAACATTTTTTATAATAATTTTAAGTTATTTTTTTAACATTTTTTTGTTTAAAATCAAATCTTACAAAAGCTATTTTATCCTTTCTTACCATAGTTCAAATTCTTTAAACATATATTATACCCTATTTTCACGTATTCAATCACATTTTTAAAAATTAAATACTCTTACTCTATCTAAGTAAATTGTGATATAATATTGACATTTTTTTAATATATTGATATTATTTAAACTTAGAAAAATTTATTTTTAAATAAAGGAGAAAAAATATTGGAAAGTTCATTTTTATCACAATTTCTTATGATTACAGATTTTAAAACAATTTTTTTTATAATATTACTTCTAGGTACATTTTTTATTGTTAGACAATTTGAAAAGAAAAAAATCAAATTTTCATTGAGAACAATATACGCTACAATACTAGGACTTATATTGGGAATTATAATTCAAGCTTTTGCTGGTTTTCCTAATGATACAACTCAAGTCACTTGGCTACAAGAAGTAAGTAAATGGTATAGCCTATTTGGTTCTGGATTTATGGACTTACTAAAGATGTTAGTAGTACCTTTAGTTTTCTTATCTATTATAAAAGTAATTATAAATATGAAAGATAACAATCTTGGAACTCTAACTTTTAAATCTTTAGGTATGCTTCTTGCTACTACTGCTATAGCTGCAATTGTTGGAATTGTCGTTGCAAATATAATGAAGTTAGGTGTAGGAGTTAATCTACCTACTTTAGGAGGAAATCAAGAACTTAAAGAAATAAATTCTCTTGTAGATACTTTAAGAGGATTACTACCATCAAATCCTGTAATGGCTATGGCAAATGGAAATATTGTGGCTACAATAATATTTGCTACATTTATAGCTACCTCAATAAAGAGACTAAGTAAAAAACATTTTGACACAATAAAGCCATTTATAGATTTTATAGAAGCATCTTACAAGATAATTGTAAGTGTATCTATGACTGTTATCAAATTTATGCCTTATGCTGTGGTTGCTCTGCTTGCAAATACAATAACTTCCCAAGGTATTAGCTCAATAGTCTCTGTTTTATATTTTATATTAGCTCTTTATATATCAGTTGCAATATTATTTATTATACATTTAATTTTTATAACTTTAAATGGTCTAAATCCCATTACTTATATAAAAAATTCAACTGAAGCTTTACTTTTGGCATTTACTTCACGTTCTAGTTTAGGAACATTACCTGTAACGATAGAAAGCCTAGTACAAAATCATGGAGTTGATGAGGGTGTATCAAGCTTTACAGCAAGTTTGGGTGCAAATATGGGTATGAATGGTTGTGCAGGTATATATCCTGCTTTAATGGCTGTAACTCTTGCTAATATGGCTGGAGTAAACATGGATATGAGTTTTTATGTTATGTTGTTAATTGTTATAACAATTAGTTCATTTGGAATAGCAGGACTTCCAGGAACTGCTACAATGGCCGTTTCCGTTGTTATCTCTGGAGTTGGTCTTGGTTCTTATTTTCCATTAGTTGGTGGTATACTTGCAATAGACCCTATACTAGATATGGGACGCACAATGATAAATGTTAATGGTGCTATGGTATCATCAATTACTGTAGGAAAATCACTTGGAAAAGTAGATAAAGAAGTATTTAGTAAGAAAAATATTTCTTAAAATAATTATCAAAATAAATGGCTAACTTTTAAACAGTTAGCCATTTATTTTTTATTTTATCAGAAAATTGCTTTATAAATTTACTCACAAAACGGGAAAAATTCTTTTGTAAGATTTTGAGGATAGACAGATATAAAAACAAAGTCATAATCCTGAGACTTTGCATATTCTAGTATGTCTCCGTCATAATATCTAGGGTCTATCATATCTATAGTTGAACAAACAGAGGAAAAGAATGCTGCTGTTGGTACAATTAAAGAGTCTTTAACAAATAGAACTTTTAATCCTTCTGGATTTTCTATATTTTTTATTTTAACTAATGGTCTATTCCCCAATAAGTATGTAAAATACTTATCTGATTGTCCATCCATTAAATTAAGGTCTGCATTAAAAGGATATGATAATATCAAGCTCTCTTCAAATCTTCCTTTTAACTCAAATTTTTGAGATTTAGAATCTGTATAATAAGTATAATTAGTCTTAAACTTAGGATAAATTAATGTAAAATCATCTATACCACCATATAAAATACCAGTCTTTCTTCCCATAGAGCCAAGAAATGACTTAGGATATACAATTGAATTATAATTTTTCTTATCTCTATAGTAGTAATTCTCATCTAAATTTATACTGTATTTCTTATTAAGTTGCTCAACTAGTTCTCCAAACGCCCAAAAAGAAGTTTCTACTCTCCAGTGATGGTCTGTTTTAAAAAACAAATCATCTTTTGGAATACCACTTTTTAAAATATTTTCCCTAAAATCAATATAGTCAACATTGTACTTTTTTAGTTGATTTAAAAAATTATCTGCTGTCTCATTACTATAAGAATAAGGTATCCCTTTTGGAAATTTTGTCACTCCTTTTATATACTTATCTGGAGTCATTAAGTAAACCAATTTAGTATTTTGTTTTTCCATTTCCTTAGAAAATTTTCTTACCCTATCTGCTATCACACCAACTGGATTTGGAGCTTTAGCAAAATATGTATAATGCATCTTTCCAGAAGTATCTTTTACAACACTAAATTTTGAAAACTCATTTTTGCCCATCAACTTTTGTAAATATCCATAAGTTTCAATAAATGTATTTTTATATATTACTTTATCATTTACTGTATTATCAATAGATGATATTGTATCTTTTAAACTACTTTTTTCAGCAACTGAATTTTTTATTTCCTGCATCATATCTTTTCCAGAATAACAAATATTAAAGATAGAGAAAGTGAATAAAACAATTAAGAACATAATTGCAGTTATTAATCTTACTTTAAAAAATCTATTCATACTTTTCCTCCTCAACTAAAAATTAAAATAAATAAATGGATTATAGCTTCCAGTTACTAAATATGTTACAGAAATAAAGAACAATAAAATAGCTGAGATTGGATAGAATACATTAAATATCATACTGTATTTAGCTTGTTCAACAACAAACTTATTGATTTTCTTGGCAATAGGTACACTAAAAATAAATGCAAATATAAAGAAAATCCAGTATTCTTTTAAAAACATATATGTATAATCACTCCATATAACTCCATTGCCTCCAAACATAGCTTTGAAATAGTTATATGCTTCTTTTAAACTAGGTGACCTAAATAATACCCACCCAAAATTAACTACCAATAAAGTATAAATATGTTTTATAAAATTGTGATTTTCAATCTTTTCAAACATTATAAATCGCTCTATAATCAAGAAAACAAAGTTTAAAATTCCCCAAATTACAAATGTCCATTCTGCTCCATGCCATATTCCAGTAAATAACCACACTATAAACATATTTCTAATCATAATATCTTTATTTGCTACTCTAGAACCTCCAAGCGGAAAATATATATAGCTCTTAAACCACATTCCCAAAGAAATATGCCATCTTCTCCAAAACTCAGTAATTGATTTTGAGATATATGGATAATTAAAATTTTCTTCAAATTTAAAACCAAACATAAGACCTAAACCTATAGCCATATCTGAATAAGCAGAAAAATCAAAGAATATTTGCAGTGTATAAGCTATCGAACCAAGCCATGCAAGTGATGCAGCTATTTCTCCTTGACTATTCATAGTATAAATGTAGTCTGCTACTATAGCCATATTATTTGAAATTAATACTTTTTTGCCTAAACCTGTTATAAACCTACAAGTCCCAACGGAAAATTTATTCCAAGTTTCTTTTCTATTAAGAATTTGTTCTGCCACACTTTCATATCTAACTATAGGACCTGCTATTAATTGTGGGAAAAATGCTATATATAGTCCCACATAAAAAGGATTTTTTTGAACTTCTCCGTGTCTACGATATACATCTATAACGTAAGACATTCCTTGAAATGTAAAAAATGAAATTCCTATAGGTAAAACAATACTAGGTATAGTCAATTCAGTGCTAATAAGTTCGCTAATATTTCTTAGTGCAAAAGCTAGATATTTAAATATAAATAAAACGCCTATATTATATGCACACATTAAAACTAAAAAAATTTTTACTTTTATTTTACTTTCCCTATATCTATCTAATAGTAAACCAAATATATAGTTCATTATTATGGAAGCTATCATAATAACAACAAATTTTGGTTCTCCCCAAGCATAAAAAAATAAACTAACAGCTAGCAATATCATATTCTGTATCGTTCGATTAAACCTAAATACATAATACAATACCAAAGTTATTGGTAAAAAATAAAATAAAAAAATTAAGCTTGAAAATAACACAATCTAACCTCCTCTCTTTACTTAGTTTTTGAGTATTTTTTCCAATACAAATATATTTCAAAGCATATTATTACTAGAGATACAAATAAAATTCGAATAAATGTTATGATATTATTCATAAAATTTATTTTTTTCATATCTTGTACTGTTGGTGACTGCTCAGGAGATACTAATGTATATGGAACACCATCCTTATCTTTTTTATTAATACTCCAAGATTCAGTCAATGTTATTTTCTTTCCAATTTTAAACTTATCATCAACATTAACTTGTAGAATAATTTGTCCAGGTTTGGCTTTATTACTTAATGTTAATTTACCTTTTTGAGATATACTTACATTATCTTGTTTTCCCATAAGAGAATACTTAATTTTGGAATTACTTTCAAGACCTAATACCTCATACTGACTTATACTTTGACCCAATACTGGTATTTGTACTTCTTCATCGCCAGTTATTTTAATATTATGCAAAGATTCTAATTTATCCTCAGCCAATAAAGACATCTTTTTTATAGTAACAACATTATGCTCTTCATCAGATGGAATAAACGTAATTCCCCAACTAACAATATTTGAAAGCATATTCGAGTCCAGCACCACATTACTTTTCTCATTTATAAGATTATTAAAATTCACATAAATTTTGCCCTCAAATTTGCCTGGTACTTCTATACATCCATCTTTTATTTTATCTGAATATATTATATTTTTATCTTCAAAAAATATTTCACTGCCTTCTTTTAATCTAAATTCAAGCATATTCTTACTTTGTATACTTAAATTTACTCTCTGAGAACTTTTATTTTTATTTTGAATCTCAATATAAAAATTATGGTACATACTCCAATTTTCTTTCACATTTTGGTAAATATATAAGTAACATTCCTTATCACTTTTAGAACTATCTGTTTCTATTTTTATACTTGTATCTTCGTGTGAAATTTTAGAACTTAGGTTATTCTCTATCTTTTTAAAAGATAAATCTAAGGTTTTGTCACTTGTTGCTGAACTTATAAAAGTAGCATTTATTAAAAAAATAAACACAAAAATAAGATATTTTACATAACAAAAAAACACTTGTAAAGTCTTCATTTTATCTCTCCTAAATATATTCCATTGGCTCAAACTCATCTGTACTTTTTTCTTTCTTTTCACTAGGTTTTGAAACAATAATTGTCTTATTCTGTAATATCCAATCCATCATTTCATCTCTTAAAAAGAAATTTTGCATTATGCCATTAATATTATTCACTTTATATAAAATACCTCTTTCATCAATTTTCCCCTCACATAAATCACATTCTAACACAATATTTTCATTAATTTCCAACTCAATTTCCTTAGGATGAATATTTTTATTCTCAAAATTTAATAATACATATTGATAATTAAAATTTACTATTCTTAATTTACCTATATTTTTTATATCCATATGAAAATTCATATTGATTCTTGGACTTCTTCGTGATAATGTTCTAGTTTTTTCAATACGTTTTTTCACATTAATTTGTAAATCATCAAAAAAACCTAGTTGATTAGATATTGTCATTGGTAAAGTAGGTATTCTATCATGAACAATACACATCCAGCTATCTATTTCACTATCTTCAATATGTGTAATATAAGCTGCATACTTCCATTTTGAATTCACTTCCACAACATTAACAATCTTTGCCTTCATACTAGCTATATACATTTCATTTCCCGATTTTTCTCTAAACTCTACCTCAAATTCTTCTTCTGGAGAAATATATTCTGGATTTTCTAACAAAAACGCAAATCCATTTTCTGATATGTCAATTGTTTTTGAAGAAATAATATAAGAGTTTTGCTTTAACTTAAAATCAATTTCAGCAATATAACGCTCAGACTTTCTTAATTGTTGTCTTCCTGATATAAATAATGTAGCCATAACAAGATTAAAAAGATTTCCAATTAACCAAAATAACACAACTGAATATGTCATTGAACTCATTTTAAATATTGCTATAAACATTTTTAAAATTCCTATTATAGATAAGACTATATAAATAAAATAAGGTATTCCCTGTAAAAATTTATACACTTTATTTTCTTCTAATTTATTCTTATTTGTTACTGAAAATTTATTTTTAGATATTGCAAATGTTTCAAGTATTACTGCTGGCATCAAAGACTGAAACATTATAGTTTCATATATATTGGTCCATCTAGTATTTCTTATATTTTGAGAAAATATTTTAAGAGATAAGCTACTTAAAATATACATTGGTAGCCAAAATATCAGTACTTGAAGTAATGTACATTTTACTACAATCACATTGAACACAGAAAATAAAATAGGGGCCATTATATATACAAAGCGTTTTATACTTGCATACCAATAAGTAATTGAAGAAATATAACTTATTTTCTGCCAAAAACCTAAACCTCTCTTAAACAAGATATTTAATCGTCTGCCAGTTTGTATACATCCACGTGCCCATCTCTCACGTTGCTTAATAAGACTTTTTAAATCAGTAGGAGATAAACCAGATGCATGTACTTCTGGAATAGCATAGCATCTATACCCCTTACTTTGAATTAAGATACCTGTTGCAAAATCTTCTGTAATAGAATAAGTATAAAATCCATCAACTTCTTTTAGAGCTTCTCTTGAAATAACTGTATTACTACCACCATAAATTACAGAATTCGTCCTGTTTCTAGCCAATTGAATATCTCTATAGAAATAATCCTGCTCGTTTGGAATTCTTCCTTCAGAGTGCAAATTAAATTGGAATAAATCTGGATTATAAAAACTTTGGGGAGTTTGCACAAAACCAACCTTTTCATACTCGTCTTTTTCCCCATCTTTTTTAGCTTGCTCATTTTTCAAAAAGTATGGTACTGTGGCAATCAAGAAATCATGCATTGGTATCATATCTGCATCAAATGTAGCAATCAAAGGAGAATTTGTATGTTGCATTGCATTATTTAAATTGCCAGCTTTAGCTCCTTCTCTTTCTGTTCTAGTTATATAATTTACACCCATTTTTTCTGCTAGAATACGCATTTCTTCACGATTTCCATCATCACATACGTATATATGTACCTTTTTCTTATCTGGATATTGCATATGAATACATCCATTTATGGTTTTTCTTACCAAATCAACAGATTCATTATATGTTGCAATGAATACATCTACATGTGGATAAAGTTCTTCACTTATAATTGGTTTTTCAGGATACTCAATGTTTGACATACCATAATAATGTACAAACATTTCCATCATTCCTATTATCTCTACAAAAAGCAGTATTACAGCGCATACTAAGGCAAACATACCTTCTTCTTTAGGTACTGTATAAAAGATTCTCCACAATATATATATGATATTAGTAATAATAGTTAAAGTTATAAGTATCTTTTTTGAATTTTTCTTCATAAAATCACCTCTTTTCTATTAATGCATTTAATATATCCTTATCCCAAGTCCCTTCAATCTGATTGTATATTCCAAATCCAGAAGCAAGTTCCCAATAAGCCCATGAAAAGTTTCGTTTTTCAGCTTCTTCTCTTACAGCTTTTATCCAAGCTTTTCTTGAAGCTTCTGGTGCCTCTTTTGTTATTCCAAATTCACCCAAGAATACTTTCACTTTATTTTTATTTGCCCAATTTTCCACAGTATCAAACCTTTTTTTTAGATACTCCATTTGTTCATTTGTTCCTTCCCAAGTAATATTACTCAAATGCTCAAATCCCTTATGATAGACATTCCCTTGAAACGCAAAATCATTTGGTTCATAATAGTGAAAAGAAACTACTATATTAGAATCTTTAGGAATATTTAATTCATTTAAATAATCGATTTGATAGAAATTGTATGGTCCTACTATAAGTGTTCTTTTAGGGTTAGTTTTTCTAATTATGTTTATTGCTTCTTCAATGTATTCATTTAATAACTGTGAAGATAAATTTTCTTTAGGTTCATTTAACAGCTCAAATACCAATTTTTTATCATATTTTTGGTACCTGTTAGCTATTTGCTGCCATATTTTTAAAAACTTCTCTTTATGAATTCCTGGTTCTTTCATAATTTCTTCAAAATGATGTAAGTCTAAGATAACTATTAAGTCTTTCTCCAATGCATAATTTATGTATCCATCAATTTTTTTAAAAAATTCTTCATCTATTTTAAAATCATTGGAACCTGATGTATAGTCAGAAAACCTTACAGGTATACGTACTGTGTCAAAGCCTGCATCTTTTATGTCATCAAAAAACTTATTTGACATTTTTACATCCCAAGGAAAATCTTTAGGTGATTCTAGTGCATTACCTATGTTTATCCCTCGTTGCATCGTAACTGTATCACTGTTTCCCCTTATTACAAAATAAAATCCAATAAAAGCTATGCTTAAAAAAAACATTATAATAACACCTATTCTTTTTATATTACTCTCCTCCCAACAATGTTATCTTCCATATAATATTATTCAATCCCTATTATAACAAATTAAATTATATCATGTTATATATAATTATTGTCATTTATAAATTTTATTGTGATTATAGTTTTATAAATATTGAATACAACTAAAAAATAAAATCACTTTCTCAAAATAGAGATAATCCTTTTTTCAGTATTGAAATGATGAAAATATATTTGATTTCATACAAAAAAAAGTGCCTCATGAACTAAAAAGTTCATTTTGAGACACTCTCTTATATTTTTTATAATCTATCTAATAACTCAAATACATGTTTTTTAACTTTATCATATCCACAATTATCAAGCGAATAGCCTAGTTCTATGTTTCCAAAACCTTTAATTTCAGCATTTTCTTTTTTATTTAATAATTCTTGCATAAGCTCAACTTCTATATACTCTCTTCCCTTTTCTTTTTCTAACATTGTAAATAACTCAAAATCTTGTATCCCAAACCTTAAATTTTCCATTCTAACACTTCTAACTGGCTTTAAATCTTTTCCAGGATAAACAAAGAACATATCTCCAGCTTTCCAAATAGGGAATTTGTAACTTGCATCTTTCCAAGGGTCTTCCGTCCATAAATTATAATCCCATCTTAAAAATCCATCAAGGCCAAAGTAATAAGTATACCATCCTATTATTCTATTTTCCACAAAAGGAGAACTTATAAAACTGTTTGGTTTTTCTGGAAAACAGCACACAAACCAAGTCAATACTCCACCCTTATCATTGATTTTTTTCTTTAGATTTTCTATATCTTCGTAATTTTGAATAGTAAGTTTTAAATTTATTGACATATCATCAACTTCATCTTTAGCTCTATCTAAAAAATTTTGGTCATGAGTTGCTGATTTGTATTTAACTTGATGAGTGCTTACAGTAGAATTTATAAATTCGATACATTCCTTTACTACTTCTGGATTATTTGGTTCATCAGCTATAATTCTTACTCTATCCCATAACCCACTCTCTATTAAATGATTTAAAACTAATCCTATATACTCTTTTAAATCCTTTTTATTATTTATAAATTTAAATACTTTATCATTTTCATCAAAGTATCTTACTCTTATAGGGTCCTTATAGCCTTCTATAGGGTTTCCAAACTCACCAGCACACCAATTACCTAATAGACCAAATAAATCTATTTCCTGAGCCATTTTGTATTTATCAGATATGCTTATATACTTGTCCATACTTTTAAAATTACATTTAATTTTTCCATCTAAACCTTTTGAGACACTTACCATATTGTATTCATATAAGTTTGATGGATTTTTATAAACTTTATAACAACTTTGTCCTGCCCATGGATAATCTGAAACTATAACTGTTGCAACTTTTTCTCCTAAAGATGCTAATTCTTTTAAATAGTTATCGATTATTTCAAAATGTATATCAGACCATAACTCAACTTTATACATTCTAGCTAGACAACTTGGATGTTGCCATAAATCTAAAAAGAATTTACTTTCATCTAAAGGCTTTAATACAACATTTTTTACTTCTATAGGAACATCTATTGTACAAACTTTTTCTTCATCTTCATATCCAAAGCTTTTAAATATATCAATACCTATATTAAAGTTATTCTCTGCAAAATCTTCAGGTACTTGTCCTTCAATCCAAAATGTTTGAGGTAAGTGTTGCTCTACTAACACATCTTTATCCCTTAAAATAGCATCATTTACAAATGCTTTTGTATCATCTTGGACATAACCTAATATATTTATACTAAAATTATTTTCTAAACTATTAGGTACATTTAATGCCAATCTTACTCTATTTTCCAGACCTTTCCATGATATAGTGCTGCTTCTATCAATTGTACAATTAAATTCTTCAGTTGCTTTTAACATAATTTGAAAAGCAAATTTTTCGCCTTTAGCTACTACAATATTTAAATCCTTATGCTCCCAAGTTTCAGATTCTATAACTGAATATTTATTGTGTTTAAATGTACAATCTTTCAATACATATGAAATTTCCATATTTTAAATTCCTCCATATTTATACAATTTTATTTCACACTTTTAAATTATACTATCTAACCTTTTATACCAGATAAAGACACACCTTCAACAAATTTACTCTGTAAAATCAAATAGAAAATAAATGGAGGTAAAAATGTTATTGTTGCTCCTGCCATCATTTGTCCATAGTTTGTTATCTGGAATGTCTTAAGAGTAGATAACCCAACAGTTAATGTCCTCATTGCATCTTTAGTTGTTGCTATAAGAGGCCACATAAATTCATTCCAGGCTCCCATAAAAGTAAATATCGCTAGTGTAATTAATGCTGGCTTAATTAGAGGTAGCACTATTTGTATTAAAATCCTAAAATCTGAGCATCCATCTATTTTTGCTGATTCTAATAGCTCTTTTGGCACTCCTAAAATAGCTTGTCTCATTATAAATACACCAAATGCTGTTGGTATTGGCATAATAAGTGCAAGATAACTATTTATCCATCCCAAGTGCTTCATTATTATATATAGTGGTATCATTGTAACTTGAGATGGTATAATTAAAGTCATTATCATAAATAAGAATAATTTATCACTACCTTTAAAATCCATCTTAGCAAAAGAATACCCTGCTAATGTACTAAATACTAAATTTAACAACACACCTGAAAAAGATACTATTGCTGTATTTAAAAAATATTGTGCAAAACCTTTTTTTGTAAATATATCTATATAGTTTTGAAGGGTTACTGTTGAAAAAGATATATCCAAACTGTACGAATTGTATGTTATCTTTAATGATATTATCAACATGTATATAAAAGGTACCAGACTTGCACATGCTATAAATAAAAGCAACCCATCACTCAATAACTTCTTTGCTGTTTTCATATTATACCTACCTTTCTAAAAATCTGAACTGTCTCGTTTTACAAGTTTGTTTTGCAAAATCGAAACTACTGCTATTAACAAAAATAATACGTTTGCTACAGTCATTGCATATCCAGAATTAAAGTTTTTAAAGTTTAAGTTAAATGCGTGCATAACTATACTCATAGTAGATATACCTGGACCTCCACCTGTCACAGTATAAACTAAGTCAAACACTTGTAATGACCATATTGACCCTAAGAATACAACCATTATTGTAGTTGGTTTCAATAAAGGCACAGTTATTTTCATAAATTCTTGAAATTTTGTAGCTCCATCAACCTTAGCCACTTCATAGCAGTGTTTTGGTAAATTCATTATAGCTGAAATATAAATTACCATAAAATATCCTATATTTTTCCACATAGATATGAACATAAGTGTAGGTAATGCTGTCTTACTATCTCCTAAAAGCTTAGATGACTCTATTCCAAAAGCACCTAATACCTGATATATAATGGAACCTTCTCCATTCAATAAAGCTCTCCATACCATACCTATCAAAACCATAGATGATAATACTGGTATAAATATAGCACCTTTAGCAAATGAGGCTATTTTACTATTTCCCTTTCCTGTAATCCAAACTGCCAAAATCAATGATAAAATAGTTTGGCAAGGTACTACTACCACAGCAAATTTAATAGTATTTATAATAGATACTTTTAGCGTTTCATCTGTAAATAATTTTTTATAATTTTCTAAACCTATAAATGTAGCTGGACTAATAATATTATACTTTGTAAAACTAAAATATATTGACATTATTATTGGTAGCACATAGAAAGCCACTAAAATTATTCCTAATGGCAATATATACATATATGGTTTAATATTTAATTTTATTTTTTTCCTCTTTGAATTCTCTTCAAACTCTCTAACTAAGTTTTCCATTTTATCCTCTCCAATATAAATATTAGCATTGTATTTATAAATACAATGCTAATTTCAATCTGTAAAGTACTTTACTATATATTACAGTTTTAAACTTTTATTGTGCCAATAAATCATTCGAATATTTTGCAGCATCATCTAACGCTTGTTTTGGAGTTTTCTCCCCTGAAATCATAGTTTGAAGTTCTTTCCATAAATATTCATATATTTCAACTCCATGAGTACCTACTACTAATGGTCTATATACATCTTTGTCATTTTCCACCATTTCTTTGAATCTTTCATCACCTTGGTATGGTTCACCTTTTGTTATTGGTGCTCTTGGTATTGCTTTATGAAACTCTGTCATTGATTCAACACTTAACATATGTTGTATTAACTTATATGCAAGTTCTTTATTTTTTGCTGATGACATTAAAGATAAATGGTCTACTGCTCCAAAAGTTGCCGCTTTCTTATCTTCTAGTCCAGTTACAAATCCCCAATTTAAATCTGGGAATGATTTATCAAATACACTTGTTGCAGCAGAAGATAACATTACTGTAAATGCTGCTTTTCCTGGTCCAAATACACTTTCTATCATTTCATTACTGTCTTTAGACAAAGAATCTTCAGGCACATATGCTTGTAATTCTTTTAAGAAATTAGCTGCTTCTAAACCACTCTTATCATTAAACTTAACTGATTTTAAATCATCATTAAATATATCTCCACCGGCTTGCCATAAATAAGGATACCAGTTCCAGTTTAAGTTACCAAAAGTTTTAGCTCCCCAACCTTGAGCTAATCCCCATTGGTCTATCTTTCCATCACCATCAGTATCTTGTGTTGCTTTTTTACAAATTCTTTTAAAGTCTTCCCATGTTTTAGGAGGTTTTTCTCCTAGTTTTTCTAAAATATCTTTATTATAGTATAATACACCTGGATTTGCTGCTTGGAATGGCATTCCATACATTCCACCCATCATTTCAGATGTTTTTATATAAATAGACTGTTCTTTATCTTCTTTAGTTACATAGTTAGTCAAATCTTCTACTGCTCCACTTTGTATAAACTGTGGATACATTTCCGCATACATATATCCTACATCTGGACCTTCACCAGCACTTATAGCTGTTGCAAATTTTTCAGAATAATTATCCCAAGGAATTATCTGCAAATCAACTTCACAGTTATTTTTTTCCTCAAATTTATCTAAAATAGGGTCCCAAACTTCCTTCATATTATCTTCTACTGGAGGCATCCAAAGAACTAACTTTTCTTTGCCATCCTTTTTTGAATCTTTTCCATTACCACTTGAACACCCTGTTATAAGCGTTGTAGTCATAATTGCCACGTGAACACAATTTTTTAAACATACCCACTTTTATTCCCTCCATCTTATTATTTTCTTTTTTCATTATAATTCTACATATTTTTATTCCATTTTAAATATTATCAAAGCATGTATTTATTGTCTAATCAGTTTTTTCTATATGTTTTTTTTTATTATAGTTTTTTTCTATGACAACGTTTCTAATATTTCTAATTGATATTTCTCAACTAATTTTCACCCATTTCAAAATTAATTAATTATCTTTTTAATACACAATAATAAGAGCTGTAGATTTTTACCTACAGCTCTTAAGCGATACTACTTATTTATAATTAATATACTTTAAAGTTCATTAAAATACTTTCTTTACCTTAGTATTCATAGTGAATTACACCTTTATACTCATCAAAAATCTTCTTATTTAATTCATCTCCACCATCCATATTGGCACTATAGAAAATTGGTGGATTCTTTAACCCTCTATTAACTAATTCCTGAGTAACTTGAGCTATAATAGAATTCATCACAGTAGTAGCTATTACGGTAGAGGTTGGACTAACTCTTTGATTTAATCCATCTATTTCTACACATGCATCTCCCTTTTTACCATGATTATCTATTACTAAATCACATACTTCATAAAGATTTTTTCCTGAAGAATGTCTTGAGGATACATTTTTTGAGTAACTTAAATTAGTTATACATATTACTATTGCCTTATTTGCTTTAGCTTCCATAGCAAATTCTATACTTACTGGATTTCTGCCAGATACTGAATGAACTATAACTACATCTCCTTCTTTGATTGGAGTCTTATCAGCTAAAGCTGTACCATATCCTTCTAGTCTTTCCATCTTGCTAGTATGAGTTATAGGTGCTGTATCTAACATTAGAGACTTTGCAAATACTGGATTTATAAGAACACAGCCACCTGCTCTATAGAATAATTCTTCTGTTAGTATTCCTGCGTGTGAAGCTCCAAATGAAAATATCGCCTTTTTGTTTTCTATTGCTTCAACAAGGATTTGTACTGCTTTTTCCATATTGGCTTTTTCTTCATTTTCTATTATATCAATTAATCTTTTTATCTCATTTATGTATTTAAATTCCATATCTATAATATTCCTCCAAATAATGAACCTATAAGCTTACTGATTATACCAAATAGTGAAAGGTCGTTACCACCAAATATTAGTATCCAGTTTTGAATAGTTCCTGAGTAAATTACAGCAGATACTCCTACTAAAACTACCATAAATATTGCAGCTACAGCTGTACCTATTATAGCTCCACGTATACCACCTTGTGATTCTCCTATTACTGCTGCTGCTCCACACTCAAAGAATGAAGTTATAACAAGTGGTATAAGTAACAAATCAAATACATTAAAATAGTTACATATTAAAATCATAGCTGTAGATGTTAACATAGCAACTAAGAATCCTATTAATACAGCATTTGGCTTATAGTTAAATAATATTGGACAGTCAAAAGCAGGTAGTGCATTTGGTACAACTTTTTCTGATATACCTTGGAATGCTGGCATTATTTGATTTATCAACATTCTTACCCCATGAAGCATTATTATAAGACCTGCTCCAAAAGAAAGACCTTGCTTTATTGCATACGTTCCAATAAACTCATTACTATCTTTAAATGCATCTGGTATTACTATCCCAACAACTATAAACATTAAAAACACTGCCATTCCACCACTTATAGATATTTCTCTAAAAAATGATAAACTTTGAGGTATGTTTATATCTTCTGTAGATTTTTCTTTATTTCCTACTAGTTTAGCAACAAATCCTGATATAAGTGCTAAACAGCCAGATGGATGACCTAGTGTAAAAGAATCATCTCCTATAACATCAAATACATATTTTCTTAATAACCATGGCATTATTGACCAATAGAGTGCTGATAATACTGCTGCAAAAGCTATTAATACTCCGCCATCTAATCCAGCTTCAACTCCTGACGCTACAAATATAAATGGAAACCAGTAAAGCATATGACCTGTTAAGAAGATTGTCTTAATAGGAGTAAATCTTGCTATTATTAAGTGAATAGCTAAACCTGCAAACATTGCCAACCCTATAATTCCACCATAACTTGCAGTAAAAGTAACATCACTTAAGCCTTTTGTTACTGCACCACCACTTATGCTCTGGAAAGCTCCATTAATTGGTGCTATTGAACTAACTAACATACCTGTTCCAGTCTCCATAATTATAATTCCGAAAGCTGCAAGTAACGACCCCTTTATAACATCGGATACTTTCTTTTTCTGTAATATAAGACCAAATGCTGCTATTAATCCAATTAGCATAGATGGATTACGTAAGATATTATTTGAAATAAAATCAAGCATTATATTTTTTAGTGGTAGGCTAACTGTTTAAGTTTTCTACCACTAAATCCCTCCTCTCCTTCTTACTACTTTTAATTTTAGTAAGTTTTTATTTTATGATGGTTAACTTAAATTTACTTTTTAAAACTTATACTATTTCTTATCCCTTAAAAAAGTTTGAACAACTTCTGTAACTTCTGCTAAGTCCATGTACTTTTTAACTGGATATACCTCTACACTACAAGTTCCTTTTAATTCATTTAATAATTCTTGACTTGTAAATATACAATCGCAGTCAGCACCTCTAGCTGAATTTATATCTGTATTTTCTACTTCACATTCTATACCTAACTGTTTTAGAGCCTTTTGTATCGTCATTTTTAATACCATTGATGAACCTACACCAAATCCACATACTGCTAATATCTTCATTTTACATTCCTCCTAATTTTGCTTATTTATAAGTTCTAGTATTGAACTTTTATCACCATTAATTATTAATTTTACATTTTCTTCCTCATACATCATCTCTGATAGCGATGCTAATGCTCTAATGTGAGTAGTGTTATCTATAGCAGCTAGTACCATAAATATATTTACTGGCTTTCCTAACAAATCAACTTCATCTTCTACTATGAGTAAAGACATGGCAAGCTTGTTTACCCCCTCTTTAGAACTTGCATGTGGTAGAGCAAATCTATCAGCTAAAACAATATATGGTCCATATTTTTCAACTGACTTTATCATATTTTCTATATATAACTCTTCTATAGAGTTATCTTCTAACAATGGCTTTGAGGCTATTTTTATTGCTTCTTTCCAATCTTTAACACTTTTTACTATGTTGACCCTCTCTGCATTAATTAATTCCTTTAACATTGGTTGATACATCTCTCCTTCATCTATCTTATGTATTATGTTTAATAAATCAGCTTTTAGTGCTTCTTCATTACTGATAACTCCATTTTTTCTTATAGCTTGCATTATTAGTTCAAGATTGAAATACTTCTCATTTTCTTTTACACTTATGAGTTTGTTCATAAGTAATTGGATATCTGATGCTGTTAAAAGAGGATTTACAACGATTACATTACTTACATTTTGTATATCTATAGTTGTAATTATGTAATCATAGTATACATTCACTTCTTTTAGTTGCTTAATAGACACTATACCCACTATTTCTATAGTTGGTATATATTTGTATAGCTGTATTTCCAAACTCTTTGATACCATAAGACCATTAGGACAGACTAATAATACTTTATTTCTTCTTAGACCATTATCCCTAGACCCTCTTAAGTATCCTCCAAAATACGCTGCTATAAACCCTATCTCTTCTTCTCTTATCCCTTCAAATACAGGAAACTCTTCTTCATTTTCTATAATTGATTTTATAATTTTATAAAGTGACTCATGCTTATATTTAGTCTCATCCAACATTGGGTTTCTAATCGGAAACTTAAATCGTATTCTGTTGTAAGAGGAATGGAGGTGTCTTAAAATATTTTTCTTAAACTCATGCTTGCTTTCTAATTTTATTGCTGTATTTACTTCAAACTTATCTATAAGTTTATCTACATATTCCTCAACAACATCTTCCTTAACTTCACTATTTAAACTAGGAAGTGAACTTACATAAGTACATACATATGCTTGCTCATTTTCATTAGCCTCTTCACATAAAAGGTCTTTACAGTTATTAAAGTAACTAATTTTTTTAGCTTCATTTAGATATTTATAGGAGTATAATGTTTTCCCATCTCTTATTCTTTTATTTAGAAATTCTATAAACTTAGTTAGATTCAATAAAGAGTAATCTGTAAGGTTTATATGTCCTTTTGTATCGAAACTACTTACTTCCTTACTTATAGAATTAATTTCCAGTACATTTTCTTGAACAATTATCAAAAATAGTTCTCTAATAACGTATTCATCACCTATAACCTTGTATTTTCCCTTATACTCTAGTTTTAGCCCCATTGTGTGAAGGTATTTTTTTATATCAGTTATTGTCTGTACTACTGTGTTTTTTGAAAGCAACATTTCATTTGTTAGCTTTTCTATTGATACTTTTTCACCAAGTAATATTTTGTTTAATATAAAAGTTTTTCTATAGTCACTATCTAAAAACTTATCTTCTTCAGCTGAAATTATTTTTCTTGCATTACATAAATTACCTTCAAATATAAATTTGTGTTTTACATTTTTTATATTACCATTTTTTCCTAGTTGTTCATTTATAGCTAGAATATCGTAATAAATGGTTCTCTTTGATACATTAAACTTTTCTTGTAACTCTTGTGATGTTACATTGTTATTTTTAATAATAAAATCTAATATTTTTTTAGTCCTTTCCTTCATACTACCTCCTTAATTTTATTATCTACATTTTCTATATGTAGTACCATACCAAATAATTGCACATGATTTAATATTATTTTGCAATTTTGCACAGTTTAACTCTAAGCTGAAAGAATATAGTTCTAAAAGTATTTAAAAACATGAAAATGACCTATATTATTTATACAAAGAGATAAGCCAATTGTAATAAATAAAAAATTAAACTATATTAGCTAATATCAAAAAACAGGATATAATTAATCTTAAAAATATGATTCATTAATAATGAATTGCTATAAAAAAAGAGAGCCATCACACATTAATTAGGATTTTTTGTGTGAAGCTCCATCTTTATTCATTTAAAATTTATTTTTTAGGTCTAAGCTCAGCCTTATCTCTTTTTACTTCTTCTAATATTTCTTTTAAATTATACTCAACACTAGAAAGCACATCTTCTGCATATTCAATTGACCCTATTCTTATCTCATTAGCTATTCTCTCAGCTCTATCTACTATATCTTTAGCTCTTTGGTCTGCTTGAACAACAGGTTCACTGGATTCTACATATGCCTTTACTACATCTTCAGAATTTTTCTTTAATTCTTCTATGTTTTCTTGATATTCTTGTTGTATTCTCTCAGCTTCTTTTTTTGCTTGTTCAACTATATTTGCAGCATCTTGTTTAGCTTGACTTATTATTTTATTTCTTTCTTTATTAATCCATACTGCTTGTGTTACTTCTTCTGGTATCAAAGTTCTTATATCATTAATTATTGCTAAAACTTCGTCTTTATCTACCGTGCACTTATGTGAGAAAGGAATTGTAGAAGCACTTCTAAATATCTCCTCTAACTGCTCAAATAGTTCAATCATTTCTAAATCTATCTTCATATATCAATTACCCCCACTAGTTTTTTTCTTTAATTCTTCCAAAACAATCTTTGGAACTAAATTTTTTATATCAGCATCAAAGAGCAAAACCTCTTTTATTAAAGATGAGCTTATAAATGAATATTTTGTACAGCTTGGTAAAATTATAGTCTCTATATCTGGATTAAGTTCTCTATTCATATGAGCCATTTGAAGTTCATAATCAACATCAGCACCACTTCTCACACCTCTAACTAGTGCTCCAATCCCATTTTCTTGACAGTAATTTATTAATAAACCATCAAAAGTCACAACTTTTATATTATTTAAATGGCTTGTACTTTTTTCTATAAGCTTTACTCTTTCATCAAAGCTAAATAGACCCTTTTTATTAGGATTATTTAATACTCCTATTTGTAATTCGTCAAATAATTTCGAAGCCCTGCAAATAATATCTAAATGTCCGTTAGTAATTGGGTCAAAGCTTCCTGCAAATATAGCTTTTCTAGGTTTATTTTCCATATTACGCCTCCATCTTATAAAAAGTTAATGTAGTATTTCCATATTTCTTATCTCTAGTTTTCTCTAATTTACATATCTTATCTGGAAATAAATCATTAGTATCATGTTCTACAACTATTATTCCATCTTCGTTCAATAGATTGGAATTATCAATTTTCTCAATAGCTTCTATAAACATATTTTTATAATACGGAGGGTCCATAAAAATTATGTCAAATTTACTATTTTGCAATTTAAGTTTATCTATGGCAGTTTTAAAATCAAGGTTTAAAATAATGCTTTCACTTTCAACTCTTGCCTTTTTTATATTAGACTTAACAATATCTATGCTTTCCTTACTGATATCTACAAAAGTACATGCCTTGGCACCCCTAGATAAGCACTCTATTCCTAAAGAACCAGTCCCAGCAAATAAATCTAGAACTTCACTTTCCATTATATATGAATTTATCATATTAAATAGAGACTCTTTTACTCTATCTGTAGTTGGCCTTACATCTTCATTTTTTGGAGTATTTAGTTTTAATCCTCTCGCTTTTCCTGAAATTACTCTCAATATGACAATCTCCCTTCAGCACATTATTACATTAGTAATATTTTAACATAATTTAAAATTAATTTAATGAAATTTCTTTCAATGTATCTTTAAATTTATCTATAATTTCTTTTTTGAGTGCCATGTTTTCTTTCAATTGTAGATTATTATCTTCACCCAATATATACCTAGCTTCTTGCTGTGCTAACTTCAATATTTTTATATGCTTAAACAGGTTTGCTACTTTAAGTTCTGGAAGACCATGTTGTCTTGTACCAAAAAATTCTCCAGGGCCTCTTATTTCTAAATCTTTCTCTGAAATTTTAAAACCATCGTTTGTCTCTTCCATTATAGCCATTCTCTGTCTACATACATCCGTTTTAGAATCATAAATTAGTACACAATATGATTTATGACTTCCTCTTCCAACTCGTCCTCTAAGCTGATGCAATTGCGCAAGTCCAAATCTTTCTGCATTTTCTATTATCATTAGTGTTGCATTTGGCACATTAACACCAACTTCTATAACCGTTGTTGAAACTAAAATATCTATTTCTTTATTTTTAAAACGTCCCATTACCTCGTCTTTTTCACTTGACTTCATTTTTCCATGAAGCAATCCAAGCCTTAAGTCATGGAAATATTCAGCTTTTAATTCCTCAACAAGTTCAACGGCTGATTTAGCTTCTATGGCTTCACTTTCTTCTACCAAAGGACATACAATATATACCTGTCTCCCTGATTCAACCTCTCTTCTTACAAGGTTGTTATATGCTCTATCTCTCTTGCTCTTTTCAATAGCAAATGTTTCTATTGGCTGTCTCCCTGGTGGAAGTTCATCTATAATAGAAATATCCAAATCGCCATAAAGTATAAGTGCTAAAGTTCTTGGGATTGGTGTTGCTGTCATGACTAGTATATCTGGATTTACACCCTTTAATGAAAGTTTACTTCTTTGCATAACACCAAATCTATGCTGTTCATCCGTTATAACTAACCCAATATTATTAAATTCGACCTTATCTTCAATTAGTGCATGTGTACCTATCAATATATCAATTTCATTATTTTTGATTTGTTCTAATACTGTATCTTTTTGTTTTTTTGTAAGACTACCTATTAATAAACCCACATTTATTCCAAAATCCTTCAGAGACTCAGTAAGCGAAACATAATGTTGCCCTGCTAATATTTCTGTAGGAGCCATCAAAGCACCTTGATACCCATTTAAAACGCAGTTTGCAAGTGCTAAGAGAGCTACTACTGTCTTACCACTCCCTACATCACCTTGAACCAACCTATTCATTATTTTATCTGAATTCATATCTTGTATAATTTCATCTAGTGCTCTATTTTGAGCTTTAGTCAGTTTAAATGGTAAAGCACTTATTATGTTTTTTAAATCCTTACTTGTTTCAAATTTTATTCCATCTTCTTTATTTCTTCCACTTTTAAATACAAACAATCCTAGTTGTAGTATGAGTAATTCTTCAAATACAATTCTGTATAAAGCTATTTTTAATGATTCCTTATTACTTGGTAAATGTATATTTCTAACTGCAAAATCTATACTACATAGTCTATATTTCTCTATAATTCTCTGTGGCATATATTCTTGTATAATTAAGTCTTTATCTTCAAGTACTGTTCTAATTATACTCATAATTTCTTTATTTGTAACACCATATGTAAGCTGGTACACAGGCATAAATCTACATGTATTCTTAGGTGAATTAGTAAGATATTCTAATTCACATGATGTAAGTTCTAAATTATTAAATTTTTTCTTAACTTTCCCAAAAACCAATATTGAATCTCCTGGACGAAATGTATTTTTTATATAGCTCTTATTAAAAAATACTAATTTGGCTGAACCTGTTTCATCCTTTACATCAATTTTTGTTAAAGTCATACCTTCTCTTGGACTAAACGTATTTATACTCGATATTACTGCTTTTATTGTAACTTTCTCTTCATCCTCTAACTGTGCTATTTTCTTTAGATTATTTCTATCTTCAAATTGTCTTGGAAAATAATACAATAGTTCTTTTAATGTAAATATACCCAACTTATTTAACTTATCTGCCCTTTTAGGTCCTATTCCTTTAACATATTGAACATCTTTATATAAATCCAACAAATATATCACCTACTACACAAAAATCCTGTACAACCAATTTTATAAAAGCTACTTGGTCATACAGGTTCTTATAATCATTATTCAACTGAAATTAAGTAATAATAAAGAGGTTGTCCTCCATAATATAACTCTACATCTACATCTTCAAATTTTTCTTCTAAAGAAGTACGTAGTTCATTTGCTTGAGATTCTGTAACATCTTCACCAAAGAATAATGTTATAATAGCAGTATCTTCATCAACCAACTTTTCAATAAGATTTGATGTTACTTCATCCACATAATCTCCTGCTGATAATAAATTCCCTTCTGCAATTCCAATTATATTACCTTCTTTAACATCAATTTCATTCATCACTGTATCTCTAACAGCAAAAGTTACTTGACCTGACTTAACTGAGTTTAAAGCATTCATCATAGCTTCTTTATTTTCATCTTCACTTAATTCTCCATTAAATGTTACTAATGCAGCGAATCCTTGAGGTGTGTTTTTCGTAGGTATAACTATTATATTTTTCTCACTCAATTCTTTAGCCTGATTAGCAGCCATTATTATATTGCTGTTGTTTGGAAAAATAAATATGTTTTTGGCATTTATATTATTTATAGCATTCATAAAGTCTTCAGTACTTGGATTCATAGTTTGCCCACCTTCTATTATATGGTCAACTCCAAAATCTTTAAATATACTTGCCAAACCTTCACCCATAGAAGTAGCTATAAATCCAAACTCTTTTTCTTCTTCTAAAGGTTCATCATCATTTTCTACATTTTCTTCTACATCTAATAATGTGTTTTCGTGTTGCAACTTCATGTTTTCTATTTTTATAGTTAATAATTGACCATACTTTAGAGCTTCTTGGAGTACATTTCCTGGGTCATTAGTGTGTACATGTACCTTTATAACTCCATCATCTCCAACTACTGCTAGGCTATCACCATAAGCCATCATTATATCTCTTATTTTAGTATCTTCTATTTTAGAACTTTCTAGTATAAATTCTGTACAGTAGCAATATTTTATATCATCTGTGCTAGTAGTACTCTTCGCAAAGTCCATGCTTGTTGAAATATTAGTATCTAAGTCAGCATTTTTTATTTCTACATTATTGCCTTTTATAGAAGCTAACATTCCTTCATATATAAGTACAAGACCTTTTCCACCAGAGTCAACTACCCCAGCATCTTTTAGATTTTTTAGAAGGTCTGGAGTTCTCTCTAGTGAAGAATTAGATTCCTTCACAAACATACTTAAAAACTTTACTATATCTTTCTCTTTTTTTGCAGCTTTTATTGCAAAATCTCCACTCTCTCTAACTACAGTAAGTATAGTTCCTTCAATTGGTTTTATTACGGCTTTATATGCTGTGTCTGAACCATTTTTAAAAGCTTTTGCTAAATCTTCTGTTGATAATTTACTTTTTCCTTCTATAGATTTAGCTATACCTCTGATTATTTGTGAAAGTATAACTCCTGAGTTTCCTCTAGCTCCCATTAAAGAGCCTTTAGATAATGCTTTTCCGATATCTGATATATTATCATTTTCAACTTTTGCTAATTCTTTTAAGGCATAAGATATTGTTAATGACATATTAGTTCCTGTATCTCCATCTGGTACAGGGAATACATTTAACTTGTCAACTAAATCTTTATTGTTTTGGAGATTGTTTGCACCTGAAATAAACATCTCCCTTAACCTTTTACCATCTATATACTGAATCATTTGTTTCCTCCTATGAAATTACTTAACTCTTATTCCTTGTACATTAATATCAATTCTAGTAACTCTTACGCCAGTCATTTTTTCAACTACATATTTTACTCTATCTATTATATTATTGGCAACAGTAGATATATTTGTACCATATTGTATTATAACATAAAGTTCTACTGCTATGGCATCTTCTTCTACTTCCTCAACTCTGACACCTTTAGTGGCATTCTCGCCTTTTAATAGCTCTACTATTCCTTTAGATTTATATGCTAAACCTACTAAGCCATAACTTTCCATTGCAGCTCTGTATACGACTTGAGCTATTACTTGATTATCTATTTCTATACTTCCATATTGATTCGTTACCTTTGCACTCATGGTTGACCCCCTTAAGCTTATTTTTATTAAAAACATTTCTTAATTTATTTTTTACTATTTTTACTTATTTATTATATAAAATTATAATCATATCATACTATAAATATGGTATAATTTAAACCTAGAAAAGTTTTTGGATAAAATTTCTTCTATAGTATATATATTCAAAGAAAAATAATAATTATTTTCCAAATATATTTACTTTATATAAAATTATATATATAATTTTATATGATAATAAGAAATTCTTCAATATGTGTAAGGCAAATATATATTTCTATTGCAAGTTTTTGTTATTTATGATAATATAAATATGTTTTTAGTCTTTAAATAGTTATCATTTTAAGGAGGTGTGCGTAGATGGCAAAAGTATGTAGCGTATGTGGTAAAGGTAAGGTTTCTGGAAACCAAGTATCACACTCAAATAAACATAATAAAAGAACATGGTCAGCTAACTTAAGAAGCGTAAGAGCGATTATAGATGGAGCTCCTAAGAGAGTAAAAGTTTGCACTAGATGTTTACGTTCTGGTAAAATTGAAAGAGCTTAGTAACCACGTTTAAAAGCCTACTTCCGTAAGTAGGCTTTTTAATTTAATCATTTTTACTCTTTCTCATGAATTTTAGGATTATATTTGAAATCCATTTTGGTAATTTTATTGTTACTACTTTCATCAATACTCACCCCACACTTTATAGTTAAAACTATTTTAACAAAAAAATAATAATGCTCCACATCCAATAAGTATTAATGCGGTAAGTGCTGACCAAATCCAGCCAGGAAGCAACATTGACAGAATTACAGCCATTCCTGTTGCCAGACATAGTATTCCTAGCAATACCTTAGACTTGTTATTTCTCATGGAACACCTCCACATAGAACCTGTATCTATAAATATTTTCATATTCAAGTTTATGCTACGGTTTCCCATTTTAGACCAATAAACATATTATGTAATTTTAATTTTTAATACTAGAATTGTTACTACACTCTGATATAGATTCTACAATATCTAAAATACCTTTTTTTCTACTTAACCTTTCAGGTCCACTATATAAAACCACTGGTATGACTTTGGGAAGTTTAAAATTCTTATCTTCTATTTCTTCAAGACTCTTTTTCATAATGAAACTTTTCCAAATTTGTTCTCTATACGATTTCAATCTTGGGACAATATCAGTATCCATTTCTGTTTGAAACTCTAACACTATATAATGTGATACTTTACCATTTTTAGAAAACACTTTATAAATTATATCAACTTCCTTTCCTTTATATTCACATATAAAAGATGTTTCTAGCTCTATATTTTTAAGAGTTAGTTCTTTTGCTATTGAGACACTTGTAAAATTTTGAATCAAACTTAAAAAACTTTCTTTATCTGAATACATTCTTCTATACTCTTCTCGTTTTTCGTTGCTTCTTTTTAAATTCATACAGTTCCTCCCAGATTATAGACTCTCTATATTTTAATAAGGACAATCTATAAATTTTATTTTTTAATTTTCACTAGTGAGTATTGACACTTGTGTGTAAAATATCCAGTAAAGATATTTTTTTATATTTTTATTAAAAGATATAAATTTTTATATTTTAACATATTGACATTGACGTTACGTAAAAGTGTATATTTAATTTATAGGAGGTATTGCTTATGGAATATACAGTTCAAAAATTAAGTAAAATAGCTGGTATAAGTACTAGAACACTTAGATATTATGATGAAATCGAGCTTCTTAAACCACTTAAAATAAATTCTTCAGGCTATCGTATATATGGTCAGAACGAAGTTAATAAACTGCAACAAATACTTTTTTATAGAGAATTAGGTATTAGCTTAGAAAATATAAAAAACATTATAAATTCGCCAACCTTTGACAGCTTAAGTGCGTTAAAAGAACACCACAATAAATTACTAGCTAAAAGAAAACAAATTGATTTACTAATAGAAAATGTAACTAAAACTATATCCTTAGAGGAGGGGAAATGCACTATGGCAGATATAGAAAAATTTGAAGGTTTTAAGGAAAAGATGATTTGTGAAAATGAGAAAAAGTATGGAGCTGAAATCAGAGATAAATATGGTAAAGATACTGTAGATACATCAAATAAAAAACTTAAAAATATGTCTAAACAAGATTATGAAGATTGGCAAAACTTAGGTATCGAAATACTTAGTAAACTCAAAAAAGCTTTTAAAACTGGTGATGCTTCTAGTGAACTGGCTCAAGAAGTTGCAAGATTACATCATAAATGGCTAAATTATACTTGGAACACATATTCTAAGGAAGCTCATGCCTCCTTAGCACAGATGTATGTATGTGATGAACGTTTTACATCATATTATGATAAAGAACAGCCTGGACTAGCTAAATTTTTGAGGGATGCTATAGTAGTCTATACAAGATATAAGTAATATAAAATAATAAAGGTGGTGTCTCAAAATGAACTTTTTAGTTCATGAGACACTCTGTTTTGTATGAAGTCAAATATGTTTTATCATTTCAACTAAAAATTACTTATACTGCTTATATTATCAATAAAAAATTGTCTTATTGAATTTTTTATAAAACTTATGTAATATAAAAATCTATATTATAGACTTTATTATGGAAAGAAAACTATCAAAATCATTACAATTAGATATCCTATCTCTAATATCATTGTCATTAATTATCTTTAAAAAGATGTCATAAATGGAGTTCATTTTTATATAATCGCCTTTATTTATAGCTAACATCATAATAAATTTAACAGTAGAATCTTTACTCCAATCTATTGGCTCATTTAATATAGAAACACAAATCTTAGTCTTTATGGAGCTTAATTCCATAGGATGAGGTATAGCTAAAAAGTCATCTATATTGGTAGAAGACAAGCTTTCTCTATAAAATACAGATTCAGTAAATGATGGAAATACAATTTCATTTTGAGTTAATTTGCTGCACATCAAATTTATAATCTCATCCTTATCTTTAACTTTAGGATTAACAATAAATAAATTTTTATCAAAAAAATTGTCCAAAAGATTACTATAAGTGTGAGAATCATTGGTGATTGATTTAGATATATTCTCTATATCTTTTTTTAATAGTGTTAAATCTACTAATACAATAGGTATACTATCATGATTTAAAGGAATTGTTGATATTATTATATCTACACCTGACAATTCACTAGCTAAAAATTGATTAAATGATAGACATTGAAGTATATTTATTTTATCATGAAAAACTTTATTTAATTGAACCTCTAATAATCTACTTGAACCATACCCTGAACCACATACTAATACTACGTTTTTGCACTTAATATTATTTTGAAAAAATCTCTCGATTCCAGCACCTATATGAAGGGATACATACCCAATTTCATCTTCTGTTAAAGAGTAAATACTCTTTTTAAAAACTTTTTCTATGGCATTTAAAGTTATTTCAAATGCTAAAGGATAATTACTTTTTATTGTATTTATAAGAGGATTCACCTTGTTTAAATTATAAGCTTTAGAGTTAAGAATTGATTTAAAGTGGAGTACTAAGTCATTAAATAGCACACTATCATCTCTAAGGTCAAAAGTATATTGATTGTTGATTACTTCTAAAATTTCTTCAACATATTCTATAATCTTAGTGTCTGCTCTATTGGAAACGTTATCCAAAAGAGAACTTTTAGTTATAAAATGATTATATAGATAAATTCTGTCTGCCTTTGAAATAATTATATTATAGTTACTCTCAATATAAGTAAATATATTTTCAACAGCAGCATTTGATTCAAAATCTGTTAAAACAATATCTAGGGCATTATCTAAGCAGTAATCATCAAGTATTCTACTTATGGTGATAGCTAGATGAACAATGAAGTTTTTTAGATTAAAATCTAAGAAATTTATATTAAATTTATTAATTTCACTTAGTACTATCTTTTGAAGTTCTATTAAATCTATATTATTAAATAATTCTATTTCTTTGTCTGTAATTCCAATTATATAATTCTCAAAATTCCTATTTATCATATTGTTAGAAATACATCTTCGAATATCTATTTCTTTCCCTTCAACTTTCACTCCATAATATGGCTTAGGAACTAATATTAAATTATACTTTGACAGAATAGGCTTTATTCTTTTTATATCATTTAGTATTGTAACTTTACTCACATACAAGCTATTAGCTAAATCTTCTAGTTTTATATATGTATTGTTATAAAGGATATATTTTAAGATATATTGATTTCTTTCCATAGGAGAATCTGGTATTTCATTTGAATCCATAATAGCATCAGATATTAATGCTAGATACTGTTGGTATAATGCTAAATTAAGAATATCTATATAATACCCTTCCCCTTTTTTTATTTTAATAATAGCACCATTTTTCTCTAAAGTTTCATTTATAGAAGTAATATCAGTTCTTATAGTTCTCTCACTCACTTTTAAATGATTACTTAAAGTTTTACAAGTAATTTTATCATCACTTTCATTTAATAGTTTAAACAAAGTAAGTAATCTCTTAGGCATAAATATCCCCTCCTTATAGAATTTCTTCTAAATTATACTATTTACATTCCTATAATACAATTACTCTAATAAAATTGTATTATAATAATTTATTTCCAGTTTAAAGTGGAAATTAGTTATTATCATAATATAAATTTCCATGTCGAAGTGGAAATTAGTTATATTTAATTTAATTCGGATAACGATTACAATAGAAATATAAGTTAAGACATTAAGAAATGGAGTGGAAAAAATATATGATACTACAAGAAAAGAATATATTTATAGATAAAAACTTAAAAAGCAAAGAAGAAGTATTAAACTTTATTGCAGATAGTGCTTATATACTAGGCGTTACAACTAATAAAGAAGCTCTTTTAGAAGACCTTTTGAAAAGAGAAAATGAATTTCCAACAGGAATACGAGATGGATTTGCAATACCCCATACAAAAAGTGCAAATGTAAAAGAAGCATCTATACTCTATATTAGAACAACTCATGAATTAGAGTGGAAAACTTTAGATGATAGCAAGGTTAGATATATATTTAGTTTATTAGCTCCACAGGAAAATGAAGTAAATATACATTTAAAAACTTTATCTAAACTAGCTACATGTTTAATGGAAGATGATTTTATAAGTGAAGTTAAAAATGCTAGTGATGCAAATCATTTAGTAAAATACATAACTAATAAAATGAAGGAGGAGTAATTATGAAAATAGTAGCAATAACATCATGTATAGCAGGATTAGCACACACACCTATGGCAGCAAAAGCTTTAGAACAAGCTGCATCAAAACTGGGTCATGAAATCAAAGTAGAACAACAAGGTGCTATGGGACAAGTAAATACTATAACAAAAGAAGACGCTCAAGATGCAGACTTTGTACTTATAGCATCTGACCAAACTATATCTGGGATGGAAAGATTTGATGGCAAAAAAGTAATAAAAGTTAAGATAGGTGTGGCATTAAAAAAGCCAGAAGCCGTCTTAACAAAATGCATAGAAGCTATTTCTTAATAAAAAAATCTCACTCTTATATAGAATGAGAAAAATAAAAAAATAAAAAATTGTCTAATGTAATTATAACATATTATCAAAAAATATAACAAACTTATATAGGAGGAATTAAAAATGAGTAAAAAAAATAAATCTCTTTTAAGTGAACTTAAAGGACACTTAATGACAGGTATTTCATATATATTACCACTTATAATAGGCTCATCTTTAGTTGTAGCTATACCAAAGCTTACAGCCTTAGCAATGGGAATAACAAGTTTAGATGCTTATGCAAATGTATCCGGTTTCTATCATATTCTTTACTTAATTGAACAGGTAGGTTGGACTGGTATAGGTCTATTAAATACAGTATTAGCAGGATTTATAGCATTTTCAATAGGTGAAAAACCAGCTATAGGTGCAGGTTTTATTGGTGGACTCATAGCAAGCAATACTAACGCAGGATTCTTAGGAGCGGTAATAGCAGGTTTCTTTGCTGGATATGTTTGTAAATTTTTAAAGGAAAAAATTAAAATATCTGGTTCAGCATCAGGAATGATGCCACTTATAATAATGCCACTTATAACAGTTGGATTAACTGGTTTTTTAATGAGTATCATATTAGCAGGACATTTAGGAAACATAAATACTTCATTAAATGTTTGGGTAGCTGAAATGTGTCAAAATGGAACAAATTCAGTAGTATTAGCTTTAATTTTAGGTGCAATGATAGGATTCGATTTAGGTGGACCAGTAAATAAAGCAGCTTGGATGGCAGGAAATGCACTAATGTTAGAAGGTATCTACTTACCAGCAATATTAGTAAACTGTGCAATAGTTATACCTCCATTAGGATATGGTTTAGCTACATTCATAAGAAAATCAAAATTCTCTAAAACATTAGCTGAAACAGGAAAAGGTAACATAGTTATGGGTATAATCGGAATAACAGAAGGTGCAATCCCCTTCACTTTAACAAATCCATTAAAATTAGTTCCTGTTAATATGATAGGATGTGCTTTGGGTGTAGGATTAGCAGCTTTATTAGGTGTACATGCTATAATGCCTCCAGTTGGTGGATTATATGGATTTATATCAGTAGGTTCTGGATGGGCTTACTTAACAGGTGCAATATTTGGAGCTTTAGTAATAGCAATATTATCAACAGTTTTAGTAGATTTTAAGGAAGAAGAAACTATTGAAGATGTAGAATTTGATGAAATAGAATTAGATATAATGTAAATTAAAAACTTAATTTTAAGTAATTGAGAATTGAGATTACCCTCAATTCTCAATTAAATTTTGGGAGGGTTTTATGAAGAAGACAAAAGTACATGTAGTTCCACACAGTCATTGGGATAGAGAATGGTATTTTACAACATCAAGATCAAAAATATATCTAATGAAAGATTTTCAAGACATATTAGACACATTAGAAGAAAAAGAAGACTTTAAATATTTTATGATAGATGCACAAGCTTCTCTCTTAGATGATTATTTAAAATGGAAACCTCAAGATGAAAATAGAATAAGAGATTTAGTTAAAAGAAGAAAATTGGTCATAGGACCTTGGTACACGCAAACGGACCAATTGGTTATATCAGGAGAATCTATAGTTAGAAATCTTTACTATGGAATAGATAGGTGCAATGAATTTGGTGAACCTATGAAAGTTGGATATGTGCCAGATTCTTTTGGGCAATCAGCTCAAATGCCACAAATATATAGAGGCTTTGGAATAGATAGTTCATTGTTCTGGCGTGGGGTTTCTGACGATATGGTAGACACAACAGAATTTATATGGAAAGGTTCAGATGGTTCAAAAGTATTGGCAGTTCAAATACCATTTGGTTATTACTATGGAGGCAATATACCAGAAGATGATTCAGATTTAAAAGAATATCTAAAAGATACAATTGGAAAACTTAAGAGTAAAGCATCTACTAATAATGTATATTTTCCAAATGGATTTGACCAAGCACCAATAAGAAAAAATCTTCCTGATATATTAAAAAAAGCTAACAAAATAGATAACGAAAATGAATATGAAATAAGTAGTATAGAAAATTATATAGGTTCCGTAAGAAGTAAAAAAAATGAATTTGCAGAGCTTAAAGGAGAGTTTGTAAATGCTAAGCATATGAGAATACATAAATCAATATTCTCTTCAAGGTCAGACCTTAAGATAATGAATAACAAATTAGAAAACTATATTACAAACGTACTTGAACCATTATTAACATTAAGTTATTCACTTGGAAATGAATACCCTCACCTAGTTATAAGGGATATATGGAAGCTTATGTTTGAAAATGCAGCTCATGACAGTATAGGTTCTTGTAATAGTGACACAACAAATGAAGATGTATATACAAGATACAAACAAGCTAGAGATTTAAGTATAAATTTATTAGATTTGCACATGAGACTTATAAGTACTCAAATTAAAAATAATAATGAAGAAATAACATTAACAGTATTCAATGGATTACCAGAAACTAGAAATGAAATTGTTGAATTTGATACTTATATCCCAGGTCAAGATTTTGTGATAAAAAATAAAAATGGAGAAACTCTTAATTATATAGTAAAAGAAAAAGAAGATATTACAGATTATGTATTGACTCAAACAATAAGATTAAATCCAAGTAAAAAAATATATCTACCAGAAACCGTATATAGAGCAAAAATTGCACTTTCAATAAAAGATATACCGCCAATGGGATATACTCAATTAGTGTTTGAATTGGATACTAAGAATCAATGTGAAGTAAAAACAAGTAATTACAAAGAAATAGAAAATAAATACTATAAAATAACGGCTAATGAAAATGGTTCAGTTGAAATATTAGACAAGGAATCTAATAAAACTTACAAAAACCAAGCTGTAATTGAAGACAACGGAGATGACGGAGATTCATACAACTATTCTCCACCAAGAAAAGATATTTATGTGTCATCTTTAGATTCTGTATCTTTAGTGGAAGTACTAAAATCAGATGTTCAAGAAGAAATGACACTTAAATATTCATTAACTATCCCAGCTTCACTAGAAGAAAGGGCTATAGGTAGGGTTTCTGTAAAAATGCCAGTAATGCTGAAAATTACCTTAGAACCTAAAGAGCAAATAATTAAGTTTAATGTCAATATAAAAAATGACCAAGCATTATCTCATAGAGTAAGAATTTTATTTAATACTGAAATAGCATCTAAGTTTTCTATAGCAGATCAACAATTTGGAATAATACAAAGACCAACAGTATTAGAAGAAGACCTTGCACTATGGAAAAGAGATAATCACTCATGGCAAGAAAAGCCTATAACTATTGAACCAATGCAAAGTTTTGTTACTCTAGAAGATGGACAAAGAGGGGTAGCATTAATAACTGATTGTGTAAGAGAATATCAAATAGTTGGTGATAATTTAGATACAATAGCATTAACACTATTCAGGTCATTTGGATATATGGGAAGAGAAAATTTACTTTATAGACCGGGAAGAGCTTCTGGAGAAAAAATAATAGAAACACCAGATGCACAATTGCTTAAAGAATTAAGCTTTGACTTTGGTCTTTACATCTACAACAGTAAATTTGATGAAGCCAATGTAGCTAATACAGCTAAGAGATTCTTAACACCTATACAAATATATGAATATGCTGACTTTTTAAATGGTAGACTTATATTTGCATTTAGAGATGAAGAACAAATATATGAAAATGAATATAGTTTGATGGATGTAAATAATTCAAATTTTACTGTAAGTGCAATAAAGAAAGAAGAAAAAGGAGACGGAATTGTAATTAGAATCTTCAATGGTATGAAAAATAAAAATACTGAAGGAAGTCTTAACATTAATAAAAATATCAATGGTGTTTATAGTGCAATGCTTGATGAAAGCTATGATAATACTAGAAAGTTTGAAGTAAATACTAAAACTATAGAGGTAAACTCTTTGGCACATTGTAAAGTACAAACAATAGTAATTAAATAGTATAAAATATCTTATACAAGATTTCAAAAGAAATTGCTAACATTATGTTAATAGTAAACCCAGATATTATACTATTTAGAAACTCCGTAACACTAAATAACATTTTGTAAAATAAAAAGGTGAACCCTGTATATTAGGATTCACCTTTTAAAATAAATCATCATTCTGTTTTGAAATAATGTTTATAAAATGTTTTAAAACAATACTTATAAAATTTTATTTTATAGACTTTATAATTATTGAAAAAGTCTAATCTACTCTAGTTTTTGTTAAAAGTAATCGTAACTTTAAATAAATCACCATCCACACTTATATTCATCTTACCGCCCTGTAACTCTATAAAACTTTTTGCTATTGCTAGACCAAGCCCAGAACCTTCTGTATTACGTGACTTATCTCCTCTCACAAATCTCTCCATTATATCATCTACACTAAAATCAATTTCAGTTGCAGACATGTTTTTAAGCATAATATTTACTTTATTATCTGTTTCTAAAATATCAATATACACTCTTGAATTTGGCATTGCGTACTTACTTATATTTATTATAAGATTTTCAAATACTCTAAATGTACGCTGACTATCTAGTGGTAATATTATTTTTTCACTAGAAAAATTATTTTTTACTATTAGAGATGAATCTGCAATTTTGTCATCTAATTCTAAAAGTGTTTGTTTCATTAAAGATACAATATCTACATTTACTATATTCAAATGAACATCTCCACTATTTACCTTACTTACTTCAAACAAATCTTCTATTAAGTGTTGTAATCTTTGTGATTTTCTATCTAATGTATCAATATACAACTTGCGATTTTCATCTGTTATATTTTCATCTTTTAATAAATCTATATAAGTGATTATAGATGTAAGAGGTGTTTTTAAGTCATGTGATACATTTGATATAAGCTCTGTTTTCATCTTTTGACTCTTAACCTCTTCATCAACAGCTTTTTTAAATCCAGTTTGAATATTTCCTAGTTCATCTTTTATAGGATTAAAAAATCCTAAATCTTTTTCCATATTTACGTCTAGGTTTCCATCTGAAATTTTCTTCGTAACATCTAAAAGTTGATTATATTCATATATTGTCTTTTTAGAGTAGTCTGATAGTAACTTAAATAATATTACTGAATATATCACTGCAAGTATTATTCCAAAGAACCACATACTACACATTATAACTATAATTAATAAGTTTATTCCTAAAATTATAGCTATAGTTTTATTTGGCTTTTCCTTTAAATCTATTATTCTAATTTGATTAATAACTGTTTTTCCTGATTTTCTCAACCATAAAAAAAACATTCCTGTCACAGTATTCTTTATAAAATACTCTTTTATTCCAACATTTAAAATATGTTTTAAAAGGGTTATAAATACAAATATTATTGAGAAGATTACAAACCAATAAGTTAAATTCATTAGGCTTACCAATATACTTGCCATTTTAGCACTTATATCATTGTTTATCAGATACTCCACATAATTTCCATTCAAGGTATCACTTATTATACCAGTAGGATATAAATCTACAATCCCTTGTATAATAGCAAGAGCAATAAAAAGTATCTCTAATGGTATTCTTGATAATGTATCAAATCCTAGTAACTCCTTAGATTTTCTATATGGGAATGCTAAAGCTACAATCACAACTATAGCTAATATAATTTTTAAAATCATTCCAGAAATTTTATAATAAGAATTATTTTCTACATTATTTATATATGAACTTATATTATCATTATTATAAATATTTCCATAACTATACTCTCCACTATCACCTTTACTTATTACTTTAGGTACTGCATATACTAATGTCATATTTTTTATTGGAGATAGCTTATATGAAATTGAATTTTCACCTAAACTTGTATCCATTAAATCTTCTCTTGCTTTAGATAACAACATTTGATTAATAACTTTTTGATTTACTCCATAAGAATCTACAACATTTACTTTTCCATCTTTATCAAAATTCATTACAATATAGAATCTATAGTTTGCTTTTATATTCGTAATCTGCTTTTGTCTTTCCTCATCATTCATGTTTGTATTTTTTGACTGATTTTCATCAGAGTTTTCTTTTGAACCATCATTCTTTGTTGTATCAAGTGCTCCTAATTCTTTATTCTCATTAAAAAATTCAAAATTACTTCCTTTATCAACTAAATAATATTTTAAATTTTTTCCTGACTCTTTAATGAAAGACTCCCAACTTTCAAAGTTTTCATTAAAATCTGCATTAATACTATCATCTGTATAATAAGTCTCTGAACCATCATAAGAATCTTTTTCTTTACCTACATTTTTTATATAGTTCATGGTCTCTTCATTTATAAAGAGCTTTGATGGTTGTATCATCTTACCTTCTTGCTCTTCCTTCATATTATGATATAAAACATAACTTCCTTTATACATATTCTCTACAAAACTTTCCAGTTCAAATGGATTTTTCGCTCCACCTTTAGCACTTGCTTGTATAGTAGAATATTGACTAATCATACCTAATGATGCTGATAACATAAGTATAAAAACTATAATAGTAACTATATATTTATCTTTAAATTTTTTCAATTTTGTATCCAACACCCCACACCACCTTTAAATATTTAGGATTTTTTGGGTCAATTTCTATCTTTTCCCTTATATTCCTAACATGTACCATAACTGTATCTGTATTTACAGCATTTTCATTCCAAACTCTTTCATATATTTCATCAGCAGAAAACACTCTTCCTGCGTTCCTCATAAGTAAGCTTAATATCTTAAATTCTATAGGAGTTGTTTTTATATACTTTCCGTCAATACTAACTTCTTTTGTATCTTCATTTAATTCTAATCCACCTATTGTAAACACACTATCATTAGTTTCTACATCTTGCTCTTTATTTCCAATCATGTTTAGATACTTAGTGTATCTTCTAAGTTGTGAATTAACTCTAGCCAATAATTCTAATGGCTTAAAAGGTTTTGTTACATAGTCGTCTGCTCCTATATTAAGCCCCATTATTTTATCAACTTCTTCTGATTTTGCAGATAGCATTATTACTGGAAAATTATGATTTTCTCTAAGCTTCATTGTAAGTGTTATTCCATCCATTTTAGGCATCATTATATCAACTATTGCTAAATGTATCTCTTGGTTTTCTATAACCTTAAGACCTTCCAGTCCATTGTACCCCTTAAAAACATTATATCCTTGATTTAATAGGTATATTTCTATAGCATCTGCTATTTCCTTTTCATCTTCTACCACTAAAATATTATATGAATTCATTTTAATCTCCTTTATATCAATTAATTTAATAAATTTTCTTTACATATATGATTATACAATATGATAGAAGTTTTTCCATTTCTTTATATATTTATATCTTTTTATTCTAGCTATTTGTATTTAATGCTCATTTTAAAGACCTCCCTTTAGTCTAAATTTAGTATTTTTTCATTTTGTTTATATACTTAATATTAAAGTTAAAAACTTAAGATATTATATATACTTTTCTAAAGATTTTCTAAAGATTTGAAGATATTTACAATTAATGTACACAAAAAAAGTAGTTCTTATTGTATTAATTAAATCAACGATTTGAAATATAAAATTAATATCAATAAAATCTACTTTTTAATTTTTAAAATATTTATTTTTAACTCATTTTGTTTTTAGAATATTCTTGTCTTTTATTTTATAAATGTACATATTTCTTCTACTGGTTTTTTAGATGGACTCTTTAAATTATCTTCTGGTACTCCAAGTGCTAACATTGCCCCTAAAAAATATTCTCCCTTTTCAAATCCAGTTTCTGTTTCTAAGAGAGCTTCGATTTCATCTGCTGCATAGTTTTGACTTGTCAACCAACAAGAACCATATCCTAGTTCAATTGCTGATAGTGTAAAGTTTTCAATTGCGGCACCTAAACTCTGCATACCTGGATTTCTTATGAATAATTTATCTATAGTTTCTTTAGGTGCATCTATAAGTTCTAATTCATAATATCCTGATGGATTATATACCTTTGTAAAAACTAATACTAAAACTGGAGCTTTTAAATAAAATAATGTAAAGTTTGGTACAAATTTTCTAAATCTATTAGCTTTCTCTACTGACACTTTATCCATTTCTACAAGTATTTCTTGTTGCTTTTTAGTTATCACATCTGCTATCTTTTCCATTAAATCACGACGTTTTACAACTACAAAATGCCAGTTTTGAATATTTTTTCCTGATGGAGCTGCTCCTGCTGCTTTTATCATTTTTAAGATATCTTCATCTGATACATCTTGATTTTTAAACTTTCTTACACTTTGTCTTTTAAAAATAGTATCTTGTAATTCCATTTTTTAAATCCCCCCATAACTTTTTTATTATTTTAATATAATCTTTAAAATCATCTTATTTTAATATATCATGTTCTAACAAATCTTTAAATGATTCTATAAAATAATCATATCCATCTACATTCCCAAATCCATATTTTGCATATATAAAAGGTATGTTCACAAATTTAGCACTATTTGCATCACCTTGTGTATCTCCAACATAGATTGGACTCATTAATTTATTTCTATCAATTATAAGTTTGTTATTCTCCCCTTTATGTAAACCAGTATTTCCAGGACATTCAAAATCTATAAAATACTGTTCCAATTTGTGTGCTTTTAAAAAAGACTCTATATATCCAGCTTGGCAATTACTTACTATAAATAACTTATACTCTTTAGATAGTAACTTAAGAGTATCTTCTATATCATCAAATAATTTAGCTCCATTTTCAGATAGATATTCACATTCTTTTAAAGAGCATTCATTTAATAAATTCATTCTTTCTTCTTCATTTAAGTTTGGAAATAAACGATTTGCTATTTCATCAAAAGAAAGCCCCATAACACTTCTAAATAAATCTTTTGTGACATTTAAATCGATTTCTTTATGTTTACTTAAAACATCCTGCCAAACCTTGCATACTTCTTCTGTTGAATCCCATAATGTTCCATCTAAATCAAAAATAATACTATCTACCACAAAAAATCCCCCTTATGTCAAAATTTATTATATCTTTATAATTATATACTAAAAAGCAGATACAATCATAAATATATTTTACTTGATTGTATCTGCTATGTAATATAAAATCAATTACCAAAATCGATTTTTATAAATTTCTAACTACAAGTACACAGCCTTGCTCTACCTTAATCTTGCAAGAATTGCTCAACATAACATTAGATATTCCAATAGGTATAGAGTATTTCATATAATAGTTATCTAGAGGATATTCTAAACCAGTAAGTGTTACACCTTTAGCATCACCTTTTATAGCTATTACAGAAATAGTATCACCTGGTTTTCCAGACAATGTAATTTCTTCATTTTCAACTATATACATCTCTTCTCTATCTGATAGTATCCTAGAGTATATACCATATTCTTTTAAATAATATAATAACTTTATATTTGCAAGAGTGTGGTCAATCCTTCCACCTAAAGCACCAAAAAAATCAATATGGTTTGCTTTAAGAGTCTTAGCTAAAAAAAGACATAGTTCTGTATCAGTTTCATCTTTCTTAGATGGATATTTTTCAAATTTAACACCTTGATTTTTATAGAAGTTTATTTTATCTTCTTCTACCGAATCTAAATCTCCTAATATATAATCTGGCATTACTTCCATTTTATAGGCATGATTTGCCCCTCCATCTGCACATATTATGCAGTCATAACATTCTTTAATTATAATATCTCTTGTAACTTCGTAATCTTCTATTTCACCATTTAAAACAATACAGATTTTCATTCTTAAATTTAAACCAGCTCTTCAAGAGAAGCATTCTTTCTAAATAGATTAACTGTTTCTTGAATGTCATCACTTCCAAATATTGCAGAACCTGCTACTATTACATTCGCTCCTGCTTGTACGACTTCAGCTACATTTTTAGGGCTTATACCACCATCAACCTCTATATCAATGTTTAATCCTTTACTATCTATAAGTGCTTTTAATTCTTTAATTTTATCTAATACACAAGGTATAAATGATTGTCCTCCAAATCCAGGATTAACAGACATTAATAATACCATATCTAAATCAGGTAGTACATGTTTAATAGTGTCTATTGGTGTAGCTGGATTAAGTACTACACCTGCTTTTATTCCATGTGATTTTATATTTTGTATAGTTCTATGTAGATGTACACAAGCTTCCTGATGAACAGTTATTATGTCACACCCTGCCTTTACAAACTCTTCAATGTACTTATCTGGATTTTCTATCATAAGATGAGCATCAAATGTCATATTTATATTTTCTTTCTTTAAACTTTTAACTACAAGTGGTCCTAATGTAATGTTTGGTACAAAGTGTCCATCCATTACATCAATATGAAGATATTCACATCCTGCTCTTTCTACCTTTCTCACATCTTCTAATAATTTTGCAAAGTCTGCTGATAATATTGATGGTGCTAATTTAATCATGTTTCTAATACCTCCTACTGTTATTTTGTCTTATTTCATTTAGTAGCTGTATATAACTATCATATCTTTCTTTAGATATTTCTCCATTTGCAACAGCTTCTTTTATAGAACAATTAGGTTCATTTTCATGAATACATTTTGAACCAAACTTACAATCATTAAATTTATCAAATTCTATAAAATAATCTTTAAGTTCAACTTCTTCTATATCTTCAAGTGCAAGAGAACTAAAACCTGGTGTATCTGCAACCATTCCACCAAATTCCAACTTTAAAAGTTCAGCATGACGAGTAGTGTGTTTTCCCCTTTTTATTTTATCACTTACCACACCTGTTTGCAGTTTAAAGTTTTCATCTATTTCATTTAGTAAGCTTGATTTTCCAACTCCAGATGGACCTGCAAATACTACTACACTTTCTTTTAATTCTTCTTTTACTTTATCTATATTTAACTTAGTAATATTGCTTACAGGAATGACCTTATATCCACTAAGTTCGTATATATTTTTAACAGTTTCTAATGTATCGTTATCATCTAAATCTGCTTTTGTAAGGATTATTACAGTTTCTAAATTTTCTTTTTCTGCCAAAACTATAAATCTATCTAAAAGAGATAAGTTTGGTTTAGGATTTTTTATTGCAAATACTATTAATGCCTTATCTACATTTGCTATAGGAGGTCTTATAAGTTCTGTATCTCTACTATCTATTTCTTCTAAGATACCTTTTTTTTCATCTTCATCAACAATATTTATTTTGACTCTATCACCAACTAGAGGTGTTATTTTCTGCTTTCTAAATATTCCTCTAGCCTTACATTCATAAATACCATTATCTGTATCTACATAATAAAATCCACTAATCCCCTTTATAATTTTTCCTTCTAGCATCAAATGCCTCCCTTTATAAAATTTATATAAACATGTACTGTTTATGAGTAGTATATTGTGTTATTCCTTCCTATTTTTATATAATACCACATTTTTTTTAAATAACAAATCCTCCATTTGGACTAATTACCTGACCAGTGATAAAGTTTGATTTGTCTGATGCTAAGAAAATAGCACAATTTGCTATGTCTTCTGGAGTTCCCAATCTCATTAAAGGAGTTTCTTCTACAAGAACATTTATATCTTCCTCATTATATCCAGATAACATATCAGTATTAATAACACCTGGAGCTATGCTATTTACTCTAATATTTGATGGTCCTACTTCTTTAGCTAGTGCCTTTGTCATACCTATCATACCTGCTTTTGTTATAGAATAATGCACTTCACAAGAAGCACCTGAGATACCCCAAATAGAAGATATATTAATTATATTTCCTTTTTTCTCTGATATCATGTATTTTAAAGCAACTTGAGAACAATAAAAACTTCCTTTTAAATTAATATTCATCATATTATCCCAGTCTTCATCAGTTATATCTGTAAACAATTTGTCTTGACTTATACCAGCATTGTTCACTAGGATATCCAATCCTCCAAATTCCTTTACACAATAGTCCATCATATTCTCTACATCTTCTCTATTTGAAACATCAGCTTTAAAAAGTTTTACAGAAAAATTTTTTTCATTCAATATAGTATACAACTCTTTAGCTTCATTTTCTGACTTATTAAAATTTATTAATACATTGTAACCTTCTTTTGCAAAAGCCTTAGATAAAGCTTTTCCAATGCCTCTAGAGCCCCCTGTAATTAAGACTGTTTTATTTTTCATAAATACTTTTCTCCTTTATTATAACCAATTCAATATTTTATACAAAACAAACTGCCCTTTAAAGAAAATATTTTCTATAAAAGGACAGCTCTTATTTTGCTAATATTTATTCTGTTTTACCAATATTTCCGCCAGTGCCTGATGGAGTTTCTCCGTTACCTCCTGAGCTTGAACCTCCTGAGTTTCCTCCATTATCTCCTGAGTTTGAGCCTCCTGAACTTGAACCTCCTGAATTCTCCCCATTATCTCCTGAATTTGAACCTCCTGAGTTTCCTCCATTATCTCCTGAGTTTGAGCCTCCTGAATTTCCTCCATTATTTCCTGAGTTTGAGCCTCCTGAGTTTCCTCCATTATTTCCTGAGTTTCCTCCATTATTTCCTGAATTTGAACCTCCTGAGTTTCCTCCACTGTTTCCTGAGTTTGAACCAGGTCCTGTTGTAGTATCATCATCTGGTGTTGTTGGTGTTTTATTTGGTGTTGTCGGAGTCTGTGTATTTGACTTCTCTGAACCTTTACTTACATATAAATTTATTTCATCACCCTCTTGAACTCTTGATGAACTAGCTCCTGGGCTCTGATTTAAAACAGTACCTTCTTTATATATTGAACTATATTCATACTTAACTGTCCCCACTTTTAAGTTATTTTCTTCAATAAGTTGTTTTGCATTACTTAAAGTAAGTCCCACTACATTAGGAACAGAAGCCTGATTTGAACCTTTACTTACAACAACATTTATAGTATCACCCTTTTTGACATTTGTACTTCCACCTTCAGGTGTCTGTGATATTATACAATTTTTATCAACTTCACTACTATACTCTTCACTTTTTACACTTAAGGATAATCCTTCTTTTTCAACAGCACTTTGAGCTTCTTCTAATGTCATATTTACAAGATTAGGAACAGTCAAAGATTTATTGCCAAATCCTCCTGCAAATAAAAACTTATATGCTAAGAATACTTGAGTGCATAGTATTAGTATCAAAACAGCTGCAATTACTTTTAATCTTCTTCTTGCCTTTGGACTTTCCTGTTTTTTCTTCTTTTTCTTAGTCCTCTTACTTGGAGTATTCTTAGGTTTCTGGTTCTTTTTAGCTCTCATTATCTCTTCCTCATCTTCATCTTCTTCATCATCTTCATAAAAATCATCATAATAATCTTCATCATCGTCTAAATCAGCAACTTCAACAGGTTTAGCTACCTTTTCAAGTGTTGGCTTTACAGGTACTGGATTTACAACTTTGTTAATTTCTCTTTCATCAATTTTCTTAGTTGCAAAATCATCATATTCTTTTATAAAATCTAAATCAATATTTTTTTCTATATACTCTATATCTTCTATCAACTCTTCAGCAGTTTGGTATCTATCTGCACTAGATTTTTCTGTAAGTTTTTTTATTGTAGTTCTTACACTTTGAGGAATCCTAACTTTTTCTTCTGATGTAAAATCTATATCATCATTAATATGTTGAAGTGCTATAGAAATTGGACTGTCTCCTCTAAATGGAACTTTTCCTATCAACATTTCATATAAAACTATACCTAAAGAATATAAATCAGCATTATTAGTTACAAATTTACCTTTAGCCTGTTCTGGTGAAAAATAGTGCACTGAGCCTATTATACTACCAATATTGGTCATTGTTGAGTTTGAAACAGCTTTAGCTATACCAAAATCAGCTACTTTTACTACTCTTCCTTCATTGGATATTAGAATATTATGAGGTTTTATATCTCTATGTATAATACCCTTTTTATGTGCAGCGCTAAGTGCCATAGCTATTTGTTTTGTTATATCTAATGCAGTATATTCATCTAATATACCTTCATCTTGTATAATCTCTTTTAGATTCTTTCCATCTACAAATTCCATTACAATATAGTGAACTTTTCCATCTTCACCAACATCATAAACATTTACTATATTTGGATGGGAAAGACTTGCTACTGCCTCTGCCTCTCTTTTAAATTTTGTTAAAAACTCATCGTCATCTACAAATTCAGGTCTAAGTACCTTAAGTGCAACAGTCCTGTTTAATAACCTGTCTTTTGCCTCATATACAAAGGCCATTCCTCCATCACCAATCTTCCTGATGATTTCATATCGATTTCCTAAAATTGTATCTCCCACAATATCACCGTCCTAATTATACTTTTATCACTATAACCGAAACATTATCTTTACCAGAAACATCATTGGCCATACTTATCAATTCTTCACTTATATTGGTAATTCTCTCATATTCATAATCTAATATTAAATCTCTTATATCTTCATCATTAATAAACCCAGTTAATCCATCTGTCGCAAGAAGTATTATATCACCTTTTTTGATATCTTTCTTAAAAATATCTACAACAACCATATCATCTGTTCCAATTGCTCTAGTTATTCTATTCCTTTGTGGATGTATTCTTGCCTCTTCTTCTGTAATAACATGAGCCATCATAAGTTCTTCAACCACGGAATGGTCTATAGTTATTTTATCAAATTTTTCATCTGTTAACAAATAACATCTGCTATCTCCAACATTTGCCACATATAAGACATTATTATACACTATAGCTGTAACTAATGTAGTTCCCATTCCTTCAAATTCTATATCTTCCATAGATTTTTTGTGCACAATTGAGTTTACATTATTATAAGCCTGTTTTAATATATCATCTATATAGTCTATTTTTACGTTATCATGTTGTAATAAGTTTTCTTTTAGAAAATCAATTATGTTTTCTACTGCTAATTTACTGGCGACCTCACCTTTTTTATGTCCACCCATTCCATCAGCTATGGCAAATATTCCTACTGGACCATGTTCTGTATCTATAACTTCTCCCCCACAATAGTCTTCATTATTTTTTCTTATTTTCCCTATATGTGAGGCACAACTATAAACCATACGACTTCCTCCTTACAAATTACTTGTATTTTCTTCTCAATTGACCACAAGCTCCACTAATATCAGAACCCATAGACATCCTCACTGTGGCAGGTATGTTGTTTTTCTCCAAACTATCCCTAAACTTATAAATAAATGCTTTATCTGGCTTTTCATATTCTCTTTCTTCAACTTTATTTATTGGTATTAAATTTACATGACATAGCATACCTTTTAAGAGCTTAGCTAATGCTTTTGCTTCTTTTTCTGAATCATTTACTCCTTTTATAAGAGAATATTCAAATGTAACCCTTCTATTTGTTTTTTTTATATAATATCTACAAGCATCTAATATTTCATTAATAGAATAAGCATTTGCTATAGGCATAATTTTTCTTCTTTCTTCATCATATGGTGAATGAAGTGATAAAGCTAAATTTATAGCTATTTCTAAATCTGCCAATTCATACATTTTAGGTACTATTCCACAAGTTGAAAGAGTTATATGTCTATACCCTATATTAAGACCATTTTTTTCGTTAATTATTTTTAAAAATTGTTTTGTATTCTCAAAATTATCAAGTGGTTCACCACTTCCCATCAACACAAGATTTGATACCCTTTTACCAGTATCTTCTTGAATTTTAATAACTTGGTCTAAAATCTCCCATGGCTCTAAGTTTCTAATCAATCCATCCATTGTAGATGCACAGAAATTACATCCCATCCTACAGCCAACTTGATTAGATACACATACAGTAACTCTACTATCATAATCCATCATCACAGTTTCTATTATATTTCCATCATCTAATAAAAACAAATATTTTTTTGTACTATCCACCTTAGATTCCAACTTTAATTCTATATCTATATGTCCTATACATGAAACTTCTTCTAATTTGTTTCTCAAACTTTTTGGTATATTATTCATATCATCAAAAGTTTTTGCACCCTTATATATCCAAGAGAATATTTGACTTCCTCTAAAGGGCTTTTCATCTATAGTTTTCATAAATTCTTTAAGTTCATCTTCAGTAAAATTTTTTAATACTACTTTTTTCTTTTCCATTCTCTCACTACCTTATTCTTTTTAATTTTGCTATGAAAAAACCATCTATACCGTGGACATGAGGATATATCTTTAAATACCCTTTATCCTGATTGTCCAAGTCTACATTTACTGCATCAATTGGAGTCAATTGAAAATTATTATTTTCTTCAATAAAAGAAGTAATTATACTTATATTTTCCACATCTTGAATTGTACATGTACTATATACTAAAGTTCCACCAATTTTAACATACTTAGATGCATTTTCTAGAATTTTCTTTTGTATAGAAGTAATGTCTTTTAACTCTTCTTCTTTCTTATATTTAATCTCTGGTTTACGTCTTATTATACCAAACCCAGAGCAAGGAACGTCTGCTAAAACATAATCAAATTTACTTATACTCTTTTCATCAATCTCAGAAGCATCAAATTTTTCTACACATACATTTTTAAGACCTAATCTGTTTACAGTAGACTTTATGAGCTTTAGTTTGTGCTCAAAAATATCTCTAGCTACTACATGACCAGTATTGTTCATTAAAGTAGCTAAGTGAGTAGATTTCCCTCCAGGAGCACTACATACATCCAAAACAAATGAACCTTCTCTTGGATTAATTACTTTCCCTACTATCATAGAGCTTATATCTTGAATTGTAAATAAACCAGCCTTAAATAATTCATTATTTTCTATATTTTTCATTTTTTCGACTTTAATAGCTTCTTCTACCATAGGAACTTTTAAACATGTAATGCCCATTTCATTTAACTTTTCAATAAGTTCTTCTCTGCTTATTTTAAGTGTGTTTGTCCTTATATAGATACTAGGCTTTTCATTGTTCGCTTCCAACAAATCTTCAGTAAATTCTTGTCCAAATTTATCTATCCAATTTTTTATAATCCAAGAATTATAAGAATACTTTATTGATAAGTATTTTACACTATCTTCATCAGTTATGTCCATTATAGTATCTTTGTTTCTTATTTCATTTCTAAGAATAGCATTTATGAAACCAGAAGACTTTTTATCATATTTCTTAGATAATTTTACAGTTTCATTAACTGCTGCATAATCAGATATACTATCCAAAAACAAAATCTGATATGTTCCCATTCTTAAAAAGATTTTAACATAAGTTGACATTTTTTTTACTTTTATTTTTGAAAGTTTATTGATTATATAATCTAAATAATACTTATTTTCTACTACTCCATAGATTAATTCTGTTGCAAGCCCTCTATCCATGTCACTTATTTCTAAATTTTTAAAATGTTTATTTATTGCAATATTTGAATAGTTATCATTTTTCTCTATATCACATAATACTTTAAATCCAATTTCTCTTGCATCCATATAAATTTCTCCCTTTTATTAAACATAAAAAAGGGTTGTTTCTAAACAACCCACTTTACTTTTAGTCATTTCTTCTTTGAGCTATCAGTAACAATCTAAGTAATTGAAGTATTGAAACCAACGCTGCTGCAACATATGTTAAAGCTGCTGCTGAAAGTACCTTTCTACTTTGTCTTGACTCACTCTCATCTATAATACCTAAATTTCCAAGTTGAACGATTGCTCTACTTGAAGCATTAAATTCTACAGGTAATGTTATTATTTGGAATAATACTGAAGCTGAAAATAATAGTATCCCAATTTCTAAAAATGGACCAGCCATAATAAATCCTATAAATATTAAAAACCAAGATATACTTGAAGCAAAATTTACTACTGGTACTAAGCTACTTCTTATTTGAAGAGGTGCGTAACCTTTAGCATGTTGTATCGCATGACCACATTCATGTGCAGCTACTGCAACAGAAGTTATAGATGTTCCATAATATACATCTTCTGACAGTCTTACAGCCTTTCTTCTTGGGTCATAATGGTCACTTAGATGCCCTCTAACCATTTCTATCTTTACATCATACAAACCATTTGAATCAAGCACTCTTCTTGCTGTTTGCTCTCCAGTATATCCTCTACGTGCATTTACTCTTAAATACTTATTTGTTGTTGAACTTACTTTAAATTGTGCATATACAGTAAATAATATAGCTGGAATTAATATAACCATTGTTGGGTCAAATCCCCAAAAACCGCCATACATAGGGTACATAAATAACACTCTCCTAAAATATATTTTTTATACATCCTCTTAATATTCACATAACTTAAAAACAGTTTAATTGTAAGCTAATATATTTTTTCCTGTTAAAAAGTCTATAGCTTTTTCAATATCTACCATGTCTACATTAGTATTTACACAAGGTCCATTAGGCCTTTTGTTAAATACACCTAAAACAGGAATTTTTTTAATATCTTGTATTCCAGACGTTAAATCTCTTTCACATGCAACAGCTATAACAGCTTTAGGTTTATTTTCTATTATGATTTTTCTAGCTAAAGTTCCTCCTGTAGCTACAAATATTTTTACATTAGTTCTTTCCTTTAGCTTAATTAATTCTCCTATGTTGCATCTTCCACATTCTTTACAATTATCTATATCATTAGTAACTTTTAATTTACAACTATTCTCTTGAATACAATGAGGTATTAAAATTATTATATCCTCTGGATTAAAATTATATTTATTACTGTATATATATTCATTATTTAACTTTATATATATCCTTCTAATCTCACTTTTTGACATACCAAATGATGATGCAATGAAAGATATAATGGGAAATAATCCACTGACAATCTTAAAATTTATTTTCATTATATTTGAGTTAACATTCTTTCCTTTAATTACTCTATAAGTAACTGCTGTTGAACATAGTATTATAAGTATTAGTGATATTATTATAATATTTATTGCTAAAGAAAATATTTGAGTTAAATTTATTATAAAAAAATTTACAACTCCTATCAAAATCCATAATATTAAAATTAAAATCCCAACACTTGTTAAATACTTCTTTATATCTGTCATACTTTTCACCTAACCCAATACTAAACCAGTTTCTATAGTATTCCCTTTTATATATTCACCAACCAACATTCTCTTTTTATTTGGCATCTGAATTTCTTCAATTAAAAGCACCTTATCTCTAGTACTTACTTTTATTCCTTCTTTACTTACATCAATTATCGTACCTGCACCTTTAGTACTTTTCTCATTTAACACTTTAGTTTTCCAAATTTTCATTGTAACACCATTGTAGGTAGTATAAGCACTTGGCCATGGATTTACACCTCTAACTAAATTATGTATCTCCCTAGCACTTTTTGAAAAATCTATATTACCTAATGATTTATTCATTATTGGAGCATAAGAAAATTCCTCATGATTTTGTACTTCTCTTGGTGCAGTTCCTTCTTCAATTAACTTTAATGTTTCTTTTAAAGTTTCTGCTCCTATATTCATCATTTTATCATGAAGTTCTCCTGCTGTTATATTTTCATCAAGATTTACTTCTGTCTTTAGTATCATATCTCCAGTATCCAGACCTTCATCCATGTACATAGTTGTAACACCAGTCTTTTCTTCACCATTTATTATTACCCAATTTATAGGTGCCGCACCTCTATATTTTGGAAGTAAAGAAACATGAACATTTATACATCCAAGTCTAGGAATTTCTAATATTTCTTTTGGAAGTATCTGCCCAAAAGCTACAACCACTATTACATCTGGATTTAAAGATTTCATTATATCTATAAATTCTTTATCTCTAGCCTTGATTGGTTGATATACAGGTATATTATTTCCAATTGCAAGTTCTTTTACTGGGCTCATACCCAGTTTTTTACCTCTTCCTTTTGGTTTATCTGGTTGAGTTACAACACCTAATATTTCATACTTCTCATCTATTATTTTTTGTAAACAAGGAACTGCTATATCTGGAGTTCCCATAAATACTATTTTCATCAAATCAACTCCTACTACTTTTCTATTTTATCAACAAATAGAATTCCATCTAAGTGGTCTATTTCATGACAAAATGCTCTAGCTAAAAGTTCTTCTCCTTCTAACTCTACTGTTTCACCATTTCTATTTAAAGCTCTAACTTTTACATAATTTGGTCTTCTAACCTCTCCAGCTTCTCCAACAACACTTAAACACCCTTCTTCATCTATTTGCTCTCCAGATGTTTCTATTATTTCAGGATTTATAAGTTCTATAAGCTCTTCTCCAACATCTATTACTACTACTCTTTTTAAAATTCCAACTTGAGGTGCAGCTAATCCGACACCTTCTGCATCATACATAGTTTCTGCCATATCATCTAATAATTGTATTATCTTTTCATCAATTTTTTCAACCTTTTTTGATTTCTTTCTTAATACTGGTTCTCCTATTTGAACTATTTGTCTTAAAGCCATTGTACTTCCTCCTAAATTTATAATACACTATTTGGATTAATATCTATAGATACATTGATATTCTTATCAAATATCAAATCTCGTTTTGTTATACATATATATTTTATTATACCCTTTAACAGATTAATTTCAATATTTTCATCTTTAAAGAGTATTTGCCATCTATAATTTTGATTTATTTTTGATATTGAACATGGGTTTGGTCCTAATATAAATCCTAAATCATTTATACCCCTTTTTTCTAATAAATAAATCAATGATGCATGCATATTTTTTATATTTTTTACCACTAACCTCTCATCTTCACCACTAACAACTACACTCAACATGTTATTAAAAGGAGAATATCCAAATGCTTTTCTTATTTTTATCTCATCCTCATAAAAACCTTCATAATCATATTCAATAGCATGCTTAATAGCATAGTGTTCAGTATCATAGGTTTGAAGCACTACTTTTCCTTCTTTATCTGCTCTCCCTGCTCTTCCAGAAACTTGAGTTATCAATTGAAATGTAGTTTCAAAACTTTTAAAATCTGGAAAATTTAGTATCATATCTGCAGATAAAATACCTACTAAAGTTACATTCTCAAAATCCAGCCCTTTACTTAACATCTGCGTTCCAATCAGTACATTAGCTTCTTTATCTTTGAATTTATTTAGTATCTCATCTAAAGCACCTTTTTTTGAAGTTGTATCCTTATCCATTCTCAAAGTTTTTATATCTGGAAAAATATATTTTAATTCCTCCTCAATTTTTTGAGTTCCAACTCCAAATGGTTTAACATAATTACTTTTACATTCAGGACACTCTTTTGGAATTTCTTTCTCATATCCACAATAGTGGCATCTTCCAGTATTACTTTTCTTATGATAAGTTAAAGATATATCACAATTTTCACATTGGAACACATATCCACACTTTCTACAAGATACAAAATTTGCATAACCTCTTCTATTTAAAAACAGTATTACTTGACTATTTTCTTCAATCGCACAACTTATTTCTTTTTGGAGTTTCAGACTAAATATACTTCTATTGCCTTTATCTAGTTCATCTTTCATGTCTACCACTTCAATATTTGGAAGAGGTTTATCATTTGCTCTCCTCTTTATATTTATAAGTTTGTATTCACCTGATTTTGCCCTATAATACTCTTCAATTGAAGGTGTTGCTGAACCTAAAATAAGAGTTAAATTATTTTTTAATGCCATAAATCTAGCCACTTCTATAGCATTAAATTTTGGATTTTTCTCAGACTTATATGATGACTCATGAAATTCATCAATTATTATCAATCCTAAAGAATTAAAAGGTGCAAATAGAGCCGACCTAGCTCCAATTAAAACTCTTACTTTCCCTGCTTTGACAGCCTTATAAACATCATGTTTTTCTCCTTCAGATAGTTTACTGTGAAACACTCCAACTAAATCTCCAAACCTACTTTTTAGCCTATCTATTGTTTGAGGAGTTAATGCTATCTCTGGAACTAAGAATATACTATCTAGACCTTGACTTAATGCAAATTCTATTATTTCCATATAAACTTCAGTTTTTCCACTTCCAGTTACTCCATGAATTAAGTATGGTTTTTTATTATCCATAAACATATTCGACTTTATCTCATCAACCGCTTGTTGTTGCTCATTGTTTAATTTTATACTTTTTGATATGGATTTGTAAATACTTTTTGGTTCTCTATAATAGTCCTTAAATTCTAGGGTTATCAACTTTTTCTTACTTAAAGAATTTACACTTTGTTTTGAAGCATTTAATAAATCCAATAAATCATTTATCTCTACATGTTCATTATGTTTAAGAAAACTTAATATTTCTTTTTGTTTACTTCCTACATTTATTTTATTTTGTTCTATATAATCATCAATTTTATCACTTTCCAAACTCAAAGATATATAACATACTTTCTTCTCGTTCTTGTGATTTTTGTATTCCCAACATAGTTTTATAATTCCATTTTTATTCATTGTATATAAAGAACTATTTAGATTTGGTATATATTTTAACTTTTCAACCTTAAGTTTTCCTTTACTATTAATTACTTTTTCTACTATCTCTCTATTTTTATCACTTAAAGTTGATATTTTTTCATTTAATTCAATATCGTTTAATCCACTTAAATTTTCACCCAATAAGATTACTTTATAATTATTTAGTTTGTATCCTTTTGGATATATCAAATTTATACATTCTATATAGGTACACAAATATCTATTTTTCATCCAATAAACCAATTCTAAGTCTTCTTCTCTAAATATTGGATTTTCATCCAATACATCAATAATTTCTTTTATTTTTATTTTTTCATCTAAACTATCTGTAAATTGAAATACAAAGGCTTCTGTTGGTTTATTACCTTTTCCAAATGGCACTAATATTCTGTGTCCAACGCTTATAACCTCAGATAAAAATACAGGAATTTGATATGTAAATAAATTATCTGTGTATATAGTATTACTTCTAACTATTACCTTTGCATATTTTTTCATTGTAAAACCTCTACTTAAATTTAATCTACTGTTCATATTCTAATATATAAACAATTTCAAGTTATTAACAATATTAACTCTATTTTAATAATTAACTATTAGTTATATTTTATACTTTATGACAAAATAAATGCTGAAAACTACAATTTAACTGACATTTGCGAGTTTTTACTCGCTAAAATTAAATTGCAGCTTTCAGCCACTTTAGCTGTGATAAAATACACAAATATCATATTTAAAAAAGGTCTTATTTCTCAAGCAATGCTTTAATTTTATTTAAAATAACATTGGCTACTTCTTCTTTTTTCATTTTAGGATACTCAGTAATATTTCCTTCTACATCTATTATTTTTACAATATTAGTATCAGCTCTAAAACCAGCACCCTCTTTAGTTAAATCATTTGCCACAATAAAATCTAGATTTTTCTTTTTTATTTTTCCTTTGGCATGTTCTATAAGGTCATTAGTTTCAGCTGCAAATCCTACTAATATCTTATCTTCTTTTATTTTTCCTATTTCATAAGCAATATCATAATTCCTACTTAGTTCTATTGATAAATCATCATTCTTCTTTTTAATTTTCTTGTCAGAATAAGTTTTTGGTTTATAATCTGCAACTGCTGCACTTTGAATTACTATTTTATTTTCACTTAAATTTGATACTACTGCTTCATATAAATCTTGTGCTGACTCTATTTGAACAAACTTTTTAAGGTTTTGTGGAATAGAAAGATTTGTAGGACCTGATATTAATGTTACATCAGCACCTCTAGATATAGCTTCTCTTGCTATAGAATATCCCATTTTTCCAGAAGACCTATTAGTTAGATATCTTACTGGGTCTATACTTTCTACAGTTGGGCCAGCTGTAACTATTATACTTTGACCTTTTAAATCTTGCTCTTTAGTAAGATTAGCTAAAACTTCCTCCACTATTACATCTGGATTAGCTAGTTTACCTGCTCCAATATCTCCACATGCAAGTCTTCCACTTTCTGGTTCAATAAATTTATATCCAAAGCTCTTTAAAGTTTGTATATTTTTTTGTACAATTGGATTTTCATACATATTAGTATTCATAGCTGGTGCCATCAGAACCTGTGCTTTGGTTGCCATAACAGTAGTTGTTAACATATCGTCAGCTATACCATTTGCAATCTTTCCTATAACATTTGCACTTGCTGGCACTATTAAGAATAAATCTGCTTTTTTTGCTAATGATATATGCTCAACTTCCCAAGTTTTTGGTTCTTCAAACATATCTTCTACTACATAATTTTGACTCAGTGATTGAAATGTAAGTGGTTTAACAAATTCTGTTGCTGATTTTGTCATTATAACATGGATATTTGCATTTAGTTTTTTTAACTTACTTACAACATCACAAGCCTTATATGCAGCTATTCCGCCGCTTATGCCAATTACAACAGTTTTATCTTTTAGCATGACCTTACTCCTCTTCTGAAATTTGTTGGTGTTGCTCAGCATGGTGTCTAGCTTCTTCGATTTCTATTTCTTCCTCTGTCAATAATCTATATGTTATTTTTCCACTTGCAACTTCTTTAGTTGCTACACATACAGGTTTTTCCTTAGCTTTATTTGAAACATATGGTTCTTCTCCATCAATTAATTTTCTTGCTCTCTTTGAAACAGTTCCTACTAAATAGTATCTGTTGTCTATTTTTTCTAGTACCTCATTGATAGATGGTTTTAACATAATTATAATTCCTCCTTGAATTTCTCTATTATAATATTTTTATATCTGCTAACTTTATTCTTTTCAGATGATATTATACCTTCTATTTCTTTAGCAGATGTTTTTACATCTTCATTAAATATAAAATAATCATAATCCTTAATCATTTTAATTTCTTCATATGCACAACTAAATCTCTTCTCTATTTCAGCTTCTGTTTCTGTACCTCTTCCAACAATTCTATTTTTTAATTCTTTAAGTGATGGTGGTAGTACAAATATAAATACTCCCTCTGGACAAACTTCTTTTATTTGTTTTGCTCCTTGCATTTCAATTTCTAATAGTACATCCTGTCCTCTTTCTAAACATTCCATTATTGCTGCTTTTGGAGTCCCATAAAAATTATCATAAATTTGAGCATACTCCAAAAACTCACCTTTTTTTATCATTTCTTCAAACTTTTCCTTGCTTATGAAGAAATAATTTACTCCATCAACTTCTCCAGTTCTTGGTTTTCTTGTAGTAGCTGATACAGAAAGTTTTATTGTATCATTTTCTTTAAGTAGTTCTTTGCAAATAGTACCTTTTCCTGCACCTGATGGTCCTGATACAACTAGCAATAATCCTTTTTTCGCAAACATTTAAGCATTCCCCTTCTAATATTGTATTCTTACTCTATATTTTGTATTTGTTCTCTTATTTTTTCTAATTCGCTTTTTACTTCCACTACTAAATTAGTTATATTTATGTCAGATGACTTCGAACCTATAGTGTTAGTTTCTCTATTCATCTCTTGTATTAAGAAATCTATTTTTCTACCTATAGAGTCGTCTTTAAATATAGTATTTTTAAGTTGACCTATATGACTTTTAAATCTAACTATTTCTTCTGTTATACTGCTTTTATCTGCATATATTGCAACTTCTTGTGCTAATCTATTCTCATCTATTATACTAGGGTCATCCAACAATTCACTTATTCTCAAATTCAATTTTTCTCTATAATCTTCTACAACACTACTTGAATATTTTTCAATTTCTTCTATGTGATTTTTTAATAAATCACATCTCATGGTAATATCTTCAGCTAATTTTTTACCTTCTTCACTTCTCATTTCTCTTAATTTGATTAATGCATCTTCAACTGCTTGATTCAACATTGACCATAATAAATCTTCATCTTCTTCTTTTTCTTCTATTTTCACAATATCAGGAAACTTTGCAACATTCATAACACTAATATCATCTATAATGTCAAATTTATTTTTTATTTCTTTTAGTATATCTATATATTGAGATGCTAATCCCTCATCAAAGTTTAAGTTTACATCTTCTTTGCCTAATAAGTCAAATTTTATGTATAAATCTACTCTTCCTCTTTTTACATAATTTTTTACTAAATTTCTAACCTTATCCTCTAAAAATGAAATTTTTCTTGGAAGACGTATGTTTATATCTGAATACTTATGATTTATTGTTTTACACTCTACTAAAAAGTAATAATTATCATCTTTGTATTCTCCTCTTCCAAAACCAGTCATACTTATAGCCATTAATTAAACCTCCAAAACACCTTCACATATTTTTACTGCTGGACCTGTCATATAATAGAAATCTCCTATATCTATTTTAACTGTTCCACCTTGAGAAGTTACATTTACACTACTTTCTACCATGTTAAGCAAATTACATATTATTGCTGATGCAGTCATACCAGTACCACAACCTAAAGTATATCCGCAACCTCTTTCCCATGTGTAAACATGTATATTATACTTATCTTCTACCTTTACAAAATTTACATTCGTTTTTTTAGGAAATATTTTATTATTTTCAATCTCTTTTCCATACTTACAAACATCATCTACATCTAACTCATCTACTATAACTACTGTATGAGGAACTCCCATCAACATAGAAGTAACCTTAAATTCCCTATCTAAAACTTTTATACTTTCTTGCACAAAACATTCTTTATCTGTAGATACAGGGACATCTTTAGCTATAAAACTTCCTTCTCCCATATTGACTCTTATGGAGTTTATTTCTCCATTAATAAGATTTATTTTTATATCTTTTACACCATCTAATGTATCTACTGTAAAATTTTCTTTTTTAACTATACCATTATCATAAACAAATTTACAAAAACATCTAAGACCATTTCCACACATTGCTGCTCTTGAGCCATCAGAATTGTAATATACCATTTCTACATCTGCAACTTTTGAATCTTTCACAACTAACAATCCATCCGCCCCTACAGAAAATCTTCTATGACATACTTTTTTTGCTAAAATAGTATAATTTGATGGATTTATATGGTCGAATCTTCCATCTATTGCAATAAAATCATTCCCTATTCCATGTAGTTTCCAAAATTTCATAAGTATCGCTCCTTCGTAAATTAACGCTTAAACTATTATAACATAAAAAAATTCCCATAAACTTATAATTTATGGGAAAAGTTTTGTAATGACAACTATAATTTGAGGATGTGAGGGAGAGTTGCCATTACAATTAGGGTAATTATATTATGTTTTAAGCTAGTTCTTTCTATGTTTATATAATAATATTTCCATATGAATTTTATGTATAGTTTGTTTAAACTGTATATGAATTTTTAAAATAAAATACTCAACATGCTAGATTTAATTCTTATTTAATACATACATATTAACATACAGCTATTAACTCTTTAAGTGTTTTTAAAACATAATTTAAATCTTCTCTAGTAATATCTACATGAGTTACAAATCTGTACTCCCCATTTTCCATTTTATTAATTTTTATATTTCTTTCAAAAAACTCTTTTATTAAAACATCTTCTTTTATGACATCTTCATTCATTTTAAAGAATACCATACTTAAGTCTGGGTTAGTGTTATTTACTTCAATACCTTCAATTTTATCTAACTCACAAGCTAAATATTTTGCATTTTCATGGTCTTCATTTAATCTTAGTGTCATTTTTTCAATAGCGATTATACCAGCAGCTGCAACTATACCAACTTGTCTCATTCCCCCACCCATAACTTTTTGCTTTCTTCTAGCTTTTGCTATAAATTCTTTACTTCCAGCAAGTATAGAACCCATTGGTGCAGCTAAACCTTTTGATACACAGAACATAACACTATCACAACACTTTGCTATTTCTTTAGCTTCTACACCTAAAGTTAATGCTGCATTGAATAATCTTGCTCCATCCAGATGTACTGGTAAGTTATGCTTCTCAGCTATTTTTTTAATTTCTCTTAAATTATCAAGACTCACAACAGTTCCACCTGAATATGCATTTTCTACACATATAAGACCTGTCTGTGGTTCATGTATGTCATCTCTTCTAATTGCCTTTTCAACAAGTTCAGGATTAAGTGCTCCATTTTCATCTTCATCTATAGTTCTAAGTTGAACTCCAGCTATTACAGCAGGTGCTCCAACCTCATGAGTTACAATGTGATAACCTTTACCAATAATGATTTCTTGACCTCTCAGACAGTGAGTAAATAAAGCTAACTGATTTCCAAAAGTCCCACTTGGAAGAAAAATTGCATCTTCTTTTCCAACTTTAGCTGCTGCTAATTCTTCAAGTTTATTTACCGTAGGGTCATCTCTAAAGATTGAATCTCCAACAGGAGCCTTTGCCATAGCTTCTCTCATTTCATCAGTAGGCATAGTAACAGTATCACTTCTTAAATCAATAAATTTCATTTTTTCAACCTTCTTTCATATTTATAGACTATACACTTTTAAAATTTATTTATTTTTGTAGAGTTTATATTTTTATTAAGTTACTCTTTACATAATAATTATACTATATTTGTTTTATATTTAAGCAAATTTAAATTATTAATTTTTAAAATATACTGACTAGCCTTCTGTGAGTATATCATGTAAGTATAATATATTAATCCATGTTGTTTAAATTCCCCCTAGTCATAGAGCATATATTATGTGTATAATTAATTTACTGACTTATTTTAGTCAAAGAAAGGGGTGCTATATATGGCATTAGATGGATTAGTTATACATTCAATAGTAGATGAATTATCATCAAAACTTACAGGTGGAAAAATAGATAAGATTCATCAACCTGAAGATGATGAAGTAATTTTTAATATAAGAAATAATAAAGAAAATTTTAGATTGGTTTTAAGTGCAAGTGCTTCAAATCCTAGGGTTTATCTAACAAGTAATTATAAAAAAGAAAACCCCCTAAAAGCACCTATGTTTTGTATGTTACTTAGAAAGTACATACAAGGAGGAAATATTATAGAAATCTCTCAAATTGGTTTTGAAAGAATAATAAAAATCAGTATTGAGTCTTTAGATGAATTAAAAGAAAAGACAATTAAGAATATTATGATTGAAATTATGGGAAGACACAGCAATATAATAGTAACTCATGGTGAAGACAATAAAATTATAGATTCTATAAAAAGAGTGCCTTTTAGTATAAGTAGAGTTCGTCAAGTTTTACCTGGACATATTTACTCATTACCACCAAAGCAAGATAAACTTAATCCTCTTGATGATATATCTAAGGATTTATTTATTACAAGGCTTAACGAATTTGAAGGCTCTGTTTTTAAGTCTATATATTCTAAATTTCTAGGCATAAGTCCTACCATTGCTAAAGAAATTTGCTACAGAGCAGATATAAATCAAAACACTAGTATAAAAGATATATCTAGTCAGCAATTTAATTCTTTATACAAAGAATTTTGCAATTTATTTAGTGATATAAACTCTAATAAATTTTCACCTTGTATTGTTATAGATAAAAAATTAGATAAAGTAGTTGATTTCAGTTGTGTCACTCTTACACTATTCAATAATTTATCATACATTAATAAGGAAAGTATGTCTAATATACTGGAAGATTTCTATAAAACTAAAGATATTAAAGATAGAATTAATCAACGCTCCTCTGATTTAAAGAAAAGCATATCTGTTAAACTTGATAGACTTTATAACAAACTTAGAAAGCAAGAAGAAGAATTGTTAGAATCTGAAAATGCAGATATTTATAAAGTAAAAGGCGAACTAATTACATCTTATATATATATGGTAGAGAAAGGTATGGAAAGCATTAAAGTTGCCAATTTCTATGATGAAAATTGTAAAGATATAACAGTAGAATTAAATAAAAACTTGACACCATCTGAAAATGCTCAGAAATATTTTAAAAAGTACAACAAAATGAAACATGCTAAAGTTGAAATATCTCATCAAATTTCATTAAATAAAGAAGAAATAGATTACTTGGAAAATATAATTTTAAGTATTGAAAATTGTGAAAATTTGGCTGAATTACAAGACATAAAAGAGGAACTTGCTAAGGTTGGATATATCAAAACTCAAAAGAAAAACAGCAAAAAGGACACTATCCCTTCTACAAAACCTCATGAATTTATATCTTCTGATGGGTTTAAAATATTAGTTGGCAAAAATAATAAGCAGAACGACTATCTTACACTAAGACTTGCTGATAACGACGATTTGTGGATGCATACAAAGAATATTCCTGGTTCTCATGTAATAATAAAGTGTGCTGGTAAGGAAGTACCTGATAATACTATATTTGAAGGAGCCATGCTGGCAGCATTTTTTAGTAAGTCAAAGCTTTCTTCTCAGGTGCCTGTAGACTATACTAAGAGAAAAAACGTAAAAAAACCTAGTGGTTCTAAGCCAGGTATGGTTATTTATGAGACTAACAGTACTATTTATGTTACTCCTGAAGAAGAAACAGTAGCTAAACTTAAAGTTAAATCTGAATAATCTCTGCACTAAATACAAAAATTAATACTAGATAAACATATATTACCATACTAAATGAAAAAAGTGGTATTCTTATAAAATACAATAAGAATACCATTTTCTATTTAACTCACTTTTAATTTTCTAATAAACTATTTTTATGTTTTGATAACTGCATTTATATTCATAACGAGTATCTTTAATCTTCTAGACAAATATAATTAGAAAATTAATATTAAAAGCTATTTTTTAATCTGCTAATTTGTTTTAGTAACTCATTGTATTCTGATTCATAATGTTCTTTTTTTAGATTATCCTTTTCTATAGACAACATAGATATAACATTTGTAAGTCTATTTTCTAATACTAAAAGATTTTCTTTTTTAGCTCGACTTTCTCTACTAGGAGTTTTTTTATTTTTGTTAATTATATAGTCATCATAATTACAATCAAACTCCCTTATTTTATAATCTTTTATTTCTATAATATAGTTACAAATATGTGATACAAATACTCTATCATGAGATACTATAAGCATAGTTTTATCAGTGTTTATCAGTGCCTTTTCTAGTGCCTCCATAGATTTTATATCCAAATAATTTGTTGGCTCATCAAATACTAAAAAATTATTATCTTCCAATATTATTTTACATAGTGCTATTTTTACCTTTTCTCCTCCACTGAGTACTTTTACATTTTTGTAGACATCATCACCTTTAAATCCAAATAGGTTTAAGTTTATCCTTATAAAATATTCATCAAATGAACTATTTACTTTAGTATTATATAGAACACTCTTTTCCTCATCTAATAAACTTTGATGTTGGTCAAAATACCCTACTTTCACCTTGTTATTTATTTTTATATGGTCATTTTTATTGGTCAATATTTCTTTTATCAAAGTACTTTTTCCACACCCATTATCACCTAATAATGCTATCTTTTTGCCTCTTTTTATTTTAAAAGAAACATTATCTAACAGGAGTTTATTCCCTAGCTTTAGAGTCATATCCTTTATCTCTATTAGATTTTTACTAATTATCTCCATCCCCTCTTGAATCTTAATCTTCATTTCTGTAGAAGCTTTAGGTTTATTCTTTACCTCAAGTTTATCAATTCTACTTTTTATAGCCTTTACATTTGAGTCTAATTTTTTCTTATTAGTCTGCCCACCCATTTTGTGTAACCTAGCTTCTGAATTACCCATTCGTTTTGGAGTTTTTCTTACACCATCACTTAAAGCTTTTTTATACAAAAGAGCTTTTTCAAGCCTTTTTTTCTCTTTAATATATTCCTGATATTCAAAATCAGCTCTTTTTATTTCTTCATCTTTTTGCATTAAATAATCAGTGTAATTACCTTTGTAAGCTTTTAATTTTCCATCCTCTAGCTCTAATATAGTTGTACATAACTCGTCTAGAAAACGTCTATCATGAGATATTAATAATAAGGCTCCCTTATGCCTTTTAAACATGTCTTCTAAAATCCCAATACTTTTTTTATCTAAATTTGAAGTTGGCTCATCAGCTATTATTATATTTTTCTTATCACTCAGTGCATCTGCTATCTTTAGCTTAACTTTTTCTCCTCCTGATAAATACTCTTCAAATCTATCTGGAGCATTTAAAAGACTCTTTTCTTTACTATTACTACATGTTTCAATATTATTTTCACTTTGACTTATATAAGAATAGCTATCTGTAAGATAAACATATCCTTCATCAATTTCTATTTCACCTAATATTGCCTTTAATAATGTAGTTTTTCCTTGACCATTTGAACCAACTAGACCTATTTTGTCATTTTCTGACACTTCAAACTTATCTATATCTAAAATTAATTTATCAGCATAATATTTCTTTAAACTCTCTACTTTTACTAACAGCATAAAAAAATCCCTCCTTAATACACTTAAATATAAGGAGAGATTTATATAAATAGGCATAACAAATAAACGTATAGACTATAATCTACTCTCCTTAATTTAAGCATCGCAAATAAAGCCACCAAAATAGGCTTTTCAAAAATTACAATACTTTAAATTATAAAAAATAGATTATATTCTCATTGTCCCAGTTACCTTGCCCTTTCTTTCATTTATTTTTAATCATTATATCAACATTAATTACAAATGTCTATAGAAAATTAATTATTTAAAATTATACAAGATAGCATTTATTATTCTTCAACTTTAAAATCTTGATTATTTAAAATTCTATTTAATACAATTCCAACAATTGCAGCTAAACTAAGACCTGTTATCTTTACTGTACTTGTTATAGGAATTCCAATAGAAATACCTTTATTAGACATATACGTTGTTCCTAGACCTATTAGCAATATAACTGCTATTATTAATATATTTATCTTACTTTCTACACAAGAACTATCTCTTATAGTTTTTAATCCTACATAAGTTATCATTGAAAATAACATTATACTAATTCCACCCATAACTGAACCTGGTATACTTTGAAGGAATCCCCCAAACTTACCTACACATGCAAGTAATATAGCAAACACTGCTGTACGTCTAAGTATTGAAGGGTCATAGTTTTTAGTTATAGCAAGTACTGCTGTATTTTCTCCATAAGTTGTATTAGCTGGTCCACCTAAGCAACCTGCAACTATAGTTGCAAATCCATCTCCAAGTAAGGTTCTATTTAACCCTGGATTTTCTATAAAGTTTTTACCTACTACAGCACCATTAGTAGTCATATCTCCTATATGTTCCATAAATACAGCTAACACAACTGGAGATATAATCACAATTGCTCCTAAACTAAATTTAGGAACTGTAAAGTTAGGTATTGCAAATAAACTTGCTTCTGTAATTGTAGTTATATCTACTAATCCTAATATCAAACAGATTATATACCCAGAAAAAACAGCTATTAATATTCCTAATTGTTTTATAAATCCTCTACCAAATTTATTAGTTAAAATTGCTATTGCTAAAGTTATAAATGCTATTACAAAATTTGCTGAAGCCATACTAAAAGCTGTTGGTAATAAATTCAAACCTATAACTACTATCATAGCTCCTGTAACTTGTGCTGGAAAATACAGTTTAATTTTATTTACTCCAACTACTTTTACTATAATCGACATTATAATATAAATTAATCCTGCTACTATTATACCACCTTGAGCATATGCTAAATCTCCTCCATACGCCTCTTTAGCTGCTAGTATAACTGGTATAAATGCGAAACTTGAACCTAAAAAGGCAGGTACTTTTCCTTCTGTACAAAAATGAAATATCAATGTACCAACACCAGCACAGAAAATTGCAACTGACGGATTAAAGCCTGTCAAAATGGGAACTAATACTGTCGCTCCGAACATGGCTAATAGATGTTGTAAAGACATTATCGTTTTTTTCATAAAAACCTCCAAAATTATTATATATAAATAAATCCTCTATTTAATTAATATCTTTTAATTAATTATCATCCCCTAGATTCTACTTTTTAAACTCATTATAAATTTCATTGTTTTTTTACATTTTACGACATTAAAAATTCAAATAAAGGAGAATAAAGACTATACTAAGATACACATCCATAAAATTATAATATTTATTTTGTGCAATCTATGTAAGCTTTATCCTCCTCCCTGACTATTCAATGCTAAGCTTTTATATAATATTTAAAAATAATTATTCTTTGATTGTAACTGAATCTTCTCCATCAATTTCTAATAAACTAACAGATATAATTTCATGTCTAGAAGTAGGTACATTTTTTCCTACATAATCTGCTCTTATAGGTAGCTCTCTATGCCCTCTATCCACTAATACTGCTAATTGTATTGATTTAGGTCTTCCTATATCAATAATAGCATCAAGTGCTGCTCTTACAGTTCTTCCTGTATATAACACATCATCAACTAAAACTACTGTTTTATCATCTACATTAAAGTCTAAATATGTTCCCTTGACTACTGGTTCAACATTAATTTTTTCTAAGTCATCTCTATAAAGTGTTATATCAATATCTCCAGTGTCTACTTTTGTTCCTTCTATTTGTTCTATTCTTTTAGAAATTCTATTTGCAATTGGTACACCTCTAGTCTTTATTCCAACTAATACTAGGTCTTCTACGCCTTTATTTCTTTCAATTATCTCATGACTTATCCTAGTAATTGCTCTTGCTATCGCCTTTTCATCCATTAATTGAGCTTTTTCTACCATATCATAACTATTGCCAAAAAAATATACTATATTTTATTTTGACAAATCTACTCCTCTCTTTTAAATTTTTATAACTTCACTTTTATTAAAATTTTCAATTTAAACAACAAAAAACTCCTCATCACAAGACAAGAAGCTTTTATATAAAAAATATATAGTCTAATTCAGCAATTGTCTTACGATATCTCTGTATCGTTTAAAGATAATTTTTATACTCCATTAACTCAAATTATATATTTATATTTCAAATTTTTCAAGCTTTTTTAATCAAAATACTTTAATATAAAACATTTTAGCTAAATTCCACTAAATTTATCACTTATATAAAACTAAACAAAGGTTTATAATATTATGCAAATTTTTATTTAATTTTTCTAATAACTTCCTTAAAATACTCTGGTAACTCTGAATCAAATTCAATATATTCCTTAGTAGTAGGATGTATAAATCCCAATTTCTTAGCATGCAAGGTTTGTCCCTTTAATTTAAACTTATTTTCTTTAGGTCCATATACAATATCACCTAAAAGCGGGTGATTTATGGACAAAGCATGAACTCTTATTTGATGAGTTCTACCAGTTTCAAGCCTAGCTTTCATATGAGTGAATTTATCAAATCTTTCTACCACTTCAAAATGAGTGATTGCATTTTTCCCGTCTTTGACTACAGCCATTTTTAACCTATCCTTAGGATTTCTTCCTATAGGTTTGTCCACAGTTATTTTATCTTCTTTAACCACACCATAGCATATAAATTCATATTCCCTAGTTATAGTATGTTCTTTTAATTGTTCTGCTAGAAAATTATGTGCATAATTATTCTTAGCTATCATAAGAAGACCAGAAGTATCTTTGTCTATTCTATGAACTATACCAGGTCTAATAACTCCATTTATTGATGATAATTTATCTTTACAATGATATAAAATTCCATTTACCAATGTATTTTCATAATTTCCAGGAGCAGGATGAACAACCATATCCTGAGGTTTATTTATTATTAAGACATCATTATCTTCATATACGATATTTATAGGTATATCTTGAGCTACAACCTCCAAAACTTTAGGCTTTGGTATCTCTATAATAATTTTATCCTCTTCTTTAACTAAATATTTTGCTTTTTCTACTTTATTATTAACTTTTACTTTACCATCTTTTATAATTTTTTGTATATAGCTTCTTGACATATCACCTAATTGTTCTGCTAGATAAACATCAAGTCTAACATCTTCTTCCTCTTCAAGTACCAAAAACTCTCTTATCTCATCCATCAAATCACCTACTTTTACTTTCAAAAAATAAAACATATATACATAAAAATACAGTTCCTAAAACTACAAATACATCAGCTACATTAAATACATACTCCCATATAATTCTAAAATCAAAATAATCTACTACAAATCCTAATCTAACCCTGTCAATTAGATTTCCTAATGCACCAGAAATGATTAATATAATTCCCAACTTCCCAGATGTATGTACTTTTCTTGTATTGAGATAGTATAGTCCAAATACGGTTGCAAGTAATGCAACTATTATAAATATCCATTGATTATTTTGTAATAGTCCAAATGCTGCCCCTCTATTTTCAACATAAGTTAGATGAAATACATTCTTTATTATTGGTATTGTTGATACATTCACCAAATTATTTAACACCCATATCTTAGACAGTTGGTCTAATCCTATAAGCAGAATTATTATTAACACATATAACAATGATTTTTCCCCCTATAAATTATTTAAAAATCAATTTTGATTAAAATTCACTATTACCATTATACAAAAAAAATACTATAAAGAGCAACTTTATTAAAACTGTTAGTTACTGTATTTTTTAATAAAACTGGAACAAAATCTAAAATAATATTACCCTTTCTATATTATAAATTATTACACATTTAAAATCATATTATTATGTATAAAAAATCTAAAAGTACTATGCTACTCAATACTTTTTGTATATTTTATAGCTTAAAGATTAATGATGCTTGTATTTTAAATTTACAAACATCATTAATCTTTAAACAAATATTTTTTATTTTTGTACTTGCTTATTTTTATCTAAATGTTGTATAAGTTCAGATACTGTTACGAATTTATATCCTCTCTCTTTTAATTTAGGAACTACTACTTCTAAAGCTTGTATGGTTTGTGACTTGTTGTTTCTTTTATTATTATAATCATGTAAAAGTATTATATTTCCATTTTGTACTTTTGTGAGAATAGTATTTATAATTGTATCCACTCCAGGATTGGACCAATCTCTAGGGTCTAAGTTTGACCAAAGAATTATATTCATACCTTTAGAAACTATAATATCACATACACTTTTACTCATGGCTCTATATGGAGGTCTAAATATTTTTGGTTCTACCCCTATTATATTTTTTACAATATTTTGTGTATCTGTTATTTCTTTTTCTACCTTACCATAACTATTTTTTGCAACATTTATATGTGTAAATGTATGATTTCCTATCTCATGACCCTCATCATACTGTCTTTTTAATAAATCTTTGTTACACTCTACTTTTTCTCCAACTACAAAAAAAGTTGCTTTTACATCATTTTTCTTTAATATATCAAGTACTTGTGGTGTAAAATCCTCATCTGGACCATCATCGAAAGTCAATGCTAGAATCTTTTCATCCTCATTTCCTTTCTTGATTATTACATCTTCATAATCGTCTTTTATATTGTCATTTAAACTATAGGTTTCTTTTGAACTACTTTGATTATGTGTATTATGGTTATATGTATATACACCTACTATGGATAATAAACATATACATATACCCCATATTGCTTTCTTCATGTCATTACCTCTTTTCTAATTCATTCTAACAATATATGATGTCAGGCTTCTAATCTCTCAATGTTCCATTCTTATTTAAATCAGTTAAATTTGTTAGGTCTTCTGAATAAAAGTTAGAATCTTCTACATCAGGATTTTGCATTGCATCACCTAATAAATCATTTTCTTTTTTTGCACAATTGTTACATAAATTTGTATCAGGTAATATATCTAATCTTTCTAAATCTATTTGATTGTGACATAAATCACAAAAACCATATGTTCCATTTTCTATTTTAGATAATGCTGAATCTATTTGATATAGTCTTCCTTCTTCATGATTTATTAAACTATTTTGCATATTTTGCATATATAAATCTGTTCCCATATCTCCGATATGATTATCATAACTAGATAATTCTCCTGATGAATATTTTTCACTAGTATGTTTAGTAGTGTCTCCAAACAAGGTATTATCTTTCATATCTACTACTAAATTAGTTAACTTTTCTCTTTCTTTTAATAATTTATCTTTGTATTTTTTAGTATCCATTTTCAACACCTCTAATTTTAATATTTATATCATAAAAATAGTATGTGGAAAACTAAATTAAAAATACAATAAAAAACAAGATTTGATTTTTTCAAAAAAAATTGTAGGTAAACTTAAAATTCACCTACAAATTCTTTAAATATATTTTTAATATAATGTTTTTAGTTTTTGATAATAATTACATTAACTTACTAATTTATGAGCATTTTGCTCTTTTATATCTTTAGCTTTTTTAAAAAATAAAAGTCCAAGGATTATTGCAACTACAATACCTATTCCATTAGATATATTAACTGGAAGTCTAAATCCTTCTTTTGCCTGCATTATATAACTAAATGTTACTACAGTCATAAAAAGTGCTGGCAATGTAGTTATGTAATGATTTTTATTTGCTTTAACCAAATACGCAGAACCAGTCCACAACATTATCATAGCAAGTGTTTGATTTGCCCAAGAGAAATATCTCCAAATTATATTAAAATCTATAAATGTAAGGGCTACCCCCACAGCAAATAATGGCAAAGCTATTAAAAATCTATTTTTAACTGCATCTTGATTATAATTCATTGCATCAGCTATTGTTAATCTAGCACTTCTAAATGCTGTATCCCCTGAAGTTATAGGACATGCTACAACACCAAGTATGGCCAACGCTCCTCCAATAGGTCCCATTAATCCAACAGATACTGTATTTACAACAGTTGCTGCTCCACCATCATTAAATATTACATTAAGCTGAGGTATACCATGGAAATATGACATAGCTGCTGCTGCCCAAACTAAAGCTATTATTCCTTCTGCAACCATTGAACCATAGAATACTGGTCTTGCTTCACTCTCTTTTTCAACACATCTTGCCATAAGTGGTGATTGTGTTGCATGGAAACCTGATATTGCTCCACATGCTATTGTTATAAATAAATATGGAAATAAAGGTGTTCCATTTGGATTCATATTTTGTAAATTTATATTTGGTATATTATATCCCTTTATTATTAATCCTCCAGCTACACCAACTGCCATAATTAATAAAGCAGCTCCAAATAAAGGATATATTTTTCCAATTAACTTATCTATTGGTAAAACAGTAGCCATTATATAATAAAGAATTATTACTCCAACCCATATTTGTGTGTTTACTCCTGTCAATGTTTTTAGTAATCCTGCTGGACCTGTTACAAATACAACTCCAACTAATACCAAAAGAATAACACTAAATATTCTCATTGCTATTTTTGCACCATTTCCTAGATAAAGACCTACCAACTCTGATGCAGATGTACCTTTGTTCTTCATTGATAAATATCCTGAAGTAAAATCATGTACTCCACCTGCAAATATTGTTCCAAATACAATCCATAAAAATGCTGACGGTCCAAATAATGCACCTTGTATAGCTCCAAATATAGGACCTAATCCTGCGATATTTAAAAATTGAATTAAAAAGATTCTTTTCCATTTCATTGGAACATAGTCCACTCCATCTCTACAAGCTATAGCTGGAGTTTGATTTTTATCATTGATTCCAAAAACCTTTTCTACAAAAGTACCATAGATAAAATAACCTACTATAAGTACTACTATTGAACCTAAAAAACTTACCATAAATTCATCCCCTTAGTTTTTTGTATAATTGCTTTATAAATTTTTATAAGTTTGAGAAAACTATTTCCAGTTCAAATGGTAATACTTTTTTGTACTAATATAAATGTTAATTACATCAAGTGCATGTTTAAGTACATGAAATGACTTTATATATGCATTAATAACCTGAATTCTTTTATTTTACTTCTACTTACAGTTACTTCATAATTACTGTTTTTTAACTTCAATATGTATGTATTATTAAACCATGGTATAATTTCTTTTACTTTGCTTAAATTCACGATATAAGACCTATGTGTTCTAAAAAATGTTTTATCATTTATAATATTTTCCACTTCTGATATACCTTCTTTTAATATAAACTTTTCTTTTTCAGTATATATAAATGTCTGTCTTTCATTAGCTTCACAATAATATATATCATCAATATCTATTACAACCAACTTATCACCTTTCCAAAGGCTAATTTTATGTGTTATTTCTTCTATATTCTGATTTATTACATCTTTTTTATCCTTATGTAAATTACTATTGTCATTATATAGCTCAATATCACTCGTTTCACTATTTTCTAATTTATTCAACATAGAAATAATTCTCTCTTCAGAATAAGGCTTCAGTATATAATCAAATACACCTAAAGAAAAAGCATCTACTGCATAATTTTCATACGCTGTTATAAAAACAATTTTTGGTTTTGATTTAAACTGATTTAATGTTTTTGCAAGTAACATTCCATCAAGATGAGGTATATTTATATCTAAAAAAATTACATCTATTTTATTTTCCTGAATAAAATCTAACACCTCTATACCATTAGTAAATTCACTTACTACCTCAATGTTACTTTTATTTTCAATAAAATATCTCAATTCCTTTCTTGCTGGAAACTCATCTTCCACTATTATAGCTCTCATCATTCTACTCCTTTACATAAAATACTATCAAAGTTCCATTGTCCGTTCTTCTCATATTTAATCCACTTCCGTACATCAACTTGAGTCTTAAATGTACATTATAAAGTCCAATCTTATTTTCTGGCATATTATCTTGATATACATTATTTATAATCTCATCACTTATACCTACACCATTATCCTCAATTGATATTCTTACAGTATTTTCTAATGAATATGGCAACTTTTTTATAGATATTTTCACTATACCAGCTCTACCACTTTCTAAAATCCCATGTATTATTGCATTTTCCACTAATGGCTGTATAATCAAGCTTGGAATCTTTATATTCACATCGTCTATATCATAAAACACAGTTAGTAAGTCTCCAAATCTAGCCTTTTCTATCTCTACAAAAGATTTAACTTGCTCAATCTCTTTATTTATATCTATCAAATTATCACTATATTCGAGATTATACCTTAAATAAGTTGATAAATTTATTATTAGTTCTCTGGCTTTATCTGGGCTAAATCTTATAAATGAAGCTATTGTGTTTAAGGAATTAAACAGAAAATGCGGATTAATCTGTCTTTGAAGTGCTTTTATTTCTGCTTTATTTCTTGCTTCTATATCCTTTTTATCTTTTTCAATCCCTTCAACTATGGATATAACAAATCCTATTCCAATCTGTCCAACTATTAAAGGTAAATATATTCCACCAATTATTTGAAGTGCTAAAGAATGTGGATGTGATATCAAATATATAAGTAGTATAGTAAAACTTTCAGAAACCATACCTACTAATATACCATATATTACCCTGTGTTGCTTTGGTATCCTTTTATATAAAAATCCTGATAATACACCTGCTAGTATACTTGATAAAAGACATGGAACAGATGTTATACCTCCAATATCCATAAAGTATCTATGAATCCCCGAAAGAACGCCTGCTGTGATACCTACCATTGGTCCAAATAAAATGCCTCCTGATACTATAGATATTATCCTAGTATTTACTATTGACCCCATATAATTTATACCATTATAAGTACCAAATACGGCTAAAAAAGTAAAAACTAATGCTATACATACCAAATCATTAAAACTATATTTTTCTTTTTGAAATATTTGCTTAAATGTTTTTAGCTTTGTTATCAGAAGAAACAGCACCACAATAAGGCTTGTCTTTTCTATTAATGCTATTAAAATTGATGTTTTCATATTTTCCCTCTTAAAAATAAATCTTTACACACTTTAAACTTATTATTTTTTATTATAAATTAAATTCATAAAAATAAATACCATAATTATTGTATCATATCACCTATATAAACATAAATTCATTTAATTATATAAATTTAAAAAATGTTTTTTTGATATATTATTGACAATTTTCATTATAAGAGTTAAAATTAACTCATAAATTACATATTGGGTATAAAATATGATGTATGTTCGAAGTTAGTTCAGAAGGCTATGGTTTTCTGATTTTTTTATGCTCAGTAGTGATATGCAAAAAAGACAAAGTTAACATCAGTTAACTTTTACCTTTATTCTACTTTCCCCAAAGTAAGAATAATCTAACCCCTTTGAGATGAGCAAAAGCTCATCTTTTTTTATTACAAAAAGATGCTGTCTCAAAATAGAGATAAACCTCTTTTTCACTGTTGAAATGATGAAAATATATTTGATTTCATACAAAAAGAGTGCCTCATGAACAAAAGTTCACTTTGAAACACTCTCTTTCCTATCATATACTTTTTTAGTAACTTTAAAATTTATTTACCAAATAAAGATAAATAATGCAATTAATATCTTCTCTCTATAAATCCAACTTTTTTATAAACTTTTCTAAGAGTTTTTCTAGCTTGTTTTTCAGCTTTTTCTGCTCCCATACTATATATTTTTTCTAAATAATCTTTATTATTAAGAAGGTCAACATATTTTTCTCTTATAGGTCTTAGAGCTTCTGATACTACTTCAGCTACATCTTCTTTAAATACTCCATAACCCTTACCTTCATACATATTTACAATCTCTTCTACACTCTTTTTACTTAAATTAGAGTATATATCAAGTAAATTTTTAATACCAGGTTGTTCATCAGAGTATTTTACAACACCTAAAGAATCAGTAACACTTCTTTTTATCTTTCTCTTTATAGAATCTGAATCATCCGCCAATAATATAAATGCATTTTCATTTGAATCAGACTTACTCATTTTCTTAGTTGGCTCTTGCAAACTCATCACTCTTGCTCCACCTTTTGGGTAGTATCCTTCTGGAACTACAAAAGTAGGTGAAAATCTATTATTGAATCTATTTGCTAAATCACGAGCTAATTCTAAATGTTGCTTTTGGTCATCCCCAACTGGAACTAAATCAGTTTGATACAACAATATGTCAGCAGCCATAAGAACTGGATAAGTAAATAAACCTGCATTTAGATTTGCTTCACTCTTTTGTGATTTATCCTTAAATTGAGTCATTCTACTCAATTCACCCATATAAGTCATAGTATTTAATACCCACATAAGTTCAACATGCTCTTTGACATGTGATTGTATAAATATAGTATTTTTTTCTGGGTCTAATCCACAAGCTATATATTGAGCAAGTAATTCTATAGCATTAGCTCTCAAAACTTTAGGGTCCTGAGGTACTGTTATTGCATGTAAATCAACTATACTATAATAGCAATCATAATTATCTTGAAGTTCAGTCCAGTTTTTTATAGCTCCTAAATAATTTCCTAAAGTCATTTTGCCTGATGGTTGTGCACCACTAAATATAACTTTTTTTTCACCCATTTTCTTTGTACCCTCCTTATATATTTATATTGATTTTAACATATTTAAAACTATATCTTTAGAATTATTGGCAGCATCATGTACAAATACATCATATGTAACATCAGCACTTCCATCTGCCTTATCGGACATTGCTCTTATTATTACGAATGGAGTATTATTTAAATAACATACATGCGCTATAGCTCCACCTTCCATTTCTCCACAATATCCACCAAAATCATTTACTAATTCTTCCTTTAATTCTTTAGAATTTATAAATTTGTCTCCTGTAACTACTCTTCCTTTCAATACTTTATGAGTTTTTACTTCTTCCACAGAAGATTTATAAGCAGCATCTATAAGTCTTTCATCTGCTTTAAATACAGAAGTCTTCATTCTTGGTATAACTCCCTTAGGGTCTCCAAATGCTGTAGTATCTACATCATACTGTATAGCATCAGTTGATATTACTATATCATTAACATCAAGTTTTTCATTTAAAGCTCCTGCAACACCTGTATTAACAATAGCATCAACTTTAAATTCGCTTATTAGTATCTGTGCACAAAGAGCAGAATTAACCTTACCTATACCACACTTTACTAATACTACATTCTTACCTTTTAAAGTTCCCTTATAAAATTCTAAACTAGCTTTTTTTATAGTCTCTTTAATATCCATTAAATCAACTAAAATACTTACTTCTTCATCCATTGCACCTATAATTCCTATTACGTTCATTTTTCCTCCTAAATTTTCTATATTAAAAAATCCGTCCTAAATCAATAGGACGGATATATTTTCCGTGGTACCACCTAAATTTATATACATCCAAAATTGAATATATATATCTTAATATATGCTGTAACGTGCATACACGATATCAAATACTCTGTAATCTTAAATTACATTTCATTTTACTCCTCAAAGACCCATTCAATAAATACTTTTTATTAAGTTCTCAGCATCCTTAATTCTCTGTGTAAAAATATATTTATTTACTATTTCTTATCCCAGGATTTAATTTATTAATTTCTTTATTTTATAATATTCCTTACATTATAAATTGTCAACTATATATTATAATATCCAAAATAAATTTTTAAAATACATTTTATTTAGCTGTTTTCTTTTCATATCTACTCCATAACCATAGTCCAGATAATATAACTAGAAGACCTCCACCAATCATCTCTATCTCATATATAATATTTTCAGCAAATGTAGGCATAACTGGAGCTGCAGATAATAATATACCAACTACAGTTACAGTTAGAACCATTTTTGCTAAACCTATACAAGTACCTGTTGATTTTGCCATAGTATAAGGTCTAATTTCATCTGGTCTCTCTTTTCTTAGTTTAATATAAGAAGCATATAACAACACATATGGGAATAATGCAGTTAATGCTGTCATAGTTACAAGAACATTGTATATAGCATCAACAGAAGGCATTAATGTAGTAACCAATAATATTATAGTAACTATTATTGCTTGAAGTATAACTGCTTTAGAAGGTATCTTGTGTTCATTTACTTCTACCAAACTATCAGGAAATACTCCCTTTTTAACGCTACCAAATAACATTTTTATTGGTGATGCTATGTAAAGAACTATTGCTCCTAATATTGAAAAAGCTATACCAAAAGCTATCAGTTGAACCAACCAAGAACCGATTCCTAAAGATTCACAAACAACTGCAAGTGCATCTAACACACCTTTAGAAGCAGTAATTTGATCTGGTGGTATTATCATTGTTATTGCAATTGAGCCTAATACGTACAACGAACCTACTATTCCAGCTGATATTAATATAGCTTTAGGGAAGTTCTTTTCAGGCTTATCTATTTCTGTTATAAAGTTAGCTGAAGTTTCTGCTCCTGCTAAACCAAACATTATAGCCGATATAGCAACAAATGCATCCATATTAAGTTTTGGAGTCATTGAAGCTATTGTGTATGTTGAAGCTATATCATGTTTTTTAAGTACAAACACTGCTACAAATGAAAATATTATAAGTATAGCACTTGGTATTGTTGAACCTAATGCACCTGTATTAGTAAATATCTTTGTAAAACTTATTCCTTTAGTTGCTATAAGAGATAATGCCCAGAATATTATTAAAGATAGTATAAGTACAAACATCTTATTATCTGCAAGTGCTGGATTTCCTATTGTATAAGAAACATTTACTGCTAAAAATGTCAAGAATGAAGAATACCAGAATATTTTAGCTGTCCAGTTTAGCCAAGAAACTAAAAATCCATATTTTTCTCCAAAGGCTTCCTTGACCCAATCATATAAACCTCCATCACCTTTTTGATATGTAGAAGCTAATTCAGCACAAACTAAAGCTCCTGGTACAAAATATATGAATGAGAATAATAACCACATAGGTATTGCACCTAATCCTAAACCAAAGCTTGATGCAGTAGACTTAGCTATCCATCTTATACCATATAAAGCTGATACATTCATAAATACCAAACTCCATAGGCCTATTTTTTTCTTTTCCATCCTAATTTAATTTCCCCTCTCTATTAATTATTTAAAATTTGATTTCAAAATTAATAAAATAGATTCATTATCATTAAAACAATAAATTTCAGAATATTCACACCATTAAAGGCATTTACTTATAAAATCTAAATACTTTGAAATCAAATTTTATTAAAAATGATAAACATTGAAAGTTTTACCACTTTAATTTTAATGATACTAAACTTTTAAAATTGTTTCAATATTATTTTAATATAAAATTTTATTTATTATTTTTCATTACTATATAAAAATCTTAAATACACGACTTTATAAATTTTATTTACTATTTCTATAATATTTTCACAATAAAAAGTCTTTTATTTCTATTTTAATGTAAAAGTAATGATTAAATTTAATATAAAAACAATATACCAAAATTTTTTTATATTTCTAGAAGAAAAGTATACTATTTTTTGTTTAATAATGCTAAAATTGATTTGTATTGAATTTTGATTAGGAGGAAATTATTATGAAGGCTCAAAGATTAAATGCTGTACTTGAACAAATGAAAAAAGATGATATTTCTCAAATGTTAGTAAGTGACCCTACTTCTATATTTTATCTAACAGGAGTGCTAATCCATCCAGGTGAAAGACTATTATCATTATATCTAAATTTAAATGGAAATAACAAATTATTTATAAATGAATTATTCCCAGTTGCAGAAGATTTAGGTGTTGAAATGGTTTGGTTTAATGATACTCAAAATCCAGTAGAAATAATAACTGAACATATAGACAAAAATGCTACTATGGGTGTTGATAAAAACTGGCCAGCTAGATTTTTATTAAACTTAATAGAATTAGGTGGAGGAAGTAAATTTGTAAATTCATCTTATATAATAGATACTTTAAGAATGTGTAAAGATGAAGAAGAAAAAGAATTAATGAGAATAGCTTCAAGATTAAATGACAAGGCTATGGAACAACTTAAAGCTACTGTTTCTGGTGAACTTACAGAGAAACAACTTGTTGGTAAATTATCTAAAATATATGAAGACCTAGGTACTGATGGATTTTCATTTGACCCTATTATAGGATTTGGACCTAATGGAGCTAATCCACATGGTGAACCTGGAAATGCACTTGTAAAACCAGGAGATGCAATAATATTAGATATAGGTTGTATAAAAGACAATTATTGTGCTGATATGACAAGAACTGTATTCTATAAAGAAATACCTGAAAAAGGTAGAGAAATATTTGAAATAGTTCTTGAAGCTAATAAGAGAGCTGAGGCTATTGTAAAACCGGGTGTTAGATTCTGTGATATAGATGCTGCTGCTCGTGATTACATAACTGAAAAAGGATATGGACAATATTTCACTCATAGAACTGGTCACTCTATAGGACTTGAGGTTCATGATAAAGGAGATGTGTCTTCTATAAATACAGATACTGTACAACCAGGAATGATATTCTCTATAGAGCCAGGTATATATTTACCAGGTGAGTTTGGAGTTAGAATAGAAGATTTGGTACTTGTTACTGAAGATGGTTGCGAGATATTAAACAAACATGATAAAGAAATATGTGTAGTTGGTTAATTATAAAATCAATTCGATAACATAAAAAAAAGCCATATAAAAATACTTTAAGCATTTTTATATGGCTTTAATTTTTCAATCCATTATTTATTTCAATCTATTATTTATATTGCAGTTATTAAAATTGCACCTTTTGAAGTATATGTACCCATAACTGAACCAACTTCACAGATTACAACATCTTTGTATTTTACATCCTTTTCCATAACTTCTCTTACTTTTTGAGCCTTTTCAGGACAGTTAGCATGTCCTATAAATAAAACCTTTTCTTCTTTATTTTTAATTTTTGACTCTACTAAAGTAATCAGCTTTTTCAAGCTATTACCTTCACCTCTTGCCTTGTCTATTGGAGTTACAACACCATCTGCAACTTGTATTATCGCCTTAAAATTCAAGGTATTTATAATTTTTCCTGCTATTGGGTTTATTCTCCCCCCCTTAATAGCATTTTCTAAAGTTTCTAGAGTTCCAAAAAATGGAGGGTTATCTTTGTATCTATCTATTATTGAAACAATTTCTTCGATTTCTTTTCCTTCTTTTATTAATATTGCTGCTTTTAACACTAATTGTCCTATTCCAATTGACCCACTAAGCGAATCTATAACCTCAATTTTCTTGTTGTTTCCTTCTTTTTCAAACATATCCTTTGCCAAAAGTGCACTATTATAAGTCCCAGATAATCCTGAACTTATATTAATCACCAATATACTTTCTTCCTGACAATGATATGCTTCTAAAAATTTATCAGGTGAAGGACATGATGTCTTTGGTAGTACTTTGCTCTCACTCATTTTTCTGTAGAAAGTTTCATTATCTATTTCCTTTCCAGATATATAACTTTCTTCTCCAAAAGATACATTTAAACCAACAACTTCTATGTTGTATTTTTCTATTATATCATTAGGTAAGTCACATGCACTGTCCACTATCAATTTTATTTTATCCATATTAACCTCACTATAAGATATTGTTTTATTTATTCAGTCGGTCGTACGACCGATTTAATTATTATTTTATATTTTGAATGAACAAAAGTCAATAGATATAGATTCTTGCTTTATTGACAATAAATATCCATAAGTTTATAATGTTATTAATTTGTTATAAATATACATAGAAAGGTAAGTTTTATGAAAACAAATAATATGAAACAGGCTATTTTATCATCTGCAACCAATTTAATAGCCAAAAATGGAGTTCAAAATACTAGCCTTGCTGATATTGCAAAAGATGTAAATATAAGTAAAGGTACTTTATATTATCACTACGCATCTAAAAATGATATTATATATGATATTGCGGATACTCATTTAGAAGTTATAACTAGTGCTATACTAAACTGTGTAAAAAATGTTAAATCAAAAAATTCTCAAATAGAAATGGTTAACTTAATTTTAGAGAAAATCTCTACTATAGAAAGTCGTGGTAGGGTACATATGTACCTTATTTGTGAGGCAATTACTTCAAATGATGATTTAAAGGAAAGAATGAGATTAAAATATATTGAATGGAGAACTACTCTTAAATCTGAAATTGTTGAATCACTAGAAAAATATAATAGTAGCGAAAATGAACAGGATGCTGAATCATTTTCTTTTTTACTCATGTCAATAGTTGATGGTTTAGTTGTCCAAAGTTTATTAAAAACAGAAAAAATACCTTATGAAAATATAGCTTCTTTTTTAATTAATCATTGGATTTAAATTTAATACTTAGATAATTAATAAAAGTGAACTATTTAAGTTATCTACTTTAACAGTTCACTTTCTTATTTATTGTCAATAATTTTTACTTAAAACATTCAATTTTTATTTAAACCTTCATGGAATCACAAAATAAAAATATTTTATGAATTTTAAATATTTTTATTTATGTTCATGTGTATGTCCATCTGAATGTTCATGCCCATGTGTATGTGTATGCTCGTGGCTATGCTCATGAGTTCCTGAAAAACCATCATCATGATTATGGTCGTGACCTACACCATTTACATGCTCATGTTCATGCCCATGACTGTGAGAATGTTGATGTGAATGCTCGTGGTTATCCCCTCCACAGCATCCTTCTCCTCCAGTCCCACAGCATCCACTTGTATGTGGATTATGATGATTTCTTACTACAAATCTCTCTCTTAACATATTCTTATACCTCCTAGTATATTATTGAGTACTTCATGTACCCCATTAACTACAGTATACATCTAACTAGGTATAATCTCAATACATATGGCATTTTTTAGCATCTTATAATCTTAAAGAAATTTATCCTTAAAACCTCCACCTTTTACTTCTTCCACATTATTGACAGAAATAAAAGCTTCACTATCCATGTCGTAAATTAAATCCTTAAATTTACCTATTTCATTTGCAGATATTATGCAATAAATCATCTTTTTCTTGTTTTGTGTATATGCACCTTCTGCCTCCAAAAAAGTAACTCCTCTTCCCATCTTGCTCATTATTACTTTGGATATTTCATCATATTTATTTGATATTAAAAGTATAGATTTTTTTCTATCAAAGCAATCTTTTCCTATGTCCATTGTAAAAGAAATTATATACATAGCAATTAAAGTGTACATTACCAACTTAGCTCCAAATAAGAAGGCACCTGCACATACTACAAAGAAGTTAATAAATAAAAATGTATTTTTCATAGGTATATCGTATTTTCTTTTCATTATCGCTGCTACTATATCAAGTCCTCCAGCAGTAGCTCTTGCTTTAAAAGTCAACCCCATACCTATACCAGTTAATGCACCACCATAAATACACTGTAACATAGTATCATCTATTGGAAAATACTTAGCAATGTCTTGTGTTAACCCAAGTGCTACAGAAAATAGTAACATATTGACAAAACTTATTAACAAAAATTTATTATCAAAATACTTTCTAGCTATAATAAATATTGGTATATTCATCAAGAAACTTGATATTCCCTGATTTATACCAAATAATTTATATAATATAACACAAATTCCAGCTACTCCTCCACTTAATAACTTGGCTGGTGCTAGATATAAATTTATTCCTATGGTTGATAAAATCATACCCAATATAATAAGACCATATTGTAAAAATACGTTATTATCAACACTTAGCTTTTTGCTTTCACCATACATCAAAACGCACCCCTTTGCATAATAAATAAACCACCCTGCATAACACACGATAAATTTATAAATAAATTTATCAAAAGTAGTTTACTAAAAATATTATTCATCCTCACTTAAACGTTTATTAATTAATATTCTATCATATGCTATGAATAATTTATATGATTTATACAGATTTATTTATTGTAAATTTTGGAATATTACAACATTTTATTGAATAGATAATTATACTGTACTAAAAAATCCCTATAGAAATTTATAAACTAATTTCTATAGGGATTTTGATTGACTAACTATTCTTTTTATTTTCTTGTAACTTTTATACCTGTCATATGGTCATTTAAATTTTGTTCTTCTAAAGACTTATCATCTACTCTATTTATTTCTAAAGCTAAAGTTTCAGACTTGATGTATTCATCAAAATGTTCAACAGCCTTAGCAATTTCATCATCACCACAGTAATCTATTACTATATTATCTAATACTTCAAAGTTATTAGATTTTCTTAATTGCTGTACTTTAGATATAAATTCTCTAGCATAACCTTCATCAACCAATTCTTCAGTTAGCTTAGTATCTAGTATAACAAAAAGATTATTTTCAACAGATACATTAAATCCTTCTTTAGCAGTTATACCTATTAGCACTAATTCCTTATTGAACTCAAAGTCTTCTCCATCTAAATCAACTGTTAAAGTCTCACCTTTTTCAAGTTTATTGACAGCTTCATGAGCATTTAATTTATTTAATGCTCCAACGAATAAATTCATCTTAGAACCTAGTAATGGTCCTGCTTCCTTAAAGTTTGGTTTTAGGCTAAAGTTCATATATTCATCTAAATCCTTAGCAAATACTACCTCTTTAACATTAAGCTCTTCTTTTATTAAATCAACTACATCGCTTATTGTATCTTCAAACTTACCATCTACTAACACTTTTTGTAATGGTTGACGAACTTTTATTCTTTCAACTTCTCTTGAAGCTCTACCTAAAGTAACTAAATTTTTAGCTAAATCCATTTTTTCTTCTAATTTAGTGTCTACTAATTCTTCATTAAATTTAGGATATTCAGCTAAATGGACAGATACTTCTCCTGTTAGATTTCTGTACATTTCTTCTGACATATATGGCGCAAATGGAGCTATAGCTCTGCAAAGACCATGTAATAATTCATAAGTTGTATTATAAACTGCTTTTTTATCTTCTGTTAATTCAGTTGCCCAAAATCTTCTTCTTGAACGTCTTATATACCAGTTAGATAAATCATCATTTATAAAATCTTGTATCATTCTTAAAGTCTTGTTTAACTCAAATATATCTAAGTTTTCTTCTACATCTTTCATTAAATTGTTGAACTTAGATAATATCCATCTATCAAGTTCAGGTCTATCTTTATATTCTACAAAGAATTCAGTTGGATTTATATCATCTGTGTTTGCATATAAAGTGAAGAAATTATATACATTCTTCATAGTACCTATAAATTTACTTTGGATTTCTTTTAATCCATCCATATCAAATTTAGTTGGAGTCCATGGTGGAGAAACATATAGTAGATACCATCTTAGTGCATCTGCTCCATATTGGTCAAATAATTCCATTGGATTTACTGTATTTCCTCTTGATTTACTCATTTTCTTACCATCTTTATCAAGTACAAGGTCTGGAACTAAAACACTCTTATATGGTGCTTTTCCTAATACAAATGTTGATACTGCAAGTAATGAGTAGAACCAACCTCTAGTTTGGTCTATACCTTCTGATATATAATCAGCTGGGAATAATTCATCAAAGTTTTCCTTATTTTCAAATGGATAGTGGTGTTGAGCAAATGGCATAGCTCCACTATCAAACCAACAGTCTATAACTTCTGTTACTCTTGTCATTGGTTTTCCACATTTTTCACACTTTAAGTGTATATCATCTACATATGGTCTATGAAGTTCAACTGTCTCTGGGTTTACATCTTCTATAGCTTTTTCAGCTAATTCAGCTCTTGAACCAACTGAATCTGTGTGACCACACTCACATCTCCATATAGGAAGAGGAGTTCCCCAATATCTAGTTCTTGATATTGCCCAGTCATTTAGATTTTCTAGCCAGTTTCCAAATCTCTTTTCACCTACAAAACTTGGGAACCATTTTACACCATTATTGTTTTCTATTAATTTATCTTTAAGTTTAGTCATCTCTATATACCAGCTTGGTTTTGCATAGTATACTAATGGAGTTTGGCATCTCCAACAGTGAGGATAATTGTGAACTACTTTTTCTTTACTATATAGTTTATTTTCAGAAGCTAGCCATTTTATTATTTCAACATCTAGCCCGTCTTCCATTACAAATTTACCTTCCCAAGGAGTAGCTGTAAATTTACCAGTTTCATCTACTGGTTGAACAACTGGTAAGTCATATCTTTTACCTGTGTTATAGTCATCTTCACCAAACGCTGGTGCTGTATGAACTATTCCAGTACCATCTTCAGTAGTTACATAATCTCCTACTGTAATGAAAAATGCTTTTTTGTCAACTTCTACAAAAGGCATTAATTGTTCATATTCTAACCCTTCTAGGTCTTTACCTTTCATTTCTTCTAAAACTTCATAGTCTTCACCTAGTACTTTATCAGCTAAAGGCTTAGATACATAATATACCTCATCACCTTTTTTAACTTTTAAATAATCTACATCAGCATTTACTGTTAATGAAACATTTGATGGTAAAGTCCATGGAGTTGTTGTCCATGCTAAGAAGTACTCATCAGCATCTTTTTTCTTAAATTTAGCTATAACTGTATTAGTTTTTACTTCTTTATATCCTTGTGCAACCTCATGACTAGCAAGACCAGTTCCACATCTTGGACAATAAGGAAGTATTTTGTGCCCTTCATAGATATATCCTTCTTTGTTGAATTTATTCAGTATCCACCATACAGACTCTATATAGTTATTATCTAAAGTTATATATGGATTATCTAAATCAACTTCATAAGCCATTCTCTCAGTCATTATTCTCCATTGTTTTTCAAATGAAAAAACTGATTCTCTACATTTTTGGTTAAATTCAGCTATTCCGTACTCCTCTATTTGTTGTTTACTAGTAAGACCTAATTCTTTTTCTACTTGTATTTCAACCGGTAATCCATGTGTATCCCAACCAGCTTTTCTTTTTACTTGATAACCAGACATTGTTTTATATCTACAAACTGAATCTTTAAGTGTTCTAGATAAAACATGATGTACACCAGGATTTCCATTAGCTGTTGGAGGTCCTTCATAGAATACGAAACTTGGGTCATCTTTACCCTTTTCTAAAGTTTTTTCAAGTATATTTATATCTTTCCAATAATCAAAAACTTGTGCTTCTGCTTGTTTTACAGAACTGTCTACTAATGGCTTAAATTTCGCCATGTAAATCACCCTTTCTTATAAATATTATAATTCCAAAATTTTTTATTCTTTCACATAAATTTAAATACTAAAAAACTCGTCCCCTTTAAACCAAAGGGACGAGTTATAAATCGCGTTACCACCCTAATTCTATATGTGAACTAAAATACTAGCCACATATAACACTCTAATAGTATAACGGCACTTAACCGGCACAGCTTAATAGAATTTAATCGTTCAGCCTGCAGCTCAAGAGTGATTTTTTATCTTTATAAATTCATTGGTTCTCAGCATTCCCAATTCTCTGTAAAATTATCTAAAGATAAATGTCTCTATCAACGCTTTTAAAAATTTATCTGTGTTTATATGAAATTCTATAACAAATAATTTGAATAGTCAATATATTTTTGAAAAATATAATAATTTATATTTTTCTTACATTTTTATCCTATTTTCAATCTTTGTTATAGATTTCTCAAACTTCTACAACGACTCTACCTAAAAACGAACAAATTACAAGATTATTCTAGGGTTGTAGCAGCTTCATCATTACTATAATTATACACTGTTGTTCCTTCAAATGCATTTACACATTTCTCATCTACATCATAAAAAATCTCATCAACACTTCTTATTTCATCTTCTAACAGTGATTTAAATTTATTTCTAAATATCTTGAATTCTTTAACTAAAGCATCATACTCTTTTCTTATCTCTATAACACGGTTATTAGCTTGTTCTATAATTTGTCTAGCTTTTAAATCAGCTTCTTCAACAATTATCTTAGCTTTTTTATTAGCCGCACTACAAGTGTCTTCTGCTGCACTTTGAGCAGTTATTAAAGTGGCTTTTAGTGTTTCTTCAATATTTTCATACTTATTTACTTGGTCTTGATATAATCCTAATTTTTCTTTAAGAGCTGTATTTTCCCTACATAGAGATTCATAGTCTTCCTTGATAATATCTAAAAATTCATCAACCTCTTCATCTCTATATCCTCTTAAACCTTTTTTAAACTCTTTATTTTCTATCTCAATTGGAGTTAGCATTACATTTCCTCCTAGCTATAATTTAAATTAGTCCTTATACAATTAATCTTGCTTGAACTTTTATTTTTCCTTTTTTAGTAATATCTCCTATTTGTGTTACTTCAGCTCTTCCTTTGCCTCTAATAGAAATCAAATCATCATTTTTTACTATTTTAGAAGTTGAAGTTATCTTTTCATAATTGACATGGACTTTTTCTCCATTTATGTATTTTGCACTATCTTGTCTAGATATATTGTAAAGACCACTTATGACACAATCTAGTCTATCTGAAGATACTGTAAATGATACTTCTTTATATTTTGAAGAACTATTAACAATATTTTCCCTGGAAATTTCCTTTACAATTACATTATTTCTTGAAACTTTTTCTAAATTTACAATTATAAAATCGCAAATATCACTACTTACAACTACTTGACAAAAGCTATCATGTATAATTATATCTCCAATTTTTTCTCTTTTTATACCTAGACTCATAATTGACCCTAAATAATCTTTATGAGATATATTTTTAAATTTGAAATTCCCTTCTATTTGTAAAAATCTAAGAGTATCTTCTATATCTTCATATTCCATATAAAATGGATAAATAAATACAGTGCTTCTTTCAGCTTGTTCATAACCTCCATCCACACTGTATTTTATTTCATTTGTAGAATTTAATATTGCTACAGCATTTTTCACTTCATATGGATTAAGAAACTCAGTAGACTTAACATCATAGTTTTTTATACAACTATTAGCTTTGTCTATTACTTTAAACATTTTATTTTTCAAGTCTATATCCTTTATGTGATTTGTTAATTTTAATTTATCCATCCTATCACCTTAGAATATAACCAACACTAATTGTCTTAGGAACATCAATAACACTATTGCAATTAAAGGAGAAAAATCTATAGGTCCATTTGTATATTTGTACATTATAGACCTTATTGGTCCTTCTATTGGCTCTGTAAGATTTTCTAAAATCTCAAAAATTTTGCTTTGTCTTCCATTTGGAAACCAAGTCATCAAGCTTTTTATAACTATCATCCATGCTATTATATCTAAAAGATAATAAAGTGCAATTCTTATTGTTCCCATATATTAACCGCCTTTTTACTATTTATTTTGCCAAGGGAAGAATGCTTTACTTTCTAATTCTTTTTTCATATTTGCATCTATATCCACATTATTAGGAGCTAGTATAAATATTGATTTAGAAACCTTTTGTATACTTCCATCTAAAACATAAACCGCCCCATTCATAAAGTTAAATATAGATTTACGAACTTCAGAATTAGTCAACCCTTCCAAATTCACTATAACTGCCCTTCTCTGTTTCAGATGGTCTGCTATAGTTGCAGCTTCATCATAAACCTTAGGTTCAACTATTACAACTTTCATTTGACTAGTTGTATGTAAATTTACAATTTTATTTGCTTTTGCAGTACTAAATCCACTGTTCATTTCTTCTTCTTGAACTACATCGTCCATGCCACCTTCATATTCATCTTCAATGTAATCTTCTTCTTCTTCATCAACTATCCAGTTCTTAAATTTAGATATTATTCCATTTGACATTATTAACTTCCTCCTTAGAATTTATTCAGATTTTAGTAATTATTTTTTATTATAGTTTCTTTCTCCAAAGATTGATGTTCCAACTCTGACAATGGTAGCCCCTTCCTCTATAGCAATTTCATAATCGTGACTCATTCCCATTGATAAAACGTCCATTCCTACATTAGGTATGTTTAGTTCTTTTATTTGTTTTGATAAATCTTTAAGACCTTTGAATACACCTCTTATTTCATCTTCATCTTCTATAAAAGGTGCCATTGTCATTAGACCTTTTATTTTTATATTTTTATATTTTTCTGACACTTCTTTGACAAAATCTACAACTTCTTCTTTATCAAGTCCATGTTTAGATTCTTCTTTAGATATATTCACTTGTACTAAGCAATCTATTTCTCTATTTATTTGTTCTGCACGTTTTTGAATCTCTTCACATAATGCAATTCTATCTAAAGAATGTATCATACAAACTTTATCTATTATGTATTTAACTTTATTGGTTTGCAAAGTCCCTATCAAGTGCCAGTTTAATTTGTCACCTATAATATCATACTTTCTAGCTAATTCTTGTGGTTTATTTTCACCAACAGAAGTTATTCCTTCCTCAATTGCCTCATTAACTAAATCTACATCAACAGTTTTTGTGACTGCCAAAAGGGTAATTTCTTCACTATCCCTATTTACTTTTTTTGCAGCTTTATCAATTTTACTTCTTATCTCAGATAAATTATCTTTAATAGAACCCATTATTATCACCTACTTTATCCTTATATTTGTGTTTATACTGTTAGGTCTTAAAATTATTTTGTCATATAGATTAACACTTGTGACTCCATTTATGTCATTTTTATAATAATCCACAAATACAGAAGATTCATTCTCATAAGTTATTCCTTCTAATATGACAAATTTTACACTTTGTGATTGTTCATCAATTACATATACACCACGTTTATTGTCTTTTGTTTTTATAGAAGTTTTAGGTATTTTTAAACATTCCATCTGATTATATATTATATCAAATTCTTCGACACTTGTATCCTGATTTGCAACAATTTGGTTACTTATTTTTAATTTTACCATTATTTTATTATTATTTTTATATATTTTGTAAACTTTTGCATCTATTTTTTGCTTGTTATGTTCAATTACTACATTTTGATTCTTTTCAAAGTTCTTAGAATCTTCTTTACTGATGTATGTCGATAAATAACTATTTTGGTCATTGGCATCTTTTTCTATAGTTCCTTTTACATGAATTTTTGCATCAACTTTTTCACTTTTTAATACCAATGTATCTACGTTTTTGCTAATTATCATTACTAATACATTAAATACTAAATATATAAGAATACCAAGCATTACTAATCTGGTATATTTAATCTTTTTCAACTACTCTCCCCCTATAAAATTTCTTTCATTAATAAGTACTTCTTCTAAAAAAGGTTTATTCCTTTTTTATATGCTAATATTTTATATTCTAATAATTGTTTTTTTTATATTAAATTTATTTTTTATCAATCTTCCTATACAAGACTATATTATTTATATATAATTGTATTATAAAGTATAAGTTTAATTTATATTTTATACGTTAAGCTTACTTTATATATTTTTATAGTTATTTTTATTTTTAGATACAATATAAAACCAATTAAGATTTAAAATAACTTTTGTTCTGTTGACATTGATTTAGTTAATTATTTACGTACTAGGATAACGTTATCACAACAAAGATTTATGTCCTAAAAAAAATACAAGGAGGATTTTCTTATGTCAGAAATTCTATTAGGAACAGGTTTACTTTTATTGGTTCTATGTTGTTTCACAATTTTTAGTTACAAAGCTCCATATGGTATGAAGGCTATGGGAGCTCTAGCAAATGCTGCATGTGCTACTTTCTTAGTAGAGGCATTCAACCTTTCTTTACTTGGTGATGTTCTAGGTATGGAATTTTTTAGAAGTGTTGGTGCTGCTAATGGTAGCCTTGGTGGAGTTGCTGCTGCTATACTTGTGCCTTTAGCTTTAGGTGTGTCTCCAGTTTATGCAGTTCTAATAGGATTGTCTTGTTTAGATTTTTCTATATTATCTGGATTCGTTGCTGGATACTTTGTTTCTTTCTTAATTAAATTTATAGAGAAAAAAGTACCACCTGGAGTGGATTTAGTAGTTGTAATCCTTCTATGTGCACCACTATCTCGTCTTATAGCATCAAATGTAGACCCATTAGTTAATAGTACACTACTACAAATTGGACAAGTTTTAATAGAAGCTACAAATATTAGTCCTATAATAATGGGAATTATACTAGGAGGTCTAATAACAGTAGTTGGAACATCTCCACTTAGTTCAATGGCTCTTACATCCATAATTGGTCTTACTGGTCTTCCTATGGCAATAGGAGCATTAGGAGCTTTTGGTTCAGCATTCATGAACTCAACGCTATTTGCAAAATTAAAATTAGGTTCTAAAAAAGATATTATATCTGTTGCTATTGAACCATTGACTCAATCAGACATAATTTCAGCTAATCCAATACCAATATATTCTACTAATTTCTTTGGAGGAGCTTTTTCTGGTATCATTGTAGCTTTGATGGGTCTTGTAAACATGACACCAGGTACAGCTACACCTGTAGCTGGGTTTGCCATAATGTTTGCATATAATCCAGTTCAACAAGTTCTTATAACAGCTGGCTTATGTGCTTTATTTAATGTAATTGCAGGATTTTTAGGCTCAAAAATATTCAGTACCTTTAAAGTTCTTACTGCTAGTGAAATACGTGGTACTGATGTAGAGGAAGAAATTGCTTAAAAACAATAAGATTTATAAATTTATATTTTAAATATTAGAGTTTTATATTGTAGGCAATTTTACTAATTGCAAACGTTTTATTTTTTATTTATATTTATGATTATTATGTGTGTTGAATATTTAGATAAATTTTTATTTTTTAGTTATTCTTTTTATTTAGTTTTTTATTTGGTTGATATTTTAGATATAAAAATTAATATAACTTATTACTATTAGGTAGCATAAACTTTAAAATACATAGAAATTTTATATTAATTAGATATTATTAAAATAAAAGCGATACATGGTCTTTTAAATGACCATGTATCGCTTTATTGTTATCACAATCTTAACAACTAACTTTTTAAATTTATTATCTTAATTATAATATTTAAATATATAGATTTCTTTAATTTAGCCATCTAAATCTTTATTTAAATATTATTATATGTAGTGTACTTAGTTTTTAAATGAATGTATAGGAGCTGGAATTCTTCCGCCTCTTTGAGTAAATAGTTCAGATGAATTTGTATTTATAGGCATTACTGGTGCGCGTCCTAAAAGACCTCCAAACTCTACCATATCACCTACATCACATCCTGGAGCTGGTATAATTCTAACCGCTGTAGTCTTGTTATTAATCATACCTATTGCTGCTTCATCAGCTATCATAGCTCCAAGCGTACCTGCTGTAGTATTTCCTGGTACAGCTATCATGTCAAGACCTACAGAACAAATAGCAGTCATTGCTTCAAGCTTATCTATACTTAAAGCACCTTTGATAACAGCATCAATCATACCTGCATCTTCAGATACTGGTATAAACGCTCCACTAAGTCCTCCAACATGTGAACACGCCATTACTCCACCTTTTTTAACAGCATCATTTAAAAGTGCTAATGCTGCAGTAGTACCATGAGTACCAACAACTTCAAGACCCATTTCCTCTAATATGTTTGCCACTGAATCACCAATAGCAGGTGTAGGAGCTAATGATAAGTCTATTATCCCAAATGGAACATTCAGTCTACTAGACGCTTCTTTCGCTACAAGTTGTCCAACTCTTGTAATCTTAAATGCAGTTTTTTTAACTGTCTCTGCAACAACATCAAATGGCTCTCCTTTTACTTTCTCTAGAGCTCTCTTAACAACTCCAGGACCACTTACACCGACATTTATAATTCTATCGGCTTCACCAACACCATGAAATGCCCCTGCCATAAATGGATTATCTTCCACTGAATTACAAAATACTACTAGTTTTGCACAACCAAAACCTTTTGCATCTTTTGTTAATTCTGCAGTTTCTTTTATGATTTCTCCCATTTCTTTTACTGCATCCATATTTATACCACATCTTGTAGAACCTACATTTACTGAAGCACATACTTTATTAGTACTTGCTAGAGCTTTTGGAATTGATTTAATTAATGTCTTATCACCTTTTGTATATCCCTTTTGAACTAATGCTGAGAATCCTCCAATAAAATCTATACCTAAATCCTCTGCAGCCTTATCCAACGTCTGTGCAAACTTTACATAGTCACTTTCATCTGTTGCACCTGCAATAATGGAAATTGGAGTTACTGATACCCTTTTATTTACAATTGGTATACCAAATTCACGCTCTATATCTTTTCCAACCTTCACTAAATCTTTAGCAGAATTCATAATCTTATTATATATTTTTTCTCTAGCTTTATCTCCATCAGGGTCTATACAATCTAATAAAGAAATCCCCATAGTTATAGTTCTTATATCTAACTGTTCTTCATCTATCATTTTGATTGTTTCAAGTATATTTCCTACATTCACTGTTATCACCTCCCCTTACTGTCTACTACAGATTATGCATTGAATTAAATATTTCTTCTCGTTGAATTTTTACCTCTACTGATAATTTTTTACCTCTTTCAACCAAGTCCTCAACCGTTTGCTCAAAAGAATTTAATGACTTTTCTAAGTCAACTATCATAATCATTGTAAAATAATCCTGCAATATCTTTTGTGATATATCTACTATGTTGATATTTTGCTTGTATAATTCATCACTAATTCCTGCTACTATACCTGGTTTATCCTTTCCAATTACTGTTAAAATTGCTTTCATAATAATATCCTCCCTTATTTTTTTATAAATCTTATATTTTTACAAATTGAACTATGTATTAACATATATTTCATTTATTTGTTAGTAAATCACTTTTTATGTATATATTTAATATATTTTAATACCTACACATTCATTTGTCAATTTTTTTTCAATATTCTATTATTTTTATACTATTTAGAAAATTCATGTATTATATATATTTTCTCAATAATAAATACAGTTTTCATAATAATGAAAGGTATTACTTAGTAATCTCTCTATTTCCTAAATAATACCATTCTAAAAATTATTTTTTTATTTGTATGAACTCAACTATACTTTCCTAGCTTTAAAATAGTATTGCCAAAAAATAAACTTTATCCATCATAACTTTTCCACAATTATCAATCATTATAAATTTATATTTCTAGTAACTTTTATAAATAAAAAGCTACTTACTAAAGTAAACAAATGTTTCACTTTAATAAGTAGCTATACTTCTATAACAAAATAGTTATAATGTTAGAACTTCCTTCATTTACAATTTTTTGTAAAGTCTTTTGCATTTTAACTCTTATTTCTTCTGGCATAGTATATAATTTACTTTGTAATTGCTCTTTTACTAAGTCATGAAGTGACTTACCAAACATATTTGATTCCCATAAATCTGCTGGTTGCTCTTCAAATACTTCCATAAGATATTTTATCATCTCTTCACCTTGATTTTGATTTCCAACTATTGGAGAAACCTCTGTAGATATATCTGCTTTTATAATATGAAGTGATGGTGCATTGGCTTTTAACTTGATACCATATTGTTTTCCTTGTTTCATTATTTCTGGTTCTTCTAAACTAAGTTCTTCTAAAGAAGGTGCTACTACTCCATATCCTTTTATCTTAGCATCTATTAAAGCACTTTCTATTTTATCATACTCATTTTTGACTTTAGATAGTCTAGTTATCAGACTAAGCAATTGATAATCTCCTTCAATTTTAAATCCACTCTTTTCTTCAAGGACATTGTAGAATAAATCTTGCTTTGTCTGCAAATCAATGTTTATAACACCTTCTCCTAACTCTACATTATCAACACCTGTATCTTCCAAAAACTCTAATGCTGAAAATCCTTGCATAATCCCTTCTATATCTCTTATTTTACCTATATCTATAATACTTTGTTTTAATGTTGTTATTATGCTACTTTTTATCCAATGATTTCTTTCAAGACCTTCAACCCATTTTGGTAAATTAATTCTTATTTCTGTAAGTGGAAAATCATATAACACAGCTTCCATAACTTCCTCTATATCATCTTCTTCCATTTCAACCACATTCATTGGAAGAACTGGAACTTCATACTTTTCTTCCAATTCATTTCTAAGCATATTTGTTTCCTCACTTTTTGGACTTAACGTATTTAAAACCACTGCAAATGGTTTTTTAAGACTTTTCAATTCCTGTATAACTCTTTCTTCTGGTTCTACATAGCTTTTTCTATCAATGCCAGTAACTGAACCATCTGTCAAGACAACTATTCCTATTGTAGAATGGTCTTTTATAACTTTTTTAGTTCCTATCTCTGCTGCCTTTTCAAATGTCATAGCTTCTTGTGACCAAGGAGTTGATACTAACCTTTGTTTTCCACCTTCCTCATGCCCTAAAGCTCCTTCAACTATGTATCCAACACAATCTACCATTCTTACTTTTAAAGATACTGTGTCTTTTATTTTAATTTCTACACCATCTGCTGGTACAAATTTTGGTTCTACCGTCATGATTGTTTTACCTGAACCACTTTGAGGTATCTCATCTCTTGTTCTATCTTTTTTAAATTCATTGTCTATATTAGGTATAACCAACTTTTCCATAAATTTTCTTATAAAAGTTGATTTTCCTGTTCTTACAGGACCCACTACTCCAATATATATATCCCCCTGAGTCCTTTTGGATATATCTTCGTATATGTTATTATTCATATTATTCCTCCTATACATCTAATCTTATTAAATTATATTTAGAGTTAGGGGTTAATATTCTTAAAATAGAAAAATAAAGACTAGCAATATTAATTTAGTTTACAGAGAGAAATTTGTAAATTTCAATGTAAATTAAATTATAGCGCTAGCCCAAATAGTAATGTATTATATTAACTGACTTTAGTAGTATTTTCATTTGACTTACTATTCATCTCAATAAGCTCTTTACGTCTTTCCTTTGTCATGTTCATCCATATAAATGTAAACACTAATCCAATTATGGCTACTATAGTAAGAACTATGAAGTAGTACTTATATCCAGTTACACCTGGAAATGCATCCAATATCTTCCCTGCTGCTAAAGGACAAAGTACTTCTGGAAGATATCCTAATGTAGCAACTATTCCTATAGCAGTTCCTGATATTGATAGTGAATAATTACCTTCTTCAAGTAATGAATAGTGTAAACCTTGAATTGCATACATAGATACATATATTGCAACACATCCAATCAATAGTATATAAATCATAGATGATTTTGTTGGTGTAAATATTACACCTAAAAGACCTGCAATCATAAGTATAAATCCATAAGATATAATCTTTGATGAACCAACTTTATCTCCAAGTAATCCAGAAGCCGCTGATGCTACTGGTCTACAATACTGGGCTAATATTGATATTGCAGATGCAAAAACCACAGTCGCTCCAAATGCTTCAGTTGAATAAGGTGTAAAATAATAAAATGACATATTAGCTGAATATGAACAAAACATTATTATTGTTATTATCCATGTATGAGGCATTTTTATTACTGCAAAAAAGGCTTCTTTATCAAATTTTGCTGATACCTCTTTTTCATTATCTTTCAATTTAAAAAATACTAATACCCCAACTATTACATTTATGGCTGAATACAACACTATAATAGCTGTAAGCCCAGATTTATCACTTACTTTTGATGAAATATACCCAAATAGTATTAATACTAAAGATAGATGAATTGCATTAGTAATTCCACGACCACTTTCCATAAATCCAAAAGCCTTTCCTTGTTCATTTTCAGATGCTAACATCCTAACAGCTTTTACAAGAGCTGGCCAAAAAGTAAGTATTGTTGTTATTCCCCATAAAGCATGAATTAAAAATACAACGATATATGGAGGATAAAGTGTTAATACAAGACCAGATACCCCTGTAATAATTAAAGAACCTGAAAGCAATTTTCTGGCTGAAATACGGTCTGCTAAAAAACCACCAAAAAGGTATGATACCATTGCAAGTAGACCATAAATACTTCCTAAGCTTCCCATTTGTGTATTTGTAAGATTAAATGCTTGTGCAAAAGTATCATAATAATAATTCTTTAAATATGGTAAAGCATATATAAATGCTCCTGCTACAAAGAGTATTATCAAGACTTTGAAATTTTTCCAAATGCTTGGTTTATTTACTTCAACTGACATACTTCCTCCTTATGTAAATACTCATAAATTTTTATGATAACTAATTATTACTTATTTGATTGTTTATTCAATGTTTCAAAATATTTATTAATATATTAAGTTAATTTATCAATAATTTTTGGTGAGCTAAAAATAAACTCTTTTAGCTCACCAAAATAATTACATTTTTATTTATACGAATGTCTAGAATTATTAGATGTCTTTTTTTCATAGTTCTTCCATAGCATTAAACCTGTTATTATAACAAAAAGACCTCCACCTATCATTTCAATCTCATAGATTATGTTATCTTTTAAAGTCTCCATAACTGGTGCTGTTGAGAAAAGTATCCCAACTACAGTTACTACAAGTACCATTCTTGCGATATTGATACAAGTTGAATCACTTTTTGCAATTGAATATGGTCTTTCTTCGTTTGGTCTTGTCTTTCTAAGTCTAATATAAGATGTAAAAAGCAATACGTATGGAAATAATGCTGTTAATGCTGTCATAGTAACAAGAACATTATATATATTATCTACTGATGGTAATAAATTTGTTCCTATAAGAAGTAGACTTACTATTATAGCCTGAATTATTACTGCATTTGATGGTATATTGTGTTTATTTGTAACAGTTAATTGCTTAGGAAATACACCTTCTTTTACATTTCCAAAAAGCATCTTTACTGGACCTGCTATATAAAGTATTAATGCTCCAAGTACTGATAAAGTTATTCCAAATGCTACTACTCTTATAAACCAACTTCCTATACCTAAATCTTGTGCAACTTTAGCTAATGCATCTAGTATTCCTGTAGATGCTGCAATCTCATCTGGAGGAAGTATCATTGTTATTGCTACTGAACCTAGGATATAGATTCCTCCTATTAAAACAGCCACAGTTAATATAGCTTTAGGAAAGTTTTTCTTAGCATTATCCATTTCGGTTATGAAATTAGCAGTTGTTTCAGCTCCTGATAGTGCAAATATTATAGCAGATATAGAAACTAGTGAGTTAGCATCTATCTTTGGTATTATATTTTGGATTGTATATACAGATGCTGATGGAGCTTTTTTAAGAATAACTACAGACATAAATGCCATCACTATAAGTAATATGGCCGGAATTGTAGAACCTAATGCACCTGTATTCGTAAAGAACTTTCCAAATGCCATTCCACGAGTACTTACTAGCGACAACATCCAAAATATTATAAGTGAAAGCGCTAAAATAAAAATCTTATTGTTTGATAAGTCTGGATTTCCAAGCATATATGCAATATTTATAGCTAGGAATGTCAAGAAGGAGGAATACCAAAATATCTTTGATGTCCAATTTAACCATGACACCATAAATCCCCACTTCTCTCCATAAGCCTGTTTAACCCATTCTCCAAGTCCACCATCTTTTGGATATGTTGCAGCCAACTCTGCACATATAAGTGATGCAGGAACAAAGAATATAAAAGCAAACAATAACCAAACTGGTATAGAACCAAGACCCAATCCAAAACTAGAGGCAGTAGATTTAGCTATCCATCTAATCCCAAATAGTGCTGATATATTCATAAATACTAAATCCCAAAATCCAATTTTCTTTTTCACTGTAATTCCTCCAATTTCAAATTTTTTTAAACTCATACATAATGTATTAATTTAAATATCAAGTATAAGTTCTTCAACACTTCTTGGATAATTGGTTATAATTGTAGCACCATTTTTACCTACTATTGCTGTATCTGAGTGTCTAAATCCTCCAACTCCAGGTATATATATCCCTGGTTCCATAGAAAATACCATTCCTTCTTCTAATATTAATTCATTATCAAATCTTAAATATGGCTCTTCATGTTCTGATAAACCTAAACCATGACCAATTCTATGATTTGAATATAACTCTAGACCATACTTTGCAACAACAGCTCTTGCTGCTTCATCCACCATTCTTGCTGGTATACCAGCTTTTATTGTATCTAATCCAGCTTGTTGAGCCTCTACTGCAATCTTAAATACTTCCTTTTGTCTTTCTGTTGGTTTACCTATAATAAAAGTTCTTTCATTTTCTGCTCTATAGTTTTCATACCAAACCTGTCTACTATGTATTACTATATCTCCTCTTTGAAGTATTCTAGTATTGGAGTCTAAATGAGGTTGTGCTGTTCTATCAATTCCAGAACAAGTCCAGTTGGCAAATCCTATATATGTATCAGGATAATTTTCAGACACATATTTTAGTAAAGCATTATCCCCTGCAACGTCAAATTCCAATTCACTCATCCCAACTCTAACATTTTCCAAGGACCCTTTTATACCTATATCAGATAAGTAACCAGCTATCTTCAAAAACTCTATCTCTTCTGCATCTTTTACATATCTCATTTCAAATATTTTACTTCCAACATCTTTGATAGCAAATGATTTATCAGTTATATATTCTGAAAAACTTGCAGATACTATATCTTTTTCTATACCAACAGTTGTTTCTTTAGGATATTTATTTAAGATTATATCTAGGTAATGTTTATGTGATATTCCATGTTCTTTCATTTCTGGTATTTCATAATATACATATACATTATCAACTTTTGCAACTTCTTTAGCATGTAGTTCCTCTAATCCAGGTACTATTAATTCTATCTTATCTTGAGTTACTACTGTTACAATTGGTCTAGAGTAAGTTATTGCTTTAAACCCACTAATATAAAATTGGTTGTCTGGTTCAAATATTAAAGCAATTTCAATGCTTTTTTCATTCATATACTTTCTTAATCTTTCTAGTCTCATATTGTTTGACATAGCGCACCTCTTTCTTAATATTCAGATAATTTATTCAATACAACAAGAATGAATATATTATTTTAAAATTCTTAATATTTTAGTACTTGTTGTATTTGTATGTAAATTAAATTTATTTGTGATTATTTTATCATAATCATGATTATTTTGTCAATCATGATTTCATTTTAAAATATTTTTTATATTCTAGTGATTTTAAATCATCTAAAATATAACAAGTATACATTGTATTTTGAAATATTATTCTTGATTTATGATAAATTTAATGATAAAATCACGATTATATAAACTATATTGATTATTTGTAGGTGAATAAAATGACAAATAAAGAATTACAAAAGAAAAGGATATTGATGTATTTCATAGAAGCTGCTCAAAACATTATGGAAAATGAAGGTATAGAAAATATTACACTTCGTAAGGTTGCAGATATGGCTGGCTATAACAGCTCAACTCTATACAAATACTTTAAAAATTTAGACCATTTAATATCATTTGCATCTATAAAATATTTTAAAGATTATAACTTGAATATTTCAAGGTGTATAGAGAATGTCAATGATGAATATAAGAAATATATAATTATGTGGAAATTATTTTGTAAGCATTCTTTTGATAATGCCCAAGCTTTTTATCAGGTATTTTTTAACTTGTCTAGTGATGAACTTAGTTATATAACAAAACAATATTACGATATGTTTCCAGAAGATTTAGGTATTCATGATAGTGACATATCTTTAATGATTACAGGAAAAAGTATAAAAGAAAGAAATAAAATACTATTGAACAATCTTGTAGATACTGGATATATACCTGCTAAAGATTTAGATATAATCAATGATATAATTATTTCTTTTTATCAAAATCTATTGTTCTTAAAAAAGAACACAGGAAAAAATTCTGATGACGATGAATTAACTATGAAAATGATTTCTTCTATTGAATACATAATAAAACATGCTAAGTAAAATAAGGTCTGTATCAAAATAGAGATAATTATCTTTTTTATTTTTGAAATGATAAAAATATATTTGATTTCGTACAAAAAAGAGTGCCTCATGAACTAAAAAGTTCACTTTGAGGCACTATCTAAAGCAAATTTATTGTTTATTGTGCAAGTTTATATGTCATCACCTAAAACTACTTCTTCCATTTCATGCTTTTTACTTCTCATCATTAGTTCTATTCCAACTTCTTTAGGATTTGAACCTTTCTTTATTACAGAATATATAGCATTAGTTATCGGCATGTCTATATTCAAATTTTCAGCAACATCATGTGCTACTTCAGTAGCAGTTATTCCTTCTACAACCATCTTTACTTCTTTTAAAGTCTCTTCTAAACTCATACCTTGACCTATGAGTATACCAGCTCTTCTATTTCTACTATGCATACTTGTACAGGTAACAATTAAATCTCCTATACCTGAAAGACCCGCAAATGTAGACATACTAGCTCCCATAGCAATTCCAAGTCTGCTCATTTCACTAATACCTCTTGTCATAAGGGCAGCTTTTGCATTATCACCATACCCCAATCCATCACATATCCCAGCTCCAAAGGCTATAATATTTTTTAATGCTCCTCCAAGTTCTACTCCAACTATATCTGGATTTGTATAAACTCTAAGTTTAGGGCTCATAAATAAATCTTGTATCATCTGTGCTACTTTTAAATCTTTAGAAGCTACTACTACTGTAGTAGGAATATCCCTTGCTACTTCTTCAGCATGAGATGGCCCAGATAGTATTACATATGGATTTTGTGGTAATTCTTCTTCACAGACTTGAGACAATCTAAGTCTAGTACCTTTTTCAAGACCTTTTGCTACATTTACAATAATTTGTCCCTCTTTTATAAATGGTTTTATTTTCTGACAAGTACTCCTTACAGCCTGTGATGGAACTGCTAGCACTATCACCTTACAATCTTTTATAGTTTTTTCTATATCAGTACTTATAGTTATATTATTTGGAAATAATACTCCTGGTAAATAGTCTGTATTTTCTTTAGTTCTGTTTATTTTTTTAGCTTGTTCTTCTTTTCGAGTCCACATGCTCACATCATTACCTTTTTTTGCAAGACCTAAAGCTAATGCACTTCCCCAGCTTCCAGTACCTAATACACATACTTTCTCCATGTTTAACACCACCTGAGTATAATATATTTACTATTCTTTCTTTTGACCAATTTTTCTCTCTGTCCCATTTAATAATCGCTTTATATTTGCTCTGTGATTATATATTACTGATGCAGTTAAAAACAAAGCTACTATTAAGCCAGCTTTATTTTTTACTATAATCATAAATATTGGTGAACATCCTATTCCTACAACAGAACCTAATGAAACATATTTTGTTATAGCTACCACCAATATAAATACTGCTAGACACATTAATGTTATTACTGGATTTACAGCGAGCATTGCACCTAACGAAGTTGCAACACCTTTACCCCCTCTAAATCCTAAAACTGCTGGCCAATTATGACCTGCTACAACACATATAACTGCCAGATATCCAGCTAAAAGAGTATCTATACCAACCAATCTTGCTGTAAGCTCTGATATTAAAACAGCTATCACACCTTTAAGGACATCACCTAAAAATGTCATTGCTCCTGCTCTTTTCCCAAGTGTCCTAAGTACATTTGTCGAACCTGCATTCCCTGAACCTTGTGTCCTTATATCAACCCCAGCAATTCGCTTTGCAACTATGTACGAAGTCGATATATTGCCTAAAAGATATGCAACCACAGCAATAATTATATAACTAAATATCTCCACTGAATTTCCCTCCCTTTAGTTATATTTTAGATATTTATTTTTTATTTTTTTGTCTATACTCAAACTTTATGGAAGTTCCTTCAAATCCAAAATTTTCTCTTATCTTATTCTCAAGGTATCTTTGATATGAGAAGTGAGTTAAGTCCTTATCATTTATAAACAGTGTAATTTTAGGAGGTCTAATGTCTGTTTGAGTCCCATAGTAAATTTTTAATCTTCTACCTTTGTCAGATGGTGGTTGATTTAACATTACAGCTTCTCCAATTACTTCATTTAGTGCTGAAGTTGATATTCTCTTAGAATGTTCATTTGACACATACTCAACTGTATCCAATATCTTATTCATTCTTTGATTAGTCTTTGCAGAAACAAATACTATTGGAGCATACATCATAAATGGAAATTTTTCTTTTATATCTTTTGTGTAATTACTCATAGTCTTATTATCTTTCTCTATTAAGTCCCATTTATTGATTACAAATATACACCCTTTACCTTCATCATGTGCTATACCTGCAACTTTTGTATCTTGTTCTGTTACACCTTCTAGAGCATCTATTACTATCAATACTACATCTGCTCTATCCACTGCACTCATGGCTCTTATTACACTGTATTTTTCTATTGTCTCATATATTTTACTTTTTCTTCTAAGACCTGCTGTATCTATCAGAAGAAATTTCTGTCCATTTTTTTCAAAATAAGTATCAATTGCGTCCCTAGTAGTTCCTGCAATTGGACTTACAATTACTCTTTCTTCTCCAAGTATCTTATTAAGTATAGAACTTTTTCCTGCATTTGGTTTACCTGTTATAGCTACTCTTATTATATCTTCTTCATACTCTGTATCTAATCCTGCTGGAAAATTTTCAACTATCTCATCTAATAAATCTCCAAATCCCATACTATTAGCTCCTGAAACTGCAAAAGGCGTTCCAAATCCCAATTCATAAAAATCGTATATATTGTCAAATTGACTCTGACTATCAATCTTATTAACTACTAAGATTACTGGTTTTTTTGTCTTTCTAAGCAATTGTGCAATTTCTTTATCAGCAGCTGTTATTCCAGCCTTACCATCAACTATAAAAAGTATTACATGTGACATGTCCATTGCAAGCATTGCTTGATTTCTCATTTGAGATAATATTATATCTTCGCTATCAGGTTCAATTCCTCCTGTATCCACTAATGTAAAATACTTATCTAACCACTCTACTTCAGCAAATATTCTATCTCTTGTAACTCCAGGTGTATTTTCAACTATTGATATCCTTTTTCCTGCAAATTTATTAAATATTGTAGACTTACCAACGTTTGGTCTCCCAACTACAGCTACAACTGGCCTGCTTATACTCATTTTGTTTCTCCTTCCATCTTTTGTTTTCTATTTTAAAATTTTATCCACAAAGTCTTTTCCTTCATTCAAACATGGGATAATTTTTATTTTCATAAGTTCTTCTAACTGATTTAGTTCAATATTATCTAAGAAAATTTCTTCATCTGCTTTTAGCATACTTCTTGTTATATAAAGAGCTTCTCCTAATTCTTTATTTTCAAGTTGTTCTTTTAAATCTTTAGCTGTTAAAAGACCTGATACAGTTATTGTCTCACCAAAAAATTTATTTTTAATTTCATATACATTTACTTGAAGATTTTTAAACTTGTCCATCATAGCATCTGCCATACTTTGTATGAATTCATATGCAGAATGACCAGTAGCTATTGATACTTTCTTTTCTCTTTTAAGCATATTTTCTGGTAATGTATTTAAATATTCTTCAATTTCTGTTTTTAATTTACGTATCATTCCAACACCATCTTCAAACTGTAAAAATCCTTCATATTCTTCATATTTAGGTAATTCTATTTTAGATAATATATAAAATTCATCTGATAAAAAGGCAAAGCGAGTCCCTATTTCATTAAGATATTTTTTTTGCATTTGGTGTATCTGTTCTATAGTTCTACTTGCACCTTTACTATCAAATATGTCTAAGTTTGCTAAATTTTCTCTGTGTTTTGTAATTCCAACTGGTACTATCGCAACACTGTTTACATATGGATAAAGTTGAGCTAGTTCTTTTATTGTTCTATCCAATTCCTTTCCATCATTTATACCTGGACATAAAACAATTTGACAGTTCATTTCTATATGAGCATCTGCCAATCTCTCCATTATACCATATAATTTTCCTGCAAATTTATTGCTTATCATTTTTTGTCTTAATTCTGGATTAGTTGTATGCACAGATATATTTATAGGACTTATTCTATATTTAATGATATTATTTATATCTTCTTCACTCATATTTGTAAGTGTAACAAAATTTCCTTGTAAAAAAGATAATCTTGAATCATCATCTTTAAAATAAAGAGTTTCTCTCATACCTTCTGGCAATTGGTCTATAAAACAAAACATACACTTATTTCTACAGCTTTTAGCTTGGTCAATTATTGGATTTGTAAATTCAACACCCAAATCTTCATCATAGTCTTTTTCTATCTCGTATATGTAGACTTCGCCATCTTTTTTTTGTATTTCTACTTCTAAATATTCATCACTTAGTAAGAATCTATACTCTATTATATCATGTATTGGCTGTTCATTCACAGATATAAGTAAATCTCCTACTTCTATACCTATTTCTTCTGCAATACTATCTTTGTAAACCTTACTTATAATATTATTTATTTTTTTTACATTTACTTCCAATATTTTCACCACTCTTTTGTATTCATCAAGGCTTATTATAATATATTTTCATATACAATTTGTTAATTTATTATATTTTATAATAGCATTTTTAAACATTTCATGTCATAATAACACATTTTAATTCTAATAGTCAATATGAGCAAATAGCTATAAAATAGATTAAAACAAATAATATTCAAATCTTTAAGAGACTTAAATTTGAATATTATTTGTTATTAAAAAAAATTATAATTTTAATGTTTTACTATGATTAACGTTCCATTTGTCATATCATGAACCATTCCACCTACACACTTTGACATCAACAATGCCTTATTTTGTAAATCTTTCTCATCATTTGCATAAAATATTGGACAACCTCCACCATTTTTCATATTCTTATCTAGTGTAACTATAGCTAGGGTATATTCATTTAAACCTATATCCATTCCCATCTTATGCACTTCCTTTCTTTCCTATTTTATAATTTTTTAATGATAAGTTTTTTCCTTTAGAACTTGAAAGTATTGGACACGACTTTACAGCTTCCATTACTTTTTCTACATTCTTATCTACTGGTAAATAAGCAATCATTATACTTTCATCATTTTTATTCCTTCTAGGCAATGGTACGAATGAAGGTTCTCCATAATCTCCATATAAACCTAATCTTGAATATATATTGTATACTATCGCTTGTCTTTGACCTGAGTCAAACAATATTCCTGCATTAGCATAATCTTTATTTTTAGGAATTATTTTTATTCCTACACCTCTATTAATATATACTTCTCTATCACTTTTTAGACCTATATTTGTTATCCCTTTTAAATCTCCTACTTTCAATATAGACTCATCTACAAAACTAATCTCAGCAGGAATTACATCAGCTATGTCTCCAATACTTTTTCTAGTAAGGAGTTTTTTTAGTATAAAAGCTAATAATAATCCACAAATTGAACTTATTATTAGGCTCATACCTTCACTTATATTCGTTTCTGCAAGTATTACATAATACAATCCTATTGTTAAAAAGGATGTAACTATACACATATAATTTCTTACTTCGTAAGTTCTAGCTATCTCTTCTATGAATGCAGCTCCTCTTTTTACAAGTTGAACTTCCTCTAAGTTTTGCAATGTATTTCTTCTATTTGCTCTCACTTGTCTAAATTGTTCTGCTGCTAGGGACAAAAATGTTATAGATGTATAAGAACGATCTATAAGAGCTGGAACCAATAATGCTCCTAGTGAAGAAGCGACGAATGCTAATATAAGTTGAGACAGTAAAACATTTGGTTGCGTTGGATACTGCTTTTGGTCTAAATTCAACATTATAACTCTAGATGTTATACCAATAATAACAGCAACAAAAAATACTCTATCCATTAAATCACTCCTAAAATATTTAATCTAAAATATTACATTTAAATCTATAAAGTTTTTCTAGAAAAATCACTCTGTTTTCCTTTTGATGTTTCTATAATAGGCGTACTTTTCACTACATCTATCATGACATCTATATCTTTGAGTATTGGCATATATGGTATAACCACAGTACTTTTTTTTAAGTTAGTCTTAGATATAGCTACAATATCAACCTCATCTACATCTCTATCTATACCCATATGAATAAATAGATTATGTATTATAGCTTGTCTTTGCCCTATATCATTTACTATTCCAAATGCACCTAAATCTCTTGGTATAACTTCTACAGCCAGACATTCATTTCTGTATTTTTCTCTTGTACTTTCTAGACCTATATTCGTTATTATTACATCATTTACCATTAAAATAGGTCCTTCAAAACTTATTTTCGCAGGAACTATATCCGCTATATCTGCTATACTGTTTCTTCTTAAAAATCTTCTAAAAATTAAACCAACAATAGACCCTGACACAATAGCTAATACTGTACAATAAAGAAAGCTAAGGTTATACTTTCTTGCAAAAACAATATAAACTATAGAAGATACTAATGCAGAAAAGAGACTTATATAACTTCTAGATTCATACGTAGATGCTATTTCTTCGACGTAAGCATCTCCCTTTGGTACTAATTCTTCATTGTCAATATTTTTTAATGTTATTCTCTCCTGCTCTGCAAGACCTTGAAACTGTTGTATTGCTACTGCAAAAAATGTCAATGCTGCAAACTCCTTGTCTATAAGTGCAGGCAATGCTATAGCACCTAATGAAGCTGAAAGCCCAGATATAATTATCTGTTCTAAATAATCTTGTGGTCTTGATGGGTATTGTTTGTCTGTAACTCTTAAAACTAATCCTCTACATAATATTCCTACAACTAGTGCAACTATAAAAGAGTGTCTAAATAAATTTGCATTCAATAAACTTTCTTCCATTTTCTCAGCTCCTTCTCTTATATAGTTTGTGCAAAAAACAAAAAAAATTCCCTTCTATTTAAGGAAATTTTTTTGTAATATTGTAACTATGAATTCGCTACCAATACCAAGTTCACTTTTTACTTTTATACATCCATTTAGCGATTTAACTATATGCTTAGTTATAGCCAATCCTAAACCCGTTCCTCCTACATCTCTACTTCTTGCTTTATCTACTCTATAAAATCGTTCAAATATGCGTTCTACGTCTTCTTTTGGTATCCCTACACCATTATCTATAACTTTGATTACTATTTTTTCTTCATCTTTTAAAACTACAACTTGTACAATACCATTATCCTGAGTATATTTTATAGCATTATCAACTAGGTTTAAAAATACTTGTTTTATATAATCCTTATTAGATAATATACTTATTGACTTATCATCACATTTATATAAAATTTCTATATTTTTTTCACTAGCTGAATGTTGAGTTATTTCATATACCTCTTTAAATACATCATATACTACAACATTTTCCATAAGAAGAGTATCTTTATTTTCCACAAATGATAATAATAATATATCATCAATCAATCTTTTTAATCTATCTGATTCACTTTCTATTATTTCTAAGAATCTATTTCTAGTATTCACATCTATATTTTCATTTGACTTTAGTGTTTCAACAAATCCACTTATAGATGTAAGTGGTGTTTTAAGTTCATGACTTACATTTGCAACAAAATCACTTCTCATATTTTCAAGCTTAACTTTTTTAGTAATATCTTCTATATTTACTATCGAACCTATTATTACATTGTTGGTATTTTGAAGATAAACTGGGTCTACTTTTATTTTGTATACTATATCATCTTTAGTAGTAATATTGGCAGTTTCATTATCTTTAGAACCAATAAATCGAAGTATCTGTCTTAATATTTCTTCTTCTTTTATTACAACATTGATATTGTGACCTTCAACCATTTGATTTGGTTCACTTTTTATCATTTCTTTTGCTTCATCATTTATCAGAAGTATATTTCCATTCACATCTATAGCCAGAATTCCATGAGATATACTCTTTAATATAGACCTTAACTGTAAATGCTTATACTGTACTTCTTCTAATGTTTTATCCATATTCTTTATCATATGATTAAAATTTCTAGCTAATTCTCCAAGCTCTCCTTTGGCTGATATATTAAGCCTAGCATGGTATTCATTATTACTTACTTTTTTTGAGACATATATAAATTCTTTTAAATATTTTCTTAATGTTATTGTGTATCTTACAGCTAATATCACAATAGCTATAGACAACATAACAATAAAAAAATATATACTGTTTAATTCTTCCACAAGATAACACTCCTAAAATATAACCTCTTAATCTATTTTGTATCCTACACCTCTTATAGTCTCTATATATTTTTCTGATTTATCTTCATCTTCTATTTTTTTTCTTAAATATCTTATATGAACATCTACTGTTCTAGTTTCTCCATAGTATTCATATCCCCATATTTTATCTAAAAGATAATTTCTTGAAAGTACTTTTCCTTTATTTTGAATTAATAATTTTAACAATTCAAATTCCTTAAGTGTTAACTCTATCTTTTCAGAACCTTTAGTGACTTCATGCTTTGATAAATCTAGTTTTAAATTACCTGTAGTAAGTATATTATTTTCTTCACCTAAGCTAGTCAAGTTATATCTTCTTAAAACAGAACTAATCCTAGCTAACAACTCTTTTATACTAAATGGCTTAGTTATATAGTCATCAGCACCTATTTCAAGCCCTTCAACCTTGTCATTTTCCATATTCTTAGCAGTAAGCATTATAACAGGAATATTTTTTAAGTCTTTATCACTTCTTATTTTTCTCAAAACTTCTATTCCACTTATATTTGGTAGCATCCAATCTAAAAGTATTAAATCTGGTTTAATTTCCTTAGCTTTTATAAATCCATCAAACCCATCATATGAATAACTAACTTCATAATTTGACACCTCCAAATTGAATTTTAATAGCTCAACTATATGCATTTCATCGTCTATAACAAGCACTTTAGTATTCATTAAAAAGCTCCTCTCTATTTTATCTGTAGTACCGTTCCTATTCGTTCTGATGCCTTATTATGTTTTCTATAAGAGTGGAATTCATCTGCTCTACAACTAGTGCATAAATTTAAATTTATTATATTCTCTTTTTTAACTCCACTACATCTCAGCATATACTCATTAATTTTCCATAAATCTAAATAGTAACTTCCCTCTTTTATTATATAGAACTTTTCATCATTATTTGTAAGAATTGTGTTAAATTTTTCTACCAAATCCTCAGATACTTCATAACAACAAGGCCCAATTGATGGCCCAATTATACATACTAAGTCTTCAGGAGCTGTTTTATAACATTCAGACATTAATTGTATTGTTTTATGACCTATATTACTAAAAGTACCTCTCCAGCCTGCATGAGCCAGTCCTATGGCTTTATTTTTAGCATCTATGATTGAGATAGGTACACAATCTGCAGTAAATAGTAAAAGGGGTACTTTCTCTAAGTTTGTTATAAGTGCATCTCCATCTATTCTTTTCCCTATAGTATCTTCATTAACTACGTTAACTATATCTGAATGTATTTGAGAATTACTAGTTAAATTTTCAAATGTCAAATCACATTCTTTACATACTTTTAACATGTCTTCTTTATTTTTTGCATCTATATTCTTACATGTTATAACTAGATTTATAGAATCTAATTTTTCATCAAGTTCTTTACAATTACCATCTAAATTAACATACTCTTTAATATCTTGTACATTTTTTATATTTATATAATCTTTCATCATTTGTCTCCTTTTTCTATCAATATACTTTTAAGCTCATTTACAAAAGTATTTATATCTTTAAACTGTCTATACACAGAAGCAAATCTCACATAGGCAACTTCATCTAAATCTTTCAACTTATCCATTACCATCTCACCAATTTTTTTGGTTTCAATTTCTTCTATAAAACATTTATTTATTTCATTTTCAATATGTACAACAATACTTTCAATCTCTTCAATAGATACAGGTCTTTTTTCACATGCTTTTAATAACCCATATTTTATCTTTTCTCTATCAAAATATTCTCTACTATTATCCTTTTTAATAACCATTAAAGGAGTTGTTTCTATTTTCTCATATGTGGTGAATCTCTTTTTACACGATTCACATTCACGTCTTCTTCTGATAGATTTTAAATCTGTATGTCTAGAATCTATTACCTTTGATTCTTTATAATTACAATAAGGACATTGCATCTATATTCCTCCTTTGTTTAACTATATCTCAAACTCATCTAAGCTTAATTCTGAACCTATATTTACTATTATTGTATCACAACCTATTTTAAGTATATCATTCCAAAATATAACTTCTTCATCCCCTCCTCTTGAAAAAAAACTTCTACTTCCATCTCCAAAAATGGTAAATGAGACTACTTTCCCTTCATGAATATCCATATCTATGTCTATTATAAATCCCATCCTTTTTCCATTTTTTACATTTATAATTTCTTTTTCCATTATATCAGAAACTCTAATCATATTATACTCACCCTTTCTTTAAAAATAAATATGTATCGAAGTAAAAAAAAATGACCTATATAGGTCATTTAAATTAAAATAATGTTTACAGTCCATGGATTACTTATACATATTTTCTCATATTTTTTAAAGCATTCTTTTCAATTCTTGATACTTGTGCTTGAGATATACCGATTTCATCAGCAACTTCTATCTGAGTTCTTCCTTTGTAAAACCTTAAATCTAATACCAACTTCTCTCTACTATTTAATTTCTTAATAGCTTCTTTAAGTGATATTTCTTGCAACCAATTTTCATCAGTATCTTTTTTATCTTGAACCTGATCCATAACGAATATTGCATCTCCATTGTCTTGATATACTGGATCAAATAGAGATATTGGGTCTTGTATGGCATCAAGTGCCATTACAACTGACTCTACTTCTAATTCTAATTCTTTTGCTATTTCTGATACTGTAGGTTCCTTAGAATTTGTTCTAATTAATCTTTCTCTAACTTGTAGCGCCTTATATGCTATATCTTTTAATGATCTGCTTACTCTAATTGGATTATTGTCTCTTAAATATCTTCTAATTTCTCCTATAATCATAGGAACAGCATAAGTTGAAAACCTTACATTTTGACTTAAATCAAAATTATCTATAGCTTTTATAAGACCAATACAACCTATTTGAAATAAATCGTCTATATTTTCTCCTCTGTTGTTAAACTTTTTTATTACACTCAAGACTAATCTTAAATTTCCTCTTACAAACTGTTGTCTGGCTTCTTCATCACCATTTTTTATTTGTAATAAAAGTTCCTTCATTTGCTTATTTTTAAGAACTGGAAGTTCAGATGTATTAACACCACATATTTCAACCTTATTAACTTGCATACATTTTCAGTCCTCTCTCAAAAGTATTCATCTATTGAAATTATTTACATTTCCAATTTTTTTATACTTTTTAAGAAGAATTAATTTAACATTATACAAATTTTTTCATTTCTTTTTGTAATCTTGAAATTATTTTCTTTTCAAGTCTAGATATGTAGGACTGAGATATTCCAAGCATTCCAGCAACTTCTTTTTGTGTTTTTTCAATACCTTTATCTATAAGACCAAATCTTAATTCCATAATTTGCTTTTCTCTGTCACTTAATCTGTCAAGTGCCATAACCAATAAATCTCTGTCTATTTCTTCTTCAATTATTTTGTATATTTCATCATTTTCTGTACCCAAAACATCAGATAATAAAAGTTCATTTCCATCTAAATCTATATTTAAAGGTTCATCAAATGATACTTCTGTCTTCTTTTTATTATTTTTTCTTAAGTACATTAATATTTCATTTTCTATACATCTTGAAGCATAAGTTGCCAATTTTATGTTTTTATTCAGTTTAAAAGTATTAACTGCTTTTATCAAACCTATAGTTCCTATTGAAATCAAATCTTCTACATCTATACCTGTATTTTCAAATTTTCTTGATATGTAGACCACTAATCTAAGATTTCTTTCTATTAAAATCGACTTTACACTTTCATCTGTTTCTAGTTTTTGTAAAAGCTCCATTTCTTCTTCTGGTTTTAATGGAGGAGGAAGTATATTTGCCCCTCCCATATAATATATTCCCTTTGGCTTTATTATTTTTAATTTAATACCTAACATAGTAATAAAGCTTATAATTCTTTCTTTCAATCGTAACATTCCTTGTCCCCCTTAAATTTTCACCTAAAATCCAGGCAATATATTTGGATTCATTATTGCTCCATACTCTCTATCATTAAAATTTGAAATACCGAGTATTATATTTCCTATCTTTTGTTCATCTACTTCTATATAGTCAGCTTTTAAGCCTATTATTATGCTTGTCTTATTACTTCCAGCATGTTTATAAGGTATTATTCTAACCCTACCTGAAGTTTTATCATCTAAACTTCCTATAATTTCTTGTGCTTTTTTCATATCTATATCTTCATAATTAATATTTAATAGTTTTTCTGGAATAAATCCTTCTAACACACTTGACTTAACTATTATTACATCGCTTTGACTTATTGGGTCTTTTAATAAATTTCCACTATCTACTAAAGCCGTACAGCAAAAACTTTTTTCCAGTAAGTTTATATTTATAGTCTTTGTAAGCTCCTTAATGTATTTAAGCATCTTCAAATCTTTATAAATGTATTTTAATAATTCGCAACTTACATAAGTACATGCAATTAAGAAAGATATTTTTAAATGACTTATTCCTGTAAAATAAATTATAAAATAAGTGCTTCCAGAAATAAAAATGTTTACTAGGTAAAAAACTAATGCTACATGAACATAATCTTTTTTGCTCTTACTTCTAAATGAAATTAAAGTTATTATACTCATGATTATTATTTTAAACGGTACAGTAAATAGTATATTCATTGATGGATACAAATAAGCAACAGAATAGGCACCTCCTAAACTAGCCCCCAACAACTTATTTTTTTTAGGATTATATTTTTTAGTAAGAATAGAAGTACAACTTATAATAATATAATTTATTACTAGGTTTTCTATAACATAGTACTCAATATACACCATGTATCCCCCCTTAAAACCTTTAAACATATTATAAGATAGTATGTACAAAATTTTATGTCACTTTTGATGGTCGAATCCAAAACAAATTCTATTTAAAAAGAACAATGATATATGTCTTATACTTTATGTCGCCAAAAGATATATTTTTAATATTAAACAAATAGACTTTTTTGTAGAATCCAATATATCTAGGTAGAAGTTATTCGTTCTATTTTTGGTATATTTCCATAAAAAAAGACCACACAATTTAATGATATATCAAGTAAACCTTTTACTTGTATAAAATCAAATTACATGGTCCATAAATTCAAATACAAACTTAAATTATTGTGCTAATAATCCATTTGCATATTTTGCAGATTCATCTAATGCTTGTTTTGGAGTTATATCTCCAGCTATCATCATTTGAAGTTGTTTCCATAAATATTCATATATCTCTACTCCATGAGGTCCAACTGTCAATGGTCTATACATATCTTTATCTCTTGTCACCATTTCTTCAAATCTTGGGTCTCCTTGGTATTTTTCACCTTTAGCAACTGGAGCTCTAGGTACTTCTTTATGGAAAGCTTCCATTGATTCTTTGCTTAACATATATTCAAGAAGTTTAAATCCAAGTTCTTTGTTTTTACATGCTGACATTAATGTTAAATCATCTACTGAAGCAAAACTACCAACTGTCTTATCTTCTAATGATGTTACATATCCCCAGTTTAAATCTGGGAATGATTTATCAAAGGTACTTGTAGCAGCAGAAGACAGCATTATAGTAAATGCAGCTTTTCCTGGCCCAAATACACTTTCAATCATTTCATTACTATCTTTTGATAAAGCATCTTCTGGAATATATTTTTTCATATCATTTATAAAGTTTGCAGCTTTTAAACCTTCTTCATTATTAAACTTAACTGATTTTAAATCATCATTATATATATCTCCACCAGCTTGCCATAAATACGGATACCAGTTCCAGTTTAAGCTTCCAAATACTTTAGAACCCCAACCTTGTGCAAGACCCCATTGGTCGATTTTTCCATCTCCATCAGTATCTTTTGTTGCTTTTTCACATATTCTTTTAAAATCATCCCATGTTTTTGGAGGTTTCTCTCCTAATTTTTCTAGTATATCTTTATTGTAGTACAATACACCTGGATTAGCAGCTTCTATAGGTAAACCATAAATACCACCCATCATTTTTGCATCATCTAAGTATAGATAATTATCTGAAGTTCCTGATTTCTCTAGATAAGGTGTCAAATCTTCTACTGCACCCATTTCTATAAATTGAGGGAACATCTCTGCATACATGTACCCTATATCTGGACCTTCACCTGCACTTATTGCAGTTGCATATTTTTCTGCGTAGTTATCCCATGGTACTATTTGGAATTCAATTTCACAGTTGTTTTCCTTTTCAAATTTTTCAAATATCGGCTTCCATGCGTCTGCATCATGGTCTGTTAATGGTGCAGACCACACAACTAATTTTTCTTTACTATCTTTACCTTTAGAATCTTCTTTTTTTGAACATCCTGCAAGAATTGATACTGATAGAATACCTATCATAACTAAAGAAAGAACTTTTTTTAGTTTAATCATGCTTAATCCCCTTTCAGACTTTAATTTGTCTTTTTCCTCAAATGTTTACAATTTAATTCAGGTTTAATATTAGCAAATAAAACTACCGTTGTCTAATAACAAAAAACTATAATAGCTCCTATAACTATATTTTTTTTCTATCTATATTAAATTTTATTTATATACTAAAAAATTTATTTATTATATATCATCAATATTTAAAGTATATTTTAAAATCTAACTATTTAAATTGGACAAAATAAAAAGAAGTCTATTGACTTCTTTATAAGCTTACATATTATCTTCTTCTTCTTAGGAATGTAGGTATCTCCATGCTCTCATCATCATCTTCTTCAATTATACTTGCCTTTTTAGGAGGCTCTATTTTTTCCTCAACAATTGCTTCTTCTTCAATTTCTTTTACAGCTTGCTTTACTGTTGTATTTAATGAAGAACGTATGCTTGATTTAGGCTTAGTATCTAAATCTAAAGAACCATTTTGTAATCCTTCAAATCCTGTTGCGATTACTGTAATCATTATTTCATCACCTAAATCTTCTTTTATAGAAGCTCCAAATATAACATTTGCCTCTGGGTCACAAGATTCCATAACTAAAGTAGATGCCTCATTAACTTCAAATAATCCTAAGTTAGGACCACCTGTAACATTAAGAAGAACTCCTTTAGCACCTTGTATTGATGTTTCTAGAAGCGGAGATTGAATAGCTTGTCTAGCAGCATCTATTGCTCTAGTTTCACCACTAGCACTACCTATACCCATATGAGCAAGACCCTTGTCTTTCATTATAGTAGTAACATCTGCGAAGTCCAAGTTTATTAACCCTTCAACTGCTATAAGGTCAGAAATTGATTGTATACCTTGTTTTAATACATCATCTGCAACTGCAAAAGCATCTAACATTGAAGTATTTTTTTGTACTATTTGTAAAAGTCTATCATTTGGTATTGTTATAAGAGTATCTACTTTTGATTTAAGTTCTGCTATTCCACCTTCAGCATTCTTCATTCTTATTTTACCTTCAAATGCAAAAGGTTTTGTAACTACACCTACTGTAAGTATACCCATTTCTTTTGCCAAGCCTGCAACTACTGGAGCAGCTCCTGTACCAGTACCACCGCCCATTCCAGCTGTAACAAAAACCATATCAGCTCCTTGAAGTAACTTTACTATTTCATCTTTACTCTCCTCAGCAGCTCTTTTTCCTACCTCTGGATTTGCTCCTGCTCCAAGTCCTCTAGTTAATTTTTCTCCTATTTGAACTTTATATTCAGCTTTTGATGTATATAAAGCTTGTTTATCTGTATTTACTGATATAAATTCAACGCCTTTTAGTTGAGCTTCTACCATTCTATTGACAGCATTGTTTCCACCGCCACCTACACCTATTACTTTAATTTGTGCACATTCTTCTAATTCTACGTCAAAGTTTAGCATCATAAACCCCCTTCTCTCATGATTCAAAGTTATCGTATGTATTAATTATATCATTTTCTTCTTTTATTTTGTTAACCTTTAAGTAACATATTCCACAAAAACGTAAATTTTCCTTTTTAAATTTCTTACTTATATTGTCAAATATTACTCTTTAAGTATAAAATAATTTATGTATATATTAAATGCTCTTTAATTTTTACGTTTTTTATTCATAATATTACTAATAATATAGCGTCTAATTATGGATAAATTATTAAACAATCTCATACCAAAAACTAATACAGCAACATAGTAAATAGAAACTCCTAATTTTTCCCCTATATAAGTCAATAATATAGCCAATATAGCATTACCTATGAAACCAGTAACAAAAATTACATTATCATAGTTATCTTCAAAACTGGACCTTATCGCTCCAAAGATAGAATCCATTATTGCAAGAATAGCTACTGACATATATATAGAATAATCCATAGAATATGTAAATGGAATATAGTAACCTACTACTACACCAAATGCTAATCCTCCTAAAGCCCATAACATAAATCTTCACCTCTTTATTTTACTTTGAAACACAACTATATTACAATCCTTTTTATTAATTTTTTTTACTTTTTCTTTATTTTTTTATATTTTTCGTTTTATTTTGCAAATAAATTCACTTTATTTCCATTATTTTCCTGTATTTTTATATTAATTCCATATATGTCCTTAAGAGACTTAGCATATGATTCTGGAGAATTTATAGCAGCACTTAATAAATCTATATCTCCTATAGCTTTTATTATAAATGGTTGCCCATATGTTGTATCATTTACTGTAATAGTAGCTCCTGAACATTTTATCTTACTTGTTGCTAGTACTCTTTCTCCATTTATAGAAATTGCTTTTGCACCAGCCTTTTTTAAATCATTTAAAACTCTCAAAATATCTATATCGTGTATAATCAAATCATTTGGATTCTGCCCATCTTTTAATTCTCTCTCACTATCCTCCATAGTAATAGTTATACCTGGCCCTGTAACAGTTGAATAACCACTTAATGCTTTAATTTCTTCAAGCTCTTTTTGCATAAGTGTTTGAACAGATTCATTTCCATTCTCTTTTGCTTCTTTATATTCATTCAAAGTTTTTTTGTTGCTTTTAAGTGTTTTTTTTAAACTTTTTATTTCTTTTTTTGTATTTTCTACCTCACTCTCAATATTTTCAGTTTGACTCAATGTTATGTACACTCTATTTGGGTCTAGTGATTTTATATAAGTTGATATGAAAATACCTAATATGAATGCTCCCAATATAACTATTTTCTTTTTCATACTATTATTTCCCCTCTACTTTGTTTATATCACTATGTCCATCTATTTCTATATTGTCTTCTTTAGTCACTTTTATCTTGGCATTATAATATGTTTCTATTTCCCAGACAATACCATATTTTATATTAAGTGCAGAAGCTAATGTATCAGAATCACCAATTGCTTTTATTATGATTGGTTCTTTTATAACAGTGTCATTCATATAAAGCTTATCCTCTTTTAAATACATATATGTATTAGAAACTATTCTCTGGTCATTTATAGATATAGCACTTGCCTGTGCTGAATTTAATTTATTTATCATTGACAATAATAAATCATAATTATATAGTATACTATCATTTTTATCAAAGTTTCCTAAGTCTTTTGTAGAATTTATCTCAACTTTTATACCTGTTCCTTGAACATCTGTATATCCAGCTAATGTTTCATATTTTTCTATCTCTGACTTAAGTATATCTTGTTCTCCTTCAGTATTTTTGCCTCTATAAGTCTCTATATCTTTCTTCACACTATTAACTTCTGACTGTAAATCCTCTTTTTCTTTTTTTAAAGATTTAAGTTCTTCTGTAAGTTGCTCTCCTCTTTTAAAAGTTGTCATCCCTCTATTTTCTATATTAATAATTTTAAGTTGTAAACTAACAAGAACACCCAATACAATACTTCCTATGACTATACTTTTATTTATAAATCTTTTTTTCAATATATCACTTCCTTACAATTGTCTATCCTTCTGGACTATACACAGCTAACTTACCATAATTAAGATTTATAGTCCCTCCATTAGTATTTTTATTTTGCAGGTCAATCAGAATTTTACTTACCCTAGATATATTATAATCTAAGTTATCATCATTAGAAAGTAAGATTTTTATATTGCTTCTTGTAAGCATATTTATATTTCCTTCTTTTCTTAAGTTTACATAATTTATTTTTCTATAAATACCTTCCTCTTTTAAACAATTTAAAGTTTTAAATACATTCTCCTTAGTTTTATAATTTTTAAATTTTATTGATTTAGTATCATCTACACTATAATCTACATCTACTATCAAGTCTTTTTTACTTTCATTAGTACCTCTAAGTTCTTCCAACAAATTGCCTTTTTTATCTATATAACAATAATTATCTTCATCTTTTAATACTGCAAATATTTCTTTTTCTTTTAAATTTATAATTATCTTATTTGGAAGTTTTCTTTTTATCTCTACATTTTCTATATATGGATTTTTTATAAGTTCATTTTTCATATCTTTAAAATTGTATGCAAATATATTTTCATGTAGATTTATATTTAGTTCTTTCATTATATTTGATTTAGTTACCCTCTTATTTCCAATTATGTCTATTTTCTTTACATCAAATAAATCGCTTTTTACAATCATACATATACCAAAAGACAACATGAGTATAAAAACTAAAACTATCATGACATTATTCGTATTTAACTTCCTTCTTTTTTTCAAATATAATCAACCCCTTTGGTTAATAAATACACCTTTAGAGCTTATTTTTCCTACAAAAAAATTATAATATTTAAAGTCAAATTTTTTCATTTTTTTACATAACACCCAAACAAAGTATTAAAAGATAGAAATAAACCAATATTTCATCAAAATAAATATAAGATGCTACATACTCTTCATATTTTTAAATCTTGTGTACATACAAATAAACCCCTAATTTATAATATATTAGATTTTCTAAATTATTATAAATTAGGGGGTAAATATTTATTTACCTTTTTTTTATTCCTATTACTTTAGCTTGACCTTCTATGCTTGGAGTTGTTTCTTTTTTTATTTCTTTTACTTCTTCAATAACTTTTTCTTTTTTTGTTTTTTTAGATGCTGACTTTTGCGTTGAATTGTATACTTTTATTATCTCATCATATATAAGGTCTATGGCTTCAGGCTTACCTATAGTTTTGCTTGCATTTGCCATATCAACTAAAAGTTCTCTATCTCCTAAAAGTTTAAATACTGCTGTATTTAGGCTTTCTGGAGTTAGATTTTTTTCTAAAATCGCAATCCCTGCTCCTTGCTTTTCTATACTCTTAGCATTATACTCTTGATGGTTTTCAGCAGTATATGCTTTAGGTATTATTATAGAGGGCTTTCCAAGAGCTGTTATCTCAGCTAATGAAATTGCTCCTGCACTACCTATAACTAAATCACTTGCTGCAAGTGCATTTGCCATATCTTCTAAGTAAGGTACAACCTTTTGGTATGGTTTAAGATTTATATCGCTAATGCTGCCCATAAATTCATCATAATAGCTTTTGCCTGTAGCAAATATAAAAGCTATATCTTCATTTACCATATTCTTTATTACAAGTCTCATTGCATCATTTATTTTTCTTGAGCCTCCACTACCACCATAGCAAAGTACCATTTTTTTTTCTTCACTTATTGCTAGATTTTTTCTTGCAATATTTCTTCTTGATAATAAAATTTCTTTTCTAACTGGGTTTCCTGTGAAAACTAACTTTTCTTCTGCTGCCTCAGGAAATCTTTTATGTGAATCTTCAAAGCTTGTAAGTACCTTTGTAACTGTTTTAGATAAAATCTTATTAGTTATACCAGGAAAAGAATTTTGCTCATGTATTATGGCTGGTATTTTCCCCATAGATGCATTAAATAAAACAGGTCCACTAACATATCCACCAGTTCCTATAACTACATCTGGCTTAAATTTCTTAACAATCTTTCTTGATTGCTCTAAACCTTTAAAAAGTTTAAAAACTCTTTTTACATTATCGAAGTCTATTTTTCGCTTAAAGCCTTGAACTGTTACAGTCTTTAATTCAAATCCATACTTAGGAACTATTTCTGATTCTATTCCTTTTTCCGTCCCAACAAAAATTATCTCGGCGTCTGGATGCTCATCTCTTATTTTGTTAGCAATAGCTATAGCTGGATACACATGTCCTCCAGTTCCACCGCCTGATAATAAAACTTTCATCAAATCATCATCTCCTGTTAATTAATTTTGACATGCTTTGAGATGTTTAACACTATGCCTACAGCTCCCATAAAGATGGTGAGTGAGGTTCCTCCATAACTTATAAATGGTAGTGCTACACCTGTAGCTGGCATTGATGATGTTGCAACTGCTATATTTAAAGCTGCTTGTATTCCAATTTGTGCACCTATACCTATGACAACCATACAAGCAAATACATTAGAAGTCTTCAAGGCTATTCTTACACATCTGTAGACTAAAGCTACAAATAGCATTATAACTATTATACAACCAATCAATCCTAACTCTTCTCCTATTATAGCAAATATAAAGTCATTTTGTGGCTCTGGTATATAAAAATACTTTTGTTTACTCTTTCCTAAGCCTAGACCAAACAATCCACCTGAACCTAGTGCATATAAACCTTGTATTACCTGATACCCTTTACCAAGAGGGTCTTGAAAAGGGTCTAAAAATGATGTAACACGACTAAGTCTATAGGGTTCAGCAATTACTAATGCAGCAAATAAAGCAGCCCCACTCCCTATCATAGCAAATACAATTTTCATATCCATTCCAGCAACAAATATCATTACAAAAGTAACCAGAATTACAGTACCTGCTGTTGACAAATTTGGCTGAAGTATTATCAACGCAAAAAATATCCCTGGAACTACGAGAAGTGGTACAACACCTTTTGTCAAAGATTTTATTTTATCATAATTTTTTTCAATTAATTTTGCAGTTAATATTATTGTGGCAAACTTTGCTATCTCTGCAGGTTGAAATGTTAAGGCTCCTATTCCTAACCATCTTTTTGCTCCGTTTGCTTCTATCCCTAAAGGGGTTAAAACTAACAATAATAATACTACTGCTATAGCTCCAATTGCTGTAGCATTTTTCTTCCAAAAACTATAATCTATTCTTGATGTAATAATCATAACTATAAAACCAAGTATAGCATATATTACATTCTTTTTTAGAAAATAGTATGCATCATTGTGTTTAAATGAAGATTGTATAAAACTTGCACTAAACACCATAACTATTCCTACAAATACTAAAAGCATAGTAGTATAAAATACTACTCCATCAAATTCAGTCTTCATCCTTATGTCAATTTGTTTTTTCAAATTTTCTTTAGGCATCCAACTAATCTACCTCCATTCTTCCATTTAAGTAAGTTTAGAGGTAAGAGATTATTTTAAATTGTTTACATTATCTTTGAAGTCTTTTCCTCTTACTTCAAAACTTTCATACATATCCCAACTTGCACAAGCTGGTGAAAGAAGCACTATGTCTCCACTTTTTGAAATTTCATAAGAAGTCTTAACTGCTTCTTCCATATCTTTTACTATATGTATGTCATTAAATCCTTTATTTTTAGCACAATTTTCTATATTTGATGCAGTTTCTCCTAATAAGACCAATGATTTAACATATGACTTTGCAGTTTCAAGAAGTTCATCAAAATTACTTCCCTTATCCATCCCTCCTGCTATAAGTATTATAGGTCTATTGTAAGACTGTACAGCTTTTATAGTGGAATCTGGATTAGTTCCTTTTGAATCATTTACATATATTACATTTTCTAAGTTTCTTACAAACTCTTGTCTGTGTTCCACTCCTTTAAATGTCATAAGTACATCCTTTATAACATTTAAGTCAATTTTACAGACATACGCTATTGCTATAGCTGCCATACAGTTTTCTAAATTATGACCTCCAGGCAAACTTACATCATCTTTATTTAGAAATTTGATTTTATCATCTATATCTATTATTATGTCATTATTTTCTAAATATACTCCTCCATTTACTTTTTGAGTTCTTGAAAAGTAAATTACTTTCGCATTGCACTTGTCAGCTAGACTTTTTACTATCTCATCATCATAATTTAATACACAAAAATCATCAGCAGTTTGATTCATAAATATATTTGCTTTTGCTTCTATATATTTTTCCATAGTATGATGTCTATTTAAATGGTCTTCTGTAATATTTAATATAGCACTTACTTTAGGTCTAAATTCATCTATACTCTCAAGTTGAAAGCTACTTAGTTCAGTTACAAGCACAGATTCTTTATTTGAAGTTTCTATAGTATCTATTACAGGATTCCCTATATTTCCAACTACATATGTATCTCTTTTAGCTCTTGAAAAAATTTCTCCTACCAAACTAGTCGTAGTTGTCTTTCCGTTTGTACCTGTAATCCCTATAAAGGTTGGATTATTTGATAATTTAAAAGCTAATTCCACCTCGCCAATTATATACTTACCTGAATTTTTTAATTTCAATATGAATGGCAAGTCTAGTGGTACTCCTGGAGATACTACAACCATATCTATGCCATCCACATCTTCTGGATGATGTCCTAATATGTATTTTATGTCATTTATAGATTTCAATTCATCAAGTATGTTTTTCAATTTATTTTCATCTTTTATATCATTTACTATTATACTTGCACCCAATTTATCTAAATGTTTAATTGTAGATATACCAGTCTTTGCAAGTCCTACTAATAAAACTCTTTTTCCTTTTAAGTCCATTTTTCATTCCCCCTAGGCCTAAAATACTGCTATTATACTTATCCAAGCTAAAACAACTGTAACAATCCAAAAAACGAATACAACTCTTGTTTCTGGCCAACCACACTGTTCAAAATGATGGTGTATTGGAGCCATCTTAAAGAATCTCTTTCTTGTTGCTTTAAAATATCCAACTTGAATCAAAACTGATAGAGCCTCTGCAAAATAAATTCCTCCAATTATAGGTATTATAAGCACTGAGTTAGTTAGAACTGAAAATGCTACAACTGCACCACCTAATGCCATTGAACCTGTATCTCCCATAAAAACTCTAGCCGGATATGAATTAAATCCTAAAAATCCTAAGCATGCTCCAACAGTTGCTGCTGCTAAAACTGCAACTTCTGTATTTCCAGCAATAGAACTTGCAAATAGCATAAAGAATACAGAAACTATTAAAGTTACTCCTGATGCTAATCCATCTAATCCATCAGTCAAATTTACAGCATTTACTATTGCTACAATTATAAACATCATTATTGGTATATATAATATTCCAACATTTATTACAAAATCTGTAAATGGTATCATAAGTTGTGAAGCACTTGATGATGATGTATATTGATAAAAAGCAACATAAAAAGACAATGCAACTTGAAGGATTATTTTTTGATATGCTTTTAGTCCAAGTGATCTTTTTAGCTTTATTTTTATAAAATCATCTAAAAAACCAATAAAACCAAAACCTGCAATACATATAAGACCTACTGCCATATCATGACTAACCTTTACTCTTGTAAGTCCAGTTATTAGAATTGCAACAATCATTATAATTCCACCCATAGTAGGTGTTCCATTTTTGGCTAGATGTGTTTGGGGTCCATCATCTCTAACTGTCTGACCAAATTTAAATTTTCTAAGCATTGGTATAAATATTGGTCCTATTATAATTACTATTAAAAACGCAATCAATGCGGTGTACGTAAGCTCTGTTATTCCTAACATCATAAAACTCCTCTCCCTTGTCAATCAACTCATTAGTTTAAGCTTATTTATTTAGATATTCGACTATTTTTTCTAATCTCATGCCTCTTGAGCCTTTTACTAAAATAGTGTCTCCTGTTTTTACTAATTCATTTAACTTGCTAAATACATCTTCTCTATTCTCAAAGTGATATATATTGGCTGAATTGAATCCTAATTGTTTTGCTTCTTCTCCAATAAACACTGAATTTTCACCTATAGTTATTATAATATCAGTATTATTCATAGATGATTTTCCGACTAATCTATGACCATACTCTGAAATTTCACCCATTTCTAGTATATCTCCAAGTATCGCTACCCTTCTACCTTTATATCTTCCAAGTATCTTTAAAGCAGCATCCATAGAATCTGGACTAGCATTATATGAATCATTAATTATTGTTAACTTTTCATTTTTTATTATGTCTAGTCTCATTTTTGTCCCTTTAAAATTTTTTAAACCTTTTTTTATATAATCCAAAGAAATATTTAAACACATACCAACCAGTATAGCAGACATTGCATTATATATATTATGTTCTCCTATTGTTGGTATAAATACTTCCTCTTTTTTTCCATTTATGACACATGTAAATGTCAAACTATCCTCTTCCATAGTATAACTTTCGCAATAAATATCATTATTTTTATTGAATCCAAATGTTTTTAACTTATATACATGCTCTTTTTCTTTTAATGTAGATAAAAACTTATCATCTCCATTTACAATTAAAGTATTTGTCTCATCAAAATTTGAGGCAATCTCCATCTTTGCTTTTAAAATACCTTCTTGTGAACCTAGTTTTTCCACATGTGATAATCCTATATTTGATATGACTGCAATTTTGGGATTTACTATATCCACTAGATATTTTATTTCATTGAATCCAGACATACCCATCTCTATTACAGCACACTCATGTTCTTTATTTAAATTAAATAAAGTTAATGGAACTCCAAAATGATTATTTAAATTTTTTTCATTTTTTAGTATATTTAACTTTGCAGATATGGCAGAATATATCATATCTCTAGTAGTAGTTTTGCCTACACTACCTGTAACACCTATAAATGGAATATCAAATTTTTCTTTATAATATCTTGAAATATCCCCTAGAGCTAAAGATGTATCTTTTACCTCTATTAAATTTATATCCGAACTTTCTAATTTTATTCCATTACTTTCATTTTTTATAAAAGTTTTACATCCACTATCATATGCAGACTTCATAAATGTATGCCCATCTAAATTTTCTCCAACTATTGCTACAAATGCATTTTGGGCATTTGACTCCCTGCTATCTATAACTATATCACTTACACAGTCATTATAATCTCCATATATTAACTTCCCATTAGTTGCAAGTACTAACTCTTTTATTGTTAAGCACTCCATTATTAAACTCCTCCTTTAAAACCTTAGCTATATTCTCTTAGCAACAAAAGGCAATGTATACCGTTATATATACATTGCCTACGATAACTCTTAACTTTATAATTATATACTATATTTCTGTTTTTTTGAAGATGTTTATGGGTATATGTTAATTATCTGTTACTTTTTAGTTTTCAAAATATAGGGTTATACTTGAATCTTCATTAACTTTTACTCCAGGTTTTGGGAATATATCTTTTACCTTTGTATCTTCTGGAAGTTCTATATCTGCATCTAAATCTGGTTTTAACTTCACATCTTCCAACGCCTTTACAGCATCACCAATTTTTAGATTTCTTACATCTGGCACTTTAACCTGTTTTTTTTCATACTCAGCTTTTTCTTCTTCTTTGTATACTGGTTTAACTCCTAAATATTTTAAAGAATCATTCATTATTTCTTTTACTATTGGTCCTGCTGTAGTACTACCAAATGCACTTACTCCCGTTGGTTCATCAACAATAGCAAGGACTACTATTTGTGGGTCATCACAAGGTGCGATTCCAACAAATGAACATATATACTTTCCTGGAGCATACTTACCATCTATAACTTTTTGAGCTGTACCTGTTTTACCACCAAGTCTATAACCTGGTATATATGCTATCTTTCCTCCACCTTCAGTTACAACTGACTCTGCAATTTCTAGCATTTTCTTAGATGTTTCTTTAGATATAACACTTCTTACTTTTTTTGGTTTTACTGTTTCAGTTATGTTACCTTTATTATCAGTATAAGATTTTACCACTCTTGGTTGCATTAAATCTCCACCATTAGCTATTGATGATATAGCTGTTATAAGTTGTATTGGAGTTACTGATATAGATTGACCAAATGATATTGTAGCCAATTCAACTGGTCCTACATTTTTTTCGTTATACAATATTCCCTTAGCTTCTCCTGGTAAATCTATACCTGTCTTATCCATAAGACCAAAAGATTCTATATAATCATACATTTTTCCAACGCCTAATCTACTTCCTAACTCAACAAATACTGGGTTGCAAGAATTTTGTACTGCTTGTTTAAACTCTTGTGTTCCATGAGGTCTATAATGTCTCCAACATTTAATTTTTCTTCCTCCAACAGTTACACTACCTGTACATGTGAATTTTTCTCCATCTTTAATTACTCCTTCTTCAAGAGCACTAGAAGATGTAATAAGTTTAAATGTAGAACCTGGTTCATATGTATCACTTACTGCTGGATTTCTCCACATTTGATAATAGCCTTTTATTTTATCCTTATCATTATACTTTTCAAGTTCTTCTTGATAATATGGATATATTGGTGTTCTTGAATCATTAGGGTCATAGTCTGGTTTTGATGCTAGAGCAAGTATATCACCAGTTTTAGGATTCATAGCTATTGCAGTAACCTTTTTTGCATTATTTAACTCATAAGCTTTCTGTACTGCTTTTTCAGTATAGTGTTGAATTACTTCATCTATAGACAACACAAGACCATTACCTTGTACAGGCTCATAATATTTTTCCATTCCTTGTGGTATTTCTCTTCCTGAAGCATCAGTACTTACTATCAGTTTTCCAGGCTTTCCTTTTAATTTTTTATCATATTGCATTTCTATACCAGATATACCTGTTGCATCTGAAGAAGTATGTCCTAGTACATATGGTGCAAAATTCCCATATGGATAATATCTTTGATTATCTTCTGCTACCCATATTCCACCTAATTTAGCATCTCTTATTTGACTTGCCTTATCATCATCTATCCATCTTTTAACCTTTACAAGAGCCATATTTTTTTTGCTTATTAAAGCGTAAATATCTTTATAATCTTCGTCTAAAATCTCAGCTACCTTTTCAGCAGCTTCCTTTTTATCTTCTACTTCTACAGGTTTACACCAAACCGTATACTTAGTTACACTTACTGCTAATTCTTTCATATTTCTATCATATATAGTTCCTCTTTTGGGTTCTATTGGTATATCTCTTGTTTGCTGTTCTAGAGCTTTTGTACTTAACCAATTTCCCTTCATAAGTTGTAGGTACCCAGTCCTAATAACAAGGCAAAAAAACAATGCACATGCTAGAATAAGAACGAGTACCAGCCTTTTTTTACTTATTCTCTTTACTTTTCTCAAATCTATTCCCCCTAGTTATCCACATCTATATACTTTATTTGTCCATCTTTTGGATAGTCCATATTGAGCAATTCTTTTGCCTTTAGCTCAATTTCTTTTATCGATGTTTTTTCAGTTTTTTTTGCCTTTAGTTCCTCTAGTACTATCTCTTTTTTTCTTAAATCTTTTTGTAAATAGTAAATATCATATTTCATTTCTGAGATTTTTGAATAACCACATAGATTCAATATTATTACTGCGAAAGTTGCAATCAGTAAAATGCATTTAGCTCCTATTTTTTTATTATTTCTCTTTTTATAATTATTCTTTTTCTTATTTTTATATTCATTTAGATTCTGTATTTTATAATTTTTTTTCAAATTATCACCTCGATAATATAGATTTTAAATTTTCCTCTATACTATATTTGTTATTAATCTTATCTCTTCCTCTAAAATTTCATCGCTAAATTAATACACTATTGCACAATCTAATTGTAATTTTTTCTATGCACAACAAAAAACCTATAAATTCACTTATACTTTTATATTGAATCTATAGGTTAGACATTCATTTTTATTTATTTTTATCACTTCTAATATTTTTAGATAATTTCTTCCATAAATATAATATGTAACTAACTATCTACTTTTTGATTCCTAAGCTCTCCATTATATTACCTAATATCACCTATATCTATATTTTTATATCTAAATTGTCATTCTACGCCTCAATAACAAAGAACATTTCTTATAGTGTTAAGTGTTTTATAATTGCTTTACTAGTACAACAAAATATATCATACTTTTTAATTGATTATAATAAATCTTATTTATACATAAGATTACTCTTTAACTTTACAAACTATATAAGTTATATTCTTTCTGCTACTCTTAACTTAGCACTTCTTGAACGTGGATTTACTTCTATTTCTTCTTCACTAGGTAATATTGGTTTTCTAGTTATTATTTTTACTTCAGATTCTTTGTCACATTGGCATATAGGCAAATGTTGTGGACATATACAATCTGATGCTAGATATTTAAATGCATTTTTTACTATTCTGTCCTCTAATGAGTGAAATGTTATTATACAAATTCTTCCACCTTCATTCATTATAGAGGAAGCATCATTTATCATCTTTGTAATTACTCCTAGTTCATTATTTACTTCTATTCGTATAGCCTGAAAAGTTCTTTTAGCTGGGTGAGGTCCATCTATTCTAGCTTTTTTAGGAATAGCCTTTTTAATTATATCAACCAATTCACCTGTAGTTTCTATTGGTTTATTTGCTCTTTCTTCAACTATAAATTTAGCTATACGTTTAGCCCAGTTATCTTCACCATAATCTTTTATTATCTTAGATAGTTCATCTTCTGTATAATTATTTACAACATCATATGCAGAAAACTCACATCTAACATCCATTCTCATATCAAGTGGTGCATCTTGCATATAAGAAAAGCCTCTATCAGCTTCATCAAGTTGATGAGATGAAACTCCTAAATCAGCTAATACACCATCAATCTTGTAAACTCCTATTTTTTCTAATTCCTCTTTTATATTTTCAAAATTACTATGAACAAACTTCACTCTACTTTCGTATTCACTCAATCTCTCTTTTGCTGTATTTATAGCGTTTTTATCTTGGTCAAACCCTATAAATAATCCCTTATCTGACAGTTTTTTTACTATCTCCCTAGAATGTCCTGCTCCTCCCATAGTACAGTCAACATACACTCCATCTGGCTTTATATTTAAATTTTCTATACACTCATTTAAAAGAACTGATACATGATGAAATTCCATATTTACCTCCTTTATACTCACTATTTAAACTATTATTAACTAATATTATGTTTATTTTTCTTTGATAAATAAACATGTGCAATTATACCACCAATAACTCCAATCAAGCTTATCACTTGTGCCATTCTAAGTGGTCCTAACATTAAACTATCTGTTCTTAATCTCTCTATAAAAAATCTTCCAATTGAATATAAAGTTACATAAGTAACTATAACTTGCCCTTCATATTTTTTATTTTTTCTAAATAGTAATAAAACTATAAATATACCAAAATCCCATATGGACTCATATAGAAAAGTTGGATGCACTTTTACTCCATCAACCATTATTCCCCAAGGTAAATTAGTAGCACCTCCATGTGCTTCTCCATTAATAAAATTTCCCCATCTACCTATAGCTTGTGCTAAAGGCATTCCAAGTATAACTGTATCAGCCATTTTTAAGAAGTTAATATTTTTAATCTTAGTGTATATATAACCAGCTAATATTCCACCAATTAACCCTCCATGTATAGCAAGTCCACCACCTCTAAAATTAAAAATTTGAGACATATTTTGAGCATAATAACTCCAATTAAATACTACATAATAGATTCTTGCACAGATTAGTCCAACCGGAATTGCTATTATAGCTATATTTAATACATCATCTTCTTTAATTCCCACTCTTTTTGATTCTTTTATTGCTATTAAAGTCCCTAAAATCATTCCACATGCCATAAGTATTCCATACCACATGATGTCTATTCCAAACAGTGTAAATGCTATTCTATCCATAACGTCACCTCTTTGTATTAATTAAAAATATTTCCAAAGCAATTTAGTATAATTACAATTAATTGTAATTATACTAAATTATGATAACATATTAATGTTAATTCTACAAAAAATATTAAAATTTATTCTATAAACACTATAATATATTATACCAATCTAACTACGTAAAATTCTTTGAAATCAAAAAGATTGATGTATGTATACACCAATCTCTTATATATTTGTATTTATGCTTCTTAAATTTTTCAACTTAATTTATATATATTTTACAAATCTATTTCTTGTTTCACTAGAATAAACATTCAAATGCACAGTCTAGCATTTAACTGTTATTCTTATGATTATCAAATTTTTATTTAGGTTCTACAATAGAAATAACACAATACTCTTCTTTAAAGTGTTCTTTTAATCTTTCTTCAATTTCCTCAAAAGTAACGTCTTTAATAACATCTAAATAATCCAATATATTTATATCCTTAAATACATAAGATATAAAACTATTTCCTATAAAGTTTATAGAATCAAAACACTTAATAAATGACCCTATTTTTTTCTTTTTAGTTCTCTCAAATTCCTCTTTTGATAATCCTTCTTGTTTTGATTTTTCTATATACTCAAGAATTATCTCTTTTACTTTTTTAGGTTCTTTAGAATCTCCAGCTATTATACTAAAAGCATAATCCACTTGAGACGAAAATCCAGCTCCAAAATTTTCATTTATTAATCCTTGCATATACAAATCTTCATAAAGTTTACTTCCTTTTTTAAATAGCATACCTACAAGTATGTCAGTTACAATTTCTTTACGTAAAAGTTCTTTCCCTTTTAAACCAACATTACTATCTTTAAAACCTATGTTAAACATAGGCATAGATATAGGGAATTTTTCTATAACTTCTTTTTCTTTTACACTTTCTGGTTCTTTTGGATAAAACCTCTCTATACTCTTAGAAAGTTTATCTATATCATAATTGTTTGATTTTTTAGTTATATCTATAACTTTTTCTACATCTAGGTCACCAACAACAAATAAGGCCATATTCCCTGGATTATAGAAAGTGTTATAGCATTTATATAGTTCTTCTTTAGTTATCTTATATATACTATCTACCGTACCTGCTATATCAATTCTAGTAGGATAATTTACATACATTGCCTTCAGGCAATTAAAATATACATTCCAATCAGGGTCATCATTGTACATTTTTATTTCTTGTGCTATTATACCTTTTTCCTTTTCAACATTTTCATCTGTAAAATAAGGTGTTTGAACATAATCAATTAGATGCTCCAGACTCTCATAAAAATTTTCGGTAGCAGAAAATAAGTATGCTGTCATCGTAAAATTAGTAAACGCATTTGCGTTTACTCCTAATTTAGAAAATTTATCAAAGGCATCTCTTCCATCAGGTTGCTCAAACATCTTATGCTCTAGAAAATGTGCAATTCCTTCATTCACTCTAATTCTTTTATCTTCTCCAATTGGAACAAATTCTAAATCATTTGAACCATAATTAGTAGCCAGAATAGCATATTTTTTAGTAAACCCTTTCTTAGGCATAAAATATACATCTAATCCATTTTTCAATTTCTCATAATAAACTTCTTCTCTCAATATATCATTAACTATTTTTTCCATAGACATCTCCTCCATTAATTTCTCAAGAAGTATATAGTATCAAGTTCTATATCTTTTATAGCTTCAACTATATCCTTTTTAGTGACTTTTTCTATACTAGATATTATATCTTCTACTTCAGAATTTGTCTTTGCCATAGACTGAGAGAAAGCAAAATCAGACATACCACCTATATTATCAGTTATAGATTTCATAGAATTAACTAAAGCAAGTTTGCTATTTTCTAATTCTTCATCAGATATATCACCTGCTTTTACACTTTCTACTTGTTTTTTTATCAATTCCACAGCTTTATCATAATCTTTAGTTTCTATACCAGATGATATAAACATGATACTCTTGTACTTCTCTATTGAAGAGAATATATAGTAACATAAACTTTCTTTTTCTCTTACATTCACAAATAATTTGGAGTGTGGCCCACCACCTAAGACATTGCTTCCAACTACAAGAGCATAATATCTATCTGTATCTGCATAATCGACATTTGCTCTATAACCCATGACTAACTTACCTTGAGTTATTTCCATTTGTTCATCTATAACTTTTACTTTATCTACATTTTTTATAAAATCTGCTCTTGGTATATCTATAATATCTTCTCTTTCAAACTTTAGATTCTTACTAATTATATCTACAACTTTATCTTCATCAAAATTACCTTCTACAACTATATCTATTGGTGATGTTTTAAGTATATTTTTGTAATGTTCATATAAATCTTTTGCAGTTATACTATCTATTTCATCTTCATAACCAAATTCACTTACACTATATCTTTCACCTTTACACATAGCCTCAATACATTTATCTTGTGCATACTCTTTTTTATCATTTATTATTGATTGTATCTTCTCTCTTAAATTTTCTTTTTCAATATTTAAATATTCTTCTTTAAATCCACCATCTACAACAAGAGTGTTATTTATTACTTCATTAAAAAATTCTACTACTTCTTCAAATATACTCTCATCTAAATATTTTTCACTTATGTTAATTATTTTAAAACTCAATACTTGACGTTCTCCACGTTTTATAGCATCAGCTCCCATAGATGAACCATATAAATCATCTAATTTATTTGATATTGCTCTAGCACTAGGATATTTCTCACTTCCACTTGCTATTATTGATGGTATTAAAGCATTTTTTGTAGTTTCTTTTTCATCCAGTAATCTCTGAACATATAAGCTTATAAGATTGGATTTGAACTTTTCTGTTTTTATCAAAGTAAGATTAATATTATTACCTAAATTTATTATTTTTTTAGTATTAACCATATGTACCTCCTATTTTTATTTAAACATCAATTTTTAAATTGAAATTTATTTATTTTTTAATTGCATATACTCACATATAAAAACCTTCTATTTAATTATATCCTTTTTATTATTTTCTAAAAGCAATATTTTTATTTAAATTAAATATAAAGATTAATTAAATAAATATGCTTTAAAGTCTAGTTTACAAGCTTGATGTATATGATGTATAATCAATATGTATGTCTATAATTAAAACAATTTTACAATCCTATAGATTGATTGTTTAAGGTTATATAAAGAATATAAAAAAGAATAAGAGAGAGGACGATTAATATGAAATTAGGTATAGTTGGTTTACCAAATGTAGGTAAAAGCACACTATTTAACGCAATAACTCAAGCAGGTGCAGAATCTGCAAATTACCCTTTTTGTACAATAGACCCAAATGTCGGAGTTGTATCTGTTCCAGATGAAAGACTAAACAAACTACAAGAATTATATAATTCTGAAAAAATAGTTCCTACTGCTATAGAATTTTGTGACATAGCTGGTTTAGTTAGAGGTGCTTCTAAAGGAGAAGGATTAGGAAATAAATTTTTATCACATATAAGAGAAGTTGATGCAATAGTACATGTTGTTAGATGCTTTGAAGATGAAAATGTTGTACATGTAGATGGTTCTGTAGACCCACTTCGTGATATAGAAACTATAAACTTAGAATTAATTTTTTCTGATATAGAGATTCTTGAAAGAAGAATTCATAAAACTCAAAAGGCTGCTAAAGCTGATAAAACTTTAGCTTCTGAACTTGATTTATTAAAATCAATTATGTCTACTTTAGAAGAAAGTAAGTGTGTAAGAACTATGCAATTTACAGAAGATGAACAAGTATTCGTAAATTCATTGGATTTGCTTACATCTAAGCCTGTAATATATGCTTCAAATGTATCAGAAGATGATTTAGCTGATAATGGAGAAAATAATAAATATGTTCAACAAGTTAAAGCATTTGCGGAAACAGAAGATGCTGAAGTTGTTGTTGTATGTGCACAAATAGAGGCAGAAATTTCTGAACTTGATTCTGCTGAAGAAAAGAAAGAATTTTTAGAGACATTAGGTCTTGAACAGTCAGGACTTGATAAACTTATAAAATCATCTTATGCTTTACTTGGTTTAATTTCATTCTTAACTGCTGGTCCAAAAGAAGTTAGAGCATGGACTATAAAAGTTGGAAGTAAAGCACCTCAAGCAGGAGGAAAGATACATTCTGATATAGAAAGAGGATTTATCAGAGCTGAAACAATAGCTTTTGATGATTTAGTTGAGCATGGTACTATGGCTGCTGCTAAAGAAAAAGGATTAGTTAAACTGGAAGGTAAAGAATACATAGTTAAAGATGGAGATGTAATATTATTTAGATTTAATGTTTAAAATGATTAATTGTATACACTTTAACTATTGTATGTATTATAAGTAAAAGATTAAGGTTATAATAATGTAATATTATCTTATAATAATTGTATAAAATTTATATCAAAAGGAGAGTTATTTCAAATGATTTGTATAAATTATAATAAAAAGCTCTCTCTTTGATATAATAAAATTACTTATACATATATAAAATTTAAATTTATAAATTATCTTTTCATTTTTTAAAACATGTATAGCAGACCTATAGAAATTACTATTGTTACTATCGAAAGTATTTTGCTACAATCCCAGATACGTTTACCCCCAAAACATTCAAATGGATAAAAAGGTATACTATGTAAGATTAATAGACTTTGCCCAAATGAAACTATATAATCACAAAAAACTGATTGATTTCCAAACATTATCATCCATAAAACAAAACATAGTAATCCTAGCCATTCAAATAATCCCTCAATAGCCATATTATGCTTAAATACAGCAGTTTGCTTATACTTTTTGGGGTAAAATCTACCTATAATTGGCCATACACCACCTAGTACTGTAACCAATAATGATATTAGCAATCCACCTCTTGTAACAGTAAATATCCATTTCTCAGGTAAAACTAAAGTTGCAACCATACCACCAATTAAAGAAATAATCAATAGAGAAAAAAGTGCACCTACTTTGATGGTAAAATCAATAAAATTATTAAATAATAAAACAGGAAACAATATTAATAAATTTAAAACCATGTAAGTTCCTAATTGTTTAATTGATGAACTACTTTTTTGTTCTGATGTACTCCATAGATGAAATCCAGAAGCAATAAAAAGTGTACTATATATCCATAATTGTATAGTTCCAATTAACCCATAATTTTTTAACATCTGTGTAAAGCTCATAATATTATATCCATTATTTTCAAAGAGTTTCCATGATGCAACATTATCATCTTTTACAGTAGCAGTCACCGTTTTGCAACCTTGTTCTTTTAAAAATGCAGTTACTTTTTCATAAAGTTTACTTCCTATGCCTTTACCCTCATATCCTTTTTTTACATAGGCTGTTTCTAAATAACCAACTTTTTGACTATTTTTTACAGGAAAAATTCTGTAAGAAGCCATACCAACAATATGACCATCCACTATAGCAAGAAAAGCATCTTTTGGTTTTTTGAATGCCAACCCTTCTACTAATCCAAAACTTGATTTACCAAGTTCCCACACAAACCGTCTTTCATCATTCAATATTTTTCTAATTATTATATTATCCAAATTTTCCCTCCATAGTTTTTAAATAATTTTTAATATGTATCTAACTCTAAATATCTACCTTTTGACATTGATAACTTTAAGTTACCTTTAGCATTGATTAATAATGATTTATGTTTTTATAATAGTATATTTTTATATAAAAAAAGTGAGCATTGATTAACAAGGTTCACTTTTTATAAATTTTTGTGCTATATTTTATAAAATTATTTAATTTTTTTCTTTGCCTTTAACATTATACTTATCTAATATTAATTTTTCATATTCTTCTATTGGCATTGGTCTAGCAAATAAAAATCCTTGAGCCATATCACAGCCTATAAACCTTAAAAACTCTGCTTGCTCCAAGGTCTCAACGCCTTCTGAAACAACCTTTATATCAAGTTGCTTTGCCATTTGAACAATACTTGAAACTACAATTTGACTCTTTTTTGTATCTCCTACAGTTATAAAGAATTGTCTATCCAATTTCAATACATCAATTGGCATATCTTTAAGCATGTTTAAAGATGAATACCCAGAACCAAAATCATCCATAGAGATTTTAAATCCAACAGATTTCAAAGTCTGCATTATTTTAAATAATATTTTTGTATTGTCAAAGATTGCACTTTCTGTCAATTCAATCTCAATTAAATTTGGCTCAATTTCATATTCTTTTGTTATGTTTTCAAGTTCAGATATAAAATCTGGATTCTCAAGATGTACTCTTGATAGATTTATTGATATAGGAAATGTAGGGAAACTTTCATTTTCCCAACGTCTAAAATTTTTACAAACTTGAGTAAATACAAACATATCTAATTCTGTTATAAAACCATTCTTCTCAAAAATAGGAATAAACACACCTGGACTTATTAGCCCCTTTTTAGGGTGTTGCCAACGTACAAGAGCTTCAGCACCTACAATTTTAGTAGTTGATAAATCAATTTTAGGTTGTAAGTAAACTTTAAATTGTTCATTTTTTAAAGCATCATGCATCTCTTGTTCAATATCACGTTCTTCTATGAGAGTTTCTTTTAAATTTTCAGCATAAATCTCATAAACTTTTAAATACTTTCTTTTTACTGTAGTTTTTGCAATCATAGCTTTATCAAGACAAGTAGAAATATTTGTTTCTCCATCTTCAACAAAATACACACCTATAGATGGAATTAAATTGAGCTCTACTCCCAAGCTTGTTTTTATCATTGACATTTTCTTACGTATAAGTTCACATATTTCTATAACTGAATTCCGGTCTTCTTTCTTTTCAAATATTATAGCAAAATTGTCATTTGAAATTCTTGAAAATACAGATTGCTCTTTAAATATATTCTTAATTATATCTGCTATTTCTTTTAATACTCTATCTCCTTCTTCATACCCAAACCTATCATTTACTAGCTTAAACTTATCTATATCAAAATAAATTAAAACTAGATTTTTTTCCTCATGAGAGGATAAAAACTTTCCTCCCTCAAGATTAAATTTATTTGAGTTGCCAATGCCTGTAACGTTATCCTTAAAAGCAAAGTCTTCTAATTTTTCCTTACTCTTTTTCTGTATAAATAATATATAAATTGTTAATGCCGTAAATATTATAATCAATACTACACATGCTGATAATGTAAGTTTTATAATAGCATATGATTTCTCAGATATAGCAGTTTTAGGAACTTCAGAAAAAAGATACCAATCATTGATTCCTATTGGGGCATAACTTAAATAATATCCACTTCCAGACATATTGTAACTTAATGAACCTGATTTAAAGTTCTTTATATTTGACTTCATCCCATTAATAGTAGATTTTGATAAGGTGTCACTCTTACCAATATAAGAAAATAAATTTTCCTTGCTAGAATTGGCATTTTTACTGCTTGGATTTAAAACAATGTCACCATTACTCTTAGCTATATAAGAATATCCTCTTCCATTGAACGTCGGCACAGAAAGTATTTTTTCATACAACTTTGTACTATGTGTAGCAAATATAACTCCTTTAACCTCATTATTTTTATAAACTGGTACAGAATATACATTAATATCATTATTAGTTTTTTTATCATCTTCTATTACATCTTTTAACTTTCCTGTTATAACTACTTCTCCTTGCATTGATTTTAAGAAATAGTCTCTTTTAGAAAAGTCTTCTATATAACCATCTGTAGTGTATGCTGTACCATTTGGCAAAATGACTCCCATTCTTTTGAATGAACTATTAACAGCCTGCCTTTTCAGTATAGAAAGGGTATTATCTACTTCAAAAGACTCTTCTCCTTCAATAAATATTGAAATTGATTCTAGTAACTTTATATCTCCATTAATTTGTTTTTTTAGTACACTGACGCTTTGATTTGCTATTTCTGAAAGATATTGATTCGTTTCTTCACCTAATGTCTTATTTAACCTTGAACCATAAATCAAACAGGAAATTGTAATTACTAAGATACTTATGACAGCAATTATGGACAAACCATGCCTATTATTTTTTGCATCACTTAACATTATGCTTCCTGCCTTTCTAGAACCTATATGTATAGAATTATTATCTTATGTCAATTATTGTAAGCATTTTATAATGATACTTATTTTTCCATATTTACTGTAATTATACAAAATTATAAACGTTATTACAATAATAAATTAATTAATATGGATATTAGAATTTACATTATCGTACTATCAATTTTACAATAATTTCCATATAGAAAATAAAAATGTAATATCAAAATAAAATTTGATATTACATTCTTAGATGGTACCTTTTATTGAATTTTCATACTACATTTTACTTAAATATTCATTTGCAATTTCTTTATCATCAAAATGATGTTTAACTTTACCTATAATTTGATAAGTTTCATGTCCTTTACCTGTTATAATCACAACATCATCTTTTTTTGCCATACTTATAGCTTTTGCTATAGCCTGTTTTCTATCAACAACAACATAATAATTTTCTTTTTTCTTATCAATTCCTTCAAGAATATCTTCTATTATTGCTTCTGGTTCTTCAGTTCTTGGATTATCAGAAGTTATAATACATAAATCAGAATATTTTTGTCCAATAGCTCCCATTAAAGGTCTTTTTTCAGTATCTCTATCTCCACCACATCCAAATACAGAAATAATTTTCCCTTCTGCAAATTGTTGAGTTGTTTTCAATACATTTTCAAGTGCATCAGGAGTATGAGCATAGTCTACAATTACACTTATCCCTTTATCATTTGGAACTGTTTCAAATCTTCCTGATACTCCATTAGAAAGCCTAAGACCTTCTTTATATACTGGCTTAGGTATACCAAGTACATAACAAGCAGCTATAACTGCTAAAGTATTATACACTGTAAACATTCCTGGAACTGGTATAAATATAACTTCTTCATATGAAGGTGTTATTAATCTGTAAGATACTCCATCTGAATCTGATTTTATATCTCTAGCCATAAAATCAGCTTTAGTATCAACACCATAAGTATAACAAGGTACACTTATGTCTTTTATATTTTTGTATATCTTTTTTCCACCTTCATCATCTATATTTATTATATTTGCCATAGTAGTCTTAAAAAACAATTTCTCTTTGGCTTTTCTATAATCCTCTAAATCTTTATGAAAGTCTAAATGGTCTGGCGTTAAGTTTGTAAATATGCCTAGTTTAAAGTCTGTTTCATCAACTCTATTTAATGCCAATGAGTGTGATGAAACTTCCATTGCACAGTAATCACATCCATTATCTAACATCTTATTAAAATGATATTGTAAATCTATACTTTCTGGAGTTGTTGAATTAGAAACAATGTCTTTTTCTCCATCAAAAATTTTTATAGTCCCTATAAGACCAACTTTATTTTTATTTAAAGTTAATATCTCATTTAATATAGTAGTTATACTAGTTTTTCCATTAGTACCTGTAACTCCTATAACATTAAATTTCTGAGATGGATGATTGTAAAAATTGTCAGCTATTTTTGCCATATCTTTCCTTGTATCTTTCACCTTTATAAATGTATATCCTTTTATTTCTACATCTTCTTCAACAATAAAGGCTCTTGCTCCTTTTTCTATGGCATCATTTATATACTTGTGACCATCTGATACAAACCCTTTTATACATATAAATAATGTACCTTCTGTAACCTTTCTTGAATCATATTGTACATTATTAATATCTATATTTAATTCGCCTTTGACATTGATTATATCCAACCCCTGTATAATATCATTTAATTTCATAAATGCTTTCCTCCCTTTAAACTCTTTCTGCTAAAATTACACTACATATAATATTATATTAAGAATTTTTTACTATGTGAATGGCTAAAAATGCTTGAAATATTGCAAAAAATGCTCTATAATTTTCTATAATATAACTCAAGAAAGGTATTCTATAAAAACTATGAATAATAAAATCGGGTACTTAAATGATAACTTTAAAATATTTAATATTAGAGACAAAAAAGATATAAAATTTGAATACCATAATCACGATTTTAATAAGATAATTATATTTATAACTGGAAATGTAACTTATTTTGTTGAAGGAATTCCTTATAAACTAAAGCCTTGGGATATACTTTTTATTAGTAATAATGAAATTCATAAACCAGTTATAGATTCAAATGTATTTTATGAAAGAATTGCAATATGGATTAGTCCAGAATTTATGAAAAAAAATAGTGATACTACTAGCGACTTAGAAAAATGTTTTAAAATAGCTACAGAAAATAAATGTAATAGATTGCGTTTAAATATACATGATATTGAATCTATAAAGATTTTTATTGAACAAATAAATATTACTGAATCTAACAATGAATTTGGAAATAAAATATTGAGAAATACATTATTTATACAGCTTATGATATTCTTAAACAGAATTTTCCTAAAAAATGAAAATATAGAATCAACAGAAGATGCTTTTTATGATGAAACTATTAAGAAAATATTAAACTATATAAATTCAAATATAGATAATAATCTTTCAATAGATAGTATATCATCTGAATTTTTTATAAGTAAGTACTATCTTATGAGAAAATTTAAATCTCATACTGGAACATCCATACACAATTATATAGTTCAAAAAAGATTAATTTTGGCAAAATCACTAATAATTAATGGTCATCTTATGAGTGAAGTTTGTAGTAAATGTGGATTCAATGACTATTCTAGTTTTGTAAGGGCATTTAAAAAATACTATGGTGTATCTCCTAAAAACTATATAAACAATAAAAGTCCTTTAGACATTGCCCTTTTAGATGAATAAACAATTTATTTTAAATTTTACTTGGATAAAAACTTGAGGTATTAGTATATTTACCTTGCTAATACCTCAAATTTACTAATATTTCAAAATATATTAAAGCATAAATTTATATATTTTTTTCACTTAAAGTATATTTTATTAACTAAATCTGTTTATACTAGATGGCAAGCAACAAAATGACTTCTTGATATTTCTTTTAAAACTGGAACTTCTATTTTACATATTTCTTTGCAATAAGGGCATCTTGTATGAAACTTACATCCACTTGGTGGATTAGTTGGAGATGGTATATCTCCTTTTAATATAATTCTATTTTTCTTAAGTGTAGGGTCTTGTACTGGCACTGCACTCATAAGTGCTTTTGTATATGGATGTTGAGAATTTAAGTAAAGTTCTTCTTTCGTTGCAATTTCTATTATAGAACCTAGATACATAACACAAACTCTATGTGCAATATGATTTACTACACTTAAATCATGAGATATAAATAAATATGAAAGTTTATATTTATCCTGTAAATCCATAAGTAAATTTATAATTTGAGATTGAATAGAAACATCTAGTGCAGAAACAGGTTCATCACAAACTATAAATTCTGGATTTAATGCTAATGCTCTTGCTATGCCTATTCTCTGTCTTTGACCTCCAGAAAATTCGCCTGGTTTTCTATTTAAATGATACTTAGAAAGACCACAATTTTCTACAACATTTAATATATTATCTTTTATCTCATTTTTGGGTACTAAATTATGTTCTATAACTGCCTCAGATATTATTTGCTCTACATTTAATCTTGGATTTAATGAGCTATATGGGTCTTGAAATATCATTTGCATTTTTGGTCTTAATTTTCTAAGTTGTTCCTTCTCTAAATTATATATATCTATACCATTGAATTCAACCTTACCTTCAGTTTTTTCAATTAATCTAAGAATTGTTCTTCCTGCAGTTGATTTTCCACATCCTGATTCTCCAACTATAGCCAAAGTTTCTCCTTTTTTTAAATCAAAAGAAACTCCATCTACTGCTTTTACACATTTAACTTCTTTATTAAATAATCCAGATTTAACCTCAAAATACTTTTTAAGACCTTCTACTTTTAATAAACTTTCTTCTTTTTTCACTTATATCTCCTCCTTTTTATATAACCAACATGCTATACTATGACCATTATTCAATTCTATTAAAGGAGGTGTCTGAGTTCTACATTTATCACATACTTTTTCACATCTATCACTAAAGTAACATGAATCTGGTATTCCAATTGGATTTGGTACTTGCCCTGGAATTGAATACAATCTTTTTTCTTTGTTTTCTCCAAGAGTAGGCTTTGACTTTAAAAGCCCAATAGTATAAGGATGTTTTGGATTTTTAAATAATTCAACAACCTCTGCTACTTCTATAATTTTGCCTGCATACATTACTATTACTTTGTCACACATTTCTGCAATAACTCCCAAATCATGTGTAATCATCATTATAGATGTGTTTAATTTTTCTTTTATATTTTTCATTATATCTAGAACCTGAGCTTGAATTGTAACATCTAAAGCTGTTGTTGGTTCATCAGCTATAAGTAATTTGGGATTACATGATAAGGCCATAGCTATCATTATTCTCTGTCTCATACCACCTGATAACTCATGTGGATATGAATTATATATTTCTTCAGCTCTTGGTATTTCTACCAATTTTATCATATCTATTACTTTTTTTTTAGCTTCTTCTTTTGCTAAATCTTGATGTAGCATAATACCTTCAATGATTTGATTTCCAACTGTAAATGCTGGATTTAGAGATGTCATTGGCTCTTGAAAAATCATTGATATTTCATTTCCTCTTATTCCCATAAGTTCATTTTCATTCATCTTTAAAATGTCTTTACCTTGAAATATTATTTCTCCACCTTCTATTTTTGATGTTGGAAGTAACTTCATCAAAGACATAGCTGTTACAGATTTACCACATCCTGATTCTCCAACTATTCCAATAGTCTCACCTTCATTTATATTAAAACTTACTCCATTTACACTCTTTACAATCCCTTTATCTGTATGAAAATAAACTTTTAAATCTTTAATCTCAATTAGTGTTTTATTCATTATTTTCTCCTCTCAGCAAAATTGCTTAAAATAACATATACTTTTTGATTGTATTTTATAAAAATTTAAATTACAACATTTTCTTACATTTTATTATTTTTTTCTATCAATTAAAATAGTATAATAGTTAATTTCTATATATATTGATTTAATAATGATTATTATTATACAATGAAAAATGTGCGTCAAATATTATTTTACGGAGGTTTTATAAGAATATGAAATTTAAAAAATTGGCATCATTAATCTTAGTTTCAGCATTAATGCTTACATTCACAGCTTGTAGTTCTAATGATAAAGACAAGTCTAGTGGAGGTAAATCTGGCGGAACTGTTGTAATTCCTATGGCAAGTGACCCTGATATAATAAATGGAGCTTTTGCAAATGTTAAAGAAGATTCTCTTGCATCAAATATAGTTTATGCTCCTCTTTATACTTATGAAAAAGGTAATTTAGTAAATTATTTAGCAGAAAAAGTGGATTTTAAAGATAGCAAGGAGTTAACTATAAAATTAAAACCTGACTTGAAGTGGCATGATGGAAAACCAATAACTGCTGAAGATGTTTTATTTACATTTAATACAGTTTTAGATGAAAAACAAAATTCACCATCAAGACAATACCTATTAGTTGGTGAAAAGCCAGTTAAAGTAGAAAAAATTGATGATTTAACAGTTAAAATTACTTTACCAACTGCAAGTGAATCCTTCTTGTATGGTATCTCTAAGATTTCTCCAATACCTAAACATGTATTTGAAGGAGAATCAAACATAGCTAAGTCAGAAAAAAACAATAATCCAGTTGGTTCTGGTGCATTCAAATTCAAAGAATGGAAAAAAGGAGAAAGCATAGTATTTGAAAAAAATACAGATTATTTTGGTGGAGAACCTAAGGCAGATTCTATAGCACTAAAAATAATACCTAATGAAGCATCTCAAGAAGCAGCCTTAAATAATGGTGAAATTTCACTTATGAAGACATCTGCTGAAGGATATGAAAAAGCAAAATCAAATTCTAACTTACAAACTTATACTTATAGTGAAGAAAGATTAAACTATATTGTATTTAACCAAAATATAGCAAACATGGCTAATAAAGAAGTAAGACAAGCCTTATCATATGCTTTGAATAGAAATGAAATGATAGAATCAGCATATGGAAAAGAAGGTTCTGTACCTGCCAAGTCTATATTAGTTCCAGAAGCAGACTTCTATACAGAAGAAGGTGTTGAAGGATATGACCAAGATACAGATAAAGCTAAAGACTTATTGGCTAAAAGTGGTGTTAAAATTGATAAATTAAAAATAGGTTATAACACAGGTAGATTTGGACATAAAAACTATGCTTTAGTCGCTCAACAAGAGTTGAAAAAAATTGGTATAGAAGCTGAAATAGTTCCTTATGAAAGTAAAGCTTTCTTTAATATATTATTTAGTAATAGCACTGAATGTGATATGTATGTAAATGGTTATGCTTGGGGATTAGAACCAAACCCATATAGAGGTATGTTTGAAACTGGTCAATATTGTAACCAAACTAAATATTCTAATGCTGAAATAGATGCTTTATGGGAAAAAGGATTTACTGAGTTAAACAAAGAAAAACGTAAAGAAATATACAAACAAATACAACAAGATATATCTAAAGATGCACCTATTTACACTATAGATTATGAACAGAATTTAATGACAGCTCAAAAAAATCTAAAGGGAATAAAAGATGCTAAGCCATCTCCTGCAATATTATTTGAAGACTGGTCTAAATTATATATAGAATAATTGTTGTAAAATTTTATATTATTAATTAGAAAAGGAGATGTCTAAAAATAATATTGTTTTATTATTTTAAAATGAGACATCTCCTTTAATTAGGAGAATTTATCTATGTTAAAATTAATATTGAATAGAGTAAAAGTTTTAATACCTATGTTAATCTTAATATCTATATTATCATTTGGACTTTTAGAATTAGCTCCTGGTGACCCTGCAGATGCATATATAAACCCTTTAATGTCTGCGCAAGATATTGAAAATATAAGAGTTAACATGGGTCTTGATAAACCAGTACAAATAAGATACTTAAGCTGGTTAAAAAATACTTTAAGTGGAAATCTAGGTGTTTCTTATATAAACCATATGCCTGTTACAGAACAAATTATGGAAAAAATGGGAAATACATTTATTCTTATGGGAACTTCTTTAGCATTTTCAATATTAGTAGCTATACCTCTTGGAATATTTTTAGCTGTAAATAAAAATTCAATAACTAGTAAAATATCATCTATGTTTAATTATATAGGTGTTTCTATTCCTTCTTTTTGGATAGGTATGATACTCATTTCAATTTTTTCAGTTAAATTTAACATTTTTCCATCAGGAGGTATGCATACTATTGGAAATGATAGTCTTGGAGATTTAGTAAAACATTTAGTCTTACCTGTAATAACTCTGGGATTATATAATACTGCTATTTTTACAAATTATGTAGAAGCTAGTGTAAGTGAGCAATTAAAAAAACAGTATGTTGTTACAGCAAGAGCAAAAGGATTATCAGAAAAAGTCATACTATTTAAACATGTCTTGAAAAATTCATTGACATCATTGGTTACAATTCTTGGTATGAGTATACAAAAATTAGTTACTGGTGCATTCGTCACAGAAGTCGTTTTCTCTTGGCCAGGTATGGGCAGATTAATGATTGATTCAATTTTTTCAAGAGATTATACTGTAATTATGGCAATAACTATGTTATCAGCACTCTTTTTAATTTTAGGTAATTTGGTTGCTGATATATTATACTTATTAATTGACCCTAAAATTAAATCTAGCAAGGGAGGATTCTAATTGTGTTTACAAATATCTTAAAAGAGTTAAAAAAAGACAAATCCTTTGCTTTTGCATGTATTACTCTTAGTGTAATAGTATTACTAATTATAGCCTCTTTTATATTAAATATAGACTCTAATGCAATTGACACTACTTCTAAACTTCAAGAACCTAGTTTGAAACATATTTTTGGTACAGATGAACTTGGGAGAGATTACTTCTCTAGAGCTCTTTATGGTGGGAGAATTTCACTTAGTGTTGGTATTTTATCAATGCTTATTTCTGTAGTATTTGGTACTGCTGTAGGTGTTATTAGTGGCTATATTGGTGGTAGACTAGACCAGTTCTTGATGAGACTAGTAGATATGCTTATGAGTATCCCAAGCTTCTTAGTTTTAATTGTATTAAATACTTATCTGACACCTAAAGTTTCAACTATTATACTAATTATTGGATTTTTGAGCTGGATGGAAGTTTCAAGAATTGTACGTGGAGAAACCTTAAAAATAAAGGAAAATGAGTACTGTCTAGCTGCTAAAGCTACTGGTATTAAAACTAGAAATATACTATTAAGACACATAGTTTTAAACTTAAAAGAGACTATTGTAGTTGCTGGCTCATTAAATATTGCTAATGCTATCTTAACTGAATCTGCTCTTAGTTTTTTAGGTCTTGGAATACAATTGCCTCTTGCATCATGGGGTAATATGCTTCAAGATGCTCAAAGACATATTTTTGACAAGTTATATTTAGCTGTATTTCCAGGTCTACTTATATTTTTAACAGTTATGAGTTTTACTATAATAAGCAAAAAGTTTTCTAGTAATACTTAATAAATCTTATATAGAAAATAAAAACAGTGCATATCTATAGATACTCACTGTTTTTATTTTTCGTTTTTAAAAAAATACATTTTGTATATTATAATTTTCAATACTAATCTAGCATGTTATGTAAAATCTATTATTATTATCAAATATGTAAATAAAAACTAATAGTTTATTATAATTAAAATAAATTTATTTTTTTTGTTATTTTAATAACATTCTTAAGAATTCTTTTTACTAAAAAAATCTATAATAAATTTAAATACATGTTGGTCCACATGGCTATAACGTTCTTTTTTAGGCCTGCATAGTACAACTTTCCATGTAATAGGATGATTAAATGGTTTTTCTATAATTTTACTATTTTCAAAAAAATCATGGACTGGTGATGGTAAAATGGTTATAAAATCAGAATTTGTAGTTGATAGCAATAAAAAATCCCATGAACCAGACATAATATACCTTTTTAACTTGACATTTTCATCAGTAAACTTTTGCATTAGCTTATGATGTATCATAAAAGTAGGGTTAAATATTGCAAGTAACTGCTCATTTAAATCATTCCAATCTATCTTATCTTTTTTAGCAAGTGGATGATTCACATTTAAGAATGCCGTAAGTTCATCTTCTTGAAGAATATGTTCAGTCACCACACTTTTATCAATTTTATGTGGATGTAATAGGACTGCATAATCTAATTCCTGTAAGATAAGCATTCTACTTAAGTCATACGCTCCCTTCTCTACTATATCAAATTCTATATCAGGATTATTTGCAACTAACTGTGCTACTACATCTGAAAAGGCTATTCCAAGTATAAGTGGTGGGATTCCTATTCTAACTTTTCCTTTAAACTGAACTGAATCTTCTCTTAAATCTTCCATCATATTTTTGTATTCATCTATAATATGCTCTGCATTTACATAAAATCTTTCTCCTGCTGGTGTTAACCCATTTAACCTGCCTTTATACCTCTCAAATAAATATACATCTTCACTCTCTTCAAAATTTTTTATAATTTGACTTAGTGCTGGTTGAGATATATGAAGTGTCTTAGATGCTATTGATAGATTAAATCCAGATTTCACTATTTCAACAAAATATTTCAACTGTTTTATGTCCATTTTAAACCCCCTTCCCCAAAAGTATATTTTAGATTATATTTTTTCTTATAATAATATTTTATAGGAAAATCAACATAATTTCATTAATATTTTAACAAAATATTTTTCTAAAAATACTCCAAATTTTTATCCTATAAATTTTTCTTATACACTATATAAAAAATTAGACTTAGACAAAACGCTTTTTTCGCCGTAATCTATAATTAGAAACAGGAAAACCTAAAGCATTAGGAATAAAAATAATTGAAATACTTAAAAACAAGCTTGTATTAAAAGTAATTTATTATAGTGTTCCCTAATCCTTTTATTCAGAAAATTTTTAATTATCATTCAAGAAAGGTAACTATTAGACATGAGAGATGTAGTAATCGTATCAGCAGTAAGAACTCCTATAGGAAGTTTTGGAGGAGTATTTAAAAATACTTCTGCTGTCCAACTTGGGACTATCACCGTTAAAGAAGCGATATCACGTGTAGGACTTAATTTATCTGAAATAGATGAAGTAATAATTGGAAATGTACTTCAAGCAGGTCTTGGACAGAATGTTGCTAGACAAATTGCTATAAATGCAGGTATACCAAATTCTGTCCCAAGTTATACAGTAAATAAACTGTGTGGCTCAGGGCTTAAAAGTGTTCAGCTAGCTGCTCAATCAATCACATCTAGTGAAAATGATATAGTCATTGCAGGTGGTACAGAAAATATGAGCCAAGCTCCTTATATCGTTCCAACTGCTCGTTTTGGTAGTAAAATGGGCGACATAACCATGGTAGATAGTATGCTAACAGATGGTCTTATTGATGCTTTCAATCAATATCACATGGGAATAACTGCAGAAAATATTGCCACTAAATTTGAATTTACTAGAGAAATGCAAGATAAACTAGCACTAGAAAGTCAAACTAAAACTGAGAAAGCTATAAAAGCTAATCGTTTTAAAGAGGAAATCGTTCCAGTAGATATTTTAATACGCCGTGGAAAAATGGAAACTATTGATACAGATGAATATCCTAAATTAGGTATGACATTTGAAGGCTTATCTAAACTTAAACCTGCATTCAAAAAAGATGGAACTGTGACAGCTGGAAATGCATCAGGTATTAATGATGGGGCAGCTATGTTGATACTAATGAGCCAACAAAAAGCAGACGAACTAGGAATTATACCACTTGCTAAAATAAAATCATATGCATCAGCTGGTGTTGAGCCTGAACTAATGGGTACTGGTCCAATTCCTGCAACTAGAAAAGCATTAGAAAAAGCTGGACTTAATATCAATGATATAGACTTAATAGAAGCAAATGAAGCATTTGCTGCTCAAGCACTAGTTGTTAAAAATGAACTTCAAATAGATTCATCAAAGTTAAATGTCAATGGTGGTGCAATAGCATTAGGACATCCAATAGGGGCAAGTGGTGCTAGAATACTTGTTACCCTAATTTATGAAATGCAAAAACGTAAAGCTGAAACTGGCCTTGCAACACTTTGTATTGGTGGTGGCCAAGGAATATCAATGGTGGTTTCACGATAGGAGGAAATATGAATAAAATAGTTAGTATTGATGAAGCTCTATCTCAAGTAAAAGATGGAGATACAATAATGGTTGGTGGATTCATGGCCAATGGTTCACCAGAAAATTTAATTGATTATTTATGCAGTAAAAATACAAAAGATTTGACACTAATTTGTAATGATACTGGCTTTATTGACAAAGGTGTTGGAAAGATGGTTGTAAATAAACAATTCAAAAAGATAATTGCTTCTCACATAGGATTAAATAAAGAAACTGGAAGACAAATGAACAACAATGAAACAGATGTTGAATTAGTTCCTCAAGGGACTCTTGCTGAACAAATCCGTGCAGCTGGTTATGGTTTGGGAGGTATACTAACACCTACTGGTATTGGTACTCTTGTTGAAGAAGGAAAGCAAAAGATTGTTGTTGATGATAAAGAATACCTTCTTGAAAAACCAATTCATGCGGATGTTGCTCTTCTATTTGCATCAAAGGTTGATAAAGCTGGTAACCTAGTTTATAAGGGTTCTATGAACAATTTTAATAATTTAATGGCTTCAGCTGCCAAGATTACAATAGTTGAAGCAGACAAAATAGTTGAAATTGGTGATATTGACCCAAATGAAGTTACTACACCAGGTATTTTTGTGAATTACATCGTTGAAGGAGGTAATTTATAATGGATAAATTAGAAATGCAAGAATATATTGCAAACAGAGTATCTAAGGAATTAAAAGATGGAGCCGTTGTAAACCTTGGTATAGGTCTGCCAACCAAAGTAGCAAATTATATTCCAGATGATGTAAACGTTATCTTACAATCTGAAAATGGTTTTTTAGGTTTGGGAGCAGCTGAGGATGGAAACTTGAGTAATGAAACTATTGTAAATGCTGGTGGTCAACCAGTTACTATACTTCCTGGAGGGTGTTTCTTTGATAGTGCTACTTCTTTTGGGATAATCAGAGGAGGTCATGTTGACATAACTGTCCTTGGTGCACTTCAAGTTGATAAATATGGCAATATAGCAAATTATATGATTCCAGGTAAGATGGTTCCAGGTATGGGTGGAGCTATGGACCTAGTAACTGGAGCTAAAAAAGTTATTGTGGCAATGGAACATACTTCAAAAGGTTCCGCAAAAATATTAAACAATTGTACTCTCCCACTTACTGCAACAAATGCTGTAGATTTGATAGTTACTGAAATGGGAGTTATGGAAGTAACATCAGATGGAATTTTACTTAAAGAAATAAATCCTGCTTTCTCATTGGATGATGTTATTTCTGCTACTGAAGCACCTTTAATATTATCAGATTCATTAAATGGAAACATATCTGTTGTTTAAAATAATTACAACTAGAAAATAAAAATGTATTAGATGTTAATTTATATTACTTAAAATATTAATATAAAAATAAAATAAAATTGGAGGAAATGAAAATGGTTAAAGATAAAGTTGTATTCGTAACAGGAGCTGCAAGTGGAATAGGTAAGAAAATAGCTGAATCATTCTTAAAAAATGGTGCTAAAGTAATGTTCTCTGATATAAATCAAGAAGCCTTAGATATAGCTACAACAGAGTTACAAAAAGAAGGTTATGATTGCATGAATGTAAAGTGTGATGTAACTAAAGAAGAAGAAATTAACCATGCTATAGACAAAACGGTTGAAAAGTATGGTAGATTAGATATATTAATAAATAATGCTGGACTTCAACACGTTTCTATGATAGAAGATTTCCCAACTGACAAATTTGAATTTATGATAAAAATAATGCTAACAGCACCTTTTATAGCTACTAAAAAAGCATTCCCTATAATGAAAAAACAAGGCTTTGGTCGTATAATAAATATGGCTTCAATCAATGGTGTAATAGGATTTGCTGGTAAAGCTGCTTATAACTCAGCAAAACATGGTCTTATAGGACTAACAAAGGTTGCTGCTCTTGAAGCTGCTGATTCTGGTATAACAGTTAATGCTTTATGCCCTGGATATGTAGATACTCCACTTGTCAGAGGTCAGTTTAATGACCTTTCAAAAACTCGTAATATACCATTAGAAAATGTCTTAGAAGAGGTTTTATACCCACTTGTGCCACAAAAACGTCTATTAGATGTCCAAGAAATTGCAGACTATGCTATGTTCTTAGCAAGTGATAAGGCTAAGGGTATTACAGGACAAGCTTGCCTACTAGATGGAGGATATACTGCACAATAGTTATTATATTTAGGGCTTGAAGAAATTATTCTTCAGGTCCTTCTAATAAGGAGGGATATTTATGAGTATTATCGCACCAATTGGTATAATTATTGGTATCATAGCTATTATATATTTTTCAGTTAAAGAAATTCATATAACTATAGCTGCTCCAATAGCAACTTTAATAGTTGTTCTATTAAATAAAATGGATGTTGTAACATCAATGCTAGGTGCTGACAAAAACAATTATATGGGTGCACTTGGAAACTATATAATGAGCTATTTTGCAATATTCTTATTAGGTTCAATACTTGCTAAGTTTATGGAAGAAAGTGGAGCTACTGTATCCATAGCTGATTTTATTTTAAATAAATTTGGCTCTAAACATCCTTATAGAGTTTTAGTTGCTATATTTATAGTAAGTTTTATATTAACATATGGTGGTATAAGTTTATTTGTAGTTATGTTTGCAGTCATTCCACTTGCAAGAACTCTATTTAAAAAACTTGATATTTCTTGGAACCTTATTCAGATACCTCTTTGGCTTGGTATTGCAACAATTACTATGACTATAATGCCTGGAACACCAGCCATTCAAAATGTTATCCCTATTCAATATCTAAATACTTCTCTCACTGCAGCGACTATACCAAGTATCGCAGGTAGTATGGGTTGTGCCGTATTTGGACTTGTATACATGAAATATGCTTTAAATAAAAGCATTCGAAAAGGTGAAACTTATGCAACCTATACTTCAGAATTAGAAGAAGAATCTTTAGATAGAGAATTACCAGGGTTTCTTGCAAGTATTTTTCCTCTATTAGCACTTGTAATTATAGCTATAACTGGAAGTACTTTTGGCTCAGAATTTATGAAAAAAAATGTAATTTACATAGCTTTAATAGTTGCAATTCTTTTATCTGCTTTTTTATTCCGTAAATTTTTATCATCTAAGATACAGACATTGAGTATAGGTGCTAGTGGTTCTATAGGTCCTATATTTGCAACATCTTCTGCTGTTGCATTTGGGGCAGTGATAATGGCTGCACCAGGTTTTAATGTATTTAGCAAACTTATAATGTCAATACCAGGTAGTCCACTTATAAGTCTTACTGTTTTGACTTCAACAATGTCAGCAATAACAGGCTCATCTTCTGGTGCATTAGGAATAGTAATGCCAAATTTTGCAGATTATTATTTAAGTACTGGTCTTAATCCAGAGTTAATTCACCGTGTTGCTACAATAGCTTCAAATATACTAACTATAGTTCCACAAAGTGGTGTTTTTCTTACATTCTTAAGCTTATCTAAGTTAACACATAAAACTGGATTTAAAGAAACTTTTATTGTAGTTGCAGTTGGCTCATTAATAGCAGAAATCATTGTAATTACATTAGGGTTACTAATGTATTAATCTAAAACAAGTTAGAATTTATTATATAAAAGGGAGTATCTCAAAATGAACTTTTTAGTTTATGAGGCACTCTTTTTTGTATGAAATCAAATATATTTTCATCATTTTAACAATGAAAAGGAGACTTATTTCTATTTTGAAACAGCCCTTTATTATTTCTTAAAGATTTGAATAATTATAATTTGTTACTAATGTTAAAGTATCTATTGAGTAAATTTCACTAACTATATAAAAAAATTTATCATAACTATAAATTTACATTATAGAATTATTATAAAAATATTATTTGCTGTAAAGAACTAATTCCATACTACACAGGTTTTTATACAAATTAACAAATACCCTGAAATATACCTATTTATTCCATATATATATTTTTTACATATCTTTACAGTAAAAAAATACTTTATCTTATGTTAGTATAGATTCACGGGTACCCCCTACACTAAAGGTTACAATTTAGTAACATTTTTAGAATTTTTAGATTGAGAGGTGTTTGATAATGAGAAAAAATATACCAACAAAATTAAAAACTATATTAGCTTTAGGAGTGTTAACCTTAGCAACAGCTTCCAGTGCTGTTACTGCAAGTGCTTCATCACTTGAAAACAATGTAAATATAACTAACAAAAGTTTAGTATACAGTAATACTAAGTACAAATTTTCTGCAAAACCAAATTGTTCTGTAAAACCAGAACTTAAGCCTGATAAAGATAACTCTTGTAAAGATAAGAATCATAATGACAAGAATTGCAACAATACTAATAAACCTGATGATAACAATAATTCAGATTCTACTGATAAGCCTGACAACAATAAACCAGAGTCTAATAAACCTGATGACAACAATAATTCAGGCTCTACTGATAAACCTAATAACAATAAACCAGAGTCTAATAAACCTGATGACAACAATAATTCAGGCTCTACTGATAAACCTAATAACAATAAGCCAGAGTCTAATAAACCTGATGACAACAATAATTCAGGCTCTACAAATGAAAATTTTTCAGCTTACCAAAAAGAAGTTGTTGATTTAGTAAATATAGAAAGATCTAAAGCTGGATTAAATCCTCTTACTCTTGATTCTTCTATATCAAATGTTGCTACAAAGAAATCTCAAGATATGATTGATAACAATTACTTTTCACACAATTCTCCAACTTATGGTTCTCCATTTGATATGTTGAAAAAGTTTGGGATAAGCTATAAAACAGCTGGTGAAAATATAGCTATGGGTCAAAAGACTCCAAAAGAAGTTGTAAACGCATGGATGAATTCTGAAGGTCACAGAAAAAATATAATGAATCCAAATTTCAGTAAAATAGGTGTTGGAGTAGCACAAAAAAGTGGTGGTTCAATTTATTGGACACAAATTTTTGTAGGATAAAATACTCTTTTTCCATACATATCAAAAGAGTATCTCTAAATGATAAAAAAAATCACAAATGAGATACTCTTTTGTATCTATATTCAAAATTATTAAATCCAAGTATACGTACTATAAATATTATTTAATAGTATATCCTTTAAAAATCACTTATAAAAAAATCAAAACTTCCTTTAGGTGCTACTAAACTTCTTTCTAAAATTAAACTTAATGCTTTTAATTTACGATTTTTTTCTTCTTTATCCCAAGTGAAAATACCTGGGTCAAGTAAAAAAGTGAAAACAGATAAAATTATTTCTGAAACTTCTGAAGTATATTCACACTCAAATATTCCTTCTTTAACTCCTTGTTGAAATATTTCTGCTACAACAGGAGAAAGTGAAGTAAGTATTTTTGCAAGAGATTTTTGGTGAATTGAAGCGTTAAATTGTTGATGTAGATATTCATCGATAGATGATTCAACAGTTGAGGTTACATAGCTTTGAAATAGCAACATTAACTTTGATATTGAATCTAATTGACTTTTATCTACAATAGATTTACATTTATCTATAATCTCCCTATAAGTACGGTCAACCACTGCATCAAATATTTCATCCTTAGATTTAAAATAATAATAGATACTTCCCTTTCCAATACCTGCTCTTTTTGCAATGTCACTAACTGAACAAGTTGCACCTTTCTCTTCTTTTAATAATTCCTGCATTGCGTTTAAAATCAATTCTTTCTTGTCCATATACTTACCTCCTTTATATTGTATTATAACATAGCTTCAAAAAGTTGACCATTGGTCGAAATCATGATACAATAAAGAAAATTCGACCATTAGTCGAAAAATATTTTAACAAACTTTATTAAGAGAATACTATTTTTATCACTACATAATTAAAATTTATTTAGTTTTCTAAGGTAAGTTAAAATTATTTAAATATCTTTGGAGGTAATTTTATGAATGATATTGCACTTTCACATTATGGTAATTGGACTGGTGTAACTATTTGGATACTAATATATGGAATCTTTCTATTATTTCTGCCTTTTTATAAAAAAAGTCAAAGAAAACCGACTACAGCTTATCTAGCATTTATAATAGCTTATGCCCTTGAAATGTTTGGTATACCAATGAGTATGTATTTTGTAGCATGGTTATTTGGCAAACAATTACCAGATGGTATCCTATGGGGACATACACTAAATCAATATATTGGTCACTTTGGAATGTACATATGTATAATCTTAAACATTATTGGTACTCTACTAGTAGTTTTTGGTTGGAGAACAATATATAAAAAGTATTGGCAATATGAAAATGGAAAAGGAATGTTAGTAACAACAGGAATTTATAGTCATATAAGACATCCACAATATACAGGATTTTTGCTAATAACACTTGGTATGATATTTGAATGGGCAACTATTCCCCTTTTAATTATGTGGCCTATACTAGTAATTATATATTATAGACTGGCAAAAAAAGAAGAAAATGATATGATAAATGAATTTGGAAACAATTATATTGCTTATTGTAAAAAAACTGGTATGTTTCTTCCCAAAATATTACTTAAAAAAGATATTTAACAGGTAAAAACAAAACCTTAATATCTTCATAAAGAATGAGGCTGTCTCAAAATAGAGATAAGTCTCTTTTTCATTATTGAAATGATTAAAATATATTTCATTTAATACGAAAAGAGTGCCTCATGAACTAAAAAGCTCATTTTGAGACACTCTCTTTTTACAAATTTATATAAGCATCATAATACTTTTAACATTATTCAGCTAATTTTTTGTATCCTTCATATCTTTCTTTAGCATCAGCTTCAGCTTTAGCAAATAATCCATCAGCTTCTTCTGGGAATTGTTTAGCTATAGCAGAGTATCTTACTTGTGCAAGTATGAATTCTCTGAAGCTTGCAGTTGGTTCTTTAGAATCTAAAGTGAATGGGTTTTTACCTTCAGCTTTTGCTTCTGGATTGAATCTATATAAATGCCAGTATCCGCAAGCAACAGCTTGTGCTTCATTAGCTACAGTTCTTCCCATACCTTCTTTTAATCCATGGTTTATACATGGAGCATAAGCTATTATTAAAGATGGTCCATCATGTTTTTCAGCTTCTAGAACGGCTTTGATAAATTGGTTTTTATCAGCACCCATAGCAACTTGAGCTACATATACGTTTCCATATGTCATAGCCATCATTCCTAAATCTTTCTTTCTAGATTTTTTACCTGCTGCAGCAAACTTAGCCATAGCAGCAGCTGGAGTAGCTTTAGAAGCTTGACCTCCTGTATTTGAATATACTTCTGTATCAAATACAAGTACATTTACATTTTCACCAGATGCAAGAACATGGTCTAATCCACCATAACCGATATCATATGCCCAACCGTCTCCACCTAGTATCCATTGAGATCTCTTAACTAGATAATCTTTTCTATCTTTTATAGCTTCTACTAACTCTTTAGCTTTTGCATCTGTGCAATCACAAGATGGTTTTTCTAATAATTCAACAACTTTAGCACTTGCTACTTTAGAAGCTTCTCCATCATTTCTAGAATCTAACCACTCTGTAAACACTGCTTTAGCGTCTTCACAGATATCCATAGAAACTAACTCTGTCATAGCATCTACTATTTTATTTCTTATTTGCTTAACAGCTGTGTACATACCAAATCCATATTCAGCATTATCTTCGAATAAAGAGTTTGCCCAAGATGGACCTTTACCTTCATGGTTACAAGTATAAGGAATTGAAGGTGCAGAAGCTCCCCATATAGAAGAACATCCAGTAGCATTAGCTATCATCATTCTATCTCCATATAATTGTGTAACTACTTTAATATATGCAGTTTCTCCACATCCAGCACATGCTCCTGAGAATTCCATTAATGGCTGTCTAAATTGACTTCCTTTAACAGTGTTTGCTGGCATAACATCACCTTTTGGAGCTACTTCATCAGGATTTACTGCAAATGCCCAATTATCTAACTCTGTATCAAGTTGAGTATCTATTGGCTTCATAACTAAAGCTTTTTCTTTAGCTGGACATATGTCAGCACAGTTTCCACATCCTGTACAGTCAAGTGGACTAACTTGAATTCTATATTTTAATCCTTCTAATCCTTTACCTAATGCTTTTTTAGCTTCAAATCCTTCTGGAGCATTAGCTAATTCATCTTCAGTAACTAATACTGGTCTTATACATGCATGAGGACATATAAAAGAACATTGGTTACATTGGATACAGTTATCTATTATCCATTCAGGAACATCAACAGCTATACCACGTTTTTCATAAGCTGCAGTACCACAAGGGAATGTTCCATCTTCTATACCATTGAATGTACTTACTGGTAAGTTGTTTCCTTCTTGTGCAGTCATTGGTCTTAGTATATTTTTTATAAATTCTGGTTCTTTAACTTCATTTTTATCTGCATCAACAGCATTTGCCCAAGAAGCTGGAACTTCAACTTTAACTAAAGCATTTATTCCTGCATCAACAGCAGCATAGTTCATATTAACTATTTTTTCACCTTTTTTACCATAAGCTTTAACTATAGAATCTTTTAAGTATTTAACAGCATCTTCTTCTGGTATTATTTCAGCTAATTTAAAGAATGCAGATTGCATTATCATGTTTATTCTATTTCCAAGACCTATTTCTTGTCCTAGTTTAACAGCATTAACTGTATAGAATTTTATATCATTTTTAGCTATATATTGTTTCATATGAGCTGGTAAGTTTTCTTCAATTCCTGCTTGGTCCCATATAGTGTTAAGTACAAATGTACCACCTTTTTTAAGACCTTTTAATAAATCATATTGATAAACATATGATTGTTTATGACAGGCAATATAGTCAGCTTCATCTATTAAATAAGTTGCTCTTATTGGAGTATCACCAAATCTTAAGTGAGACATAGTTATACCACCAGATTTTTTAGAATCATAATCAAAGTAAGCTTGAGCATATTTTTCAGTATGGTCACCGATTATCTTGATAGCTTGTTTGTTAGCTCCAACAGTACCGTCAGAACCTAATCCCCAGAACTTACATCTTATAGTTCCTTTAGAAGCTATTTTAATTGGTTCAGATGGAGTTAAAGAAGTGTTAGTTACATCATCAACTATACCTACTGTAAATCCATTTTTAGGTTGTTCTGAAACTAAGTTATCAAAAACAGTTTTTATATCTGAAGGAGTAGTGTCTTTTGAACCTAATCCGTATCTTCCACCTATTATCATAGGAGCATTTTCTTTTCCATAGAATACATCACGTACATCTAAGTATAATGGTTCACCAGTTGAACCTGGTTCTTTAGTTCTATCAAGTACACATATTTTTTCAACAGTAGATGGCATAGCATCTAAGAAATGTTTCATTGAGAATGGTCTATATAAATGAACTTTAACTAAACCATATTTTTCTCCCTTAGCATTTAAGTAATCTATAGTTTCTTCTATTGTTTCTGTTACAGAACCCATAGCAACTAATACATATTTAGCATCTTCTGCTCCATAGTAATCAAATAAACTATGTTTTCTACCTGTTAAATTACTCATTTTTTCCATATATTTTTCAACTATACCTACTATATTTTGATAGTATTTATTAGAAGCTTCTCTAGTTTGGAAATATATATCTGGGTTTTGAGCAGTACCACGAGCAACTGGATGATTTGGAGATAAAGCATTATCTCTAAATGCTTGAACTGCTTCAAAGTTTAATAAACTTGCATAATCTTCATTTTCTAATAATTCTACTTTTTGGATTTCATGTGAAGTTCTGAATCCATCAAAGAAATGTATAAATGGTAATCTACCTTCTATTGCAGCTAAATGCGCAACAGGTGCTATATCAGCTACTTCTTGAACTGAACCAGAAGCTAATAATACACATCCAGTTTGTCTAGCAGCCATAACGTCTTGATGGTCACCAAATATTGATAAAGCTTGAGATGCTAAAGCACGAGCACTTACATGGAATACTCCTGGTAATAACTCTCCTGCAACTTTATACATGTTAGGTATCATTAATAATAAACCTTGAGATGCTGTAAAAGTAGAAGTTAAAGCTCCTCCTTGTAAAGAACCATGGAATGCTCCTGATGCTCCTGCTTCTGACTGCATTTCAACAACATTAACTGTTTGTCCAAATATATTTTTTCTTCCTTGTGATGCCCACTCATCAACTACTTCAGCCATAGTTGAAGATGGTGTGATTGGATATATAGCTGCTACATCTGTAAACGCATAGGCAACGTGAGCTGCAGCTGTATTTCCATCAAGTGTTTTCATAAACTTAGCCATAATATGTATCCTCCTTGATAGCTACAATTGTACTTGTTTATAACAAGTCTATTTTTTTATATTTACATATAATTTACACAACAAAAATATAAACACACATATAGTCGCGCAAATACTCTATCTTCTAATATAATACTACAGATTAGATAAAATTCCTTTGAAAATTGTAAATTAATTACATATTTAAGTAGATTTTTTTTAAAATTAAATATGTTAAGTTTTTTTCATAATTTTGTATACAATATATAATAAATTAAGTTAGATTTTTCAAACTTTTTTATCTATTTGTATATATTGATATAAAAAATAGAATATTTATCTTTATTATATGTAAATTTATATATATAATTTTACCATATTACATCATATTTTTGTAAGTTTTTATTATATTTTTCATAATACCCCTTTATTTTATAAATTAATCTAATAGATTAAATTTATCATATAGAAATTTATTACATTTAAAAAATATGCTAGCAAATAGAATATCCACTAGCATAAATTTCATTTATAATATTAATCAACTATTAATTCTACTAAATCTCCATTTTTAACACCTGCTGCATTTCCTTCTTCCATGTCAACATGCATTTCTAGATTAAAGCTATCACTAGCTCTTACTAATACATTTTCAAATACTAATGCTCTTGGTCCAGATGTTTTAACTTTTACTATTTGCTTATCAGTTACACCAAATTTAGCAGCATCTTCATTGCTCATATGTATATGTCTAGAAGCAACTATAACTCCTTCTTTCATTTCAACTTCTCCAGCAGGCCCTACTAATTTAACACCTGGAGTCCCAGCTATATCACCAGATTCTTTTATTGGTGCTTTTACTCCTAATGGGAAACCATCTGCTAAAGATATTTCAACTTGAGTATGAGCTCTAGCTGGTCCTAATACTCTAACTCCTTTTAAAGTTCCTTTTGGTCCTACTAAATCCACTTTTTCTTCACAGGCATATTGTCCTGGTTGAGACAATGGTTTAAATTTAGTTAACTCATGACCTGCCCCAAATAATACGTCTATATCAGCTTGACTTAAATGAACATGTTTATTAGATAATGCTATTGGTAATTTCATTGAAATTCCCTCCTTCTAATTATTTTAAATTATTGCAATACAATTATACATAATATTACCTACAAAATCAAATTATATTGAATCAATATATATTTTTAAATTTTTATATATTATATTTTTAAATTCTTGATTATCCATATAAGGTATATTATCTGTATTATTTAAATATATATTGTGTAAAAGTTTAGTATTTATACTCTTAAAGAAAAAGTCCATAACAATCTGACCTCCTTTAAACTGTGAATCATAGGATTTACTACCTCCTACTGCAATATACATACCTATACGTTTCTTATTTCTATCAATTGAAGGCTTATTTAATACATATTTACTTGCATATATAGCTTGTGTTCTATCAACAACAGTCTTTAATTTAGCTGATATTGAATCAAAATGCACAGGGCTTATTACTATAGTCCCTTTTGACTCATCAAACATTTTATATAATGGTTTCATATCATCATTAAACTTACAATACCCTGTTTTTTCACAAAACCCACATGCAGTGCAATATTCAATATCCATATCGTATATATTAAATATTTTACAACTTAATCCACACTCTTCTAGCATAGCTTTTACTTCAGTTGCTATAAAACTGCAATTTTTATTACTTCTTGGACTTCCATTTATTATCATAATCTCTGGACTTTTAAGTTCTTTTTTATCATTTGAATCCATAATAAATCTACCTATCCTTTAACATAACTATTAAAATATCATCATCATAATTATCTTTTGATGAGAAGTTCTTTAAATCTAACTTTAGATTTTCTACTATTAACTGCTGATTTAATCTAAAGTTTTCTTTTAAAAAGTTTTCTAATCTGTTTATACCATATTCTTCTTTTGATTTGTTCTTTATCTCTAAAATTCCATCAGTATACATACATACCATTGCATAATCTTCCATTGAAAGAGTATTATTTTCATAAGTAGCATCTTCCATTATTCCAATAGGTATACCTTTTTTGCAGTTCAAATTACTTTCTATCGTCCCATCCTTCTTTACAACTACTGGACTATAGTGACCTGCATTAGATACTGTAATCATATTTTCTTTAGTGTCTATAATACCTATCAAGCACGTTGTAAATACTCCCATTTTATCAAACTCATCATACAACATGCTATTTAAATTTGTCATTATTTCTCTTGGTGTACTATATTGATTGCATAATACTTTAAAAGCACCTTTTATCATTGCAACAACATAATTTGATACCATTCCATGTCCCATTACATCAGCAACAATATAAACTATATGTTCATCATCTACTTTTGTAGCATAATAAAAATCTCCACCTACTACCCTTGCTGGTTTATGATAAAAATAAAGTTCTTTCTCATCATTACAATCCATTTTACCCTTATCCATAATAAGCTGTTGTTGTTTATTTAATATATTTAACTCATTTTCAAGAACTTTGTGTTTTACTTCTTTTTCATTGTGTTCATATAACTGCATCCCAACAGAAACTTGCTTGGACAATATACTAAGAATATTTAAATCATCACTGGTATAGTTTTTGCTGTTTGCACAAACTATACATCCTATAGTTTCATTTTTATCCTGAAGTTTGTAATATATATAACTTTCCAAGTTTATTCCCTTTTTTGAACATGGTTTTAAGTTATTTAGATATCCTCCTAATGATTCCTTCTTTAAAAATGTATCAATCATAGGATATAAATTTGTTTTCTTTTTTTGCTCAACATTATAACAACTAACTATAGTATCCTTATTATGATGACCATTTATAATTATTAAAGCTTCTTTACTATTAGTAATATTGCATGCTTGTTTACTTAAATTTTCTAAAAAGCCATCAATACTCTTATTAAGGTATAATTTTTTAGTAGCTTCATTTATGGCACTTATTGAACCTCTTAACTTATCAATTAAAATTTGTACATTATTATTTTTATTAGTTATTTCTATTGATAAACTTAGGAGTGATGCAACAGATGATATAAAATCTATATCTTGTTCTGTTAAATAATCCTCCTCTTTTAAAAAGCAAGTCATAAATCCAACAACTACATTATTTATTATAAAAGGAAAAACTATTCTCCCAATATAACCTTCAGATTTTGCTAAATCTCGTTCACCTTCTGCTCTAGAATCTTCAAATACATTTTTTACATATATTATCTTTTTTTCATTTACAGCTTCATGTATATATTCTGGATATGTGTCAAAATCAATTTTTGCACCTTTAAGACTATTGATTGGAAAAATTTGAGGTACATATTCTAAGGTTTGTGAACATACTAAGTAGGCATATTTAGAATCATTTTTATAAAATAGATTCACACATGCCTTTGTGGGGTGAACAACCTCTAACATTTTTTCTATTATATCATCTTTTATATTAAAAAAATCTGTAGATTCAGTCACCATAGCGGATATCTCCACTAAATTCTTCATTTTATAACTGCCATTAGTCATACTCAATTTCTCCCCCTATATATTAAACTATTTATTAGTATTTTAACATACATTCTTTATAGTAAAAACAAAAACAACGACAAAACTAGCAACTAATATCCAGTTAAATCCTGTCAATAATCCTATAAGAAGTAATGTAATCAATGCATTTAGACCTGTTCTCCCTTTTTCATCCATAAAAGTAATTTTAGAGATGTCGATATTATTTTTCACATTATTTATATGCTCTTTTACTTGTTCTTCCATATTTCTCTTATATAGTATATAAACTACACCGATTAAAAACACTCCTATACCTAAAACCATATTTAAATTAAATGCTGCCATAAGCAATATTGAACCAAAAACTAACTTTAAAAGTTTAAAAAATACACTATCTATCTTTAAAGTTATATTTCTAATTTCTTTACATTCATCTCTTAAAGAATAGGCACTTGAATCTAAATTATTAATCTTCGTTTTTACAATTTCAGAATAAAAAAGTTTTATTATCCCATTTAACATTTTCACCACTCCTAAATATTTTACATATATTTGTAAGTTTTACAATTATAATATTTTTTATACTTGGTAATAATAAAAAATAACAAATATTTTATAATTTAGTATTTATTGTAAATGATTTATTGAAACTTTATTGCTTAAGTATAGATTTTTTAATAAATATTTTATAATTAGAAGGAAGTGGTCTTGTGCAAATAGAAAAACTTGATTTAGAAACAAGAAATAAAATATACTGCTATACTAAAAAAATTCTTAGAAAATATCAAAAAGGTATAACATCTGGAAAATTGACAGCAGATAAATTTGTAGATAATATATTATCCCAAGATTTTATCAGTAGTATACTTGATGAAAAAATAGTCAATGAATCCGACTTTAAAACATCTTATATAAGCTATATCGAAACTTTAATAAAGATTCAAAATGAAAATTTATCTAACTTAAGAAAAAAATCTAATAAAACTGTAAAGTGTTTCAATATCTCTCAAGTAACCCAATTAAAAAACTTACTAAGTAATACTGGCTATAATTTATTAATTCCATATAAATACTTAACTTCTAGAGATATAGAAGGAATCGTTACTCTTATTAATACTGGGTCTATTGAACTTGGAAATGAGAGAATCTATAATTATATATCAAAAGCATGATAATCTAAATTTATTATAAAAAGGCAATTTATTTAATAAAAACTATTTTAATATTAAATAAATTGCCTTTTTAATTTTTAGAATAAGTAATATTATCCAAGTGCTTTTTCTAATTTAGATAAATGTTGTATTGGATAATATTTTAATAACTCTTTAAATTGTTCTACTGATAATCCTTCTGTTGTTGTGTATATTCTTATTTTTTCATCCAGGTCACTATTAATAAATTTGTTTTTTAAATCCTCAAAATTTACACTACTCATTTAACATCACTCCTTATGTAACATATTCATTTGTATTATTTTATCCAAATTCCTAAAATTTATTACACAAAAATGTACTTATCTAAAATTTAATAAAAAAAAGCTATCTCAATTTAGAAATTACTTTCTATATTTGAGATAGCTCTAGCTAAACTAATAGCCAATAGTTATAAATAATTATTTATTAACTATCTGTTGCTTTTTCCAGCCATTTGTTGTTCAGCCATTTCAACTAATTTTTTAGTCATGTATCCACCTACATAACCATTTTCTCTTGCAGTAAGGTTTCCTTTATCAACTTGTTGATAATTACTCATACCAAGTTCATTAGCTATTTCTAATTTCATTTGGTTTAAAGCTTCTTTTGCTCCTGGTACTACTGTTCTGTTGTTGTTATTGTTACTTGCCATGTTGATTACCTTCCTTCTGTTTAATTTATTTTGTGTTGCTGATAATATTATGTGATTTTAAACATTTTTAATTCAGGTAATTTTTAGCAATTAAAACCTGCCAAATATCCAGTAGAAAAAGCTATTTGCAAATTGAATCCTCCTGTATATGCATCTATATCTATTACTTCTCCAGCAAAAAATAAACCTTCTACTAATTTTGATTCCATTGTACTCGAGTTTATTTCATTTACTTTTACACCACCAGAAGTTATTATAGCTTCATCAATGGGTCTGTATCTCTTTACTGTAAACTTTAAATTTTTTAATAAATGGACTAAGTTTTTTCTCTGTTCTCTAGAAATTTGATGAACAACTGTATTTGGATTAATTTCACTCAAATTTATTATTACAGGTATAAGTTTTTTGGGAAGCAAGCCATCCAATGCTTTTTCAAATTTTTTATTTGTATACTTCTGAAAATCTTTTTGAACTCTTTTATCCAATTTTTCTTCATCTAGTGCAGGTTTTAAATCTAACAATATAGTGTAATTTTCTTTACTTGTGTCTTTCATTCTACAACTTGCAGATTTTATTATAGGTCCATCTAAACCGAATTTAGTAAATTCAAGTTCTCCAAAATCACTATAAACTTTCTTTTTTCTGCTATTAAACACTCTTATCTCAACATTTCTTAATGATAATTTTTCTAAATCTTTTGTAAAACTTTCTTGGACTTCTATGCCAATTAAAGATGGTTTTGTATCTACAATTGTGTGTCCTTGTGAGATTGCAAATTTATATCCATCACCAGTAGAACCAGTAATAGGATAACTTAATCCACCAGTTGCTACTATAACTGAGTCACACTTGATTTCTTTCTTATTGTTTAGAACTACTTTTTCAATTTTATTCTTTTTAGATATTATTTTTTCTACTCTCGAATTTAATAATATATTTACTTTTTTATTTTTGAGTTGCTTTTCAAGAGCCTTTACAACATCAAATGCTTTATCACTTTCCGGAAAGACTCTTTTTCCTCTTTCTGTTTTAGTTTTTACTCCAAGATTATTAAACATACTTATTACATCATCATTGGTAAAAGTATAAAAAGCACTATATAAAAATTTTCCATTTGTGGGAACATTTTCTATTAATCCCTCTATATCACAAGCGTTGGTGATGTTACATCTACCTTTTCCTGTTATTGCAAGTTTTTTGCCTAATTTATGATTTTTCTCAATTAATGTTACATCAAATCCTCTTTCACATGCAGTTGATGCAGCTATCATCCCTGCTGGTCCACCACCTATTACTACTACTTTCTTCAAATAATCACTCTTTTCTACCCTTAATTTTTTTAATTTAAACTATTTAACATATAACTCAAATCAATTTAATTTTAAAACTTTAAATAATGCAGGAGCTCCTGCTACTCCATAAAAAACAACTACTGTATTCTTAATAAAATTCATAAAAATTATACTCATATTAGAGTCACTTATATTTAAAGTGACTATTAACATTGAAATAAACAACTTAATGCCAATGTATAATATTCCTATTGTTGCTATCCCAATCAAAAACCTACATATTCTTGAAAAAATTATATTTTTACTCTTCTTATTTTTACTGCTAAAGTTAATTTTTTTGTTATTATTATCTGTATTAAATTTAACAAATTTATCCTCAACTATATATCCAAATACAAACCCTACTATAATACCAAATTTTTCAAAATATTCGGGGCTATTTAAAAATATAGCTACTATTACAAATGGTATAAGTAAAGCTACAAGAAAAATATAATTTTTATTATCATCAATATAGTCAAATATTTTTACAAATATCACTGTAAAAAATATGCCTAGTACCCATCCAGCTATCACATCTATAGGCCAATGAACTGCTAAATACAACCTAGACAATCCAACTCCTAAAACCATCACTGCTCCTATTAAATGGATATATCTCTTTTTAAATATAGTCATGATACTAACCCAAAATGTAGTTGCAGTTTGAGTATGAGCACTTGGAAAAGAGTAGCCACCAGCAGTAGAAACTCTCAATGACTCAAGACCTTTTATTCCTATTGGTCTAGGAGCTTTTACAAATTCTTTGATGCCTAAATTTACAACAAAATTTCCAATTATAGCAAACAGTATTTTTTGTCCACATTTTTTATTTATACACCAATAAATGATTGTTGTAATTAATATTAATAATGGTGCTTCTGTGCTTATTGTGAATACAAGAAATATAAAGTTCAAAATTGGATTTCTTAAATTTTGGAATAATAATAATATACTTAATTGAATATCCATATAGATGTCTCCTTTACTAAGATTTTATATACTTAATTAAAAAGCACTAACTCCCTTAGAGATTAGCGCTTTTAATTCACATTTAAGTCTATTCTACATCTTCAACTATACCTATATAAGGTAAATTTCTATACTTCTCAGCATAATCTATTCCATAACCAACAATAAATTTATCTTCAATAACAAATCCAACATAGTCTACAGGTATATTAGCCTTTCTTCTTTGAGGTTTGTCAAGTAGAGTACATAGTTTTAAAGATTTTGGATTTCTAGTTTTTAAAGCTGCAACTAGATTGCTTAATGTTAAACCAGAATCTATTATGTCCTCTACAATCAACACATTTTTTCCTTCAATATCTACATCTAAATCTTTTAATATTTTAACTGTACCAGAAGACTCTGTTGAATTTCCATAACTTGTAACACTCATAAAATCTATATTTACATCCAAATCTATACATCTTATTAAATCTGAAACAAATACACTAGCTCCTTTAAGTATACCTACCACTAGTAAATCTTCACCTTTAAAGTCTTCTTCTATTTTTTTGCCTAATTCATAAACTTTTTCTTTTATTTGTTCTTCTGTCAACATTTTTCCTGTAACTTTGTACATTTTGTATCCTCCCGCTTTCCTTCTATTAACCTATATATTATAGCATACCAAAATGTCAATTAAAATCTTTTTCATCATTTTTAAACCTAAATTAACAGCTTATCCATACTTTTTTGTTTTTTCCATTAAAAATTTGGATTAAAGATTCCTTTGTATTATAATCTATATGTACATATATTAATCAGTTATTTTTATCAATTATATAATTTTATTTTTGGAGGTACTTTTATGAGCACAAATCATGGAGCTAATTTATATAGTTTATCTAGTAAGTATGGCTTTTCAAAAGAGGAATTTATGGATTTTAGCTCAAATATAAATCCTTTTGGTACATCAAATTTAGCCAAACAATACATTGTAAACAATATAGATATGGTATCTATGTATCCCGACCCCGATTACATAGACTTAAAAAATTCTATATCCAATTACTGCAAATGTTCTATAGATAATATAGTACTTGGCAGTGGAGCTACAGAATTAATTTCATCATTTATACACACAATTAACCCTAAACAGGCTCTTTTACTTTCTCCAGTTTATTCAGAGTATGAAAAAGAACTATCTAAAATTAATTGTTCTATAGACAAATACTTTGCCAAAGAAGAAGATAATTTTCATATAAATTTAGAAAATCTTATAGAAACTATCAACGCTAAAGATTATGATTTGGTAATAATCTGTAATCCTAGTAATCCAACTGGATTTGCATTTACTAACGCAGAAATGAGAGAAATTTTAAAAAATACAAACTCATTTTTGATGATTGATGAAACTTATGTAGAGTTTACTGATACAGATACTTACTCCTGTACTCAAGTAGTCGATGATTATTCTAATTTATTCGTTATAAGGGGTACATCAAAGTTTTTTTCAACACCTGGTATAAGACTTGGATATGGTATTATATCTGATACTAATGTTAAAAATGAAATAAATAAAAATCTGGATTTATGGAATATAAATATAATTGCTTCTAAGATGGGTGAAATCATGTTTAGTGATTTAAATTTCATATCAAGCACTATTTCTTTAATGAATACTGAAAGAAACTATCTACTTAAAGAACTTAAAAATATAAAAAGTTTAAATGTGTATGATACTAAAGGTAATTTTATATTGTGCAAAATTAAGATAAAGGAATTGACTGCTAAATCTCTTCGTGAGAAACTAATTCCTCAAAGAATAATAATAAGAGATTGTTATTCTTTTGAAGGTCTAGATGAATATTTTTTTAGGGTATGTATATTAAAACCTAATGAAAATAAATTATTAATATCATCTCTTAAATCAATTTTTAAATAAAAAAATTACTTTATTTTGTAATTTGTACAATATAAAAAATGGGAGTGTCTCAAAATGAACTTTTTAGTTCTAAGGCACTCTTTTTTGTATGAAATCAAATATATTTTCATCATTATTTCAATAATGAAAAAGAGGCCTATCTCTATTTTGGATATGTCCCTGTCAAGTAGACAGACTTAAAAAAGGCTATCTTTACGCGGAATGAGTTCGATATTCAATCGGACTCATTCCGTTT
>NZ_OEZH01000028.1 GCF_900243075.1 Clostridioides difficile
CAATTAGAATACAAGGCTAATTGGTATGGTAGACAAATTGTAAAGGTAGGTAAATTCTTTGCAAGTTCACAAATATGCAATAAATGTGGGTATAAAAATGAGGAAGTGAAGAACTTAAATATAAGAGAATGGATTTGTCCTAGTTGTAATGAAACTCACGATAGAGATATAAATGCAAGTATAAATATATTAAAAGAAGGATTAAGACTAATAACGATTCAAAATAAATAACGTATGTAAGAACCGTAGGAACTACGGGGATAGCCTGTGGAGAATTAGTAAGACATATTTTAGTATGCAAAATTCTATGAAGCAGGAACCCTGTGACTTTAGTCATGGGAGGTTCAGTTGTAGTTTAAATTTATGTGCAAAAGCATTATATAAACATATATTTATATAGGGTTTTATAATTCATATGAAAAGAGGGTAGATAGTATGAAGTTAATATGGTTGATAGTAGCAGTTTTATTTGGAATAGCAGAAATGTTGACACCAAGCTTAACACTGATATGGTTTAGTGTAGGAGCTGTAGTACTTATATTTTTAAGTAGCTTTATAGAGAGTATATTATTACAAATTTTAATATTTGCAGTAATTTCTATAGCTATGTTGGTTGTAGCTACTAAAAAAATAGTAAAAAAAGATAAAGGTTACAAGTCTAATACTAATTTACAAGCTATGATATCTAAAAAAGGTATTGTTACAGAAGAGATTTCTCCAAATAATACAGGTCTAGTTGTAGTTGAACATGAAACATGGACGGCTATTTCTATAGATGGTGAAAAGATAGAAAAGGATTCTACAGTAGAAGTATTAAAAATAGAAGGGGTAAAACTAGTTGTTAAAAAAATAAGTGCTACAACTAGTGTGACGAATCAATAGAATAAAGGAGGATTTATAGTATGGGTACTAAAATTGTTTTAACTATTGTATTAATAGTAGTAGTCGTAGCAATAAGTTTAACCTGCATAAGAGTTATAAAACAATCTAAAGTAGGTATAATAATGAGACTTGGTAAGTTTCAGAAAGTAGCTGAGACAGGTGTACACTTCTTAATACCATTTTTAGATAAAATGGCATATGTAATTGACTTGAGAGAAATTGTAATAGATTTCCCACCTCAACCAGTTATAACTAAAGATAATGTAACTATGCAAATTGACACAGTTGTATATTATAAAGTTACAGACCCAGTTAGATATGTGTTTGAAATAGCAAATCCAATAGCTGCTATTGAAAATTTAACAGCTACAACACTAAGAAATATAATTGGGGAGCTTGACTTAGATGAAACGTTAACATCAAGAGATATAATAAACGTAAAAATGAGAACTATTCTTGATGAAGCAACAGACAAGTGGGGAATAAAAGTAAATCGAGTAGAGTTAAAAAATATAATGCCTCCTCATGATATTCAAGTTGCAATGGAAAAACAAATGAGAGCAGAAAGAGAAAGAAGAGAAGCAATCCTTCAAGCAGAAGGTAATAAATCAGCTGCAATCCTTCAAGCAGAAGGAGAAAAACAATCAGCAATATTAACAGCAGAAGCCAAAAAAGAAGCTATGGTGCGTGTAGCGGAAGGTGAAAAAGAGTCTGCTATATTAGTGGCAGAAGGTGAAGCTGAAGCTATAAGACAAACAGCTATTGCTAAAGCACAAGGTGAAGCTGAAATGATAAAAAGAACTCAAATGGCAACAGCAGAAGGTTTAAAACTAGTATTTTCTGCAATGAAAGAGTCTGACATTGACAATAATATTTTAGCATTAAAATCTATGGAAGCACTTGAGAAAATGGCTCAAGGCAAGTCAACAAAACTGGTTTTACCTTCAGAAGCAGTTAATTTCCTAGGAACGTTCAAAGGTATAAAAGAAGTTATGAGTGATGATAACAAAGAAATACTTGATGTAAAAGAAGTTCTAAGTGATAATGAATCATTAAAAAAATAAAAGAGTTTTGTTATCCTAGGAAGGATATGGAAAATAAAGGTCGAATTAATTAAATATAGCACAAAAATGCACATTGAAAAGAAGAAGACTTATAGCTTTTTAAGTCTTCTTCTTTGTTTTTATTTAAAAAATAATATTATAAAAATAAATTAACAGAATTTTTATACAATTTATTCTTTACTAATATAAAAAGTGTTATATAATATTATATAAAACATATAGCAAATGAAAATTGTTTTAATTAATTTATTTGTATTATTAACATATATATCTATAAAAATATCAACGCTAATATGAAAAAAACTAACAATTAAGTTAGACGTTTATTATTTATTGTTTATATAATAGACAAAGAAGTGTCAATGTAAAAATAAAATTAACTGGTAATTACTTAAAAGTTTTTGGATAATTATTTCACAAATATTAAATTATGTTTTACTATCATGAATTTAACAAATAAAAAAATAAGTATGTTTATATGCCATAAAAAATTTATAAAAAATATTTTTTATATTTATAAAATAAAATTTGTATTATTTTTTAACTGATAATTGAATATTAATAAATACTATAGTGCTTATGGAAAATAATGTATACGTCAATAGGTTAATCACGGGGTATACATTATATCAATTGTGTAGTTGATATTATTTTATTTTTATTAAGGTATTATTTAAGCAACATTTATATACAACTATATACAACATTTATTGACTGATAAAGTTTATAAAAGTAAAAATGCAATTATAAATATTAATTACTAGATGAGGGGAGTGTCATTAAATGAAAAAAGAGATGTTAGCTATGATTTTGGCAGGAGGGCAAGGTTCAAGGTTAGGAGTTTTTACAAAAAGAATTGCCAAACCAGCCGTGTCATTTGGAGGCAAGTATAGAATTATCGATTTTGTATTAAGTAATTGTTCAAACTCTGGTATTGATACTGTAGGTGTTTTAACTCAATATAGACCGCTGATATTAAATTCACATATAGGTATGGGAAGTCATTGGGATTTGGACAGAATAAATGGTGGTGTATATGTTTTACAGCCATTTATGAATGAAAAAGAGGGAAATTGGTATAATGGTACAGCACATGCAATATATCAAAATATGGATTTTGTAGATACTTATAATCCAGAATATGTATTGATACTATCTGGTGACCATATATATAAAATGGATTATAGTAAAATGTTGAAATTTCATAAGGAAAAAGGTTCTAAGGCTACAATAGCAGTAATTGAAGTTCCTTGGGATGAGGCTTCTAGATTTGGGATAATGAATACAAATGAAGATTCAAGTATCTATGAATTTGAAGAAAAACCAAGTGAACCTAAGAGTAATTTGGCATCTATGGGAGTGTACATATTTGATTGGAAAATGTTGAGAAGTTATTTTAAGGAAGCAGAAGGAAATCCAGAAATAAATTATGATGATTTTGGAAAGAATTTAATACCTAAAATGTTAGAAGATAATGTTGGAATGTATGCTTATCCATTTAAGGGATACTGGAGAGATGTAGGAACTATACAGAGTCTATGGGATGCTAATATGGATATAATAAAGTCTCCAGAAACACTTGATTTAGCAGACCCTAAATGGAAGATATATACAAATACTATGGCAATGCCTCCACAATATATAGGCAAAAATGCAAATGTTCACAGATCAATGATAGCAGATGGTTGTAGAATTTTAGGTGAAGTAGGTAACTCTGTATTATCACATGGGGTTGTCGTTGGCAAAGGAAGTAAAGTAATTGATTCAGTAATAATGCCAAACGTTGTAATAGGTGAAAATGTAACTATAGAAAAAGCTATGATAGGTGAGTGTGCAACTATAAATGATAATGTTCAGATAAAAAATGTGAATAATGAAATAAATGTAGTTTCTGAGTATGAAAATATCGAACCTAGATGCGTATTAATAGAAGGAGGTCTTTAAGATGAGAAATGAATGTTTAGGGATAATAAATTTAAACAAAAAAGGAGACCCAGTAATAAATAAACTTAACTATGGAAGACCAATAGCATCTACGCCAATAGCTGGAAGATATAGAATAATAGATTTTGCTTTATCTAACATGATAAATTCAGGAATCACTAAAGTTGGAATATTCGCAAAGGAAAAATACAGATCATTGACAGACCATATAGGTAGTGGGAAAGATTGGGATTTAAGTAGAAAAAAAGGTGGCCTATCAATTTTTAGTCCAGAAAACACTAAGTATAGAAATACTTACTCACATAGACAAGGTGACATATATACTATCTTGGCTAATCTAGATTATATAGAAAAGAGTGAAGAAGAATATATTTTAATAGCTCCAAGCTATATGTTATGCAATTTAAATTATTCTCAGGCCTTGGAATATCATAAAAAATCTCATAATGATATAACTATAATATATAAAAATGTAAATAATGCAAATAAAGATTTTGCTGGTAACTTAACTCTAAATTTAGACAGTAACAATAGGGTAATAAATGTTGGAAATAATTTGGGTAAATTCCCTAGAGCAAATATATGTATGGAAACGTATATTATGAAGCGTGAAGATTTTGTTGAATGTATATATAATATTGTAAATAAAGGTAGTTATTGTTATTTAGAAGAATTCATTATTGAAGAAGCAGAAAACATGAAAATAGGAGCTTATGAATATACAGGATATCTAAAATGTGTAAATTCTGTTGAATCATATTTTGAAATGAGCAAAGATTTATTAAATTTAGAAGTTGCTGATGAATTATTGTATTCTGAAAGAAAGATATTTACAAAAGAAAAGAATGAATCTCCTACAATTTATACAGATAGTGCTAAAGTAGAAAATAGCTTTATAGCATCTGGTTGTTTAATTGAAGGTACTGTAAAAGATAGTATCATATTTAGAAAGGTCAATGTTGAAAAAGGAACAGTTATAGAAAACTCAATAGTAATGCAAAATTGTGTAATAAAGTCAAATGCAAAATTATACAATGCAATATTAGATAAAAATACAAGTGTATCAAATGGGAAAGAGTTAAGAGGAGATGAAAAATATCCTCTTGTAGTAGAAAAGAATACAAATATATAAATAAATTTTTTAGAAGGGGGAATGACTAATGAAAGTTTTTTATGTAACAGCAGAGTGTTGGCCCTTTGCAAAAACTGGAGGATTAGGAGATGTTTCTTATGCATTGCCTAAAGAATTAAAAAAAGAAGGTGTAGATGTAAGGGTGATAATGCCTAAATATTCAACTATACCAAGTTATTTAAAAGATCAACTAAAAGAAATAGCTGTGTTTAGTGTACGTGTTGGATGGAGAAATCAATATTGTGGTCTTTTAGAAATGGAATTAGATGGTGTAAAATTTTACTTTATAGATAATGAATTTTATTTTAGAAGAGAAGATGAAAAAAAGAGCATCTATGGGTATGGAGATGATGCAGAAAGGTATACTTTCTTTACAGATGCTGTCTTAGAAGCTATAAGTAGAATTGATTTTTATCCAGATGTAATACATATAAATGATTGGCATACAGGTATGTTACCATTAATTCTAAAAGAAAGATATGCAACCCTTGAGGGGTATAAAAATATAAAAACTATGTATACTATACATAATCTGCAATATCAAGGTGTGTTTGATAAGTATGTTTTAGATGATATATTGGACTTACCTCAAAAATACTTTGATAATGGAGATATAGAATATTATGGTTCAATAAATTTTATGAAAGCTGGAATAAATTTTGCAGACAAAATTATAACTGTTAGTCCTACTTATGCAAATGAAATACAAACACCTTTTTATGGTGAACAATTAGATGGACTACTTAGAAAAGAATCAGAAAAATTAAAAGGTATATTAAATGGTATAGATTATGATTTAAACGACCCTGCAAAAGATAAAGATATATTTGTTCATTATGATGTAGATTCTATTGATAAAAAGATAGAAAATAAATTGAGATTACAAGATATATTGGGACTTAAAAAAGATTCATCTATTCCATTGATAGGTATAGTTTCAAGATTAGTTTCTCAAAAAGGATTTGATTTAATAGCGTATATGATGCCTGAACTTATGAGAGAAGATTTACAGATTGTTATTTTAGGAACTGGAGAGCATCAATATCAGTCAATGTTCAATTATTATGATTCTAATTTTTCAGATAAAGTATCAGCTAGAATTACTTTTAATTCATCATTGGCTCAGCAGATATATGCTGCAAGTGATATGTTCTTAATGCCATCACTATTTGAGCCTTGTGGTATAGGGCAAATGTTGGCTATGAGATATGGTTCTTTGCCAATAGTTAGAGAAACTGGAGGGCTTAAAGATACTGTAATACCTTATAATAAGTTTACTGGTGAAGGTAATGGATTTAGTTTTAAAAATTACAATGCTCATGAGATGTTTTTCTGTTTGAAAAATGCAATCAAAGTGTTCAAAGATAAAGAAAAATGGATGAAATTAGTTGAAAATGCAATGAACACAGATAATAGTTGGAAAAAATCAGCTAAGGAGTATATAGAAACATATAAAGACATATGTGATTAAAGGAGTGGTTTTTTTGGTAACAATAAGCAAAAAGAAATTCAAGCAAAAATTTGAAGTGAAAATGTATAGCTTATATGCACAATCTATCAAGGAAGCTACTGATGAACAATTGTTAAATGTATTATGTAGTCTACTGAAAGATGAAATAGCAAAAAAATGGGTTGCTACAAAGTTGGATAAGAAAAAAGAAGTTTATTATTTTAGTTTGGAATTTTTAATAGGAAGGCAATTAAAATCTAACTTACTAAATTTAGATATTGAAGAAGAAGTTAGAGAAGGTTTATCAGAGTTAGGAATTAACTTAGATGATTTAATTGAAGCTGAAGTAGACCCAGCCTTAGGAAATGGTGGTCTTGGTAGATTAGCAGCTTGCTTTTTAGATTCTATGGCATCTTTGAATATAAGTGGTCAAGGATATGGAATAAGATATAAATATGGTCTATTTGAACAAAAATTTGTAAATGGTTATCAGGTAGAAGTACCTGATAACTGGCTTATAGAAGGACGATATGCGTGGGAAACTGTAAGACCAAATGAAGCAACAATGGTGAAGTTTGGTGGTGAGGTAGAATTAATCAAGGAAGGTAGTCATTTAAAAGTAATTCATAAAAACTACCTTCCTGTAATGGCAATGCCTTATGATATACCAATAATAGGATACCAAAATCAATGTATAAATACTTTAAGATTGTTTAAAAGTGAAATACCAAAGAGAGATTTTGGTGAACTTACTTCAAATGCTTTAAATTATTCTGGTAGCTATGAAGAGGCTTTAAAACATAAGTATTATACTGAGGAAATATCGCAGGTATTGTATCCAGACGATTCAAATTATGCAGGCAAGTTATTGAGATTAAAACAAGAATACTTTTTTGTAAGTGCAGGGATACAAGATATAATAAGAAAATATAAAAAGAATAAATTTAATATCACTAATTTATTTGATAAGGTAGCAATTCATATAAATGATACACATCCTACCTTATGTATACCAGAACTTATGAGAATTTTGCTTGATGAAGAAGACCTATCTTGGGACGAAGCATGGGAAATAACTAAAAAAACAGTATCTTATACTAATCATACTATAATGTCAGAAGCAATGGAAAAATGGCCTGTAAGTATGATGAAAGAACTATTACCTAGAATTTATATGATAATAGAAGAAATAAATAGAAGGTATGTAGAGGAATTAAATAATAAAGGGTATGACCAAGATAGAATAAAAAGAATGAGTATAATAGACTGGGACAACATCAACATGGCAAACTTATGTATTGTCACAAGTCACAGTGTAAATGGAGTTGCTAAGCTTCATACTCATATTCTTGAAACTGAGGTATTGAAAGATTTCTATCAAGATGAGCCAAATAAATTTAATAATAAGACTAATGGAATTGCACATAGACGATGGCTTATAAGTTCAAATCCCCAACTTAGTAATTTAATTACAGATTTAATTGGTGATTCGTGGAAGAAGGATACTTTGCAGTTAAAAAACATTGAAAAATTTAAAAATGATTCTTCTGTTTTACAGAGACTTGATGATATAAAATACAATAATAAAGTAAATTTAGCAAAGTTTATAAAAGGTAAATACGATTTAAATATAGACCCAAGTTCAATATTTGATGTTCAGGTTAAGAGATTACATGCGTATAAAAGACAGTTGTTAAATATATTTAATGTACTTCATATGTATCATGAGTTGCTTGATAATCCCAACCTAAATCTTGACCCGAGAACTTTTATATTTGGAGCAAAAGCAGCACCAGGATATTATTTAGCTAAATGTATAATTAAATTTATAAACTCTGTTGCAACTACTATAAATAATGATGTTAGAGTAAAAGATAAGTTAAAAGTAGTATTTTTAGAGAATTATGGAGTATCATTAGCAGAGATAATAATACCAGCAGCAAATGTTAGTGAGCAAATTTCAACTACAACAAAGGAAGCATCTGGAACAAGCAATATGAAGTTTATGATGAATGGTGCTATAACTTTGGCTACACTTGATGGTGCAAATATAGAGATATGTGAACAAGTAGGTAAAGAAAATATGTTTTTATTTGGGCTTAGTGCAGAACAAGTACTAAATTATAATAAGTATGGTGGATATTCTTCACTTGACCTGTATCATTCTAATATGGATATAAAAAGGGTAGTAGATGACTTAATAAATGGATTTATTCCAAATTTAGGTGAAGAAGGAAGAAGTATTTATAATGCACTTACTACTTACAATGATGAGTATTTTGTATTAAGAGATTTTGAAAATTATGGTCAAGCTCAAGCAGATATAAACAGGTTATATAGAGATAAAGAAAAATGGAATACAATGTCTTTAGTTAATATAGCTAATTCAGGATTTTTCTCTTCAGATAGAACAATTTCTGAGTATGCAAAAGACATTTGGTTTAAAAGGGTGTGATTAAATGCAAAATGTAATAGAATATAACTCTTGGGATAAAAATTTTAAGGCTCCGTTTGGAGCTTTAAAATTTGATGAGGAATTGACCATTTATGTTAAAGTAAATGAGGGATATAATGTCAAGTCTATTTCCCTAGAAATAAATAGAGAAGAAGAAATGAAAACAATAACTTTAAATGAAGAAGTAGATAATGATAAACTTGGAAAATGCTTTTATGGTAAGATTGAAAAATTTGATAATACAGGTGTTTATTTTTATTACTTTAAAGTTGAGGTTGAAATAGATGGTTATAAAAAGACCCTATTTTATGGAAAGAATAGAGATAATGGATACTCTTGTGAATATAATTATAATGATATTAATAAATATCAAATCACTGTTTACAAAGATTTTAAAGTACCAACATGGTACAAAGAAGGAATACTTTATCATATATTTGTAGATAGGTTCAATAATGGGAATCGTAATGGTAAGGTTGATAATCCTAAAAAAAATAGTTTCATATATGGAAATTGGGAAGATATACCTATGTACATAAAGGATAGTCAAGGGGATATTATAAGATGGGATTTCCATGGTGGAAATCTAAGAGGAATAATCAATAAACTTGGATACCTAAAAAAATTAGGTGTAAGTATACTATATCTAAGCCCTATATTTGAAGCCTCTAGTAATCATAAGTATGACACAGGTGACTATAAAAAAATTGACCCAATGTTTGGGGATGAAGATACATTTAAAGAGCTTATTAATAAAGCAAAAGAAAAAGATATATCAATAGTATTAGATGGTGTTTTTAGTCATACAGGAGCAGATAGTAAATATTTTAATATGTATGGAAACTATAATAGCTTAGGAGCATATCAATCAAAGGAATCTACATATTATTCGTGGTATATGTTTGAAGAATTCCCTCAAAAATATAAAAGTTGGTGGGATGTTAAGACATTGCCAAATATAAATGAATTAGAAAATAGTTATATGGATTATATAATATATGATAAAGATAGTGTTATAAACAAGTGGATAGATATGGGTGTTAAGGGCTGGAGATTAGATGTTGCAGACGAATTACCAACTAAGTTTATAAGAGAGCTAAAAAAGGAACTAAAAAAAGCTGATAACGATTCAATTCTTATAGGAGAAGTATGGGAAGATGCATCAAATAAGATTAGTTATGGTCAAAGAAGAAGTTATCTATTAGGTGAAGAATTAGATTCTGTTATGGGGTATCCTTTTAGAAATAACATGTTTTCTTTCTTAAAAGGAGAAATTAATTCATGTGAACTTTGTAATAGATATATGCAGATTAAGGAAAATTATCCAAAAGAATCATTTAAGTCTAATTTAAATTTAATTGGAACACATGATGTTACAAGAGCTAAAACTGAATTAAATAATGATGGAGATTTAGTGAAGCTTGCTGTAGCTATACAGATGACATTTGAGGGAGTACCATATATATACTATGGGGATGAAGCAGGTCTTTGTGGAGGTGTCGACCCAGACAATAGAAGAACATATCCATGGAAAAATGAAGATGAAGATATGCTTAACTTCTATAAGGATATTATAAAAATTAGAAATAAGAATAAACTTTTAAGTTCTGGAAGTACAGAATTCATATATACTAGAAATGACTCTGTGTTTGCCTTTATTAGATTTAATGAGGACAATGATAGAATAATAATTTTAGTAAATAGAAGTGAGAATATTGAAAGTGTATCATTAAATATAGAAGGAAGTTTTATTGAGGAAATATCTATAAAGTATAGCTCTAAGAAGGTAAGCAACAGTATACCAATTGAAAATAATAAATTGAAAGTAGATTTAGATTCTAAATCATTTAGAGTTTTTAAAGTAAATTAAATATGTGAGTTTAGAAAAAATAAATAGAAAAGAAGTGGGTGTCTCAAAATGAACTTTTTAGTTGATGAGGCACTCTTTTTTGTATGAAATCAAATATATTTTCATCATTTTAACAATGAGAAAAAGGTTTATCTCTATTTTGAGACAACCCATTTTTGTAAATTATTATAAGAATTTTAGTATTTCAAAATATTACAAAGAAGTATAAAAAATATCATAATTGTGATATTATATAAATTAGTAAGATAAAACTAACCTCTCTACCAAAGTTGTAGGGAGATTTAACTTTTATAATCTTAATATGGAGGAACGTCTTATGAAGGTAGATCCACTTACAACTCAAGTATATGACTATATATCAAAGAAAATCCAAAATGGAGAGTATGAAGCTAATCAGAGAATTACTGAATCTGAGATTTGTAAATCTATTGGAGTTAGTAGAACACCGGCGAGGGAAGCACTAACGAGATTAGCGGGTGAAAATTTACTAGAAAAGATACCTAATAAGGGATTTGTAGTAAAAGAATTTCAAGAAAAGGAAAAATTAGACACCTATTCTGTAATTGGAGTATTGGATGCATTAGCAGGTTCTTCAGCAGTACAAAATTTAACTGAATCAGACTTAATAAAAATGGAAGAATTAACAGAAATGATGACGGTCTCTATAAAGTATAAAAATTACAATAACTATTTAAAATTAAGTAATGAATTTCACGATATATACATAGCTAAATCAGAGAATCAAGTGTTAATAAATCTATTGAACTCTTTAAGATATAATTTTATGTCAAAGTCATATACTAGTGATAATGAAGATGAGCTATATAAAATGCTGTCATACAGCAATAATCAACATATTGATATAGTAAAATCTATGAGAGAGAATGATTTAGAAAATGTTGAAAGAATTTTGAGAGAACATTGGAAAACGATACCTATAGCAGAGATGGGATAAGAGAAGCTTTTATAAAGTTTCTCTTTATTTTTTTATATGATTTTTCCATTTTTTGTTAATTATTAAAGTTAAACTAAGAATAAAGTTAATCAAAAATATAAGCAAAAACTCTAAAGTACTATGATAAAATAGGGATATTAAGACCAGTATATGTAAATTAAGAAAATAAATATAATTATTACTCAAAATGGTAGTTTATGAGTATAGATGTAATTAAGTTGTGATATTATGAATAAAACAGTGAATATATAAGGAATGTAAAAAAACGATATAAGTTTATAGGCTTTTAATATTATAAATTATTTAAGTAGGGTAGCTGATAATTAACTACTCTATTTTTGTTTATAAAAATAGAATTTATTTCATCAATTAAAAAAAATTAATAAATTTTAATATAAAATTAAAATGAAAAAATAGGAAAATTATTTAGTCTAACTAAACTAGTAATTTTAATATATGAAATAAGAATAATATAAAAGTTTAGTAATAAAATACTTACAAATTAAAAATAGTAAACTCAAAAGCTTACTAAATCTCAAAAAAAACAAAAGTACTAAAAAAATAAAAAATAAAAAAGTTTATAAATACTAATTTTTGAAAAAATTAATATAAACAACGAAAAATAAAAAAGTTTATAAATATTGATATAACTAATGTAGATGTTTTTGTATAACTTCAAAAAAACACTTGTAAAAACACTCGAATGTTAATATAATAAATATCATGAGTTTAATAAAAGTAAAAATAAAAAATAGAAATAATAAATATTAAATAATAAATATTAAAAATATTTGAATATAGAGAGGGGATGAATTCAAAATCATGGATAGTGAGTTCGCAAATGCAGTTGAATTAAGCTATGAGTGTGCTCCATTATTAGAGTCGCTAAAGGAATACTCAGAAAAAGATATAGCTTGTTTTGATGTACCTGGACACGTAAGAAATAGAGGTGTAGATATATTAAATAAATATCTAGGTGAAAATCTCATGAAAATGGATATAAATTCATCACCAACTATGGACAATGTATCTGCCCCAAATGGAGTTATAAAAAATGCTCAGGATTTGTTAGCACAAGCATATATGGCTGATGAAGCATTCTTTATAACTAATGGAACAACTCAAGCAATACATGCAATGATTTTAAGTGTGATAAATCCAGGTGAAAAAGTATTACTCCCAAGAAATATACATAAATCAGTGATAAATGCATTAATACTTTGTGGAGGAATACCAATATTTATACAACCGGAATTTGATGAACAACTAGGTATAAGTTTAAATATTACTCTTGAAAAAGTTAAAACAGAAATAGAAAAAGATTGTAATATAAAAGCATTATTTTTTCTTAATCCAACTTACTATGGGGTTTGCGCAGACCTTGAGAGTATTATAGAGCTATGTCATAAAAATAATGTTTTAGTGTTAGTGGATGAAGCTCATGGTGCTCATTTTCCATTTCATTTAGATTTACCTCCTTCTGCAATAAGCTTGGGAGCTGATATGGTAGCTGTGAGTATACATAAAACTGGAGGAGCATTAACACAATCTTCAGCGCTTTTATTGAATAGAGACAACGTAAGATTTGAAAAGGTTCTGCAATCAATCAATATGCTACAATCAACATCTGCATCTTATTTGCTTATGGCAAGTATAGATGGTGCTAGGGTCAATTTAGTTGAGAATGGGGAAAAGCAATTATCAAAAGCACTGAATTTATCTAGGTATGCAAAATCTAGATTAAATAAAATTGATGGAATAAAAGTACTATCTACTGAAATATTAAAACAAAAAGGTGCTGACTTTATAGACGAAACAAAATTATGTATAAATGTAAAAGAATTAAATTTAACTGGATTTGAAGTCTACGATTTATTATATAAAAATTTTTCAATTCAAGTAGAATTAGGAGATTCGTACAATATTCTGGCACTTGTATCTATTGGGACAAATAAATCAGATATAGATAGATTAGTAAAAGCACTTTCTATAATTTCAAAGGTTTATAGAAAAGAAGCAACATTAAATGAATTTAATATGGTTCAAATAAACCCAACTATTAAGCTCAATCCAAGAGAAGCTTTTTATGCACCAAAAGAAAGTGTAGAAATTAATTCGTGTATAGATAGAATTTGTGGAGAATCAATAATGGCATATCCACCAGGAATACCAATTGTTGCTCCAGGTGAGTTAATAACAAAAGAAATTATGGAATATATTATTTTCTTAAAAAATAGCAATGCATATCTAACAGATGTGCAAGATAAAAACTTAGATACAATACTTGTAATAAAATAAAGTGATTTATTTTTAGAGGCTAAGAGTTTATTAAATAGAGTTTATTAAAAATATAAAGGAGTTGGGATTGAAATGAAATTTGAAACACTAGGCAGACATATACTAGTAGAATACTATAATTGTGATGAAAATGTACTTAAAGACCCACGTCTTATAGAAAATTTTATGAATGATTCAGCACTAAATGCAAAAGCTACAATCGTTGATTCTGTATTCCACCATTTTAATCCTTGGGGGGTTTCAGGAGCTGTTATAATTGCTGAATCTCATTTGACAATACATACATGGCCTGAATATGGTTATGCAGCAGCGGATTTTTTCACTTGTGGTGATATAGACCCATGGAAAAGTTTTGAATTATTAGAACAACTTTTAAAGTCAGAAAGAAGTGAGTCCACAGAAATTCCAAGAGGTTTAACTACAAAAATTAAAAAATACTCAAAAAAAGATTTGGGTAAGATTACTCATAAACCAGAAGCAGTCTAAAATATACAAGAGAAAGTGAGGATTATTATATGGAACTTTGGTATACAGAAGAATGGACAGAAAATGTAAGATTTTCTATAAAAGTAAACAAGCATCTATTTGAGGGTAAGTCCCAATTTCAGAGGATAGATGTATTCGATAGTGATGAATTTGGAAAGTTTTTAACGATAGATGGATTAATGATGGTAACGTATAAAGATGAGTTTATATATCATGAGATGATAACTCATGTTCCTATGGCTACAAATTTAGACATCAAAAAAGCATTAGTCATAGGTGGAGGTGATGGTGGTACAGTAAGAGAATTAAGCCGTTATCCTCAAATAGAAAAGATTGATATGGTTGAAATAGATAAAATGGTTGTAGATGTATCTAAAGAATATATGGATATCTGTTCATGTAAATTAAATGATGAAAGAGTAAGTTTATATTTTGAAGATGGTGTTAATTTTGTTAAGTGTGCTCAGGATAAATCTTATGATTTGATAATCGTAGATTCAACTGACCCAATAGGACCAGGAGAAGGTCTTTTTTCAACTGATTTTTATAGGGATTGTTACAGAGTGCTGACTGATGATGGGATTTTGGTAAATCAAAGTGAAAGTCCTTATTTTGACTTCAATGCTAGAGAAATGAAAAGAGCTAATAAGAAGTTAAAAGAAATATTTCCAATATCTGAAGTATATCAAGCACATATACCAACATATCCATCTGGTCATTGGCTGTTTGGATTTGCTTCAAAAAAATTCAATCCTATAAAAAATCAAGATAAAGATGGATGGGAGAAATTAAATTTAAAAACTAAATATTATAATAGTGATATACATTTAGGTTCATTTATGTTGCCACAATATGTAAAGGAGATGTTAGATGAATAATAATTTCTATCATATGAATACCTTTATGAGTATGGACAAAAATTATGAAGAATCTAATCTGATAGTATTTGGTGTTGGATTTGATGGAACAACTTCTAATAGACCTGGAGCTAGATTTGCAAGTAGTTATATGAGAAAAGAGTTTTATGGTCTTGAGACGTATAGCCCTTTTTTAGACTTGGATTTAGAAGATTATGATATATGTGATTATGGAGATTTAGAAATTAGTGTTGGAAACACAGAACAAGTATTAAAAGAAATCTATCAAGAAACATATAAGATTGTTAGAGATTCAAAGGTTCCATTTATGATTGGAGGAGAGCATTTAGTTACATTAGCAGCTTTTAAAGCGGTATATGAAAAGTATAATGATATATATGTAATTCATTTTGATGCTCATACAGATTTAAGGGAAGAATATAATAATAGTAAAAATTCTCATGCAACAGTAATTAAAAGGATATGGGATATTATAGGAGATAATAAAATATTTCAGTTTGGGATAAGGTCTGGTACAAAAGAAGAATTTAAATTTGCGACAGAGCAAAAACACACATATATGGAAATAGGAGGAATAGATACATTCGAAAATATAGTTAATATGCTAAATGGAAAGAATATTTATTTGACTATAGATTTAGATGTATTGGATGCGTCTGTATTTCCAGGAACAGGTACACCAGAACCTGGTGGTATAAATTATAGAGAATTTCAAGAAATTTTTAAAATTATAAAAAATTCTAATATAAATATAGTTGGTTGTGATATTGTAGAGTTAAGCCCTGATTATGATACTACAGGTGTATCAACTGTAATAGCCTGTAAAATTTTAAGAGAGTTATGTTTAATAATATCTGATAAAATTAAATAGAGAATTTTATATTAATAGTATATATTATAATATAATAAGTTATTTTAAAAAAGTTGTTTTAAGTTTGATACTTTTTTAAAGTAACTTTTTATTTTTGTAATGAGCAATAAATAGAATGAACAACAAAAAAGAGCCCTCGATAGCTCCTTTTTTAAAATATATATATTTAAATTAAATAATTATATTCTATTTACGTTTTCAGCTTGAGGCCCTCTATTGCCTTGAGTTATATCAAAGCTAACCTTTTCGCCTTCTTCTAAAGTTTTGTATCCATCATTTTGTATAGCTGAGAAATGTACGAAAACATCATCTTCTCCCTCTACAGATATGAATCCAAATCCTTTTTCATTATTAAACCATTTTACTATTCCGTTTTTCATTATAAGAAAACCTCCGCTTTATTAAAAAATACAAACTAAAAAAATAAGTCTGTTCTATTAATATAGCACAAATTTTAAATAAAAGCAAATAAAATTTTTAAAAAAATTAATTAATTTTAGAATTTAAGAAAAATTGTTAAATAATCTAGCGAGAAGTAGTGCAAAATTTGACAAAAATATGGACATAAACAATAAATTAAATATCAAAAAATGTAATAAAAATGACTATAAATTAAAAGGAAAATTAAAATATATAATAAAAAATATTATATAAATGATTAAAAACTAAAAATAAAAATAGTGAAATTTCAGAAATATCAATAATATTATATAATAAAATATAGAAACATTATATATATTCGATAAAATAAAATTTAAATATATAATATTTTATGTATATATTAATAAAAGGAAATATTATGTTATAATGGTATCGTATAAAATCATTTACGGGGGTGGTATTAAAATGTTTCAATTTGAAACACAAATACACAAATTAAGACATGATGTTTTAACTGCAATAGCTAGGCTTGGAAAAGAAGATAACCTTACAAGAGAAGCAATGGATAATATTCAGTATGAAATAATAAAAGGTGAAAAACCTACATACAGATGTTGTGTTTATAAAGAAAGAGCCATAATATCTGAGAGAGTAAATGTAAGTATGGGATTAGAACCAGGTCAAGATAAGATAGATTTAGATACAATGGATATAGAAGAAGATGAACAAATTATATATATTTTGGAAGCTGCATGTGATAGTTGTCCAATAAATGAATTTACAGTAACCGATATTTGTAGGGGATGTCTAGCACATAGATGTAAAGAAGCTTGTAAATTTGGTGCTATAACACATGTTGGAGGCATGGCTTATATAAATCATGAATTATGTAAGGCTTGTGGAATGTGTAAAAAAGCTTGTCAATATGATGCCATCTCTGAGGTTGTTAGACCATGTAAGAGTGTTTGCCCAACTAATGCCTTAGGGTTTGATAGAGAGAATATGAAAGCTATGATACATGAAGAGAAATGTTTAAACTGTGGAGCATGTATGTCAGCATGCCCATTTGGAGCAATATCTGATAAGAGTTTGATAGCTCCTGTAGCTAGAAAATTAGTTCAAAAAGAGAAAATGTACGCAGTAGTAGCTCCTGCTATAACAGGTCAAGTTGAAGCAAATGTTACGTATGGTCAAATAAAAAATGCTATAAAATCATTAGGCTTTGTTGATGTGTTAGAAGCAGCTTGTGGAGCAGATGCAGTTACAGTTCATGAAAGCTTAGAGTTTGCTGAAAGAATGGAAAAGGGAGAAGCTTTTATGACAAATTCTTGTTGTCCAGGATTTGTTGGTTATATAGAAAAGACATTCCCAAATCATATAGGAAAAATATCTTCTACAGTGTCTCCTATGATAGCTAGTGGTAGATTTATAAAAAGTTATGAACCAGATGCTAAAGTTGTATTTATAGGACCATGTACAGCTAAAAAGAGTGAGGCAGCCAAGAAAGAATTAAAAGGAGCTGTTGATTATGTGCTTACTTTTGAAGAAATAATGGCATTATTTGAAGCATTTGATATAGATTTGGCTAAGTGTTCAAATGAAGATATAGATGATGCATCAATTTTTGGAAGAGGTTTTGGAGCTGCTGGTGGTCTTACAAAAGCTATAGAGAATTATCTTGCTGAAAAAGGTATAGGTGTTAATTTTGAGCCTGTAAAGATTTCTGGTTCAAGAGAAATCAAGAAAACTATGACTATGGCTAATTTAGGAAAGCTAGAAGGTAATTTTATAGAAGGGATGATGTGTGAAGGTGGATGTATAAATGGTTCTGGTAAATTTTTATCAGGTGCAAAAGTTAAAGCCACTTTTGATAGAAAAAATTCTCAATCAACTAAGAAGAGTGTTCTAGCAAATACAAAGATAAAAGATTTCAGTAATATAAATTTAGAAAAATAAAGATAATACAAAAAATACATATTGTTAATAGAGTTGTTCTAAGTTGCAGTTTAACCTTTGGACAACTCTATTTTTATTTATATATTTAATTATTGTGTAATTTAAAATAAAAGTTATATACACTTAAAATAAAAATTACATATATAATATTTTGTATATAACTTAACAAAGTATATGCCTATGTTATAATAATTTGTAGAAATAAATAAAAAATACAATATACATAGTGGTAGAAATATAGCAAAAAAGATGTGATTTATAGGGAGGATTACTTATGTTTGAGTTTGAAACACAACTAAAAAGGTTGAAGCATGAAGTTTTAACAGCAGTAGCAAGGTTATCTATTGAGGAAAATTTAACAAAAGAAAATATAGAAAAAATTCCATATGAAATAATTAAAGGAGAAAAGGCAAGATATAGATGCTGTGTTTATAAGGAGAGAGAGGTGGTTCTGGAAAGAACCCAACTTGCATTAAGTTTAACTCCAAATAGTAAATATGGAGATATAAATCCAGATTCAGTCAGTTTAGATACCGATGAGCAAATCATATATATAGTTGAAGCAGCTTGTGATAGATGTCCAATAAATGAATTTACAGTTACAGAGCTTTGTAGAGGCTGTTTAGCTCATAGGTGTAAAGAAGCTTGTAAATTTGGGGCAATTTCTTATGTAAATGGAAGGGCATATATAAATCATGATTTATGTAAAGCCTGTGGAATGTGCAAAAATTCATGTCAATATGATGCTATATCAGAAGTTGTAAGACCTTGTAAGAGTGTCTGTCCAACAGGAGCCTTGGATTTTAATAGAAATACTATGAAAGCCATGATACATGAAGATAACTGTATAAATTGTGGAGCATGTATGTCAGCATGCCCATTTGGAGCAATATCTGATAAGAGTTTAATAGCACCTGTTGCAAAAAAACTTGCAAAAAAGGAAAATATGTATGCAATAGTAGCTCCAGCTATAACAGGTCAAATTGATAGTAATATTACATATGGACAATTAAAAAATGCAATAAAATCATTGGGTTTTGTAGATATGATAGAAGCTTCTTGTGGAGCAGATGCAGTTACGGTTCATGAAAGTAATGAGTTTGTTGAAAGAATAAAATCTGGAGATAATTACATGACAAATTCATGTTGTCCTGGATTTTTTAAGTATATAGAAAAGATGTTCCCAGATGAAAAAGATAGAATATCATCTACAGTATCTCCTATGGTAGCAACAGGAAGATTAGTAAAAAAATTTGACTCTGATGCTAAAGTTGTATTTATAGGGCCTTGTACTGCTAAAAAGAGTGAGGCAACAGAGAAGTGTTTAAAAGATTCAGTAGATTATGTACTTACTTTTGAAGAACTAATGGCATTATTTGAAGCATTTAATATAGATTTATCAAAATGTTCAAATGAAGACATAAATGATGGGTCAATTTTTGGAAGAGGATTTGGAGCATCTGGTGGGCTTGCTAAATCAATACAGAATTATATTACTGAGAAGGGTATTAGTTTTGATTTTGAACCTATAAAAGTATCTGGTCCAAGACAAATTAAAAAGACAATGACAATGGCTAAACTGGGAAGATTAGAAGGTAATTTTATAGAAGGAATGATGTGTGAAGAAGGTTGTATTAATGGAGCAGGGAAGTTTTTATCAGGTGTAAAAGCTAAAAATACTTTTGATAGAAAAAATGGACAATCGACTAAAAAGAGTGTTTTATCTAATGATAAGATTAAAGAATTTGAAGCTATAAATTTAGAAAGAGAATCTTAATTTTTATAAAAAAACAGTATAAAGAACAATACAGTTTATAAGTGTATTGTTCTTTTTTTTATGATGCCACAAATATGCTGTTATTACCTGTTCAGAGAAAAAAGTTCCAGATGAAAAGGTTTTGAAAATATTACGACATTTGAATGTAAAAATCTTTTTAACTTATGATGGAGATGTAGTTATCAATAGTGATGGTAATAAGTTGAGCTTAAAACAATAGTTTTTTTGAAAAAAATATCTAAAAAAATTTTAAAAAATCATTAGCAAATATTACCCCTTCAACATAGTATATTTTAGGAGTTGAAACTCCACATACAAAATGACTAGGAGGTAACATATTATGTTGGATAGATTTTTTGGTGAAGGCGGATTTGGCGGATGTGCTTGGTGGATAATAATATTATTCTTCTTATTCTTAGCATTCCAAGATTGTTGGGCTGAAATGGACTTATGTGCATGGATACCTTTCTTAATATTATTATTAATCCTTTGTGAATGTGGTGACGGTTTTGACGGAGGATGTGGATGCTAAAAAAATCAATTTAGATGATTTAACGAAGATTATGATGGGTATAATTAAAATACCAAACCAATCACAATCTAGTGTTTGAAGGTAGTCGGAAATCCCCCGCTGCCTTCTTTTTTTATTGTTCAAAATTTATTTTTGGATTATTTCATTTACATACAATAATTTTTTCTATAAAGTCTGATATAATTAAAAAGAAAATAAATTTTATTTATAGGAGATGTAAAAATGGCTATAGTGGATAAGATTTTCAATGAGATAAAACTTATGGTCGCAAGACTTTTATTGGGGAAAAAATACAGTGAATATGAAGAAAAAGACTTAGTATACAATACAGAAGAAGAAGTTATACTTATAACTTTAAAACGATTAGTTTTTCAGGGGAATGTGAACGAGGCAGAAGAAATTTTATTCGATAAGGCTAACACTGTAAATAGTGAAAATATGCAGTATATAGCAATAGAATTTTATACTATGCTTATGGAAAAAACTGATGAAGAATTAGAGGCTATGAATTTTTCTAAACAAGAAGTTTATCAAGGGATAGAAGATATTAGGAAGGTATTAAACTTAGAATAAAAGATATATGAGAATATTGAAATAAATTAATGCTAAGGTGAGAATATTATATTTATATATATAAATATAATATTCTTATTTTATTAGTTATATAAGTATATCTTATTTACCATAAAACTATCTTGAAAAAAATTAATCTTAATTGTATAATATTACTTTGAGTGAAAAAGTATTAACATTTTTTATAAGATGTTTTACTAAAAAAATATATATAAATATACTGTTATCAATAAGAAATTTAATTTAGTGAGGTGTTAATATGAAAGTAGGATTTGACCACAAAAAATATTTAGAAGAGCAGTCTAAATATATCTTAGAAAGGGTAAATAATTTTGACAAGCTTTATCTAGAGTTTGGAGGAAAATTGATGGGAGACCTTCATGCAAAAAGAGTACTTCCAGGATTTGATGAAAATGCAAAGATAAAAGTTTTACAACATATGAAAGAAAAAGTTGAAGTTGTAATTTGTGTCTATGCAGGAGATATAGAAAGAAACAAAATAAGAGGAGACTTTGGTATTACTTATGATATGGAAGTTTTAAGATTAATAGATGATTTAAGAGGTTACGAACTAGATGTAAATAGTGTAGTAATTACTAGATTTGAAGGACAACCTGCCACAACTGTATTCATAAATAAGTTAGAGCGTAGAGGCATTAAAGTTTATAAACATTATCCAACAAAGGGATATCCATCAGATGTTGAGACTATAGTTAGTGATGAAGGCTATGGAGCAAATGAGTATATAGAAACTACAAAACCAATAGTAGTAGTAACAGCACCAGGACCTAATAGTGGAAAACTTGGTACTTGTTTAAGCCAGCTATATCATGAAAATAAAAGAGGTAATGTAGTTGGATATTCTAAATTTGAGACATTCCCAGTTTGGAATGTACCTTTAAAACATCCTTTAAATATAGCTTATGAGGCAGCTACAGTTGATTTAAAAGATGTAAATATGATAGATTCATTCCATCTTGAAACTTATGGTGAAATGTCAGTAAACTATAATAGAGATTTAGAATTATTCCCAGTACTTAAAAAAATAATAGAAAAGATAACTGGAAAAGAATCAATTTTCCAATCTCCAACAGATATGGGTGTTAATAGAGTTGGGTTTGGAATAATAGATGATGAAGTAATAAGAGAAGCTTCTATAGAAGAAATAATAAGAAGATACTTTAAAACTGCTTGTGAGTATAAAAAAGGGCAAGTTGATAAAGGTGCTTATGATAGAATGAAAATGATTATGGAAGAACTTAACTTAAAGCCGGAAGATAGAAATGTTGTATTACCTGCTAGAAATTACAGTAATAAACTAAAAGAAAGTGCGGATAAGAATGATACTTGTCCAGTAGTTGCATTAGAATTGGAAGATGGGACAATATTAACTGGTAAGGGTTCTGACTTAATGAATGGAACAGCAGCTGCTGTATTAAATGCAATTAAATACTTAGCTAATATATCTGATGATATGCATTTAATATCACCTGTAATATTAGAACCTATTATAAATCTAAAAACAAAAACTTTAGCTAGTAGAAATGTTTCACTTAGTTGTCAAGAGGTGTTAACTGCACTTAGCATTTGTGCTGTAACTAATCCAACTGCACAATTTGCTATGGAAAAGTTAACATTATTAAAAGGGTGTCAAGCTCATTCTACTACTATATTAAATAGAGATGATGAACAAACATTTAGAAAGCTTGGTATAGATGTAACTTGTGACCCAGAGTATCCTTCACAAAATCTTTACTATAGTTAAAATTATATAAAAAAATATGGGCTGTTTTAAAGTAATAGTTTGAGCAGTCCATTACAATTATAGTAAAATCAGTAGGCTGTCTTGTATAAGGCAGTCTTTTGTTTTTAAAACATCCCATTTAAATTAAATATATATACTGTTATCCATAAGGAATTTTAAATTTAGTTCCTTGGAATACCTATTGTAAAGCTTTTATATAGTTTTTGCAAGTGTTTTTAAGTATTTTTTATAAATTATATTGAACTTAATTGATTATATACATGTTTATGTGTGGAAAATGTTAATATATAAAGAAAGTGATGAAAAAATAACATAAAGAAACATAAGTTTGGTATAATTAAAAGGGAATAAAACAGTAATCTAAATAAACTCAATCTATTTTTACTTTAAAAGGTGATAAGAATGGAACTTCATAGAAAAATAATTCATATAGATATGGATGCTTTTTATGCATCTATAGAACAAAGAGATAATAAAAAACTAAAAGGAAGACCTGTTATTGTTGGTGGAAATCCACAAAGCAGAGGTGTGGTTGCAACATGCTCTTATGAAGCTAGAAAATTTGGTATCCATTCAGCTATGCCATCAGCTGTAGCTTATAATAGATGCCCATATGCAGTTTTTGTAAGACCTAGATTTGATGTATACAAGAGTGTGTCAGAGCAAATAAGAGAGATATTTTATAGATACACAGATTTAGTTGAGCCGTTGTCTTTAGATGAAGCTTACTTAGATGTAACGAAAAATAAAAAAAATATTGATTCATCAATTGAGATAGCAAAGCAAATAAAAAGAGATATACTTAGAGAAGTTGGTCTTACTTCTTCAGCTGGTGTGTCATATAATAAGTTTCTTGCTAAGATTGCATCAGATTTAAAAAAACCTAATGGCTTAACTGTAATAACCGAAAAAAATGCCCAAGACTTTTTAGATAAATTACCTGTGAATAAATTTTTTGGGGTTGGAAAAGTCACCTCAAACACTCTTAAAAATTTAGGTATAAAAACAGGATATGATTTAAGGTGTTTAAATTTATTTGAACTTGAAAATATATTCAAAAAAAGAGGTTACGAATTATATAAATTCGCAAGAGGTATAGATGATAGACCAGTAGAGCCAAATAGAGTTAGAAAGTCTGTTGGAGCAGAGACTACATTAAGTCATAATTTAGATATTGATGAAGAAGAAACACGCAATATTCTTGATGAACTTTGCGAAGAAGTATGTCATAGATTAAAAAACTCTGAGAAGTTTGGAAAGACATTAACATTAAAAATTAAATATGAGGATTTTACAAAAATAACCAGAAGCCTTAGTCTAGAGCATTATATTGACGAATACAACGATATAAGAAGTGGTGTAGATAATTTATTGAGAAATGTTGAGATGAATGGAAAACAAATAAGGCTATTGGGAGTTACAATGTCAAATTTAAGCGACAAAAAAGAAACTTACAAAGATATTACTTTATTTGAGTACATGGAGAGTATTCAACTATGAGTTTTGTTTAAATAAATTGACACTAGTTTTAATAATAATTAAGGCTAGTGTTATTTTATGAATATTTTTTATACTTTTTTGTTTTTTGACATTATATATTATATACTATATATAAGTACTTTATATTTGTAGCAATATTCAGACATATATTGACCTAAAAATCGTACTTTGTTTACATAAATAAAATAGTATGATATAATTATAAAAACAACTTATCGTGTTGGCAAAGGTTGCTTGTTGAAAAAGGGGATGATAAATTATGATAGAGATAAGAAATGTAACCAAGAAGATAGGAAATAATGTGATATTAGATGATATTTCTCTAGTCGTAGAAACAGGAACATTGGTGGTTCTGATTGGTTCAAGTGGTTGTGGTAAAACTACTACTTTGAAGCTTATAAACAAATTAATAAAACCTACATCTGGTGAAATATATATTAATGGCAAACCAATTTCTCAGGAAAATGAAATAGAGCTTAGAAGAACAATAGGATATGTTATACAGAACACAGGCCTATTTCCTCACCTTACAATAAAAGAAAATATAGAGTTAATTCCACGCCTGAAAAAGGAAAAATCCGTTGAAGAAATTGAGAAAAGAACATTGCAACTACTTGAGATGGTAGGTCTTAGTAGTGATGAATTTTTAAATAAGTATCCTTCAGAACTTAGTGGTGGACAACAACAAAGAATCGGTGTTGCAAGAGCCATTGCTACTGATGCTGAAATAATATTGATGGATGAGCCTTTTAGTGCTTTAGACCCAATAACAAGAACATCTTTACAAGAACAATTATTTTCTCTTCAAGATGAATTGAAAAAAACTATAATATTTGTAACTCATGATATGGACGAGGCTTTAAAGATAGCTGATAAAATCTGTATTATGAAAGATGGAAAAATAGCGCAATATGATACTCCAGAAAATATACTTAGAAATCCTGCTAATGATTTCGTAAAAGATTTTATTGGAGAAGATAGAGTTTGGGATAATCCAGAATATATAAAAGCAAGAGATATTATGATAAAAAATCCTATTGCTGTCAATTCAACGAGAACTGTAACTCAAGGGATAGAAATTATGAGAACAAGTAAGGTTGACAGTTTGTTAATCATAGATAGAGCTAAGACATTAAATGGTATTGTTACTGTAAAGGATATGAAAGACATTGATGATAAATCAATATTACTTGCTGATATTATGTCAAGAGAGCCTTTACATGTAAATGAAGAAGATAACTTAGTTGAGATACTGAATGTAATGAACCGTAATTCAGTTGGATATATTCCAGTTGTTTCTAATGAGAATAAACTTGTGGGGCTAATTACTAGAAGTAGTTTACTTTCAGTTTTAAGTGAACAATTCTTAGAAATGGAGGTGAGTGTCCTTGGATAATTTTTTTAACTTTATACTATTACAAAAGGATAAGATTATAGAGCTTTTAATACAACATATGAGTTTAACTGTTACATCTATTTTGATAGCTATAATAGTTGGTGTTCCTCTTGGGATAATTATTTCAAGAATCGCGTCTCTTAGAAAAATTATACTTGGATTTGTAAACTTAGTCCAAGCAGTTCCATCTATGGCACTTTTGGGTCTTCTTGTACCAATACTTGGGATAGGAAGTAAACCAGCAATATTTATGGTAGTAGTTTATTCATTATTACCAATTGTAAAAAATACGTATATAGGTATAACGAGTATTGACCCAGTAGTATTGGAATCGGCTAAAGGGATTGGTCTTACAAGAAACCAAACTTTATTTAAAATACAATTTCCTTTAGCACTTCCTATAATAATGGGTGGGGTTAGAATATCTGCAGTTACAGCTGTTGGTTTGATGACTCTTGCAGCATTTATAGGTGCTGGTGGTTTAGGATATTTAGTATTTTCAGGTGTTCAAACTGTAAATAATAATATGATTTTAGCAGGAGCAATTCCATCATGTATAATTGCATTACTAGTTGATTATTTATTTAGTAAGATTGAAGTTGCAGTTACTCCAAAAGGTTTAAATCCAAAAGCACCAAAGAAAAATTATATAGCACTTAAAGTAGTATCTGTTGTAGTAGTTGTTTCAATGTTGTTTGTTGTTTTTAGCTCAAGTTTTTCAAGCAAAAAAGATACAATAACTATTGGTTCTAAAGATTATACAGAACAACTTGTACTTGGTAATGTTTATGCTGAATTGATAGAAAAAAATACGAATCTAAAGGTTAATAAGAATTTAAATCTAGGTGGTTCATCTGTTGCATTTAATGCAATTAAATCTGGTGAACTAGACATGTATGTAGACTATACAGGTACACTTTTGGTAAATGTAATGAAACATACTCCAATTAAAGATGCTGATGAAGCATATAATGTTGTAAAAGATACTATGGAAAAAGAAAATCAGTTAACTCTACTTGACCCTCTTGGATTTAATAATACTTACACATTAGCCATGATGCCTGAAACTGCTGAAAAGTATGGAATAAATACTATTTCTGACTTGACTAAATACAGCAAAGACTTTACTTTCTCACCAACTTTAGAGTTTGAAAATAGAGAAGATGGTCTTATAGGACTTTCTAGAGATTATAATTTAAAATTCAAAAATGTAAAAGCAATGAATGGAAGTTTAAGATATACAGCTTTAGATAATAATGAATCTCAGGTAATAGATGCATTCTTAACTGATGGTCTTATTAAAAAATTCAATCTTAAGATACTAGAAGATGATAAAAACTTCTTTGTACCATATTATGCAGCTCCATTAGTGAGAGAAGATACTTTAAAGAAATATCCTGAGTTGGAAAAAGTAATGAATATGCTTTCAGGAAAAGTAAATGAAGAAACTATGAGAGAACTTAACTATCAAGTTGATGAACTTGGTAAATCACCAGAAGATGTTGCTCATTCATTCTTAGTTAAAGAAGGTTTAATATAAAAAATTAATAGTTTATATCAAAAACTTAAGTGGGTGTCTCGAAATGAACTTTTTAGTTCATGAGGCACTCTTTTTTGTGTGAAATCAAATATATTTTTATCATTTCAACAATGAAAAAGAGGCTTATCTCTATTTTGAGACGGCTTCTTATTTTTATGTATACCAAAACTATATCTAAGCTTTTTATTTATAATTAAGTTTCAAATTGAATGAACAAGTACAACCAATTTTGAATATAAATATAGTAAATGTGCTTATATACAATTTTCTTGTCTAGTTGATTGACATTGATACATAGTATTTTTCTAATTAAATCGAAGGGAGGGGTAAATTGTTATGGATAACTATAAGAAAGTGAAGCAAGTACTATGGATAATTTTATTTGCTAATTTTTTAGTAGCATTATTAAAGATTATTATTGGCAACCAAATCAAAAGTTATAGTATGACAGCAGATGGATTTCATTCTCTGTCAGATGGAGCATCAAATATAGTGGGTCTCATAGGTATTTTCTTTGCATCTAAGCCAAAAGACAAAAATCATCCTTATGGACACAAAAAATTTGAAATTATAACCAGTTTATTTATCAGTGGTATGTTGTTTGTTATAGCAATTAAGATAATTCTTAGTGCAGTATTAAGGATAACTAATCCGATTGCACCTTCTATAACAATAGAAAGTTTAATTGCTCTAATCATTACACTTTTTATAAATATTTTTGTATGTATGTATGAATATAGAGTTGGTACTAAATTGAATAGTTATGTTTTGATTTCAGATTCCCTGCATACAAGAAGTGATATATTTGTGTCTCTAGGAGTATTAATTACTTTAGTTGGTGTCAAGTTAGGATTTCCAGTAATAATAGAATCTATAGTTCCTATTATTATTTCTGCAGTTATAATTTATTCAGCATATGGAATATTTAGGCCATCTATTGGAATTTTGGTCGATAGAGTAGCTGTAGATGAGGACTATATAAGAGAAATTGTGTTTGAATTTAATGAAGTAAGGGATGTTCACAATATCAGAAGTAGAGGTAGCAAAAGTTCTATTTACATTGATATGCATGTAATGGTAGACCCATTTATAAGTGTAGAACAGTCTCATGATTTAACACACAAAATTGAGAAACAAATACAAGAAGAGATTAATGAAAATGCTCAAGTAATAGTCCATATTGAACCTTTTTATAGTTTTTAATTTAACTATAAAGTATTAATTGTAAAAAAATATAATTTATAAAAAAAATATTATACCATAAATAATTTATAAAAAATATTTATGGTATAATATTTTTTATAAAGAAATTAAGTCTTAATATATCTAAGGAGGAATTTATAATGAGATACGTTGAATATGGAAAGACTGGGAAAATGGTTTCAGTAGTTGGTTATGGAGGATTAAGGTTTGATTTAGACAAAAGTAATCAAGAAAATGCCGATTTAGTTAAATATGCATATGAAAAAGGTATTAATTATTTTGATACAGCTCCAGGGTATTGTGATGACAGAAGTGAAGATATATTTGGACTAGCCTTTAGACAAATGATAAAGGAAGGTAAAACCGATTTCTATGTATCAACTAAAGAAAAGCCAAAAGTATGTGATACATCAGAAAAAGCTATAGCTGCTGTAAAAAAATCAATAGAGCGATTAGGCGTATCTAAAATAAATTTTTATCATGTATGGAATATTAGAAGGATGGAGCATTACGAACTAGCAATGAGGCCAGGAGGTCAATATGAAGGATTATTAAAATGTAAAGAAGAAGGATTGATAGACCATATAGTATTCTCATCTCACCAACCAGGAGATGAAGTTATAGATATTTTAGGTGAAAATAAGTTTGAAGGTGTAACTATGGGAATTAATATATTAAACTTTCCATATAGACTAAAAGGTGCTAAGTATGCTGTTGACAATGGATATGGTGTTGTAGCTATGAATCCATTAAGTGGTGGAACTATTCCAAAGTATAATAAAGAACTTTCTTTTCTAGCAAAAGATAGTGAAAGTACTATAGAATCAGCTTTAAGATTCAATATAGGAATTCCACAAATAAGTGTATCCTTGATAGGATTTAATAAAAAACAAGATATAGATGATGCATGTAAAATTGCAGATGAAAATAGAATTTATTCAGATAAAGATATACATAATATTGAAACTAGATTAAATAAAAATATGAACGAAATATGTACAGGATGTGGGTATTGTAAAGTATGTCCAAAAGGTATTAATACTCCAGCTTATATGCTTTTTTATAATGAAAAGCAGATGTTTAAAAAAAGTGATGAAGAAATGACAAAATTAGTTTACGGTTTAGGGCATTGGAATTATACAATGAATAGTAAGGTAAAAGCTAAAGAATGTATATCTTGTGGAAAATGTGAAGTTGAATGTACTCAACATTTACCGATAATTGATAGATTAAAAGAGATTAAAAAATGGGAAGAAGATGGAGTTAATAGTGTTACAGTATAATTAATTTATATTATATTTGAAATTTGTATAGTATTTAGTAATTAAAATATCGTTTTAATGTTTAAGGAGACAGATTATAATTTTGTCTTCTTAAATTCTGTTTTAATTTATTATAGAGAAATTCTGTTTACATTCTATGTATAAAGTGATATTTTTCTATATTTAGGACAAATAGCTATTTCGTTTTTTCAGTTTTTTCTTTAAACATACCTTTTTCTATAATCTTAATTCTATAACTAGTACCATCTATTTTTATATCGAATCCTCCAAGCATTTTACATTGACATTGATTAAAAATTCTTATTTCATATACCACCAGTCTATATTATACGAATAATCTTTTAATTATGACATTAACAAAGCAAATATTGTGGTTGTAAATAAAGAACTATTCAATTACAATAAAACAAGTAAGGATATTATAAAGATAACTATGAAAATTAAAGGAATAAATTGTAGGTGGCAGCAAATCCTATATAATGAATGGATGGTGACATATTGATGAGTAAAATATTAAAATATAAAAATGAGATAATTTTATTTATATTAGTTGTAATAACTTACTTAGTAATAACTAAGATATTTTTTTCTAAAACCACTATATTTTATGATTTAAACAATACCTATGATGTGTTGTTAGATACAGATACAGGTGTTTTGTTCAATTTAAATGTATTTGCTACAACTCAAGATAATAGCAAGCACATATTATTTTCAGCGATTATATCAATTTTTGCATATCCAATATACTTACTGTGTACTTCAATAGCAAATCCAGGAACAGCAGATTTTAATAATGTTTATGGGTTTGGGTTAATTTGTCTACAAATAATAACTAGTGCTATGTCTATAACTTTAGTTTTTAATCATATTAAAAAGATAAAAATGCAGAGGTTAACTTTAATTTTACTTACCATGGTAATGATATTTTCTTTCCCACAACTATTTATGACTTTAAATGTAGAGAGGTTTATATATAGTCAGTTTACATTAATATTTTTCATATTTATTGCAAATAAAATGAAAGGAAAAGATTCTTATTTGGTAGAATTGGCAGCTATTCCTTTGTTTGGAATAACTATTAGCAACGTATATTTGTATTTTTTTAACATGATATTTGAATTTAAATTAAAAATAGGTAAGATGTTAAAACATTTATTTGCATTTATCTTAATGCTATATATATGCGTAATTTCAACGAAATCTTATGAGAGTTTTATGAATCTCGGAAATGTAATACAGTATGATACGAAATTTATAAGTGCAGAACCAATCTTAGAAAAAATTGCAATGATTATAGAAAGATTGCTGTATTCAGTTTTTTATTTTCCTGGTGCAGAGCTTAAAAAAGGGTTATTTCTACAAAATGGAGAAGTTGCAACAATACCTGTTATTCTTACATTGTTAGCATTTTGTTTTTGTGTTTTATCAGTTATTGAAAATTCAGAAAAAAGAGTTCCTAAGCTATGTATGGGAATAATTATATTTAATCTAGTTTTACATGGAATAGTAGGATATAATCTAGTCAATTCAAGTATTATGACTATAAATTTTAGTTTTGCAGTTATAGTTTTATTAGCTTACTTTACTAAAGCACTTAGAAAAAATGAAAAAAATCTGTACAATATATTTCTATCATTATTATTGGTAACTATAATAATCAGTAATATAAATGGATTTATAGAAATTTTAAACATAGGGATAAAATCATATCCTGCTTAAAAAATAATATTGAAAGGGTAGTAAGTTTATGAAACAGACAAATACAAATATAAGGCTTCTTACTAAAATTTCAGATTATATAAAACTCATGAGAATAAAGCAATATATAAAGAATTTCTTTGTATTTTCAGCTATAATTTTTTCAAATAACATACTAAATATAAATCTATTGTTAAATACGATTATTACATTCGTATGTTTTTGTCTAATGTCATCATCAGTATATGCGTTAAATGATGCCATAGATATGGACAAAGATAAGAAACATCCTAAAAAATGTAATAGACCAGTGGCAAGTGGAAGAATAAGTAAAAAAAGTGCTAATATACTATTTGTAGTATTAGCATTAATCTCAATCTGTTTATCAACAGTTGTTAATTTTAATCTTTCTATAATTCTTAGTCTTTATTTGATAAACAATATATTATATTCTCTTAAACTAAAGAATATAATACTATTAGATGTGTTTTCCATATCTCTTGGATTTATACTCAGGGTTTATGCAGGGTGTGTAGCCATAAATGTCAGTTTGTCGAATTGGATAATATTATGTACATTTTTCTTATCTTTGTATTTAGCGTTTGGAAAACGTAAAAAAGAAATAGTAACCTTAAGAGATGGTGCAATTGAACATAGAAAAATACTAGGAGATTATGATGTAGAAAATTTAAATCAAATGATGGTGGTTATGTTAAGTTCTACAATTGTCTGTTATGCATTGTATTCTACAAGTAATCCAGAAAAGCCACATATGATATTTACAACAATATTTGTAGTTTATGGCGTACTTAGATATAATTATATAATCAACACCATAAATGAAGGTAACCCTACTGATATTGTTCTAAAAGATAATGCTTTAAAAATAAATGTAATCTTGTGGATAATTACATGTTTAATAATATTGATTTTTTAGTGATAGGATGGGGAAATACTTATGAAAAAAAGTGTATTATTGCTCGATGTAGACTATACTGTTATAAATACTGATAGCATGATAGATTTTTTTATTTACTCTTTAAAAAATAAAACTTTTAAAACTGTTATAAAGTTGCCATACATTATTTTTACTCTATTTATGTATTTGATTAGAATAATACCGTTGAAAAAGGCAAAAGAGGCAATCTTTTATCCAATAGTAGATTTTAGTGAAGAAGATTTAAAGAGATTTTTTGATGACTGTATAATGAAAAAAATTAATGAGTCTATGAAAAAGGTTATCTACAAAAATAAAGAAGAGCATAATGTTGTAATTATGATAACTGCATCTCCATATGCGTATATGAAATACTTTAAGTACTATGGTTTTGCAGATGAAGTCATAGGAACTGAGTTGTTTTATGAAAATTCAAGATACAAAAATCAATTCGTTGGAGAAAATTGTAAAGGAATTGAAAAAGTACAGAGAATAAAGGCTTTATTAGATAAACTTGGAATAGAAATTGATTATGAAAATTCATATGCATATTCAGACTCTAAGAGTGATTTACCAATGCTTTCATTAACTAAAAATGCGTTTTTGGTTAGTAGAAAGAATGGTGAGGTTATAGAACAAATAAATTAATAACTTAATGTCGCTTAGAATAGGAGGGAATAGTTTGGGATATTTACACATATTAATTTTATCTATGGTTCCTGTAACAGAATTAAGGGGAGCTATTCCTATAGGTATTGCAATGGGATTAAATCCTATATGGGTTTATGTATTTAGTGTAATTGGCTCTACCTTGGTATCGATTCCCTTGATATTGACATTTAGGCACATATTGCAATTTCTAAGAGGTAAAAAACTATTTAAAGGGATTGCTGATATAGTTGATAGAAAAATAAACTCAAGAATGAAGAAATTAAAAAGTGTTTCAATAGTAGGTATAATACTATTTGTAGGGATACCTCTTCCAACTACAGGAACATGGACTGCATCTGCTATAGCTTCCATATTAAAAATGAGAATAAAAGATGCTTTTATAGGAGTATTTCTTGGTAATTTGCTATCAGGAGTTATAGTTTCAGCCCTTTCTCTACATATAATATAAAACTATCTAAGTAATATACTTGGATAGTTTTTTTATGAGTACATGTAAAAAATTTTTTAAAACTATACAAAAAAAATTAGAAAAAGTATTTAAATTCATTTAGTTCTAAAATGTTTACTATGGCAAATGAAATATAGTATAGTATTACTTATGAGGAAAATATTATAACTTTAGCTATTAATAAAATAAATTTTTTATATAGAATAAGATTTTAATCATGATAAATTTTAATTAACAGATTAAGGAGGTTTTAAGATGGGAAATACAAACACTAACTTAGGCAATGAAAGTGTGGGTAAATTATTATTTAAACTTGCTACACCAGCTATTATCGCACAAATTGTAAATGTTTTATACAACATAGTTGATAGGATTTTTATTGGTAGAATGGAAAGTGGAGAAGTTGCTATGGCAGGTGTCGGAGTGGCATTTCCAATAATAATTATAATAACTGCATGTAGTTATTTAATTGGCATGGGAGGAGGACCGTTAGCTGCTATAAAAATGGGTGAGCAGAACAATGATGATGCAGAGAAAATAATGAGTAATAGTTTTTCTGTACTAGTGATTTTAGCAATACTTTTGACTATAGGTTTTCAGATTGGAAAAGAGCCTTTGCTTTGGATATTTGGAGCAAGTGAATCTACCATTGGATATTCAATGGATTATTTAAATATTTATCTAATAGGTACAGTGTTTGTTCAGATTTCAATGGGTATGAATACTTTTATAAATACCCAAGGGTTTGCTACAACTGGGATGATGACAGTTGCTATAGGTGCTTTGATAAACATAGTACTTGACCCGATTTTTATATTTGGCTTTAATATGGGCGTAAAAGGAGCTGCATTAGCTACTATAATTGCACAAGGTGTTTCTGCTATTTGGGTACTTATGTTTCTTTTTGGAAAGAAAAGTATACTTAAGATAAAAAAGAAGTATATGATACCCAAAGCAAGTATCATCTTACCTGTGCTGGGCTTGGGAATATCTCCATTTATAATGCAATCTACAGAAAGTCTAGTACTTATAGCCTTAAATAGTAAATTACAAATGTATGGAGGAGATTTAGCAGTAGGTTCAATGGCCATAATGAGTAGTATAATGCAAATTCTTATGCTTCCTAATATGGGGTTTACACAAGGAGCACAACCAATAATAAGTTACAATTATGGTTCAGGTCAACTTGATAGAGTAAAAAAGACATTTAAGTTATGTCTGTTGTCATGCTTTACATATTCTACGATTTTGTGGATTTTATTAATGATATTTCCTGCATTTTTTGTTAGTATATTTAATAAGAATCCGCAGTTACTTAGTATGACTAGTTGGAGTATAAAAATATATTTTGCTGGTGCTTTTATGTTTGGAATTCAAATAGCTTGTCAACAGACATTTTTAGCACTTGGGAAAGCAAAAATATCTTTGGTTTTAGCTCTACTTAGAAAGATTGTTCTTTTAATACCTTTAATATTTATACTTCCAACATTCTTTAATGAAAAACTTTTTGCAGTAATTTTAGCAGAGCCAGTTGCGGATATAACAGCAGCCACTATAACAGCAATTTCTTTCTTTATATTTTATAAATGTTTTCTATCAAAACCTAAAGCAATAGAAGAATAAGATATACAATATAAATTTTCCATGAAAATATTTTATTAGATAAAAATTAGAATTTGTATTTTAATTTAATAAGATATTTTCTATAATGTATAAAGATATAAAGTAGAATTTATTTTTAAAATTATAGTAAGAAAAATGTAAGTATTTGCAATATTAATGGTATAATATTTACAGATATGATAATCAATAAGAGGAAAGGATGTTTATAATGGAAAATGATTTAACAATGCAAGAATTACTTGACCAGCAAGAGCAAGTATTCAGCAAAGTGAAAGTTGGAGAATTGACAACTGGAAAAATAACTGCAGTGAGAAATGATGAAATACAATTAGGATTAGACTATGGGTTTGATGGAATAATACCTATAAGTGAATTGAACATAGAAAAAAATCAATATATAGAAGATTTATACCACATAGGTGATGAAATAACTGCTGTAATAACAAAAGTATCTCAAAAAGATGGGACAATAACTTTATCTAAATTACAACTTGATAAAAGAAATGATTTTGCTGAATTACAAAAGGCTTATGATGAACATAGAATAATAACTGTAAATGTTGAAAAAAATATAGATAAAGGTGTATTTGCTAATTATAATACATATACATTTTTTATACCAATATCTCAACTTGATACAAAGTTTGTTACAGACACATCTAAATTTGTTGGTCTTAACTTAGAAGTTTATATAAAAGAGTTGGATATTAGAAAAAATAGACTTGTAGCATCTCATAGAGATGTATTACAAGAGCGTATAAATAAAGAGAGAGAAGAAAGAAGAGCTCAAATTAAAGCAGAAAAAGAAGCTGAAAGAGCAAGAATTAAGCAAGAAAGAGAAGAAGAAAAAGCTCGTATTAAAGCAGCTAAAGAAGAATTATTTAACTCTCTTGAAGTTGGACAAAAAAGAGATGGTAAAGTGACAAAAATAATGTCTTATGGTGCATTTGTGGATATTGGTGGGATTGAAGGATTAGCACATATAAATAATTTAGCTTGGACAAGAGTTGAAAGTGTTGAAGATGTTGTTTCAGAGGGGCAAGAAGTAGAAGTTTATGTGTTAGATGTAAATGAAGAGACTAAAAAAATTGCATTGGCATTAAAAGACATAAATAATGACCCTTGGGACTTAATAGCAAAAGAAGTAAAAGTTGATGATGTTGTTAATGCTAAAGTTCTTAGAATAATAGAAAAAGGAGCTTTTGTTCAAATTAAAGAAGGTGTAGACGCGTATTTACCAATATCTGAATTGAGTGATACTAGAGTGGCTAAAGTTACTAATGTTGTGAATATTGGAGATGAAGTTAAAGTTAAAATTCTTGATTTTAAACCAAAGACTAAAAGAATGTTAGTTTCAATAAAAGAGGCAACTAGAGAGCCAGAAGAAGATATAACAGAATACTTAGAAGTAGAAGAATCTTTAGGAAGTATTGGAGAGTTATTTAAAGATAAATTTAAAGATTTAGAAGTGTAAAACAATTAAAAATGGGGCTGTTTTAAAACGTTACTCTGTCTATTATGACAGCTTTAGTTTTGAAATAGCCCTTTAGCTATTTTCAAAAACTTATATAAGATATTAGGAGGAAATTTAATGAAAAAGTCTATTATGGATGTACATTGTCACACTCTAATAAGTGGACATGCACATAGTACTTTCAAAGAAAATGTTGAAGAAGCAATTAAGAAAAATATAAAATATCTAGGAATATCAGACCATGGACCTAATATGCCTGGAGGGCCACATCCATTTTATTTTTATAATCTACATTTACTTCCACGTAAAGTAGAAGATGTAAAGATTCTTAGGGGTATAGAAGGTAATATAATGGATTATAATGGGAATTTGGATGTTCAAGAAGATATGTTGCAACACTTGGACTATATAATTGCAAGCCTGCATAGACCTTGTATAGCTTCTGGTACAAAAGAAGAAAATACAAATGCTATTTTAAATGTGATGGATAAACACAAGGTAAAGATAATTGGACACCCAGATGATAGTAGGTATCCTTTAGATTATGAACCTATAGTAAAGAAAGCTAAAGATAAAAATATCCTTTTAGAAATAAATAATTCATCATTAAGTTCAAACTCTCATAGGACTGGAACTTGGGAAAATGCAAGTCATATGCTAACATTATGTAAAATGTATGGTGTAAGAGTAATTCTTGGTACTGACTCTCATATATGTTATTCTATAGGAGAATTTGAAAATGCAGAGAAAGTTTTAGAATCAGTAGATTTTCCAGATGAATTAGTCATAAATTATCATGAAGATGAAATTATAGAGTTTTTTGATGTGAATTTTTAGAATTGTGGGAGTGAAAAATTTTGAGTAAAAACAAGTTTATCTATATGAATTATTATGACAATGGTTATTTTAAAAAAGGAATGGCTATATATATGGTCTTAGCACTTATAATTTTAGCCACAATTTTTATATATTCAACGACAATTTTGTATCTTTTATGTATAATAACAGCAGTTTTTCTTTTTAAACAAGGTCGTGATTTTTCAAATAAATATGAGGGAAAAGTATACCTTACTCTCGATAATCATTCAATATTAATAAACAATCAATGTATATTCAGTATAAAATCGAAACATAATCAAAAGTTTAATTATAAAATAATAGCAAAAATAGAAGTAGCAAAAAAAATATTAAACATATATACTGATGATTCTAATTATAAAATTAGATTAAGTGCATTGAGTTTGGAAGATGAAAAAAAATTATTGAATATCCTAGATGAAAAGATGAAAAAGTTTAAGGCATAATATCATACTATTTTCAATAGTTAGCATGTTTTATAAAATTGCTTATCAAAAATAAAAAATAAATATAATTATTTTTTGTGTTGACAATACATTTCAATGTGTATATAATAACTATTAAATCAAAATATTTAGAAAATTTAAATGATTAAAAAAGTGATGAATAGAAGTAGTAAGAACAATGAAACTTTCAGAGAGCTAAAGTATGGTGTGATTTAGTAGTTGATAGTTCTGAACTTGTCTAGGAGCTGTTTCCTAAGATTTAAGTCTTAGGATAATCGGAGTAATTCCACGTTATAGGAAATATAGTCATCATAATTATTTATATTGGCTATTACTAAGGGAGCTTTTTAGAAAGCTAAGTAGAGTGGTACCGCGAGCAAAACCTCGTCTCTAATTTTATTAGAGATGAGGTTATTTTTATTCTAATGATAAAATTGACATTTATTCTTATGAATTAAATAAGATAGGATTGCGCCAATATAAGGTATACTGGATACAAAAAACAAAAAAGGGGGAAATAACATGAAATATGGGAAGTATAAAAGATATGGTAAAATGCAAATAGCAAATCGTAAATGGCCAGACAATGAAATATTTAAGGCTCCAATTTGGTGTAGTGTCGATTTAAGAGATGGAAATCAATCACTACCAACACCTATGAGTGTAAATGAAAAAGTCAGAATGTTCAAAATGCTTCTTGATACAGGATTTAAAGAAATAGAGGTAGGATTTCCATCAGCATCAAATACAGAGTATACATTTTTAAGGAAATTGATAGATGAGAATATGATTCCAGATGATGTGACTATACAAGTTCTTACACAATCTAGAGCTCATCTTATAGAAAAAACATTTGAATCAATAAGGGGATGTAAGAAAGCAATTATACACTTATATAATTCTACATCTATTCTTCAAAGAGATGTGGTTTTTAATATGAGTAAACAAGAAATAATAGATATAGCAGTTGAAGGTGCAAAATTATTTAATGAAGAAGTAAAAAAATATCCAGAGACAGAATTTACTTTTGAATATTCACCAGAAAGTTTTACAGGAACGGAGATGGATTATGCACTTGAAATATGTGAGGCAGTGATAGAAGTTTGGAAACCAACTCCACAAAAGAAAGTAATAATAAACCTTCCATCAACAGTGGAAATGGCAACACCAAATGTATATGCAGACCAAATAGAATGGTTTTGTGAAAATGTAAGTTGTAGAGATTCTATTATACTAAGTTTGCATACTCACAATGATAGAGGAACTTGTACGGCAGCAAGTGAACTTGGATTATTAGCTGGTGCAGATAGACTTGAAGGAACGCTATTTGGAAATGGTGAAAGAACTGGGAATATGGATATAGTAAATGTGGGGCTTAATCTTTATACACAAGGAATAGACCCAGGACTAGACTTTAGCAATATAGATAGGATAAGAGAAATATATGAGGATTGTACAAAACTTATAGTACATGATAGACATCCATATGCAGGGAATCTTGTGCATTGTGCTTTTTCAGGTTCACATCAAGATGCTATTAGAAAAGGTATGATAGCAATGAAAAGCAGAGATAATGATTACTGGGAAGTTCCATATTTACCAATAGACCCTCATGATATAGGAAGAGAATACAAAGAGATTATTAGAATAAATAGTCAATCTGGAAAAGGTGGAGCTGTTTATATAATGGAAACAGATTATGGATTTATGATACCTAAGAATATGCATTCTGATTTTGGAAATGTAGTCAAAATGGAATCTGATAGAATAGGGGAAGAACTTAGTAGTGAAGAAATATTTAACTTATTCAAGAAAGAATATATTGACGTTGAAAGTCCTTATAAAGTTAAAAAATATAAAATAAAATCAATGGATGAACTAAACTATGAAAATGACGATTCTAATGATACTAACATGATTGAAATGACTGCAAGAGTAACTTATATGGGAAATGAGCAAAGAATTGTTGGTGTAGGTAATGGTCCTGTAGATTCATTTAATAATGCACTAAAACAATGTGGCATGAAAGATTACAAATTTAGGTACTATTGGGAACATGCATTAGAGGAAGGGGCACATTCAAGAGGTGTAGCTTATGTAGGAATAGAGCACAATAATAAAGTCTACTTTGGTGTAAGTATATCAGAAAATATAAATACAGCAGCTATTAATGCACTTATGAATGCAATAAACAAAAGTTATATTGAGGAGGAAGTAAAAAATGGGGATGACTATGACACAGAAAATTTTAGCAAAACATGCTAATTTAAATGAGGTTAAGAAAGGACAGTTAATTGAAGCAGATTTAGATGTAGTTTTAGGAAATGATATAACATCACCAGTAGCCATAAGAGAATTTGAAAAGTTAGGAATTGAAGATATTTATGATAAGACTAAAGTAGTTATGGTTTTAGACCATTTTGCACCTAATAAAGATATAAAAAGTGCAGAACAATGTAAATTTACAAGAAGCTTTGCAAAATCAAAAGGAGTTGTAAATTTCTTTGATGTGGGTGATATGGGAATAGAACATGTTCTTCTTCCTGAAAAAGGTATAGTAACAGCTGGAGATGTAATTATAGGTGCGGACTCTCATACTTGCACATATGGAGCATTAGGAGCATTTTCTACTGGTGTAGGTTCAACTGATATGGGAGCAGGTATGGCTACAGGAAAATGTTGGTTTAAGGTGCCTGGAGCAATAAAGTTTGTTTTGAAGAATAAACCAAATAAATGGATAAGTGGTAAAGATATAATACTTCATATAATAGGGGAGATAGGTGTTGATTAAAAAATAGCTACGCACACTCGTGACTTTAGTCATGAGTTAGTAGCTAAAATAGTCAGCATATAGGGAAACTTATATGTAGAGATAGGATAGAACCTATCCAATACTACTTGAATTGCT
>NZ_OEZH01000068.1 GCF_900243075.1 Clostridioides difficile
TTAGTAACTTTTCTTAATAATCTATTGTAACTTTCCATTGAATTTGTAGTATATATCAATGTTCTTATCTCTTGAGGATATTTAAAGTATGTTGCTAGTTCATTCCAATTGCTTCGCCAACTTCTTAATGCTATCGCATATTGATTGCCCCATTTTTCCTCTAAGAGCGATAGCTCACTTAATGCTACCTCTTCTGTAAGAGCAGCATATACTTTCTTTAAATCTTTTGCAAATTCTTTTCTATTTTTATATGATACATAATTTAAAGTATTTCTAATTTGATGTACAACACATCTTTG
>NZ_OEZH01000087.1 GCF_900243075.1 Clostridioides difficile
TTAAGGTCTAAAGCTATTTTTTTAGTATACTCTACTATCTTTTCTTTTATTTCATCAGATATATTTTGGCTTGGATACATTGTTGTACTATCTCCAGAGTGAACTCCAGCTCTTTCCAAATGTTCCATTATACCAGGTATTAATATATCTTCTTTATCACATATAGCATCTACTTCTATTTCTCTACCAGTTAAATATTTATCTATAAGTACTGGATTTTTATGGTCTCTATCAAATGCATCATCCAAATACTGAATTAATTTTTCTTCATTATAAGTTATTTCCATACCTTGACCACCAAGTACATAAGATGGTCTAACTAATACGGGATAGCCTAACTCCTTAGCAATTTCAACACCTTCATTAGTTGTCCATACACCTTTTCCTTTTGGTCTATTTATATCTAGTCTTTCTAGTAAATCATCAAACTTCTCTCTATCTTCTGCTGCATCTATATCTCTAAAGTCAGTTCCCAATATAGGTATATTTTTTTCGTGTAAGAACTTAGCCAATTTTATAGCTGTTTGCCCACCAAACTGTAGTATTACACCTTCTGGTTTTTCTTTTTCGATTATATTTAAAACTTCTTCTTCTGTTAATGGTTCAAAATATAACTTATCTGATGTATCAAAATCTGTACTTACTGTTTCAGGATTATTGTTTACAATTATAGTTTCTATTCCCATTTTTCTTAAAGATTTTACACAATGAACTGAACAATAGTCAAATTCTATACCTTGACCTATTCTTATTGGACCAGAACCCAATACTACCACTTTTCTCTTATCACTAACTACTACCTCATCATATTGCTCATAAGTTGAATAATAGTAAGGTGATAGAGCTTCAAATTCTCCTCCACATGTATCAACCATTTTATAAACTGGCTGTATATTATATAGACTTCTTAATTCATATAATTTTTCTGGGCTTATCTTCATCAAGTCAGATATACCTTTATCAGAGAATCCTTTTTTCTTTAATTCATGTAAATACTCTTTATCTAGGTCTTCTATTTTTAGAACTTTTAATTTTTCTTCTTGCTCTACTATCCATTTAAATTTGTTTATAAACCACTTATCAACACCAGTTATTTCTGATATCATTTCTACTTTATAGCCTCTTCTTATCATTTCAGCTAAATCAAATAATCTCTCATCATCAGGTACTACAACTCTAGACTTTAATTCTTCTAATGTTCTACCTTCTGATGGTGCATGAACCAACGAATATTTTCCTGTTTCAAGTGATCTTATCCCTTTAAGAATTGCAGCCTCAAAATTGCTTCCTATACTCATGATTTCACCAGTTGCCATCATCTTAGTACCTAATTTTCTATTGGCATGTCTAAATTTATCAAATGGCCACTTTGGTATTTTTACTACTACATAATCTAATGTTGGCTCAAAACAAGCATAAGTTTTTTTAGTCACTGCATTTTCTATCTCATCCAAAGTGTAACCTAAAGCTATCTTAGCTGCTACTTTTGCTATTGGATATCCTGTAGCCTTTGATGCTAAGGCTGATGACCTACTGACCCTTGGGTTTATTTCTATTATCGCATATTCTAAACTATGTGGGTTTAAAGCTATTTGAACGTTACACCCACCTTGAACTTCTATTGCATTTATTATGTCTATTGATGCCTTTCTAAGTAATTGATACTCTTCATCACTTAGAGTTTGACTTGGTGCAACAACTATACTATCTCCTGTATGAACTCCAACTGGGTCTACATTTTCCATATTACATACAGTTATACAGTTCCCATTTCCATCTCTCATTACTTCATATTCTATTTCTTTCCAACCTTTTATACTCTTTTCAAGAAGAACTTGACCTACTGGACTTAATTGTAATCCATGTGTAAGAGTTTCTCTTAATTCTTCCTCAGTATCGGCTATACCTCCACCAGTTCCACCTAATGTATATGCTGGTCTTACAACTACTGGATATCCTATTTTGTTGGCAAATTCAAGTCCTGCTTCTAAGTTTGTAACTATATCACTAACTATTACTGGCTGATTTATTTCTTTCATTACCTCTCTAAATAAATCTCTATCCTCGCCCTTTTTTATAGACTCTATAGATGTCCCTATAACTTTTACATTATATTTATTTAATATACCAGCATCATGTAATTCTACAGCTAAGTTTAATCCTGTTTGACCACCCATACCTGCAAGTAAACTATCTGGTCTTTCTTTTTCTATTATTTTTTCTATAAATTCTATTGTTAATGGCTCTATATATATTTTATCTGCAATCTCTTTATCAGTCATTATCGTAGCTGGATTACTATTTACTAATACAACTTCAATTCCCTCTTCTTTTAATGCTTGGCAAGCCTGTGTTCCTGAATAGTCAAACTCTGCCGCCTGACCTATTATTATTGGCCCTGACCCTAATACTAAAGTTTTCTTTATACTATCTAATTTAGGCATAACTCTTTCTCCTTATCTAAACAATTTTCACATCTCTTATCTTCATCATCTATATTAATCAATTTTAATTACTTTATTTCATCTTAAATTTAATTTTTCTCATTATATACATCTATATTAATTAAATCAGTCTTTTTTGATTTAAGTTATTCTTATTTTTTAGTTATATATCCTAATATTATCTATTTTACTAACTCTAAAAATTTATCGAAAATATAGTCATTATCTTTTGGTCCTGGACAAGCCTCAGGGTGGTATTGAACACTGTATACATCTAATTTCTCATGTCTCATTCCTTCAACAGTATTATCATTTAAATTTATATGTGTCACTTTCATTTGTTCTGGAACTTCTGAAACATAATACCCATGATTTTGAGAAGTTATAAATACTTTTCCCTCTTCTAAATCTTTAACTGGGTGATTTCCACCTCTATGTCCAAATTTAAGTTTAGCAGTCTTTCCTCCAAGGGCTAATGCTAAAAGCTGATGTCCTAAGCATATTCCAACTATAGGCTTTTTACCAATAAGAGATTTTATATTTTCTATAACATCTTCTAAGTCTTCTGGGTCTCCAGGTCCATTTGACAAGAATATTAAGTCAGGATTTATACTTAATACATCTTCAGGAGATGTTGTAGCTGGAAATATTGTTATATCACATCCACGAGCTATAAATGATCTTAATATGTTTCTTTTAACTCCAAAATCCATCACAGCCACTTTTGGACCATTTCCTTTTATATGCTCTACTTCTTTTCTTGTAACTGTTCTAACTGCTTCTGTATTTGAAAACTTATCTAATTTATGTTTAACATCTTCTAACTTACTGTCTTCTAATGTAATTATCCCTTTCATTGTTCCATTATTTCTAAGTATCTTAGTTAAAGCTCTTGTATCTATTCCTTCAAGCCCAATAACTTTATTTTGCTTTAGATATTGGTCTATATCAATTTCACATCTAAAATTACTTGGAGAATCACTTTTTTCCCTCACTATGAATCCCTTTACTTGAACTTTTTCAGATTCTGCTGATGATAAATTTATACCATAATTTCCTATAAGAGGATAAGTCATAGTAACTATTTGACCATAGTAAGAAGGGTCTGTTAAAACTTCACCATATCCTATCATAGAAGTATTAAATACTACTTCTCCTACACTTTCTTTTAAATATCCAAATGCCTTTCCTATAAAAACTGTTCCATCTTCTAATATTAACCTTGCTTTCATATTACAGTACCTCCTAATAATTCTCTTTAGGCAAACTAAAGAACATTAACTAAATATTAGCTTTTAAATATCTATATATATTTTTCACTTTTACATTCTAGTTTTATACTTATTTACATTTATTTTTTATCTTTTTCTATTATACTACAAATTTCTTAAAAAAAAGAAGTTATCTCAAAAGTAAAAACTCATAGAAAAAATAACTTCTTCTTTTTAATTTAATAATTAAATTCTTAAACTATACAATCAACTTAATCTCTATTCAGCTAGATTGTAAACTTTTAACTCATCTTTATTTAAATGCTTCTTCTTAACCTCTACCAAAGCTTTTAATGTATCCAAAGATGTCATTATTTCAGTAGAAAATTCAATGGCTGTTCTTCTTATTTTAAATCCATCTCTTGTAGAGTCATTTCCTTTAGTAGGTGTATTTATTACTATATCAACTTGTTTATTTCTTATAGCATCTAATATGTTTGGTCTAGATTCTTCTACTCTATTTACTATATCAGCCTCTATTCCATTTTCTCTTAAACTCTTAGCTGTTCCTTCTGTGGCAACAAAAGTGTATCCTAACTCTTTCATATCTTTTGCTATCTCTATAAACTCATCTTTATCATGATTATTGACAGTAGCAAGCACTACTCCTCTTTCATCAGACATATGTCTACCTGCTGCCAAGAATCCTTTGTATAGAGCTTCTTCTAGGTTTTCTCCTACACCTAGGACTTCTCCTGTAGATTTCATCTCAGGTCCTAGACTTACTTCAACCTTAGATAATTTAGACATTGAGAATACTGGTACTTTTACTGATACTAATTTTGG
>NZ_OEZH01000069.1 GCF_900243075.1 Clostridioides difficile
GTCCGATTGAATATCGAACTCATTCCGCGTAAAGATAGCCTTTTTTAAGTCTGTCTACTTGACAGGGACATATCCAATTTTGAGACAGCCTCTTTATTGAAATTTCATTTAGAAAACAATCATCACTAAATAATTAGCATAAATATTAAATGATTATATCTATTATTTTTTCAATTCATATTGATAACAAGGAATGTTTTTTACAATATTTCCAGCATGAATTTTTTTGATATATTTTCCTGTGCATTTAAATCCTAATAAATCTAATGATTTTGTAGAATTCTGATTTTCTTCATAGGTTATTGCAATGATTTTATTTAAGTTTAGTTCTCTAAATCCATACTGTATTACTCTCTTGGTTATCTCAGTAGCAAAATCATGTCCCCAATAACTTGGATTTATACATATACCTATTTCTGCTTCTAATGCTTTGGGATTTATATTATTAAACCCCATATTTCCAATAACTTTATTGTCTCTTTTATATACTATAGCAAAGTGACCAATTTTTCCTTTTTTATAAGGATTTAGAAAAAAGGATTTTATAAACTTTCTTGTGTCTTCTAAAGATTTGTGCTCATTAAAGGGTAAATGTTTTACTACTATTTTATTTTTATAACAGTCAAAAAAATCTTCAACATCATCTAATGATGCAGGTCTTAGTATACAATTTCTAGTTTCTAAGGTTTTCATTTGAGGATATTCAGAATCAGACATTTCTAATCCCCCTTTATACATTAATCTAAATATACTGTTCATATTTAAAATACGATATTAATTGTATAAATGTTCTCAAATTAACCTTATTTTTATCTTTAATAAATAGTTTATTATGTGAATCTTTCAGACTTGCGAACTTATATCTATCTTTTTATATTAATTTAATTGTGAAATATGTATTCTAAATTACATATTACTGGATATCATACTTAAAAATTCTTTTGTTGCTAAGGACAAGGATATATCCTTTAAATGACAGTAACCTACATTTCTCTTAGGTATCGGCTCTTTTATATCCAATTTAAATAATTTTCCACTTTCTAAATAATCTATGCTGAATTCTTCTATAACACAAGATACACCAAGATTTATATACGCAAATTCTAAAAGTAATTCATGAGAACCCAATTCTATATCTGGGTTTAGTTTTATACCTTTTGATAAAAAATATTCATTTACATAAAGTCTTGAATTTGCTTTATTTTCTAGCATTATTAAAGGCAATGTATTTAGTTCTTCTAGGGATATTTTTTTCCCTTTGTATTCTATGTAATCATTTGCACACACAAATATATCATGTATTTCAATACATTCAACAATATTTAGTGCATCATCTTCTATTGGCATGTTTATAATTGCTATATCTATATTACCATCTTTGAGTAAAGATATAAGTTCTCTACTCGTTCTATTTATTGTAGATACATGTATATGTGGGTACTTCTTATGAAAAATTTCTAAATATTTTAATAAGAAAAAACGTGCAGCTGTATCTCCTACTCCTATTTTTAGAGAACCATATTCTAATTTTTTGAATTTATTTATTCTATCCTCTCCTGATGCTATTAACTTTAATGCAGTAGTTACATGCTCACTTAGAATTTTCCCTTCTGGAGTTAATTTTACACCTTTATTATTTCTATAAAACAGTATAGTATCTAATTGTTCCTCTAATTGTTTTATTGACTGACTTACAGCTGGCTGTGACATAAATAATTCTTTAGCAGCAAGAGAAAAACTCTTATTATTTGCAACTGTGTTAAAAACCTTATACAGTTCAAGTTTTATATTCATATATAATTACTCCTTATGTCAAATATTAGTATTATTTATTTTACTTATAATCATATTTGAATTATAATATACATGGTACTAATATGACAATATTAATTCTTTAGGAGGATTTTAGATAATGGATAGATTAGTTGGAACTGTTTCAAGAGGGGTTAGAGCACCTATTATAAGACAGGGAGATGACTTAGTTAAGATAGTTGTTGATTCTGTTTTAAACGCATCAAAAAGTGAAAATTTTGAAGTTAGAGATAAAGATGTAATTGCTGTTACAGAAGCTGTTGTAGCTAGAGCACAGGGAAATTATGCTCATGTTGACAATATTGCAAAAGATGTAAAAGCTAAATTTGGAGATGATACTGTTGGTGTTATATTCCCAATCTTAAGTAGAAATCGTTTTGCTATATGTTTAAAAGGAATTGCAAAAGGATGTAGAAAAGTTGTATTAATGTTAAGCTACCCTTCTGATGAAGTTGGAAATCATTTAATAAGTATTGATGAACTTGATGATAAGGGAATAAATCCTTGGTCAGATGTTTTAACAGAAGAAAAATATAGAGAACTATTTGGATATAACAAGCATACATTTACTGGTGTAGATTATGTAGATTATTATAAGAATTTAATCAAGGATTGTGGTGCAGAAGTAGAAATAATATTTGCAAATAATCCAAAGACTATTCTTGACTATACAACAAGTATTTTAACTTGTGATATACATACAAGACAAAGAACAAAGAGAATTTTAAGACAAAATGGAGCTAAAAAAGTGTATTCACTTGATGATATAATGACAGCAAGTGTAGATGGTAGTGGGTACAATGACCAATACGGGCTTTTAGGTTCAAACAAAGCTACAGAAGAAACAGTAAAATTATTCCCTATAAATTGTGATGAAGTTGTAAACAAAATCCAAGGTGATATAAAAGAAATCACAGGAAAAAATGTAGAAGTAATGGTTTATGGAGATGGAGCTTTTAAAGACCCTGTAGGTAAAATCTGGGAGTTAGCTGACCCAGTAGTATCTCCTGCTTACACAAAAGGTCTAGAAGGAACTCCAAACGAAGTAAAATTAAAATACTTAGCAGATAATGATTTTGCTGACTTATCTGGTGATGAGTTAAAAGAAGCAATTTCAAAATACATAGTTGAAAAAGATAATAAATCTGATGATTTAACAGGAAACATGGTTTCTCAAGGTACTACTCCAAGAAGATTAACAGACCTTATAGGTTCTTTGGCAGATTTAACATCTGGAAGTGGAGATAAGGGTACTCCTATTATTTACATACAAGGATATTTCGATAACTATACAAAATAGTATACTTTAATGAGACTTAAATTTTTTAGATTGAATGGATTAACCTAAGAATTTGTTAAACCCTCGTAATAGATATAACTTGAAAAGTCGTATCTATTATGAGGGTTATTTAATGTTCACAGATAAGATATATTTAGATAATTTAAGCAGGATTATTAGAAACTTATATAATCTTAGAAATTTATATAATTCTAACTCTTACTTATTTCTGAAATAATATCACTTTTTAAAATTTGTCTTACTGGAATAATAACAGCGACAATACTAATAATGATATTTAAAATAATCATACCTATATATAGGGGTGTATTTATTTCAAAGATTGGATTTATATATAAATATACACGCTTTACCATAAAATAAATCATAAATTGTCCAATAACACTTCCAATTACCATTATAATACTTGCATAGAGTCCATATAAAAAACCTTCCCTCATCATCATAAGTAAAAATCTATTGTCTGTAATACCCATAGCTCTTAAAATCCCAAATTCGTGTCTTCTTGAAAAAACCAAATAACTTACTGTATTGATAATATGAAATAAACTTATTGCAAGAAGCACAAATACAATGCCATATATAAATAAGAGTTTTTGATTTAAATAAGTATTATTTTTTTCAATAGCAATAGTATAATCCGTTACAATACATCTTTTTATATTACTTACAACACTTTTTATATTCTCAGACAATTCCACACTATTGCTCTCTTCTGTCTTTTTTATACTTACTGAATTATAACTTTCAATATCAAAGTTATTCTTCATTTGTTCATTTGTCATAACTATATCCATACCATAATCACCAATAAAATATATGTTATTTGCCATTACACGTTTTACAGTAGCCGCAACTACAAATTCTTTTGTTGTATAATCATTCTTATTTTCTTCTTTAAATTTAATAGTTTCACCCTTTGGTTTCATTGTTTTTGGCACTTTAACTTTTATTGTATCTCCTGGATTTATATCAACTGCGTCATACATGCCAGTTCCATCCATAGGTAGCCTAACTATAACTTTATTATTTTTAACCATATCATGAGCATTAATATCTCCATCTATAATATAAGAGTTTAATCCTTCTAACATACCATTGTTATAGCCATAAATATTTGTTTTTAAAAGATAGCCACCTTTACTTTGTTTCGTACAAATACCATTAAAAAAAGTCTTTATCCTATAATCTTTTTCAAGAGGTTTAAAGAAGTTTTTCCAAAATAGTTGTTCTTCTTTAATTTGCATAGCTCCAAATAAATACTTTACTGGATAAACCTTTGATACACCCTCAACATTATTTAATCTTGAAATTTTATCTTTTGGTATGCCTACATCAAAATCTGTCGTTTGCATAGTTATTTGGTAGTCAGAATTCAAACCATCATCAGCTTTCATTGTAAGTTCATTATTATTTTTAGTAAGCTGTATAGAGTAGCTAGAGCACAGAAAGATAATACCACCAAGTGATAATGAAAACAAAATCCCAATAAACATTCCCTTTTTTTGAGTCATGTATTTATGAGATAATACCTTTGTCATATTAGAATGTCTTACACTTTCTAAAGTTCTCTTTTGCTTATTAGTAATTTTAAAGTTTTTCATAGATTCTATACTAGAGTATTTATTTAATTGATGTACAACACGTATAGTAATTAAAATTAACAACAATAAGATAAATAAAAATCCTAAATAAATAGATTTTTCACTTATAAAAAATGTTCCTGAAACAATATCACTACTCAAAAATATATGTGGAAATTGTTCATATATTGTAGAAGCTACTCCAATACCTAAGAAGCAACCTATAGGAAAACCAATAATAAAAAGTAAAAACAATTCTAAAAATAATAGAAATAAAAGTTGTTTATTATTAGCGCCTAATACTTCTAAAACTCCATATTGTGATATTCTCTGAAGTATTGAAACATGGAAAATACTATATACTGCTGCTGCACCAAACACTCCAACAAGTAAAATAATTGCATTTGTATTTAGCTCTAGATTTTTTAAGAACTCAAATATATTATATCTTTCTATACCTCTTGGTGGCTTTACTCCAAATTCAACTGAAAGATGCCAGTTTATATAAGCTTTTTCTTTTGAGATGTTGAATTCTTTCATAAATTTAGAATTTTGTCTTTTTATATTTTTATTTTCATCATATTTTACGTAAACTAGATAAGAATCCTTTTCTTTAGGCTGTGAATAATCGTTTACAAACCCTTCCAGAGCAGTTTCTGGATTTGAAAGACTTGATAAAATACCACATAATTTATAAATTTTCCCATCTAGCTTGATTTTTGTTCCTATTTCTTTTTTTACATTTAAATTGTTTAAAGAATATGTGTCAAGTGCTATTTCTTCATCTTTACTAGGAAGAGTTCCTTTCAATAATTTTCTACCTGTCATGTCTAGATATGAAGAATCAGCATTTAAAAATTCTATAATAAAAGGTTCATCTATCTGATTTTTAGGTTTTGTAACACCAAGTCTATCTACAGTGTATTCTTTTGATTTTTTATTTTCTTTAATTTTCTTAAGTTGTTCCTTATCTACTTTATAGAAATAATGATAATCGCCACTATCCTCTCTTACCTTTTCGATTCTACTTTTATCTGCACTATGAACTAGAGAACCAATTCCCGTTAATAATGCTACTGATAGTACTATGCTTAAAACTATAGATATGGATTGTTTTTTATAATGCTTGATATATTGAATTGAAAATTTTATTAAAGACATCATAGTGTTTCACCACCATTATTCACCACAACTCCATCTTCAAGATGTATAATTGAATCGCATACTTGTGCTATATTTTCATTATGTGTTACCATAAGTATAGTTTGATGAAATTTTGCACTACTTTCTTTTAATAAACATACTACTTCCATTGTGGTTTTGCTATCGAGATTTCCTGTTGGTTCATCTGCTAATATAAGTGCAGGTTTATTTGATAAAGCTCTAGCAATTGCTACTCTCTGTTGTTGACCACCAGAAAGTTCGCTTGGGAACTTTAAACGCTTATCCCAAATTCCCAATGTATTCATCAACATTTCAATATATTCATGGTCTATATGATTTCCTTTATCTAATGTAACAGGAAGTGCTATATTATCATAAGTGTTTAGTACTGGTATTAAACTGTAGTTTTGAAATATAAACCCTATATTTCTTCTTCTAAATACTGTTAAATCTTTTTTTCCTATTTTAGATATGTTCTTTCCTTTAATTATTACATCACCTGATGTTGGATTATCTAATCCACCTATAATGTTTAACAATGTGCTTTTGCCAGAACCAGAAGTTCCAACTATAGCAGTAAATGTAGCTCGTTCGATTTCTATACTTACTCCATTTAAGGCTTTTACTTTAGTTTCATCTTTCCCATAATGTTTTACTAAATTATTCGTCACTAATATACTCATTTAATTTCTCCTTTCAATGTATATATGTTCTTATAAAATATTGTAAGTGACGATAATTACACTCATCCTACAAAGTTAGTTTAAACTCTTACAATTTTGTAAGAAGATACTAAAACAACTTCCACTTCCTAGCTTAGATTCTACTATAATATTTCCATTTTCTTTTTCTAAAATTAATCTTGTAAGATATAGACCAATTCCTGTACCATTTTGATTTTCTACATTTTTACTTCTATAAAACCTTTTAAAAATATCGTTTAGCTCTTTACTATCAATGCCTATTCCTTCATCCTTGATAGTAATCTTAGTATACAATTCCATTTTTATTACAGAAATAGTAATTGTGCTATTTGATGGCGAGTATTTTATTGCATTTTCTAAAATATTTACAATTGCTTCTATAGTCCACTTTTTATTATGAACTAACTTTATATCTGAAAATGGTTCTAGATTTATCATTATACCTTTTGATTCTGCTTTATTAAAAACAGTACTGATACTTTGGATAAGAGTATCTTTGATTAATAGTTCCTCTACATCAAATTTAATGACTCCATCCTCCAATTTAGTCATTTTAAATAAGGATTGTAACAACCAGTCAATCTTAAAAGTTTCATTTTTCATCTTTTGCAAAAATTCCTTCTTCTGTAATGTGGAAATATTCATATTCTCTAGAAGTTCACAATAGATAGTTATATTTGAAAGAGGCGTTTTTAGTTGATGTGACATATTTGATATTAAACTTTTAATTGCTTCTTTTTCTAACTTTGACTGTTCTACTTCTATTTCTATCATGTCCTTAACTTTTTTTACTTGGTGAGAAATTTTTGATGCCCTTGTATCCTTTGTATCTGGATAAGTAACTTCTTTTTCTTCCAATATTTGATTTAACATTAAGCTTAATTCATCATATCTTTTTTGATTTCTTTTAGTAATTATTATAAATATAACTACTATACACATTATAAAAGCTAATACCAGCATTTTATTCTACCTCGTTCCATAAATAACCCATTCCATAAGTTGTTTTTATGTGCTTTGGATTAGAGGGGTCATCCTCTACCTTTACCCTAAGTCTTCTTATATTTACGGACACAATATTCTCATCAACATAATTTTCCTCGCTGTCCCAAATATGATGTAAAATTTGTTCCTTCAATAATATCCTACCTTTATTTTCAATTAGATAACTTAAAAGCTTATATTCTACAGAGCTAAGCTCTAAACATACTTCATTTTTATATACTTTCAGTAAGTTTTGGTCTAATTTTATTCCATTAGAATATATTACTTTATTATTAGATTTTTTTCTTATTGCTACTTTAACTCTTGCTTTTAATACAGATAAAGAAAATGGTTTTGTAATATAATCATCAAGCCCTATTTCTAAGCCTTTTACTTCATCAATTTCTGAGTCTCTTGCAGTAAGCATTATAATTGGTATGCCTGACTTTCCCCTTATTAGTTGACATATATCAAATCCATTTCCATCTGGAAGATTGCAGTCTAAGATTATAAAATCTATATTTTTATTATTAAATATATTTAGTCCTTCTTGTTTTGTATAAGCCTTAAATACATTAAAGCCCTCACTTTCAAATGCATAAAAAAGACCTTCGTTTAAGTTTATATCATCTTCAATAATTAATAAGTTCAATTTTACTCTCCTTTAGGTTTTTTAGATAAATAATTATTTTCTTGCATTATCATATTAAAAGTATTTTGATACGTATTTATTTCACTAAAAAGACTGTAATTAAATTTGTTTTCAAATCTAGTTACAGTCTTTTATCCTAGACTTACTCGTTTTTGGAGCATGTCTTATAAAACATTTTAATTGACTCTAAGTTATCATCAGTTATGATAGGCACACCACTTGCACTTAAAAATTCAGTTAAAAATTCAATGCGCCTGAAATATTTTTGTGCACTATCTTTAAATAATACTGGGTCTAGCCAAATATTAATCAAAATTATGAATACTTCAGATACTTCATCAGGATAATCAGTTTTAAAAATACCTTCTTCTATACCTTGCTTTATCAGACAAGATAATAAAGGAGTTAGTTCAATTGTAGAGGCTCGTATACTCTTTATAAAAAAAATAGGTTTTTTTTGATAACACATATAATCAATTAATTTTTTTCTTATTTCTGAGCTAGATATATGTAAGATAAATTCAGATACTTTTTCTCTGACAGTCAATATAGGATTATTTAATATTGACTCTAGATTTTCAATCTCTAGCCTTAAACTATTTAATATAATTTCTTCAAACAATACTTCTTTGTCTTTGAAATGATAATATACAACTTCTTTAGATATATCAAGAGTGTCCACAATTTGTTGCATAGTTACATCATCATAATCTTGTTTCTCAAATAGCTTCCATGCGACTTCTAATATCTGATTTCTTATTTTATCAGAATATTTATTTCTGGACATATAAATTCACTTCTTTCTTTATCAATTTATACTAATTATTAGTATATTAATTATAATAAGACTCCTTATAATATGTCAACTCACTCCATTTTTCGTATAATTTCCTTATAAAAATATTATAATCAATCATGTAGTCATATATTCCTCAATTTAATTACACTTAAATTGAAAATATAACGTTGTTCTTATATAATTAAATTATACAACAATAATGTTATATTTTTTAAATATATTTTTACTAGGGGGAATAGAATTGAAAAGGGTTGATGAGAGAAATACTATGTTTGCAAGAGCAAATTATAAAAAAGATAGTACTGCTTATAATGACTATTATAAGAAAAATCCTGACAAAAAAGAAATTGATGATAGTATAAGAAATAGACCAAATTTATGTAGTGAAGGAACCATGACTTACAATGAATTAAATTCTCCAATGGCAAGTAGTGCATTTGATTTTTTATCTGACATCAAATCTTTATGTGAAGGAAAAGTTTCTGATACTAAAGTAGATGTAGACGCAAAATCAATGACAAAAAAAATAAAGGGTCTTGCAAAACAGTATGGGGCTTCTGTAGTTGGTATAACTAAATTAAAAGACTATCATATTTATACAAATAGGGGTAGACATGAAGAAAATTATGGTGAAGAAGTTAATCTAGCTCATAAGTACGCCATTGTATTTGGATGTGAGATGGATAAAGAAATGATAAATAGAGCCCCAATGATATGTGAAGTTATAGAAACGTCAAAATGCTATGTGGATGCATCTATTGTTGGCATGATTTTAAGTTATTATATAAGAAACTTGGGATATGATGCTAGAAATCATATGGATGCTAATTATTTAGTAATGCCTGTTTTTATAGCTCGCGATGCTGGCTTGGGGGATATAGGAAGAAATGCTATACTTACAAATAAAGATTATGGCTCTAGACTTCGATTAGGAGTTGTTACTACAGATATTCCTCTTTTAGAAGATGAATATGTTGATTTTGGACTAGAAGATTTTTGTAAAGTCTGTAAAAAATGTTCTTTTAACTGTCCTTCTCATTCACTTTCCAATGATATTAAAATTGGCGATGATGGAAAATATAATTGGGTAATTGAACATGAGACATGCTATATTAAATGGAGATATTTAGGTACAGATTGTGGTATGTGCATATCTGCCTGCCCATTTAGCCAAAATCTTGAAACTATAAAAAATACTACTTCTTTTAAGGGCAATAATGAGCTTATCCAAAAAGCTTTAGATGAATATACTTCAAAATTTGGTAAAAGAATATTCATACCTGGAAACCCGTCTTGGCTGAAATAATTTTATTTAATAAGGAATCTGTCCTATGATAATAAATTCTAGGACAGATTCTTTATTAAATATGTGAATTGTTAAATTTTTTCTTACTTATAACAATTCAGCAATATTTTTAATTTATAATTGACATCATAAAATATCAAACTAAAAGGAGTAACTGTATGGAAAAAATATTAGTGGTGGAAGACGATTCTATATTAAACAAAACTCTATCATATAACCTAATTGAAGATGGATATATAGTCACTTCAAAATTTACAGCTACATCTGCATTAAAGTCTATTATTGGATGTGAATTTGATTTAATTATTTTAGATATTAATTTGCCAGACAAAAGCGGATTTGAATTATGTAAGGAAATCAAGGAAAATTGCGATATACCAATAATTTTTTTGACTGCTAATGATATGGAATGTGATATGATTAAAGGCTATGAACTTGGAGCTTTAGATTATATAACAAAACCATTTAATATCAATGTATTCAAACAGAAAATAAAAGCTTTTTTAAATCATCTTACGACAAAAACAAAACAAGATTGCTACAGTGATGGATATCTTGAAATCAACTTTTCTGAGTTTTCTGCAAACATAAATGGAAATCAAATTACATTCACACCATTAGAATATCGTACTTTAAAGCTATTTACTGAAAATCCTAAAAATATACTAACAAGAAAAGTCCTTTTAGAAAAACTTTGGGATATAGATGCTAATTTTGTAGATGAGCATACTTTAACATCTGTTATAAGTAGGATTAGAAGTAAAATTGAAAAAGATAATTTTCAGTATATCAAAACGGTATATGGTATGGGATACATGTGGTTGGGTGAAAGAAATGAACTTTAAAAAACTTTCTTTTAATTCTATTTATTTAATAATTGCTGTTGGTATAATTTTTACAGCTATTTTATTTAATGTAGCAATTTATATAATTACTGATGATTTAAAACTCGTTGCTTTATTATTGGTATATACAACAGTACTTTGTGGATTTATAGCACTAATCGTATTTTTACTCCATAAAAAAATAACTATGTTTTGTTCTGAGATATGTCACACTCTAGATAGTATGATGAATAGTGAAGATACTATTGAAATTGCATTAGAAGAAGAAACTATTTTGTCACGTATAAATCATAGATTAATTAGAATGTATGAAGTTATTCAAGAAAATCGCCATAATATTGCTATGGAAAAAGCTGATTTACAAGAATTAGTTTCTGACATATCTCATCAAATTAAAACGCCTATTGCAAACTTAAAAATGATTAATACTACTCTATTAAATCAAAGTTTTAAAACGGAAATTCAAAATGAGTTTTTGATGGATATGGAAAACCAATTGGATAAATTAGATTTTTTAATGCAATCTATGGTAAAAACATCTAGATTAGAAACAGGTATAATTACATTATCTAAAAAGAAAAATTCAATTTATGAAACAATTGCTATAGCACTTAGTGGAATTTTGTTTGATGCTGAAAAAAAGAATATTGAAGTTACAGTTGATTGTGACCCAAATTTATATATGATTCATGATAAAAAATGGACTTCTGAAGCTATTTTTAATATATTGGACAATGCTGTAAAATACACGAATTCTAATGGGAAAATACATGTAGCTACAGAATGTTGGGTTATGTACACAAAAATAGATATTATTGATAATGGGAAAGGAATATCAGAAAGTCATCAAGCAGAAATCTTTAAAAGATTTTATCGTGAAGAAGATGTACATGATATAGAAGGTATTGGAATAGGTCTATATCTTTCAAGAAAAATTATATCTCTTCAAGGTGGATATATTAAAGTTACATCAGATATTGGAAAAGGGTCGACTTTTTCTATATTCTTACCTAATAAATAAATTTTTAAATATTTTATTTGTGATAATTTTGCAACATTTTGATTTTATACTGTACTTACAAGATATTAAGGAGGTTCTATTATGAGTATTTTACAAGTAATTAATTTAAAGAAATATTATGGTAAAAATTCAAACATTACAAAAGCTCTTGATAGTGTAAGTCTGTCTATTGAAAAAGGCGAATTTATTTCTATTGTAGGTACATCTGGAAGTGGCAAATCTACATTATTAAATATGATGGGAGGATTAGATAATCCTACATCTGGAAAGGTTATTATAAGGGGTAAAGAATTATCAACTATGACTGATGAACAACTTACAATTTTTCGACGTAGAAATATAGGTTTTATATTTCAAAATTATAATCTTGTTCCTCTACTTAATGTATATGAAAATATTATCTTACCAATAGGATTGGATGGAGAGACTATAGATAAAGATTTTATAAATGAAATTATTAGTATGCTTTCTCTAGAAGAAAAATTATATGATATACCAAGTAATCTTTCTGGTGGTCAACAACAACGTGTTGCTATAGCTAGAGCACTTGTAACAAAACCAGCTATTATACTAGCTGATGAACCAACAGGTAACCTTGATAGTAAAACGAGTACAGATGTATTGAGTTTACTAAAAATGACAAGTGAAAAATTCAATCAAACAATTGTAATGATTACACACAATAACGAAATTGCACAATTAACTGATAGAATTATTCGTATTGAAGATGGAAAAATTGTTAACTAGGAGGTGTAATGTATGTTTAGAAATAATAATCGTGCATTTATAAGAAAAATAGCTTTAAATGATTTAAGAATTAATAAACTTAAAGCATCTCTTTCAGGTATCATTATAATGATTTCTACATGCTTATTGTTAACAGTAGCCTTAGTTTCATATAATGGTTCTGTAGACTTAATTAACGCATCTCCATATCATGCTATATATAAGTCTGTAGATGAAAAAGCAAAAAATATACTATATCAAGATAAAAACTTTAGTAGTGTAGGAACTTACAAATTAATTGGCAGTAATAAAAAAACAGATTGTATGATGTCAATCGTTTATGCAGATGATACGGCAATTAAACTTATAAATTTTCAATCATTGAAAGGAACTATGCCCACAAATAAAAATGAGATTGCTATTTCAGAAAAATATTTACAAAAATTTGGTTTAAATAAGGATATTGGAGATAGTATTAAATTAAATTATCGTGACAATATTACGAATAAAGAAATTCAACGTGATTTTATTATTGTTGGATTTCTAGAAAATTATTATCAAGATAATGCCAAGCAATACTATACAGTCGTTTCAAATGATTATTTTAAGAATATAGCTTCTACACCTTTACAAAATAAAAGTAATACTTTTGACGAGACAAGACCTGATACTGTAGATGTATTAGTTAAACTATCAGAAGAAAATACAGAGAAAGATTCAGCTTCAATTAAGACACAGTTAAAGAAAATTGGTTTATCTTTAGGTATTAAAAAATATAATATATACTTAAATGATAACTATATTGAGTCAAATTTAATTGATAGTGAGCAGGTTATTACAGTTTTAGTAGTTGGAATAGTTGTTCTCTTTTCTAGTATTTTTGTTATATATAGTATTTTTTATATTTCAGTTGTTAATTCAGTTCAGATGTATGCTAAGTTGAAATCTTTGGGTATGACTTCTTTTCAGTTAAAAAAGATTATTTCTCTACAAGGAAATATTTTATCAATTATTTTTATTCCATTGGGGGTTATAACTTCTTGTATAATTGCTTACATAATTCAACCATTAGCATGGCAAATGATGTCTGATTTATTTATAATTTTAATTTTATCGCTAGTAATGTTTTTAACTGTTAGAATTTCTTTACTTAAACCAGCTAGAATTATTTCTAAAATATCTGCTATTGAAGCCATGCAATATACAGAAACTAAATTTAGAAAAAAAGTCAAAAACTTTAGTTATATAAATATAAAAAATCTAGCATTAAAGAATATCGAATCAAATAGAAAGAAAAATTTGATTGCATTAATATCGCTAAGCATTAGTGGAGTTTTATTTATTTCAATTGCTAATCTTGCTAATTCAATAGATTTCAAAAAACAGTTATCTCAACAATTTGTTTATAACGAAGATTATATAATTAGCATTAAGAGTGATAACTTATATGAACGCATTACAGAAATCCAACAAAACAACCCACTGACAGATTCTCTTAAAAATGAAATTGAATCTATTTATGGAGTAAAAAAAGTAATTAAATCTAAATCAATTAAAACCAATATTATAGAACCTTACATCAAAGATAAAGATGAAGAACAATTTACTACTCTAATTAAAGGTATTACACCTGAGCTTTCAAAATCATTTAAAGAATACATTATTAGTGGAAAAATAGATTACAAACAGTTAGACTCAAATAGTTTAATTATAAATAAGTATATAACGAAATCTTATGGATTAGATTTAAAAGTTGGAGATACAGTTACATTTAATGTTTTTAGTAGAAATGATATTATTAAAAAGAAAATGAAAATCATAGGAATTATTGACAATTCCAATACAGGAAGTATGTTTTTTGCTTCAGACAAAACTTTAGAATCTCTAACACCATATAATACAAATTTAGATTTTTCTATTTTAATAGATAAAAAGTATTCTAAAGAAGTTGAAGAAAAGTTGTTAAGTATAATTCAGAAAAATTCAAATTTAACGCTTTATTCATATGAGGATGATTATAGAATGATTACTAGAGCATTTCAATATATAATTATAGCTTCATACATTTTTGTTGGTTTAATTTCTTGCTTTGGTATACTAAATATGACCAATACTCTAATAAACAGCGTTTTAATTAGAAAAAAAGAGTTTGCCTTACTTCAAGCTGTTGGAATGACAAAAAAACAACTACGAAAGATGCTTTATACAGAAGGTTTAAACATAAGTATCAAAGCTGTATGTATTTCAAGTTTATTAGGTTATTTTAGCTCAAGTTTACTTTGTACTTTTATAAAAGATGTAATTAGGTTAGATTTTATTAATTTTAAATTTTCTATATTTACTATTTTGATTTTTTCATTCGTGTTAATTGGTATACAAGTTCTAACAACTGAATTACTTGTAAGAAATATAGAAAAAAAATCGCTTACAGAACGCTTACGTTCTTAGTAAGAATAGACATAAAAAATAAATAAAATATGAGTTGCAATTAATCTATTGATAGATAATGGCAACTCATATTTTATTTTAAATACTTTTCTTTTTATCTAATATTTCATATATACAACCTTCTGTTGAATTAATCTCTTTTTCTTTTCTTTTTTTAGAATCAATTAAAACAAAATACAGTATAAAACCTACAACAAGTCCCCATGTTCCACCTTTAGCAGCAATTACACCTCCCATAAGCCCAATCAATCCCTTCTCTACACCTGTATCACATAGCTCCATTGATAACTTTGTACATAAATATCCTTGAACTAAAAGTGTTACTGACAATGCTAATGGTATAAGAGGAGTAGCAATCTGTGCAATTGGATAAAAACATATGAAAATGGCTGAAACCCATACTAAAGTACCCATACCACTAAAAATAGACTGCATTGCTTCTTTTCCAACCTTATACCTTTGAGCAACACTTCCAGTAAGTGTTGCAGCTAATGGACCACACATTGGTATATATGGAGAAATAATTGCCATAACAATATTTCTTATTCCACTTATAACATTAGACCTATTTGAATTAAAATCTATATATTCATCTTTTCTGCTTTCACTTTCTGAAAGTACTAAATTTTCACCTGTTATAAAATCACCAAATGCAATTATATATATCATAAAAGCCATTGGTAGTCCTTGTATAAATAACATCACACTTGGAAAACCTATTCCAAAAGGAGACACCGTATTTATTAATTTTTTTAAATCTACTATATAAACTATATTGTCAAAACTAAAACTAGGAATTCCTATTTCTTTACTAAATATACCTACGATTAAACTCACTAAAATGGCTGAAACTACTCCATACTCACCTAAACGAAATAAAAATTTATTCTTTACTTTTAGAGTATCAAATCTTTCAGAAAACATTACAAAACAAGCAACTAAAATTCCTACTGTTATAGATATTGGATAAGAATCAAATCTCCCTTTAGGGCTAAACTCTGATATTACAGTAGATATCCCAACACCCATTAGTATTCCACCTTTAATAGAATTTGGTATTTTACTAACCAACTTTCCAGCTACACCAGTTATTCCCATCAAAATAAATATGATTCCTAAATCTATTTGTAAAGCTGTTAATGCTTGTATTCTTTCAATACCCATACTGAACTTTAACAAATATGCAGTTGTAAGAGTTATAGAAGCTGTAATCCAACCAGGTACAACTGGGTCTCCCATAAAAACATGTAAACAGTATAATATGGAGTTGATGATAGCCATACTCCATGCTACTTCATAAGGTAATCCCAAAATTTGTGTACTAAGACCAATAGTTCCTAAACTTGTCATACTTGATATTATGCCTTGAATAGCTTCTGGTTTCTCAAATCTGTAATGTATAAATGGAATTCGTATTTTGAACATTCCAAATTTTATGTGAGACTGTTCTCGCCTAGAGAGCCTTTCCATAACTTCACTCCACCTTTCAATAACTCTTATAAATTTCCAACCTCATAATTGTTTATAAATTATCAATATCGGTTAAAACTAGTATATAACATGCAAATTATATAAACAATAAATTAAATCTATAAAATTGATAGATTTTGTGCATATATGGAAAAACATATTCATTTTTAATTATTTAAATCACTTGATAAGGGCTCTTTATAAAATTCAATGGTTCTTTTCCATGATTCAAACTGCCCTTCTGCATTTCCTTCTACAGTTCCACCTGAAGAAAAAATGCCTCCACCCATACTTATACATAAAGTCTCCTTTAGAGGCATAATATATGGAATTGGTAGCGGATGACCCATATTGTCGTACGTTAATAATTCTACATTATATGTATAATTATTTTCTTCAAGGATTTCTAATGCCTCTAAGCAAGCATCATAACTATTCCATATATTATCTTCTTTTCCAGCAATCATAAGTATGTCTGCTTTGGAATTTTCTATTCTTATTCTAGCTTCTTTTCTATTCTCTGCTCTTTCAAGACTTTTTTTATAAGTGCTGGCAAATCCAAATGGAATTTCTTTTGATATATCTTTCTTCTGTTCTTCAAAGAATGTATCATTATCTACCTTGATATATGTAAATGGTTCTCCTTTGTATGACCATGATGAAGTATCTTTACCATTCATCAATCCATTAAGAGCTTGGAAACAATAAGTATGAGGTTCTGACACTACAACCTTTTTAATTTGTTTATATCTTGAAGCGAGCAAAAGCGCCAATTCTCCACCCTTTGATGTTCCATGTACAAATATTTCTTTAGTGTTAGTAATTTCATTTTCACTAATCCACTCAAATACTTTTTCAAAATATTCTAATGGAACTTCTTCTAATCTATCTGGCAACCCTTCTAAAGCAAAGTATGCAACTGTTAGTACATTGAATCCTCTAGATGCAAGTGGAGCTGCTAAAAGGTCTAGAGCGTCTAAATTTCCATCAGAACCACCTAGCATTAAAATTGTTTTATTATTAGAATTTTGTTTATAAAATAATCTTCCTATAAACTCATCGGATATGTATTTTGTGGTAATATCTTCCGACTTAAATAATCTCTTCAATTGAACTTCTTTTCTTTCATTAGAGGTTTCAAATATCATATTCATAATTATTGGTTTATCAATAGATATATTTTCTGCAAAATCTTTACCTTCAGTTTTAGATTTTTCCATTGAATAAATTAACCCCATACAATCAGAAGTTTTATAAGTACCTTCTATAGGTTCAACCGAATCTAAATCTACTTCTCCTTTTTCACTTGAATAAAATACTCCATACGATGAAAATTCTTCTCCTTTGCACCATGGAAATTCCATTTTCAGACTTACTTTAAGCTTAGTATTTGGAGTTAAATCTGAAACTATAACCTTAAGTCTTTCATCTACAAATGATTCTACATTGTATACACTTATTTTCATAATTAATTTCTCCTTATAATTATTTGTACTTTATATATAAAACAATTTTATCCAATACAATATAAATAAATCATCAAATTAAGACATCATATTGACTATTTTATTATAACAACGCATTTTATATTTGTCAATATGTTGTCTTTTATATTTTTAAATTACGTTTAAGATACTCTATTTATTTAAAGTTATCCAAAATAAAAAACCACTCATTTTTGAACTATACCCCTCTTAGGAGACAGTTAAAATATGTAAAACTGTCTAAAACTAGGAGGGTTTTGTTATGTCTAAAACTAAAATATCATCAGAGCA
>NZ_OEZH01000022.1 GCF_900243075.1 Clostridioides difficile
TATACAAGAATCCCAGGCTCTTTTGAACTTGGGATTTATTTTTTTTATACAAAAAAGGGCGTAGCACTATTTTTTAGTGCGACAGCCCCTTTTTTATTTGAAATTAACAAAATAACAAATTAAATTAAAATTGTACACATAATTTATACAATAAAATATTATTAAAGTATCATATGATAATGCCAAATAGATATATAGATATCACACCTGTAATAATAGAAATACCAATAGATTTAAATCTATATGCAACAAGAAGTACAATCATAAAAGATATAATTTTAGGGTTCGTTATAGATAAATATAGGTTATCTCCATTAAAAAATACATCTTTAGCAGTTAAGGAAGTAAGTATTGCCACAGGTATAAATTTCATGATTTTTTTCAAAAACTCAGGCATCTCTTTTTTTGAGAAAATTAACATAGGAAGAACCCTTGGTAGATATGTAACAATGTACATTCCAATTATAATAAAAAATATATAATTATTATTCATAAGATTCCTCCTTTTTATAGTAAGATTCTTCTATAAAGAAACCAATTAAAGACGCTAAAATCGATGAAACTATTATTACTAAATTACTTTTGAATAATGCATATAAAATAACAGAAATAATAATTGATGATATAAATACTAAAATATAAATTTTATTTTTTATTTGAGAAACTATTAAGGCTATAAACATAGAAGTCAATATGAAGCCAGAAATGGAACTGTCTATAGATATACTTTCTCCTAGAAATGCTCCAATAAAATTAGCTAAAACTGATGAAATTAAACAGAAGAAATTGAGATAAATAGCATTTTTATCAGACCAATTTCCAGTAGTAAATTTTTCATAATTAACCGCAAAAGTTTCATCTGTTATAGTGTGACAAAATGGCAATATAAATTTTGGGCTTTTATTTTTTATGTACATATTCAAATTAGAACTCATTAGAAAATGTCTTAAATTAACTATAAATGTAGTCAAAACAATAGATGTTACACTTGCACCAGTGGAAATCATTGAAGCTGCAATGAATTGAGAACTTCCTCCAAATACCAGAGTTACCATTAATGCTATTTGAAAAGGTGAAAGACCAGATTTTTGTAATAGTATTCCTCCTACTATACCTATAGGTATGTAACCTAAAAATATTGGAATTGAAGCAATGAAGCTTTCTCTTAATTGTTGAGTTCTTTCCATAATAAATCACTCCTTTTGTATTAAATATATTAAAAAAAGATAAAAATAGATTAATTGTATAATTGCAATCATACTTAAAAATAAATTTGGATTAATATATAAATTACTATATAAAAACGAGATAATTCTAAAATACTATTGAATTTTATCTGTTTGTTATTATGATGTAATAATATATGTTAATCTCTATAATTAATTATTATCTGGTGTAATTTCATTGTAACAACAAAAAAAAATACACACAATTAAAATATTGTGTGCAATACAATTATCTTTCCTCTTCTAATAATTTTTTTAATACAGTTAGACCAGCTTTAAGTTCTTCTGTACTTTCTGTAGCACATACAGCTATTCTTATTGCAGAAATCGGTTTTTCTTTACCAACAGCAAAACGCTCAGATGCATAAACCTGTACACCTTCTTTAAGTGCTTGTATTTCAAATTTTTCTGCCATTATACCATCAGGAAGAATTAACCATCTAAATATACATTCTTCACTCCCTAAAAGATTATAACCAGATAAATATTGATTAATAATCTTATTTCTTCTTCTTGCAGATTTACGACGTGCATTAATTAATTTATCAGCTTCTCCTGATGTAATCATACGATAAGCAATTTCTGTTAAAAAATAAGATTGAGACAAATTAATATTGTATAACGCATCTGATAACGCTTCTCTATACTGTTTAGGTGTAGAGATATATGCTAATCGTAGACTAGGTGCAATAATTTTTGATAAACTTGTAATATAAATTGTTTGATTGGGTATATAGGAAGCTACTGGATTTAAATGTGCTTCATTAAGCAAACTATGAATAGCATCCTCAATCACAATTAAGTTGTATTTAGAAGCAATATTTGCAATCATTTTTCGCCCATTTTTTGACATTATATGTGTAGTTGGATTTTGATAATCTGGTATTATGTATAGACCTTTAATATTTTCATTTTTACAAGAATATAATAAACCTTCCTCACTAATTTCACCATTCTCTTGTTTAATTGGAATTAGTTGTATTCCAAGCATTTTAGCTGCTGTTTTTATTCCAGGATAAGTTAATGGGTCTACACCTATTCTATCTCCATGTTGAAATAGACCTGCTAAAATAGCTACAATCGCATTTTGTCCACCACTTGCAGGAAGTAAACTATCTGCTGTAGTTTCAAGTCCAGCCTTATAAATTAATTTGACAATAGCTTCTTTTTGCCATTTAGCACCATCTCTTTGTCCATACTGGAATATCGTTTTAAAATCTATTTCTTTAATTATATGTTTAAATAAAGTATTCATTTCTTCTAGTGTGAAATCTGGATTCATTGTGCCCATTTCAATAAATGTAATTTTGCTATTACTCGACATTAAGAATAGATTTGAACGTGCATCATAAGACACAAAGGTTCCGCTTCCTGTAACTCCACTTATTAATCCTTTTTTTTCACAAATTTTAAAAGCTCTAGAGATAGTACTGACATTAACATCTAGGAAATCTGCCAATTCACGTTGAGGAGGCAATTTAGTACCTGGCAATAAAAATCCATTGTTGATATCTTGCTCTAATTGCTCTGCGATAGCTTTATATAATATTTGTCCTTTTAAAGGCCGTTTTGGTTTCCAACTCATAGGATAATTTTCAAAAGAATTAATTGGCATAAATTTTCACCTCTCGTTATTAATTTGATTTTTTCCAAACAATATTCTTACAAGAATTGAATTAATTTTTAAGTTAAAATAGTATAATATGCCATATAAAATCATATTAAAGCTGTGTATATAGCTAAAATCTTATATGTATAAATAGATATACTATTATATAAATGTAAAATTTTAAAACAGAAAGAGTTAAAAACACAGTTTATTGCAACTCTTATTGTTGAGTAGATATGTACTATTATATATGATTGAGTAAGTTTTTCAATCATAAATTTATAAAGCTTTTTACATTATAATTTAAACAAAGGATTAAATTATTTAAGATTATAAATAGCTAATACATTTAGTAAATTACTAAATATACAAAATGTAAATGCTTATCAAAATGTATAAATACTTATAACATCTAGTTACTTACAGGGTTTGAGTAGTAAAAAATATTAAAGTAAGTATGGCATGGTAGTTGCTTATATATTTATCAAGAAAGGAGTTATTAAGCATGGAGTTGAGAGATAAGCTTTTAAACATCATAAATACAGAAAATAAAAAAGATCCATTAACAGATGTTCAAATAGCAAAATTTTTAAGCACAACTAGAGAGAATATAACTAATTTGAGAAAAGAGCTTAATATAAGTAATTCAAGGCAAAGAAGATATCCTTATCTGAAATCAGCAATTTCAGCAATATTACAAAAAAATAAGAATATTTCTATATCAGAAATCACAAGGGAATTGATGACAGAAGGTTTTAATATATCCAGAAGAGTTGTAGAGGAACTTTTACCTAAAGAAAGTTTAGAAATGGATGTAGTAGAGGTAACTAAAGAAGAATCGAGTGACTCATTTGAGACTCTAATAGGAAATAAAGGGAGTCTTAGAAATGCTGTAGAGCAGGCTAAATCTGCTATATTGTACCCACCCAAAGGATTGCCTACATTGATTGTCGGAGAAAGTGGAGTTGGTAAGAGTTTATTTTCTAAACATATGTATGAGTTTGCAAAGCAGAAAAAGATAATAAAAGAAAATTCTAATTTTGTTGTATTTAATTGTGCTGATTATAGTGATAACCCTCAGTTATTATTGTCTTTGTTATTTGGATATAAAAAAGGTACATTTACAGGAGCTGAATGTGATACACCAGGTCTTGTAGAAGAAGCTGATGAAGGAGTTTTATTTTTAGATGAAATACATAGATTACCTCCAAAGGGTCAAGAAATACTATTTTCTATCTTAGATAGAGGAAAATTCAGAAGATTAGGTGAAACCAATGCTGAAAGAAAAGTAAGTATTATGTTGATTGGAGCAACTACTGAAAATGTAGAGACTAATTTATTATTAACATTTAGAAGAAGAATACCAATGCTAATAACTTTGCCACCATTACATGATAGGTTACTAAAAGAGAAAATAGACCTTATATACAGTATCTTTCAACAAGAGTGTAACAGAATAAATGCAAAAATATTTGTAGATAAAAATGTGATTGAAATACTTACACTAAAAAAGTTTAGTGGAAATATAGGACAATTACAAAATATGATTCAGGTTCTTTGTGCAAGAGCTTTTATGAAGTTTATAAATTCTAAAGATGAAGAGAATGAATCGATAGTAGTAGTAGATATAAATGAAGTTTTGAAGCTTAAAGATTCTTTTAAAGATGCAGCCTTTCAAGAAATTGAATACACAGAGATAAGAAAATATTTAAAAAATGCTATATTTATACCATTTAATTTAGAAGAATCATCAATAAAAGGAAATCTTTTGAATGATGAGTATATATTACCAGAGGATATATACAAAACAATTGAAAAGAAGTATTATGACTTAAAATATCTAGATATTGAAGATATAGACATAGAGAATATTTTATGGACTTTTATTTTAAATAGATTTGCTGATTTAGAGTTCAATCTAAGTAGTGATGAAGAGATTTTTTCAATGAGTGATTTAAATAGTTTTGTAAGTGATAGTTTAGTAAAACTGGTAAAAGAACTTATGAATGATATAGTTGAAAAAAATATCAATTTAGAAGTAAATAAAAATATGTTTAAATATCTAGCGATACACTTAGAAGAAGCTATAAAAAGAATTAAACTAAATCAAAAGATAATAAATGTAAATTTAGAAAAAATAAGAATTGACTTTTCAAAAGAATATGAAATTGGCAAAAGTTTTGCAATAAAAATCGAAGAATCAATTGGGGTTAAGATTCCAGATGATGAAGTTGGATTTATAACACTCTATATAAAGTCAGCTCTAAAAAATGAAGTAAAAAAAGATAAAGTAGGGTTAATAATAATTTCTCATGGACGCATAGCTACAGAGACTGTAAATGTAGTTAAAGAGCTTTTAGGCGTAAAGTTTCCTGTGGCTATAGATATGCCTTTAGATGAAAAACCAATAAACATATACAATAAGGCAGTAGAATTGTCAAAAATAATAGACCAAGGAAAAGGTATATTATTTTTGGTAGACATTGGTTCACTTACAAACATAGGACAAATAGTAAATAAGAGAACTAATATAAATACTAAAACTATTGATAGAGTAGACCTCTTAATGGCACTAGAAGCAGCTAGAAAAGTTTCTATGGGAGATGAAGAGTTGGATGAAATGTTTTTTTCTTTGTTAAAAGATAGGATGGGGTATAACTATGAATTGGAAAAACACATAGATAAATCAAATGCAATTGTAACTTTGTGTCTTACTGGAGAAGGAACTGCTAAGTACATAAGTAAAACATTGGAAGAAAAGTATGATAATACTAAATGCTATCAAATGAGTGCATTAGATGAAAATTTATTTTATAAAATTGAAAATCTAAAGGAGACAAACAATATATTAGCTATTGTTGGGACAATAAATCCTAAGATACCAGGTATAAATTTCATACCATATAATAAAGAACTTTTTAAAAATTTGGATATTTATCTATCAAAATCAAAACAACAAGATGACAAACCTACTAAATCGTATGAAAGAATGCTTGATGAAGATTTAGTAATTTTTGAACCAGATATATACTTTAAAAAGGATTTATTAGAATATGTATGTTCAATTCTTATAAATAAAGAATATGTAGAAAAAGACTACTTAGATTCAGTTTTACATAGAGAAGAGATGCTTCCAACATATTCTAAAGGAGCTGTAGGTGTGCCTCATGGAGATTCTTCTACTGTAAATAGTACAAGATTTGTTTTTGTCAAACTAAAAAATCCCATTGACTGGGGTGTAGGCAATGTAAATTTTATATTTATGCCAGTTTTTCAGGCTAATGATAAAGAAGTTGTTAAAAATGTTCTTGAGATATTAAAAGATGAGGAATTTATGAACAATGCTAATAAGTGTTTTAATAAAGAGGATTTTAGAAATATTATATTTGATAAATTTAAACATCTGTAGCTGTAGCAAAAAAAATTGAGAGGAGTCAGAGTAATGAATGTAGATTTAATATCATTAGGTTTAGAATCTAATGATTATGAAAATGTTATTGAAGAATTAGGAAATATAATGTATCAAAAAGAATATGTAAAGGATACATATATAAATGCTGTCTTGGAAAGAGAAAAGACATTACCAACAGGTCTCAATATTGGCGAAATGTGTGTTGCTATTCCACACACAGATTCAAAACATGTAAATGAATCTAATGTAGCTGTGGGCATATTGAAAAAGCCAGTAAAGTTTAATTCAATGATAGACCCAACAGATAGACTTGATGTAGAACTTGTATTTTTATTAGCAGTAAAGAATCCAGATTCACAAGTAAAACTGTTAAAAGATTTAATGTCAGTTTTTCAAAATATAAAGCTATTAAAGAGTATAAAAAACGCGTCAACAAAGGAAGAGGTAGCTAAATTATTGGATTTTATAGAAATATAGTAGAGAGATATTTTAGAAATAAAAAATGAAAATTTAAATAATCAAAGTCAGGATTGTTTTCTAAATTAGTTTAATCCGTATAAAATAAAAATTTAGAGTATAAAATTAGGAGGAAATATTATGAAACAATTTAATGTATTATCAGTTTGTGGTTCAGGAACAGTTACATCATCAATGGTGGCAGGTAAATTAAAAGAAGTATTAGGAAATAAGGGAATTTCTATTACTACAACAGAAGCTAGACCAACAGAAGCACTAAATTTAGCACAATCAGGAAGATTTGACTTTATAACATTTACCAGTCCACTTCAAACAGGCGATTATGGAATACCAACTATAAATGCATTTGCTTGCTTAACTGGTATAGGGGAAGATGTATTCTTTGAAGAAGTTTTAAATGTTATTGAAGGGATAGATAAGTAACCAATTAATTTTATAAATAGGAGGATAAAAGATGTTAGAATTTATGAAATCTATAATCGATACATTTGGTTCTGCAATTATAGTTCCAATTATAATATTCATAATAGCAAAGATATTTAAAGTAACTACTAAGAAATCGTTTCTTTCTGCTGTATATGCAGGAGTTGCTTTACAAGGTTTTACACTGATTTTAAATTCATTTACACCAATAATAACACCAGTTATTAATAGGATGGTTGAGAGTACAGGAGTAAATTTACCAGTTTTCGATGTTGGTTGGCAAGCTACATCATTGGTTGCCTTTTCAACGAGTGCAGGCATGATATATTTAGGTCTTGGGATATTATTACAAACAATTTTATTTTTGATAAAATGGACAGACGTGTTTCAGCCATCAGATTTATGGAATAATTATTCTTATATGGTATGGGGAGCAATGGTTATAGGAGTAACAGGAAATTTCCCTTTGGGTATAGCATGTATGGTTTTATTAAACTTATATAGTTTGTTAATATCAGAGTTAGTTGCAAAGAGATGGTCTAGTTACTATAGATATCCTAATTGTACAATAATAGCCATGCATAATGTTGAGGCTTCTGTATTTGCAGTATTTGCAGACCCTATATACAATAAATTAGGACTAAATAAAATAAAATTAAATCCTAAAGAATTAGAAAAGAAATTAGGCTTTTTAGGTGAACCAATTACTTTAGGTCTTTTTTTAGGGATGTTTATAGGTATATTAGGTAATATTACAAGAATAACTACTATGGAAGCTTGGGGAGAAATAATGAAAGTAGGTATATCTACAAGTGCTGTTATGGCAATCTTTCCTAAAGTAGCAAGTATGTTTGCTCAAGCATTTGCACCTATAACAGAAGCAGCTAGAAAGATTATGCAAAAAGCTGGAAACCGTGAGTGGTATATAGCAGTGAATGATGCTGTTGGATATGGTGAACCTGCAACTCTGATATCAGGTCTTATATTAATTCCAATAATGCTTGTAATTGCTATGATACTTCCTGGTAATAAGGTATTACCAGTTGTAGATTTATTGGCAATTCCATATATGGTGCAAGGTCTAGTTGCTATACATAATGGTAATATACCAAAAGTATTAGTTTCAGGTATAATTTGGTTTGGACTCGGATTATATATTTGTACATCTACAGCACCATTATTCACAGATATGGCTACAAGTATAGGGGTTGCCATACCAGCAGGAGCAATGTTGATAACAAGTTTTAATATACTAGGAAAACCTTTAATGGGATTAGTTTTCTTTGCATTTCTAAGTGCAAATCCAATTTATATAGGTCTTGTAGTTGTAATTTACTTTGTTCTGTGGGCGTTATTTAGAAAGAATAAAGCAGGCATACTCGAATATCTAGAAAAACAAGCACTTAAGAATATAGAAGAAGAGCCTGTAATAGTTTAAGTTTATAAAAATGAGATAATAGTAAATAAAGGAGTTTATAGCTGATTTTATATAAGTATCAGATAATATCTGAGAAATATTTAAATGAAATGTAAACTTCTTTTTATTTTGGTAATATTTGCAATTATAATTTGTTGTATTTATATGATTAACTTTTTCTGTATAGCATGATATTAAAAACATATTTTTTTATGTCTATACAGTAATGTAATTTGATTTTATAAAATGTAATCCTCATTGACAAAATACCTTGTATATAAGGTATTTACCTGAATAAACTATTTATCTTTTGTATGGCATAGATATTGCTATATAGAGTTATATAGCATGAAAGGAGATATTTATATGGAAGATAAAATGAGAGCATCAGTATTATACAATGTAGGTGATGTCAGATATGAAATGGTAGGTATACCAGAAATAACAAATACAGAAGTACTTGTAAATGTAAAGTATGTTGGAATATGTGGTTCAGATTTACCTAGGTCTATGGTAAGTGGTTTGAGTGGAAATACATCATATCCATTAATTTTAGGGCATGAATTTTCTGGTGAAGTTGTTAAAATTGGAGAAAAAGTAAAACATATTAATATAGGGGATAGAGTAGCTGTTGCACCATTAGTACCTTGTGGAGAATGTGACTACTGTAAGGAAGGTAATTTTGGTTTGTGTGATGATTACAATATAATTGGAACAAGAGTAAATGGAGCATTGGCAGAGTATGTAAGAGTTCCAGAAGAACATATTTTAAAACTACCAGATACATTAGACTATGAAACTGCTGCTGGAATTGAACCAGCAACTATAGCTTATCATGGGATTTCAAAGTCCGATATTAAAGTAGGAGATAGTGTAGTTGTGCTGGGATGTGGTCCAATAGGTCAGTTTACTATACAATGGGCAAAGGTGTTTGGAGCATCTAAGATTATAGCTGTTGATATATTTAATGAAAAGTTAGAAATTTCTAAGTCTTTAGGAGCGAATTATACATTGAATTCAAAAGAAGTAAATGTAATTAAAGAAATAAAAAAAATAACAAATGGTGGTGCTGATGTTGTAATAGAGACTGCTGGTAGCAGATTTACACAAGAACAATCTCTGCTTGTAGCAAAAAAGAGAGGAACTATAGTGTTTGTAGGTATATCACACACAGAATTGCCACTCGGTGTAGAAGCTATTGAGTGTATATTACGTGGGGAACTTACTTTGAAAGGTTCTTGGAATTCATATACAAGTCCTTATCCTGGAAGAGCATGGAGAGCAACTTTGGATTTTATGGGAAAAGGTGATATTGTTTTTAAACCGATGATTTCACATAGAATAGGTCTTAATGAAGTTGGTGGTTTTTTAAGTAAAATGAGCAAGAGAGAGATTAATTTTAATAAAATCCTAGTAGAAATATAAAAATTTAATAAATAAATATAAAAAATTATTAAATTTTATAATTACGACATTAAATAAAATAAAAATAATTTTTCCAAATAAAATATAGGAGGAAGAAAAATGTTAGAAAATTTAAAAGAAGAGGTATTAAAAGCAAATTTAGAATTACCTGAGAAAGGACTAATTACTTATACTTGGGGAAATGTAAGTGGGATAGATAGAGAAAAAGGATTAGTAGTCATAAAACCAAGTGGTGTAGAGTATAGCAGTATGGCTGTAGAAGATATGGTAGTAGTTGACTTAGACGGAAATGTAGTTGATGGTAAATTAAGACCTTCTTCAGATACTCCAACTCATCTAGTTTTATATAAAGAATTTGAAGAGTTAGGGGGAATCGTACATACACATTCAAGTTGGGCCACAATATGGGCTCAAATAGGGAAATCTATACCAGCATGTGGTACTACTCATGCAGATTATTTTTATGGAAGTATACCATGTACCAGAAAAATGACTAAAGAAGAAATTTGCAGTGAATACGAAAAAGAAACTGGAAATGTAATTGTTGAAGAATTTATGGGAAAAAACCCAATTCATTGTCCAGGAATAATTGTGAATGACCATGGACCTTTTACATGGGGAAAAAGTGCAAATGAGGCTGTCCATAATGCAGTAGTTTTAGAAGAAGTTGCAAAGATGGCCTATTATACAGAGTTAATGAGTCCTGATAATATTATGGAGAAGGTACTTATGAATAAGCATTTTTCAAGAAAGCATGGAAAAAATGCATACTATGGTCAAAAATAATTACTTGGAGGTGAATTATGCTAGAGTCTTTAAAGGTCAAAATTGTGGAAATAGCAATTAAAGCAGAACATTATGGTTTATGTAAAGAAAAAGCTGGCAATTTTAGTATTAGAGATAAAGGTACTGGATATATACTTATAACACCCTCAGGTATAGGAAGAGAAGAATTAAAAGTTGAGCATATTTGTGTTTTAGATTTGGATGGAAATATAATAGAGGTTCAGAAAGGCATTAAACCAAGTAGTGAGGTGCTGATGCATATTGAAATATATAAAATAAGGGAAAATGTAAATGCTATATCACATACTCATTCTTTATATGCAACAACATTTTCAGTAGCAAAGAAACCAATTATACCAATTGTATATGAATCAGTTAACTATGGTGGTTATGTAGATATTGCTCCATATGAAAGACCAGGAACTTTAAAATTAGCTAAAAGTGTTTCAAAATTATTGTTAGATACAGATGCATGTTTACTAGAAAGGCATGGTCTAACAACTGTAGGTGATGATTTAGATGAGGCATTATTAAAATCAAGATATGTAGAAGAGGTAGCAGAAATATATTATAGGTCTTTAGTATTAAATCAGTTTAAAGAGCTTGAAGTAGTAGATGTTGATGAATTTAAATCATGGAAATACCCAGAAGAAATAAAATTTTAATCTAAGCAATTTTTATTGAAGTGATTAATTAAAATATATGTACTATTTATGTCAATTACTATCTTATCTTATATTAATTATCATACTTTGTAAAAATATTTATTATATTTTTTAAAAAGAATATAGAATTCCAAAGTCATATAAAATTGACTTGGAATTCTATACTTTTTATTTATGCATTTTTCTTTATCTGATTTTCTGGAGAATTTATATGTTCAAAATATTTTTTAGTTTCAGAGACTATTATAGGAGATAGTGCAAGTAAAGCTATCAGGTTAGGTATTGCCATAAGTCCATTTACGATATCAGCAATTATCCAAACAACTTCTAATTTTAAGAATGCACCTAATAACACCATAGCTACAAATACAGTTCTATACCCATTCATACCTCTTACACCAAATAGGAATTCAAAACATCTTTCTCCATAATAACTCCATCCTAAAATTGTAGTAAATGCAAATAATGTTAAACTAACTGTAAGTAATATTGGTCCAAATGTAGGAATTGCTCCATTAAAAGCTGCTTGTGTCATAACAGCTCCATTTAGGTCTGAACACCATACTCCTGAAATAACAAGAGAGAATCCAGTAAGAGTACAGATTATAATAGTGTCTATAAAAGTACCTGTCATAGATATAAGACCTTGTTCTGCTGGCCATTCAGTTTTAGCTGCAGCTGCAGCTATTGGAGCACTACCTAGACCAGATTCATTTGAAAATACACCACGAGCTATACCATTTCTAATTGCTAGCGACATAGTTGCTCCTAGAAAACCACCAGTAGCAGCAGTAGGTGTAAATGCACTTTTGATTATTAGCATAAAAGTTTCAGGAATTTTATTCCAAAAAGATAGTAAAATGATTCCACAGATTACGATATATATAACCGCCATAAAAGGTACTATCTTAGTAGCTACATTAGATATACTTTTAAGACCTCCAAATACAACTAAAGCTACAAATACTGCTAATACAACACCTGTGATTCTAGGGTCTACTCCAAAACTATTATTTATAGCATCTGTTATTGAATTTACTTGAGTAAAAGTACCTATTCCTAAAAGTGCAACTAATATACCACTTATAGCGAAAAATATTGCAAGAGGTCTCCATTTTTCCCCCATACCATTTACTATGTAGTACATTGGTCCACCGGACACTTGACCATTTTTATCTTTAGTTCTGTATTTTATTGCAAGAACACCTTCTGAATACTTAGTAGCCATTCCAAAGAAAGCTGCTATCCACATCCAAAAAAGTGCACCAGGTCCACCAGCTTTAATAGCTGTAGCAACACCAACAATATTACCAGTACCAACTGTAGCAGCTAGTGCAGTACATAAAGCTGCAAAACTTGAAACATCACCACTACCTTTGTTTTCAGCAGAGAATATTAACTTAAGAGCTCTTGGAAGTTTAATTATTTGTATAACTCCAAGTTTAACAGTAAGTAGTATACCAGTACCAACTAGTAATACTAGTAGGGGTGGTCCCCAAATAAAAGCATCAACTTTGTTTAAAACATCAATTAGATTCATAAAAACACTCCCTCATTTTTTTGCTTTACATAATCAATAGAATTTTTAATGAAGTAATTGACAGGAAATAAGTATAATTTATTAATAATTTCTAGTGTAATAAAAAAAGCTAAATCTAAAAAAGATTCAGCTCTGGATATACACTAATTAGCAACCAAAATAAAAGTATTAATAAATACTAGTTTTGGTAGATAATCCCTGTCCTTTTGCCTGAGAGATTGAGCATAAAAGCCTTGCCCCTTCGGCGCCCATAATGGGTCTCTCCAGAGTTCCGTAAATTTTACAGTCCTACTTTTAAAAGTACCTGAGAGTGTTACTCCTTCGGTGTGCTGTATAGCAACTCTTCTATAAAATCTTAACCGGATATTGATTTGTCATAGCTTATTGTATTAATAATATTAATATAAGTTTTTATGTTTTGTCAACTGCAAATTTAAAAAACAAAGAAAAAATATAAAAATGTAAGCCTATTTACGAATTATAAACTTATAAATATAAGTAATATACGTGAAAATGGATTCTATAATAGGTATACAAATTAGGAATAAGATAAGTTTTAAATAAAAAAATAAGAAAGTTTTAAATAATTAATTAGATATGATTAAATTATGGTAATATTATAGTTACGATATTAAGAAAAGTTCTATTTATTTAGATTTTAATCGTAATATGAGATTAAGCATAGAGAAAGGAAGTATTTTTAGATGGGAAAAGTATTAGTACTGGCAGAAAAACCTTCTGTTGGAAGAGATATAGCAAAAGTTTTAGGGTCAAAAAATGAAAAAAACGGATATATAGAGGGTTCAAAGTATGTGGTAACTTGGGCATTAGGTCATTTAGTTACACTTGCTGACCCTGAAAGTTATGGAGAAAGATATAAATCATGGAGCTTAGAAGACTTGCCAATACTTCCTAAGCACCTGAAGACTGTTGTAATAAAAAAGAGTGGAAAACAGTTTAATACAGTCAAAGCTCAAATGAATAGAAATGATATAGATGAAATAGTTATAGCAACAGATGCAGGTCGTGAAGGAGAACTTGTAGCAAGGTGGATAATAGAAAAATCACAAGTAAAAAAACCTCTAAAGCGCCTTTGGATTTCTTCAAGTACAGACAAAGCAATAAAAGAAGGATTTGCAAAATTAAAAGCTGGAAAAGAATATGAAAATTTATACTATTCAGCAATAGCACGAGCAGAAGCTGATTGGATTATTGGAATAAATGCAACTAGAGCTTTGACAACAAAGTACAATGCGCAACTTTCTTGTGGAAGAGTTCAAACTCCTACTCTTGCAATGCTGCTTAAGAGAGAAGATGAAATAAGAAATTTCAAACCTAAAGAGTATTATGGATTGGAATTAATTGCTACAAAGGGAAATTCGGATATAAAGTTTATTTGGAATGATAAGAATAGTAGCTCTTCAACGTTTAGTAAGGAAAAGATAGAGAGCATATTGGAAAAAATAAAAAATTTAGACATAAAAATATCTGAAGTAAGTAAGTCATATAAGAAAAAATATTCACCTGCACTCTATGATTTAACAGAGTTACAAAGAGATGCAAATAAAATGTTTGGATTTTCAGCAAAAGAAACATTATCTATAATGCAAAAACTATATGAGTATCATAAAGTACTTACTTATCCTAGAACTGATTCTAGATACCTAACTTCAGATATTGTTGGAACATTGAAAGATAGAATAAGAGCTGTAAATGTTAGCGATTATTCAAAAATTTGTAATAAATTATTAAAAAGTAATATTACAGCTAATAAATCATTTGTTGATAATTCAAAGGTAACAGACCATCATGCAATAATACCAACGGAGCAGAAAGTCTTTATGAGTGATTTTAGTGATAAAGAGCGAAAAATATATAATCTTGTAGTAAAAAGATTTTTAGCAGTACTGTCTCCTCCTTTTGAATATGAACAGACAACTATAAATGCAACTGTAGAAGGCGAAATATTTAAGGCTAAGGGAAATAAAGTAATAAATTTAGGTTGGAAGGAAAATTATAAAGATATTGAAGATGAAGATGAGTATGAAAGTATACCAAATGTTTTAGAAAAAGACATACTTAAAGTTAAGGGATTAAAGATAAATTCAGGTAAAACAAATCCACCACCATACTTAAATGAGGGTACATTATTGACAGCTATGGAAAAAAATGGTCTTGGGACAGTTGCTACAAGAGCAGATATAATAGAAAAATTATTCAATTCATTTTTAATGGAAAAGAAAAATAAAGATATATATATAACATCAAAAGGTAGACAATTATTAGATTTAGTTCCGATAGATTTGAAGACACCAGAACTTACAGCTTCGTGGGAAAAGAAGTTATTGGATATTTCAAAGGGAAAACTTAGTAAAGATACTTTTATAAATAACATGAAAGATTATTCAAAAGATATTGTTTTAGAAATAAAAAATAGTGATAATAAATTTAAACATGATAACTTAACTAAAAATAGATGTCCAGAGTGTGGTAAATTCATGTTAGAGGTAAATGGTAAGAAAGGCAAAATGCTGATTTGTGAAGATAGAGAGTGTAACACTAGAAAAACTATATCACAAGTAACTAATTCAAGATGCCCTAACTGTCATAAAAAATTAGAACTTCGTGGAGAAGGTGAGGGAAGAATCTTCACTTGTAGCTGTGGATACAGAGAAAAGCTTTCTTCTTTCAATAAGAGAAAGCAAGAAGAAAAAAAGAAGGCATCAAAAAAAGATGTTAATCAATATTTAAAAAATCAAAATAAAAATCAAGAAACATTTAATAATCCATTTGCAGAAGCATTAGCTAAACTAAAAAATAAATAATTTTAAAGTTATTATTATACACAATTATAACTTTAATTGTATATTAGTTATATGTACTGATATAATATAGCATATAATTTAGGCATGAAAGTAGGGCTGTTAAATGGATTTGAGGGATATATTTAAATATTATTGTAAAGAGTGTGAGAATACATGGAATAATTCAAGTGTTGAATTATTTGACAATATAGAAACATATAGTAAGGATTCACAAAAAAAGAGTGAAAAAGAATTGGATAAATTGATAAATACAATATCAGTTCATTTAGAAAAGTATCCAAGTGACTTTGTATTGAGAAAAATGTGGGCAAAAAAGGGTGAAGCTTTCTTACAAAAGACATTAGAAAAAGAAAATATTTTTAAGTTAGAAAAAATGGATGTGGAAGATAGAAAAAAATTTTTAGATATAACAAAACAATTTATTAGAGATGCTAGAAGATTTGATGGTGATTTACCTATAGGGGATATTATGCAAGCTATGAGGAATGTATGGATTTCAAATGCATTACAATTATTATTTGGTAAAGAGGTCTATTATTCAAAAGCTAACTTTGCATATAGCATGTTATATCCATATACTGATAATTATTTAGACAATACAAGTATAAATAAAACTGATAAGATTTTATTTAATAACTGGTTAGAAAAAAGGCTCTTGGGAGAACACATTAAATCTAATAACTATCATGAAAGTAAAGTATCTCAAATGATAGATTATATTGAAAGTGTATATTCTAGAGAAAAGTTTACAGAAGTCTATGAATCACTATTATTAATATTTAAAAGTCAAGTAAAGAGTTTAAAACAACAAAACAATGAAAATCATTTGTGTAAGGAAGATTTATTATCCATTTCCATTGAAAAAGGTGGCTCGTCTGTTTTAGTAGATGGATATTTAATAAGTGGATTGATGACAAAGGAAGAAATAGAGTTTTGTATCAGCTATGGATTTTTATTACAAATATCCGATGATTTACAGGATATAAAAGAAGATTTAAAATACAACCATAAAACTATTATTACAGAGATGGCAAAAGAGGGTACTTTAGATAAAGTTGTAAATAAACTAATAAATTTTACTATTGAGTTAATAGATAGTTTTAAAGTTAACAATAAAAATGAATCTGTAATAACTATGATAAAGAATGATTGCTTAATGTTAATTTTGTTTTCTATAGTTTATAATGCTGAATTTTTTTCTATAGAATATATAAAAGAAATAGAGAAATTTATTCCATATACAATAGATTATTCATTAAAAATTGAAGGAAAAATGAAAGAAAAATTTAAAAGTATAGATGTTTTAAATAATGAAAATGAATATAAAGAAATGATTGATATTATTTGTGCAGAGTAGAAAAAAGGGAGCGTCTCAGAATGGACTTTTTAGTTTATGAGGCACTCTTTTTGTATAAAATCAAATGTATTTTCATCATTTTAACAATTAAAAAGAGGCTTATCTCTATTTTAGTATAATCCCCTTATAGTAGACATTTAAATAAAAGGCCATTATAATAGGTCTAAAAAGTGTATACTCTAAGGGGGTTTTTCCATGTCTAAAAAACACAAAAAATATAGCAAAGAACTTAAACTAAAAGCTGTAAACTTATATATAAAAGAAGGATACTCATCATACAAAATTGCTGAGAT
>NZ_OEZH01000076.1 GCF_900243075.1 Clostridioides difficile
CATTTATCAAAGGCTATATCAAGTCAAAAGTTTTTTGAATTTAGAACTAAACTAACTGCTAAGTGCAAACAAAATAATATAGAACTTAGAGTAGTTGATAGATGGTATCCATCATCAAAGACTTGTAGTCAATGTGGAGAGATTAATAAAGGTTTAAAACTTAAAGATAGAGTGTACAAATGTGAATGTGGATTATCTATTGATAGAGATTTAAATGCAAGTATTAATCTTAAAAATGCTAAAAAATATAAGATGGCTTAAAAGCACTTATATATGTACGGAGGGCTAACTTCGGAATTTAAGCCTTTGGAGAACTATACCAAATCGTAGTAGCTTAGGCAAGGCGAGGTTCAATGAAGAAGGAAAAATCTCGATATGGATATATTTGACCATATTTTGAGTAGCAGTAGAATTCATGACAAAAAAAGAGATATCTAATTTTAGAGGAAGTAGTGATTATGTAGTATCACCAGAATTAATGGCATCAGTTAATGTTGCTATTGCTCTTGAAAAGCCACTTTTAATTAAGGGTGAACCTGGAACAGGTAAAACTATGCTAGCACAAGCAATTTCAAATGAGTTACAAAAAGATTTAGTAATTTGGAACATAAAATCAACCACAAAAGCACAAGATGGGCTTTACGTATATGATACTGTCCAAAGACTTTATGATAGTCAATTTGGAGGAGATGGCGTAGATGATATTAGTAAGTACATAAAATATGGTAAACTGGGAGAGGCTTTTAGTTCAAAGCAACAAGTAATTCTTTTAATAGATGAGATAGATAAAGCAGACTTAGAATTTCCAAATGACTTGCTTTGGGAATTAGATAAAATGGAGTTTTATATAAATGAAACAAAAGAAACTGTAAGAGCTAAACAAAGACCAATAGTTATTATAACTTCAAATGCAGAAAAAGAACTTCCAGATGCCTTTTTAAGAAGATGTATATTTCATTATATAGAATTTCCTGATAGAGATATGATGGAGGCAATAGTCAAAGTACATTTTGATAAAGTAGAAGAACATCTGTTGGAACAAGTAATGACTACTTTTTATTGGATTAGAAGCTTAAAGGAGATACAAAAGAAACCGAGTACATCAGAATTAATAGACTGGATACAAGCATTAACTTTGAGTGGAATTCCTATTGAAAAAATAGAGAAAGAAGTTCCTTTTGCAGGAATATTGCTTAAAAATAATGAGGATATTGAATCTATGCAAAGACGTTTATAGTTAATAGGAGCTGGATAATTATGTTTATTAAATTTTTTTATTTATTGAGGGCAAGAGGATTAGATGTATCTTTAAATGAGTGGATGACTTTAATTGAAGCATTGGATAAAGGACTTTGCTATTCAAATTTTTCGAATTTTTACTACCTTTGCAGAATGATTTTGATAAAAAGTGAAAGTGATTTTGATAAGTTTGATGCAGTGTTTTTAGAGTATTTTAAAGGTATAGAACATCAAGAAGAAATTCCAGAAGAGATTATGAATTGGCTTAAAAAACCAGATATAGATTTAAAAGAGTTTGAAAGATTAGAACAAAATCCAAATATAAATCTTGATGAATTAAGAGCTAAATTGGAGGAACGTATAAAAGAACAAGATTCTCCGCATAATGGAGGCAATTATTGGATAGGTACAGGAGGTACTTCTGAATTAGGACATTCAGGAAAGGGACAAACTGGTATACGTATAGGAGGAAATTCAACTTATGGTAGAGCTGTTCTTGAGGTTGCAGGAGAAAGAAAGTACAGAGATTTTAGAGATGATGAAGTTCTAAATATGCGACAATTTCAAGTTGCATTAAAAAGACTACGTCAATTTTCTACTAGAATAGATGCCCCAAAGACAGAGCTTGATTTGGATAAGACTATTGAAGAGACTTGTAATAATGCAGGGTATTTAAAACTGTTTTTTGAGAAGCCCAGAAAAAATACAGTAAAACTTTTACTACTTATGGATTCAGGTGGTTCAATGAGAGGGTATAGTACTTTATGTAATACATTATTTCAGTCTGTAAGTAAATCAAATCATTTTAAAGATGTAAAAGTATATTATTTTCATAACTGTCTTTATGATAGATTATTTACAACACCCGAATGTTGGTTAAGTAAATCTATTGATACTGAATGGATATTAAAGAATATAGATAAAAACTATAAAGTTATAATTGTTGGAGATGCTTCTATGTCACCTTCTGAGCTACTTCATATTGGTGGTAATTACCGAGGCCCATATAATTACATACCTGGTATAGAGTGGCTTAAAAGATTCAAAAGAAAGTACAGTAAGATTGTATGGCTGAATCCAGAATTGAGAGATGGATGGGATTCAATTGGCTATTGGTATCAGACTCAAAGATTGATACAAAGTGAATTTAATATGTTTCCACTGACTGTAAAAGGTCTAGAAAAAGCACTGAAAAATTTAATTGTTTCAAGGTAAAATATGGTTTCAAGGCAAAATAAAGAAAAATAATGGTACAATTTATTTAAAATTGTACCATTATTTTTTGTTTTTTAAATATATTTATTATAAATTGTATGATTTAAATTCAAAAATTATATACTCTGATACATTTTAGACCTATAGAAAACATATACATTAATAATAATTTTAAAAATCGAGGTGATTATAATAAATTATGAATTAATTGTAAAATACAATGGAGATATATTAAGATTAGAACAAGAATTAGGGGTCTCAGTAGAGATACTTAATTCATCATATGCAATAATAACATCAAGTAATGAAGAAGATGTAAACACACTTTTGACTTATCCAGAAATTGAATTTATAGAGAAACCTTTCATATTACAAACTCAGGATGTACAAAGTTTCTCAAGTACAGGAATAACAGGATTTAAAAATAGAACTGGTTTAACTGGAAAAGGAACTATAATTGGTATAATCGATTCAGGAATAGATTATACTTTACCTGTATTTAGAGATAGTGATGGAAGGTCTAAAATATTATATTATTGGGATCAGTCTATTCAAGGTAATCCACCAGAAGGTTTTAGAGAAGGAACATTATATACTAATGAAGATATAAATAATGCAATAGCTGGAAATATGTATATACCTATTTCAACAACTAGTTTACATGGTACACATGTTGCAAGTATTTGTTCAACTATTGCAAGTGATGCCAGAATAATAGTGGTGAGGGTTGGAAATATACAGACAGATATTTTTTCAAGAAGTACAGAGTTTATGAGGGCAATTAAATTTATTTTAGATAGAGCCTTAGAATTAAGAATGCCTGTTACATTAAATATAAGTTATGGAAGTAATGAAGGTTCACATAGAGGAACATCTTTATTTGAACAATATATAGATGATATGTGTTTGTTTTGGAAAAACAATATAGTTGTAGCGGCTGGAAATAATGCAGATAAAGGTGGTCATAAAAGGATTAGGCTTCAAAATAATACTACAGAAGAAGTTGAGTTTATAGTTGGGGAAGGAGAGCGTATATTAAATATAAATATATGGCCAGATTTTGTTGATGATTTTAGTGTACATTTAGTAAACCCATCAAATAATCAAACACAAGCAATTTCTCTAACTTCAGGTGAAATAAGGAATACTTTGGGCGAAACTAGAATAACTGGTTATTTTTACCCTATAGCACCATATTCTCTTACAAGAAGAGTTACTCTACAGTTAAGTTCAAATACACAGATAACTCCTGGGCTATGGAGAATTGTATTTGAACCAATAGATATAGTAACTGGTAATGTAAATATATATTTACCAACTTCTGAAGGATTAAATAGAAATACTAGATTTCTGATTCCTACTCAAGAACTTACTGTAACAGTTCCTGGAACAGCAAGTAGAGTTATAACAGTAGGTAGTTTCAATTCAAGAACAGACATAGTATCTATATTTTCTGGTGAAGGAGATACACAATTAGGTGTCTTTAAACCAGACTTATTAGCTCCAGGTGAAGATATAGTATCTTTTTTACCAGGAGGTACAAGTGGAGCATTAACTGGAACCAGTATGGCTACTCCTCATGTTACAGGGATTTGCTCATTGTTTATGGAATGGGGAATTGTAAATGGAAATGATTTGTTTTTGTATTCACAGAAATTAAGGGCATTGCTTCTAAAAGGGGCAAGGAGATTAAGTAATCAATCTTACCCAAATAATTCATCAGGATTTGGTTTTTTAAATTTATCAGATATAGATTTGTATACTCTATCTAGTATAAATCAAGACTTAGAAACAGAGGATATTGGATATAGAAGTATTAATAAGTCATTTAAAGATGAGGAAAATAATTATGAGCTTATAGATGGTTATAATGTACAAATACATAATGACTTAGAGACGGAGAATTATATAAGTAGAAACATAAGTAGACAATCAGGAACACTATCAGGAATAGATGTAGTTCACACCCCTGAATTTGAAGAAGAATTAGCTGGATTAGGCATGAGTCAAAGATTTTTTAAGATAAGTGATTCATTAGGTGTACTATCTATAGATAATACAGATTATAATAGCATAGAGAGAGTTTTACAACTGACTTCAATTATAAGAACGGTATCAACTACAAAGATGACACTACTTGGAGAAATTAATCGAGGTACTTTTGGAGGTGTAGTTGCAACAGAAGAAATGGGCGTAAATTTCTTTAAAAATAATCCTAATATTAACATAACAGGAAGAGGTACTCTAATAGCAATTGCAGATACAGGAATAGACTATCTACACCAAGATTTTATTTATCCAGATGGTACTTCAAAAATAGTATATTTATGGGACCAAACAAAAGAAGGAAATCCACCAGATGGTTTTTATATTGGTACAGAATATACACGAGAAGATATAAATCGGGCTATTGCAGACAATGACCCTAGTCTATCTCAAGATGAAGTTGGTCAAGGAACTATGTTAAGTGGTATATGTGCAGGGCTTGGAAATGTAAATAGTGAATATGCAGGGATAGCAGAAGATTCTGAGCTAATAATAATAAAACTCGGTAAGATAGATGGTTTTTATAATAGTGCAATGTTATTTGCTGCATCTCAGTATGCATATAAAAAAGCTTTTGAGCTTGGAAGACCACTAGTTATAAATATATCTTTAGGTACCAGTAGCTTGGCAGGTCTAACCAATAGGAGCAATAGTGAAAAAGCATTCTTTACTAGAGGTCTATGTATAACAGCAGGAGCAGGAAATGAGGGCAATACACAGACACATACATCTGGGATAATACCATATGTGGGAGGCTCTGTTGAAGTTGAGCTAGAATTAAATGAAGATGAAGAAGAATTATCATTAGAACTTTGGTTAAATAGACCAGATAAAGCTGATGTAATAATAGTATCTCCTACTGGAGAAGAAAGTAAAAGTGTTGGAATTTCAAATTATAATAAAGTAACAGGTTTATTTGATTTAGAAGGGACTGAATATTCTATAACGTATATATACCCAACCACTTTTTCTGGACAGCAATTTACTAATATTACTTTAAAAAATGCAAAAAGTGGTGTGTGGAAGATTCGATTAGTAGGAGTTTATATTATAACAGGAAGATACAACTTATATCTTCCAAATAGAGCACTTTTAAAAAGTGGAACTAGATTTAGAGAGGTAGACCCTTTTTATACTATAAATTATCCTGCTATTCAAGATGATTTAATAACTATAGGAGCATACAATACTATTAATAGTAGTTTATGGCAAAGTTCATCAAGAGGACCAACTATTGAAAACAGATTAAAACCAGATATAGTAGCTCCAGGTGTTAATATAATAGCTGCTTATCCTGGAAACACATATGCAACTATAACTGGTACAGCAGCAGCTGCTGCACATGCAGCTGGTGCTGCTTCAATGTATTTTCAGTATACTTTTGTTGATCGTAGATATCCAAACCAAGCATACGTTCAAAAAATAAAAACGTTTATGCAAGCTGGAGCTAGAAAGGATTCAAACACAGAATATCCAAATACAAATGCTGGATATGGGCTTTTGGATGTTAGAGGAATGTTTGATGTTTTAAGATAGGAGGGATTTATGGAAAAATCTTATTGTATAATTTATCAAGGTGATATAGAATCTGCACTCCAAGAAAATGGAATAAATAGGTATATGGTTTTAAATAGTCAGCTTGTAGTAATATATGTACCTATAGATTTTGATGAAACTATTTTAAATAATATAATACAAGTTGCTTGGTGGGAAGAATCTGAACCGATGAGCAGTCTAATTGAAATAACTAATAATGTAGCTAGTGGAGAAACCATTACAACAGCAGCTGAAACTGAGTATATCTATGAAAATCCATATAATGATATAACAGGAAGAGGAATTTTATTAGCAGTTATAGATTCTGGCATAGATTATTTGCATCCTGACTTTATAAATGATGATGGAACTAGTAAAGTTTTATATTTATGGGACCAAGAAGCAAATACAAATCCACCTCCAGAAGGTTTTATTTTTGGAAGTCAATTTACAAGAAGTGAGTTAAATATAGCCATAAGTAGAAATGATGGAAGTTTGAGTCAAGATAATATAGGTACTGGAACTTTAGTTTCTGGTATATTGGTTGGAAATGGAAGAGTAAATTCGCAGTATAGAGGTATTACTACAGAATCGGACTTAATAGTAGTTAAATTAAAATCATATACAGATACTTATTATGCTGGAAGGATAAATTATAGTGTTTCAGATTTTTTAGCAGCTATAACATATGTTACTAATATAGCAAGAACAGAAAATAAACCGATGATAATAAATTTGACTATTGGAGTTAAGTCAGGTGCTGTAGCAACTACTTCAATATTAGATTCTTTTAATATATTGAGTAGTGCTGGTGTGGTAGTAGTGAGTGGTGCAGGAAATCAAGGGAATACAGATATTCATTATTCTGGAAGATTTAGCAGTGTAGGCGAAGTTCAAGATGTAATAATACAAGACGGAGATGACTATGCACTTGATATAACACTAAATACGAATGGTCCAGATAAAATAGGAGCACAGATAATATCTCCTTCAGGAGAAGTTAGTCATGATATAAGGTATTCTCCAGACTTTTATATATATAGAGGAAAATTTAACTTAGAAAATACTACTTATGCAATGCGATTTATTTATCCATATATTACTTCTGGAAAAGAAAATTTGGAGATAAGATTAAGAGATATAAAGCCTGGGGTATGGATTTTAAGATTGACTTCAGAGCTTATAATAGGGGGAGAATATGACATATACTTGCCAAATAAAAACTTGATAGCCCCAGATACGAGGTTTTTAGACCCTGATTCAGTAGCTACAATAACTATGTATGCTGCTAGTGATGATGTAATTACAGTTGGTACATTCAACAATAAGACTGATAGCATGTGGATTGGTTCTTCAAAAGGACCGATTAGAGGAAGAGGAATTAAGCCAGATATAGTGGCTTCAGGTGTAGATATAATATCTACATATAAAAATGGAACATATAATACAGGAACAGGAACAGGAGTGAGTAGTTCTATTGTCACAGGTGTTTTAGCTTTATTAATGGAATACTTAGAAAAACAGAACAATATACCAAGATTATCATTGTTTACACAAGTTTTAAAAACGTATTTGATACTGGGGGCTACAAAACTAGACATATATACATATCCAAATGTATCACAGGGATATGGGATTTTAAATTTAAAAAACACAATTCAACAGATAGCAAATACTCTATAAATAAGAACTTGTGTAAAATTATACTTCCATAAATAGTTTGATTTTATTATATAAACTAGACATCAAAAAAATGGCATCGAAATCTATATGAAAATTTAAAAAAATAGTTCTGTATTTTGTGTATATGAAATAAATATTTTGTATATAAATATGTATAAATTAAGTATTAAAAAGATATGCTATTGATTTAAAATCATTATAATTTTAACTTATGAATTTTATTTGAAAAATTGCTAAAACTATTACAAAATAAATAATAGAGGTGATAGTTTTGGAAAATAAAAAAGCAAGAGCATTAAAAGGTAAAGACAATAAAAGACTTAGAAGTCCACTTTTAGTTGGAAATGAGTCAACAGCAGCATGGGCTGATGTTGAAAAATTAAAACCTCATAGTAAAGTTTCAGTACCTTCAATTAAGGGTGTCGAAGAAGCAAAAGACTGGGTTGACAATGGAAGTAAATTATAAAATTTTGGAAATTGAATTAATAAAGTAGTAATAAAAATGAGTATTTATTGTAGTTATGTAGAGTAGAGCTATTTATATTATAAATAGCAATCAGTATCAATTATATAAATTTATTGACTAAAAATTTATAAATTGGTATAATTTTGTTAATTAGCAGAAATAATAAAAGATAAATACTGTGAAGAGAAGAGTAGGTATAAAATGTAGTTTTAGCGAGTTGAGGATGGTGAAAGCTCAATACGAGGTTTATATTGAAGAACATCTTGGAGTTTCTAATCGAAAGCTTATTTAGTAAGTAGACTTAGACGGAAGGCACCGTTATAGGCTTTAAGCATTGCTTAACTAAGAGGTCATTATGACAACTAGGGTGGTACCGCGAGAGTAATAGTCTTTCGTCCCTTTATATAGGGATGAAGGGCTTTTTTTATTGAAATTATATTTAAAAGAAATTAATAACAATTATACTAGGAGGATTTAAAATGCAAAAGGAATTTATAACAGTAAAAGAATTGTACAGAGATAAAGAACAGTACATAGGGAAAACTGTAAAAGTAGCTGGATGGATAAGAACATCTAGAGTATCTAAAAACTTTGGATTTATAGAGTTAAATGATGGGAGCTTCTTTAAAAATATGCAAATAGTATTTGATGAGAAAGTAGAAAATTTTAAAGAAGTAGGTAAGTTACCAATAAGCTCATCTATACTTGTAGAGGGAGAATTAGTATCTACAGAAGGAGCTAAACAACCAGTAGAAATACATGCAAAAAGTATAGTTGTAGAAGGTGAATCAGATAGCACATATCCATTACAAAAAAAGAGACATACACTTGAATATTTGAGAACAATAGCACATTTAAGACCAAGAAGTAATACTTTTTCAGCTGTATTTAGAGTAAGATCAATAGCTGCATATGCAATACACAAGTTTTTCCAAGAAAGAAACTTTGTATATGCACATTCTCCAATCATAACAGGTAGTGACTGTGAAGGTGCAGGAGAAATGTTTAGAATAACAACTATGGATTTAAATGATATTCCAAAAACAGAAGATGGGAAAATAGATTATACTCAAGATTTCTTTGGAAAAGAAGCTAATTTAACAGTTAGTGGTCAATTAAATGCTGAGATAATGGCACTTTCTTTTAGAAATGTTTATACTTTTGGACCTACATTTAGAGCAGAAAATTCTTATACAGGGAGACATGCTTCAGAATTCTGGATGATAGAACCAGAAATAGTTTTTGCAGACCTTGAAGATAACATGGAACTAGCAGAAGATATGATAAAATATGTTATAAGCTATGTTTTAGAAAATGCTCCTGAAGAGATGGAATTCTTTAATAGCTTTATAGACAAAGGCTTATTAGAAAGATTAAATAAGATAGTAAACTCTGAATTTGTTAGAATAACATATACTAAAGCAGTAGAGTTATTGATTGAGTCAGGTCATGAATTTGAGTATCCAGTTGAATGGGGATGTGACCTTCAAACTGAACATGAAAGATATATAACAGAACAAATATACAATTGTCCAGTGTTTGTTACAGATTATCCAAAAGATATAAAAGCTTTCTATATGAGAATGAATGAAGATGGTAAAACTGTTAGAGCAATGGATTTATTAGTTCCTGGTGTTGGAGAAATCGTAGGAGGTTCTCAAAGGGAAGAAAGAGAAGATGTTTTACTAGATAGAATTCATGAAATGGGATTAAGAGAAGAAGATTACTGGTGGTATTTAGAACTTAGAAAATTTGGTACTGCTACTCACTCTGGATTTGGTCTTGGATTTGAAAGAATAATTATGTATATGACAGGTATGTCTAATATAAGAGACGTTATACCTTTCCCAAGAACTCCTAAAAATGCTGAATTTTAATAATTATATATAATACAACTATATAATTTTAAACATACAACTATAAATAACTTGTATATTATCTAGTTTAGATATATGCAAGTTATTTTTATTGTGTCTATAAATATATAATTTTAAATTAAGCATAATAAAACATAAACAACAAAACTTAATAAATTATTGAAGTAATAGTGCTTGTTAAAAAATAACAACAATAAATAAATTAGATAAATATATCCAATTAAGGTATAATTAAGATTTATATGATATAGTTATATTTGATAATTTACAATAGTAAAACTTGGAGGGAAAAAATGAGTGAAAAAAAAGTAAATAATATGAATTATTCACATAATAATTATTCCAAAATGACAGGTGAAGCAATTAGAAAAATAAAAAATATCAATATTACACTTAAGAATAAAGAAGAAAAAACTTGTTCTAGTTGCAATAAAGAAAATAGTACTAAAGATAATTACTGCAAATTTTGTGGAAATGAACTTTATGAAATAGCATCATTAAGACCACTTGAAACAAAACTAGACTTGAAATCTAAAATAAAAGAGCTTTCATACTACGCAAATACAAGAGGTATATTTTTAACAACCTTTACAACTGTATTTATATTATTTATCATTGCACTGATATTTAAAGCTATTATAACTATTCAATTTAATGATATTAGTTATTTGGTAAATCCAGCACATATAATCCTAGCTCTTAACTTAGGTCAAATTAGTGTATCTATGTCTACTATGATGGGCTCTGGATTTATAAATGCTAATATAGGTTTATTAATATTACTTATAATTCCTATTCTAGGATTAATAATATCAAACTTAATTTTTATGAGAAAAAGATGTATAGATTCAAAAGCTGTATTAGCAAATTCTCTTGGAGTTGGAATTATTTATGGATTAGTTTTAGCTATTTTATCTATTTTTACTAATGTAAAAACTAGTTCACATAGTATGTTAGAATATGGATATGCATTAGAATATAGTTATGAGTTTTTTAGTGTTCTTTTAAATGGATTTGTATTAGGATTTATATGTACATACATAACTACTTATAAAAAAAGTTATGAAAAGGAAAATATGTATATGTCTCTTTTTTCAAATTCTATAAAAATATTTATATTAGGTTATGTTTTAGTATTAGTCATACTATTTGTATTAACTATATCTGATAGTAGTTACTTAAATGAATTAGATATGAGTAGCTATTCAAATGGATTAAATTTATTTGCTATATTGCCACAAATAGCCAGTTATATGTGGGCTTTTGCAAATGGAATTTCAGTAACTATAATAAATTCAACAGTATCAATATTTACTTTAAGCTCATCATCTTTATTTGGAGATACTAAATTAATGTTTTATGCGATGGGAGCTTTGTCTATATTAATACTATTATTAAATGGATATAAACTAAGATTTAAGTATAGTACAGATAGTGTCAAGCCTGTAATAGTATTTAGTGTGTACTATGCATTTTTAATGGGAATGTTGGCTTTATTTAGCACATTTATACTCGATAGTAATATTAATTTCTTTAATACAACTAATTATGGAGCAACTTTAATAATGCAATTTAAAGTATTCCAAACTATTATAATTTCATTTATATATAGTTTTGTGATATCTTTAATAGGATATAAGCTAAACTCAGCGGATTAAATATGATTGGAGGGAATTTTTGTGGAAGAAAATACTAATAATAAAGTAGATGATAAATTTTCTAAAGTTAAGAAAAAATTTGGTAGTGGAAAGTTTAAAGTTGAATTATATAAAGAGAAATCAAAACTAAATAGAGAGATTGATTATATTCAAGAGAAGAAAGCTAAGATATTCTTGGAAATGGGAATATTGGCATATCAAAAAATTAGAGAAGATTATATTGATGATGAGAGTTTTGACAAATTCTGTGATGAGTTACTGGAACTTGATAAATTAATCTATGAAAAAAATATGGAAATTAATGAAATGGAAATGGCAGAAAGTAATGTAACTTGTGAATGTGGTTATGTTGGAAATGTAAATGATAAATATTGTGCTGAATGTGGTAAAAAGTTTGAGTTGGAAAATGAATGTGATGATTTTATAGTTTGTGGATATTGTGAAAGTGAAATAGATTCAGAGGCTGAATTTTGTCCATGTTGTGGAAGAAAAATTATAATGGATTTAGAATAATATTGGGAAACCTATGTATAGTGTACATGGGTTTTTTTATTGAAACTATTTAAAGATAGTGTCTGTAAAAGTATTCAAAGAAAATGAAAATAAACCCCAAAAAAATGAAATAAAATTTCTTTTATATATAAAAAATGAGCTTATATATGGAAAAAACTAGTATAAACCTAGAATTAAGAAAAAAATATGAAAAAATATTGCAAAGAAAAAGTTTTCATGTTATTATTAATACATAAATCAAGAAAATAAATTTCAGAAATGAGGTAATTGAAAAAATGCTAGATAAGGTAAAGGGAAGATTAATAGTATCATGCCAGGCTTTAGAAAATGAACCTCTTCACAGCCCTTTTATAATGGGTAGAATGGCTAAGGCTGCTATGGAAGGTGGAGCTGTTGGAATCAGAGCTCAAGGAGTTGAAGATATTATTGAGATAAAAAAAGTTACTGGACTTCCTGTTATAGGTATTATAAAAAGAAATTATGAAGATTCAGATATATATATAACACCAACTAAAAAAGAAGTTGATGAACTTTTGACAACAGGGTGTGAAATGATAGCTTTAGATGCTACTAATAGAGTTAGACCAAATAATGAAGATTTAAAAGAAATTATAAAGTATATAAAAGAAAATGATGTTCTAGTAATGGCGGATATTTCAAATTATGATGAAGCTGTCAAAGCACAAGAATACGGTGTAGATTGCGTTTCAACTACACTATCTGGGTATACTCCATATACAGAAACTTTAGAAGGTCCAGACTTTGTATTAATGGAAAGATTAGTTGAAGATTTAGAAATACCTGTAATAGCAGAAGGAAAGGTAAATACTCCTCAAGATTTAAAAAAGGTTTTCGAACTAGGAGTTCATTCATCAGTTGTAGGTTCAGCAATAACAAGACCACAATTAATAACAGAAAAATTTGTTAAAGCAATTGAAATTAATTAAAAATTAATTTATAAATTAAAAATTTATTATATTTAACTATATTTGAAAATTAAAATTGGAGGTAAAGATATGAGAACAACAGATATGAAGGGAATTTATTCAGCATTATTAGTTTCATTTGATAAGGAAGGAAATATAAATGAAAAAGGGTTAAGACAAATAATTAGACATAATATAGATATTTGTAAAGTAGATGGGCTTTATGTAGGAGGTAGTACAGGAGAAAACTTTATGCTTTCAACTGATGAGAAGAAAAGAATATTTGAAATAGCTAAAGATGAAGTAAAAGAAGAAATAAAATTAATAGCTCAAGTTGGTTCAGTTAATTTAAAAGAAGCTGTAGAACTTGCTAAATTTACAACTGATTTAGGATATGATGCTATAAGTGCTGTTACACCTTTTTACTATAAATTTGATTTTGAAGAAATAAAACACTATTATAATACAATAATAAATTCTGTAGATAATAGATTAATAATATACTCTATACCATTTTTAACTGGTGTTGATATGAGTTTAGACCAGTTTGGAGAATTATTTGAAAATGAAAAGATAATAGGTGTTAAGTTTACAGCAGCAGATTTCTATTTATTAGAAAGAATGAGAAAAACATTCCCAAATAAATTAATATTTGCAGGATTCGATGAAATGATGCTACCAGCTACAGTTTTAGGTGTGGATGGAGCAATTGGTTCTACATTTAATGTAAACGGTGTCAGAGCTAGACAAATATTTGAATTAACTAAAAATGAAAAAATATCAGAAGCACTTGAAGTACAACATGTGACTAATGACTTAATAACAGATATATTAGGAAATGGTTTATATCAAACAATTAAATTACTACTTGAAGAACAAGGTGTCGAAGCTGGATACTGTAGACAACCTATGAAAGAAGCAACGGATGAAATGAAATCAAGAGCAAAAGAAATATACAGAAAGTATTTTTAATAAAATGCTTTTAGTATGGGAGGAGTAGTCAAATGGTAGGATTTACTTGGATAGATTTTGCAATACTGGTAGTTTACTTATTGGCAGTTTTATTTGCAGGATTGTTATTTTCAAAAAAAGAAATGAAGGGAAAAGAGTTCTTCAAAGGTGATGGAACTATTCCATGGTGGGTTACATCAGTATCAATATTTGCCACATTATTAAGTCCAATATCATTTTTATCATTAGCAGGTAATTCTTATGGTGGGACTTGGATTTTATGGTTTGCACAGTTAGGTATGTTTATAGCTATACCTTTAACAATAAAATTTTTCTTACCTCTGTATAGTAGGTTAGAAATAGATACAGCATACCAGTACTTAGAAATGAGATATGAAAGCAAAGGTCTTAGAGTACTTGGAGCTTTAATGTTTATAGTATATCAAATAGGACGTATGTCTATTATAATGTACCTTCCATCAGTAGTGCTTGCTGGTCTTACAGGAATACCTGTAAATGTACTGATAATAGTTATGGGTGTAATAGCAATAATTTATTCATATACAGGTGGATTAAAAGCTGTTTTATGGACCGACTTTATACAAGGGATGGTGCTAATAGTAGGTGTTACAGGGACATTATTCTATTTAATAGCAAGTATAAATGGTGGTTTTGGAACAGTAATGGATACTCTTACAACTGGACACAAGTTCTTAGCAACCAATGAAGTTATGTTTGATAAAAATATACTATCTACAAGTGCATTTATAATATTTGTTGGAGCTGGTCTTAATACTTTTTCATCATATGTATCAAGTCAAGATATAGTCCAAAGATTTACTACAACAACTGACATAAAGCAACTTAACAAAATGACATATGGAAATGGTGTTTTATCAATGGGACTTGCAACAGTATTTTACCTAATTGGAACTTGTTTATTTATATACTATACTCAAAATCCAGATTTAGCTCAAACAGTTCAACAAGACCAAGTTTTTGCATCATATATAGCTTATGAACTACCAGTAGGTATAACAGGAATACTACTTGCAGCGATATATGCAGCTTCTCAATCAACTTTATCAACAGGGCTTAACTCAGTTGCTACAAGTTGGACTTTAGATATACAAACTATCATAACAAAAGATATAAGTATGGAAAAACAAACTAAGATAGCACAATATATATCATTAGGTGTAGGTATACTTTCTATAGCTGTTGCAATAGTATTAGCAAATGGAGAAATAAAGTCAGCATATGAATGGTTCAATAGTTTTATGGGGCTAGTACTAGGTGTTTTAGCAGGAATATTTGTACTTGGTGCATTTTGTAAAAAAGCAACTAAGATGGGAGCATATGTTGGATTCATAGTATCAGCAATTTTAGTTGTTTATTTAAAATACCGTATGCCAGAAGTAACTTCTTGGGCATATTCTCTAATAACAATCACGACTTCTGTAGTGGTAGGTACAATAGTTAGTGCAATAGAAGCTAAAGTTAAAGCAAAAGTATCTTTACCAAAAGCTGAGACTACTGTTTATTATGAAAAATAATATTTAAATGATAAATTGTCTTATAGAGTGATTAGATAAATAATTTAGTTACTCTATAAGATTGTATAATACTTTATATATAAAAGTATAAAAAATAGCGTATATAATTATATAGGGAGATAGTGCTTATGATATTTGGAAATATAAATCATAGTAAGACATATTCAACATTACATGAAGATTTACTTAGATGTTTTGAATATGCTAAAGAAAATTCATTAATAGATTATGAAAAAGGTACTTATACAATAGATGGTGATGATATTTTTGTGAATATTGTAGAGTATAAAACTTGTGAAAAAGAAGAAAGATTCTGGGAAGCCCACAAGAAGTATATAGATGTCCATTTGATGCTTGATGGGAGTGAACGAATAGACTTAAATTTTATAGAAAATTTAGAACAAAAATCATATGAAGAAGAGGGCGATTTTTTATCTCTTGATGGAAAAAATAATGGATATGTTGAACTTAGAAAAGGTGATTTCTTAGTGTGTTATCCAGAAGATGCTCATATGACAGCAATAAAAGTTTTAGAAAAAGAAAATATCAAAAAAGCTATTTTTAAGGTTTTGGTTAGATAATGAGAATTTATATAATCACTAAGGCTGAAAATAGTGATTTAACTTTCAGCGATTAGTGAGATTTCGTAAATTTTAGTTAGATTACTATTTTCAGCCTTAGTTTTTTACAAGATAAATTGAAAACAATTAAAAGCTTAAAGATTTGTAAAGGAGTTAACTTATGGAAAATATAGATGTATTCTTATTAATAGGACAAAGTAATGCTAGAGGATTGGGAAATCCAAAAGAGAGTGTCATTCCAAATGAAAATTGTTTTGAATATTTGAGTACTGATGAAATTATAAATATGAGATGTGAACTAGAGACTTCAGAGGGAGATGGTACTATAGCACCTGCGTTTTCAAATGAATGGAATAAACTTACTGGTAATAAAGTTTGTTTTATTCACAATGCAAAAGATGGTTCAAGAATAAAAAACTGGAATCATGATAATAACTGGTTTCTAAATGATACTATAGAAAAATTCAATGCAGGATGTAATACCTTAAGTAAGCATTATAATATAGAAAATAAATATGTTATTTGGATTCAAGGTGAAAGTGATGCAAAATACGGTACTGATGCCTTATACTATAAAGAAAATCTAAAAAAAATTGCATATAGACTTAAAGAAGAATGTACAATTGATAAAATGTTTATAAGTTTAACTGGTTATTGGCTTGGAGAAGATGAATATTTTATTAGAACAAGACGAATTGCAGCAGCACAGGAGTCTGCTTGTAAAGAATGTGATATATTATGTGTAGGAAGTAAAATTGCCATGCAATTTCATGATAAAGGGTTAACTATTGATGATGTTCACTATACTCAAGAAGGTCTTAATATGTTAGGAGAAGATTTATGTAAAAATATTTATAAATATCATATAACTAAGGAAAAAATTATATTAAATGATACAATAGATTTATCAGAAGCAAGGAAATATATATGTGAATTGGAAAAGATAAATAAAAAATTCGTATAATATAAGATTTTAAATAATGATGTTAATTTATAAAAATAATTTATATGGAGATATGTTATGAAAAATTACGTTTGTATAGATGTTGGAGGTACTTCAATAAAATATGGATTTATTAGAGAAGATGGATTAATAATTGATAAATCAAGTTTAGATACTGAAGCAAAAGAAAAAGGTGGAGAAGGAATATTATCTAAAATAAAACAGATAGTAAAAAAATATATAAAAGAAAATGAAATAAGTGGTATATGTATATCAACAGCAGGTATGGTTGACCCAATTGAAGGTAAGATATTATTTGCATTAGAAGAATTAATTCCAAATTATAAAGGTATGGAATTAAAAAAAGAAGTAGAAAAAGAGTTTAATATAAAATGTGAAGTTGAAAATGATGTCAATTGTGCTGGGCTTGGTGAGATGTGGCTTGGAGCAGGCAAAGGAGCAACATCCTCTATATGCTTGACAATAGGTACTGGAATTGGTGGTTGTGTTATAATGAACAATAAACTAATAAATGGATTTAGTAATAGTGCTGGTGAAGTAGGATATATGAATATAAATGGAAGTTCTTTTCAAGAATTAGCATCTACCAGCAGTCTAATTAAAAAAGTAGCAAAAATAAAGAATTTGAATGAAAATGACTTAAATGGAAAAATAATTTTTGATTTAGCAAAGAATAATGACGAAGATTGTTTAAAAGAACTCAATAATATGATAAAATCATTAGCAGTTGGAATCGCAAATATATGTTATGTAATAAATCCAGAAGTAGTAATTTTAGGTGGTGGAATTATGGCACAAGAAAAATTCCTAAAACCCAAAATAGACGAAGCATTAAAGGAGGTTCTTATAGAGAGAGTTTACAAAAACACTAATGTAGAATTTGCAAAGAGACAAAATGATGCAGGAATGCTTGGGGCATTATATAATTTTTTAAACAAAATATAAAGAATAGAAGGGTTTTTAATGAGTATTTTAGAACAATTGGAATCACCAACTTTTAAAGTCACAAAGTCAGATAAATTATTGATAGCTTATATAAAAGAGAATATAGAGGATGTATTTTATAAGCCAATATCACAAATAGCTAAAGAGAGCAATATTGGAGAAGCAACTATAACTAGATTTGTAAAAAAAATGAATTTTAGTGGATTGCAGGATTTTAAAGTTACTTTAGCACAAGAGATATCAACCATCAATAAAAAGAATATTATAAATAAAAATATACAAAATGATGAACCAGCTTTGGATACAGCAAAGAAGCTTTTAAATTCGAATATAACAACTTTAGAGAATACAGTAGAGATAATCAACAGTACAGATGTACATGATTGTGCAAGGCTTATAATAGATGCAAAGAAAGTTTACTTTATAGGTATTGGATATTCTGGTATAATAGCACAGGATTCAAACTATAAATTTATGAGAATAGGACTTAATTGTGTGAGCTTTGATAGTAGCCATACAATGATAATGATGTCTTCCATAATGAAAGAGGGAGATTTAATAGTAGCAATTTCACATTCTGGTGAGACTGAGGAAATTATAAAAACTGTAAAGCTTGCAAGAGCTAATAATGCTAAAATTATATCAATTACTGAAAATAAAAACTCTGAATTAAAAGATATTTCAGATGTGCACTTATCTTATGTATCAGGAGAAACGGTATTGGAAACTGGTTCAATATCTTCTAAATTAGCACAATTTTTCATTATTGATTTAGTATATACACAGGTAGTAAAAGAACTTTCTAGTGAAGCTATTGAAAGAAAGATTAAAACTACAAATGCTATAAAATTGTTTAAAAATGAATAAAATAAAAAAATTTGTAATGTTTTATAGAGCTTTCTTAAAAATTTAGGAATGGAGAGATATTACATGTCTAAATTAAAAGATTATAATATTGATAAAGTAATGATTTTTAACAATTTATGTACTGAAACGAAGAATCAACTTAAGGAAAAAGCTAAACTAAAAAGATTACAAAAAAAAGAAATTTTATTTTATGAAAAAGATAGCTTGGACAGTGTTTATGTACTCTTAGATGGAAAGGTGTCTATTTTTAAGATAAGTGAAAATGGTGAGAGAAAGGTAATTTTTATTTTGAATACTGGTGAAATTATAAACGATATTACCTTTGACTCTTCTAAAAATTCTACTGTTGGATGTGAGGCATTTGAAAACTCAATTGTAGCTTATTACAGTATTGAAGACTTTTTAGAAATTATGCAAAATGATTTTCAACTTACAAAAGATATTATTTCTTATATGGAAAGAAGAATAAGACGTTTATATAGACAGTTAAAAAATTCTATATCCATAAAAGTAGATAAAAAACTTGCAGCAAAGTTATATAGATTAAGTAAAGAATTTGGAATTTGCTGTGGAGAATGGACTCTACTAAATGTAAATATTACAGTTACATATTTAGCTGATATGCTTGGCTGTAAAAGGGAGACTGTTTCTAGAATGATAAAAGTATTGCAAAAAGAAGAACTTGTAAAGATTGATAATAAAGGTTTTTATGTTAAAGAAATTGAGTTATCAAAATACTTTAAAAATAATTAATTATTATTAAGTAAAAGTATTATTAAAAATTTAATTAAATGAAGATATTATCAAGAGAATCTATTTATAGATTCTTTTTTATTTTATAGATTTTTTTATTATCTAATTCACTAATATTTATCTTAACTTTATTGAATTTTATAAAAAGCAGATAAGGTTTTTTATTATTCAAAAAATCAAGGAAAGGAGAAGTTTATCATATTTAATGATTCTATTTAAATGATTAGATTCATAATTGAAAAATATAGATATTATAAAAATATTAATAGAATTTAATAAACTCTATTAATATTTTTTTTATTATTTTTGAAACTGTGATAATTATCACAGAAGTATAGAAAATAAAGTGTTAAGATTTAAACAAGATAACAAGTAAGCAAAACTAAAATATAAGAAAGGTGATAAAAATGAAATTAAAATTAGATTCATCTAAATTCAATGAAGGTCTGAATTATCTAAAAAAAGACTACAAGATATTTGCACCAGTTCTAATACCATTTAAAGGTACTTTTTCAGATACTGACATGATAAGGTACAAAGAGGTAAACGCTTTTGAAGAAATGGAGTTTGCTCAAAAATCAAATTTTTCACCAAAAGAAGTTGTACTCCCTATAAATCAAGTATTATTTTATTTTACTGAGAAAGAGTTTAAGGAAAGCGATTTAGACGACAAGAAAATTTTAATTTTCTTAAGAGCTTGTGATATAAATGGAATAAAAAGACTTGATGAAATATATCTAAATAATGGAGAAGAGAAAGATTATTTTTATAAAAACATTAGAGATAAAGTGAAATTCGCGCTTGTAGGATGTAAGGAAAGTTTTAGAAACTGTTTTTGTGTAAGCATGGATTCTAATAAAACTGATAATTATTCAATTGGATTAAATATAGAAGGAGATACACTGTATTTAGACATAAAGGATAGTGAATTTGAAGTATTTGATGGAGAAGCAACTGAGTTTAATGTTAATTATGTAACTGAGAATTTAATTTCTGTAGATGTACCAGAAAATATTGATTCAAATGAAATGATAGGAAATTCAATATGGGATGAATATGATACAAGATGTATTGGATGTGGCAGATGTAATTTTGTATGTCCAACATGTTCATGTTTTACAATGCAGGATATTTTCTATAAGGAAAATGAAAATGTAGGTGAGAGAAGAAGAGTTTGGGCTTCATGTCAAGTAGATGGATATACAGATATAGCAGGTGGAAATTCTTTTAGAAAAAAACAAGGGGAAAGAATGAGATTTAAAACTATGCATAAAATAAACGATTTCAAAAAAAGATTCGGATATCATATGTGTGTTGGATGTGGAAGATGTGATGATGCCTGTCCACAATACATATCATTTTCAAAGTGTATAGAAAAAATAAATGATTTAGTAACTAGTAAGGAGGAAATATAAATGAACTCATATATACCAGTAAGTGCAAAAATACTAGATATAGTTAAACATACTGATAAAGAATGGACTTTTAGAGTAAACTGCAATACAAAAGGGGTATTGCCTGGAAAGTTCTATGAGATATCTATACCTAAATATGGTGAAAGTCCGATATCAGTATCAGGATATGGAGAAGATTATATTGACTTTACAATAAGAAATGTAGGAAAAGTAACTAGTGAGTTGTTTAATTATAAAGAAGGAGATTCTTTTTTTATAAGAGGTCCTTATGGAAATGGATTTGATGTGTCTCTTTATGAAGGAAGAGAAATTGTAGTAGTAGCAGGAGGAAGTGCATTAGCTCCTGTAAGAGGAATAGTTGAACATTTTTATAAAAATAAAGAAAAATGTGAAAAATTTAAGCTAATAGTAGGATTTAAATCGCCAAAAGATATTTTATTTGCAGATGATTTAAAGAGATGGAGTGAAAAACTTGATATTTTAGTTACTGTAGATGGAGCAGATGAAGGATATAGTGGAAACGTAGGATTAGTAACGAAATACATACCAGAATTGGATATAAAAGATATAAATAATACTTCTATAGTTGTAGTTGGACCTCCAATGATGATGAAATTTACAGTAGGAGAATTTTTAAAAAGAGATTTAGATGAAAAGAATATTTGGGTTTCTTATGAAAGAAAGATGTGTTGTGGAATAGGTAAATGTGGACACTGTAAGATGGATGATACTTATATATGTTTAGATGGACCAGTATTTGATTATTCATATGCTAAAAATCTTATTGATTAAAAAATAGCTACGCACACTCGTGACTTTAGTCATGAGTTAGTAGCTAAAATAGTCAGCATATAGGGAAACCTATATGTAGAGATAGGAT
>NZ_OEZH01000071.1 GCF_900243075.1 Clostridioides difficile
GTATAATACATAGTTTAAATTTTTTTATTAATTACATTATAAATTATATATATATTTCAACATATATATGTAAATATATATGTAATATCCTAAAATATATCATAAAAACTCTACTTTAGTAGAACTTTTGAAAGCAAAAAACGTCAATTAAAAACATTTCTCTTGTTTTAAATAAATAATTATAATAAAATAAACCTTTCATAATTACATACTTTCATAATTACATAAAAGTTATTATAATTACATATAACCTACTATAATCAAAATATTTTCTAGCGTATCATTATATTTTTATTAAAATTAAAAAACGTTATATAATAATTCTATTTTAGTAGAATTTTTTTGTCAATAATAAAATTAAATATTAATTAAAAAATATGAAAAAAATGGAATTATCTAAAGAATTTAACAACCTTACAATAATTCCAAAATATTATTTCTATGAAAATTTTGATACCTTGAGTAACTCAGCTATAAGCGCATAAAGCACAAGTTACCCTTTATTTAATAAAACTTGACAAGAAAAGAATTTATCATTATTCTACTCTAATAGAGTTTCTTTGTCAATAAAGAATAAAATTATTTTCAAAATATTTTCATTCTTCATTCTTATCTGTTATTATTTTATAAAATATTACTTAATCAGTGGTAATTTTAATATTGTTTTTAATCCCTGACAATCAATACTCATAATATCTAACTTGCCCTTATGTGCATTAATAATACCTGCTACTATCAAAAGACCTAGACCATGATTTTGACCTTTAGCATATGCCTCACTCAAACCATTTTGAGCCTTTAGTAAATTATTAATTTTTTCTTTACTCATGCCTTTCCCATTATCTTCAACACTTATATAACAAAAATCTAAATCAGATTTAGAAATCACCTTTATATTACATCCTTGTTCATTATGAGTTATACTATTTTGTATTAAATTATTAATGGCTCTTTTTAATAATTTTTCATCTGCATCTATAGTAATATCTTCGTTCAATATATCAAGTTCGATATAAAAATTATTATCTAAATTACTATTTATAAACTCAGAAACAAGTTCTCTCAAAAACACAGAAACTCTAATCTTATTACAATTCAATGCTTGCATATTATATTCAAGTTTAGACACTAAATTTAGGTCATTTACCAATTCTCTAATCTTAATTCCTTGATTACAGATAATAGTTGCTTGCTCCTGCTCCCTTTGAGAAAGACTACTACTTTCTTCAAGCTCTCCAGAATATCCAATTATCATTGAAAGTGGTGTTCTTATATCATGAGATATTCCTGCAATCCAGTTAGACCTAGCCTCATCTTTCTTTTTAAGCTTTTCATTTTTCATTTGTAATTCTTTTGATACAGTATTAATAGATTTTGAAATATCACTAAGTACTCCTTTTTCTTGGAGAATAACTGGCTCACCCTTTGACATAAGCTTCATACCAGTAATAATTGGCTTTATAGATTTAACCATTTTTAATCCTATAAATAAAGCTATTAAAAAAGTAACTATTGCATTGACTATAAGCATACCCATTATTAAAATAGGAAACTGGTTTATTTCTTTAATCGTATAAGTAAGGTTGAATTTAGTATACATGTCCTTTGGATACCCTATTACTAATGTTCCATTTGGATGCTCCCATACATACACAGGATAATCCTTTAAAAAGAACCTTGAAAACTTAGCTACATCCGTCAAAGTATAATGATTTGGAATTTCTTTTGGCAAATCAAATCCCCATACTCTATCTCCATTACTATCTATTAGCATTGCCCAGATTTTATTCTTCTGTAGTATTTCCTTACTAGAATCATCTAGGATAAATTTTCCATCTTTTAAAATTAAATTATCCTCAAGCATAATTAAATTTGATTTTATTTCCCTACTATCACTTGTATCTAAATCACCAGAATATTTAGAAACAAATATTGTATATGAAAACAGAAGAAAGCCTACTATATTTAATACAATAAAAAGCAATGAAATCAAGATACTTGAACCTATAAATCGCCTCAATATATACTTTACACTATCCAAAATTAAATCACTCCTCTTGATTTCTTTTATTCTAATATCTTAATTAATCATCAATTTATATCCAAGACCTCTTACTGTAAGAAGATGTTTAGGAGAAGACGGAGTTTTTTCTATTTTTTCCCTAACCCTTCTAACATGAACCATAAGGGTATTTTCATATCCATACATATCATCTCCCCAAATGGCTTGACACAGTGAGTCACTAGTAACAATTCTACCTTTATTTTCATACAGCTTTAAAAGTAATGAATGTTCTTTAGCTGTTAAAGAAACCTCTTGTCCATCCTTCTCAACACATGCACTATTTAAATTTACAACAACTGAATCTCCAAGTTTAAATACTGGCAACTCTTCTTCTTCTATAGGCACATATACGCGATTTAATATACCTACAAGTCTTAAAGTAAGTTCCTTTGGTAAAAATGGCTTTACTATATAATCATCAGCCCCTAAGCCTAAACCAATCAATCTATCCTCATCTTCCCCTCTTGCAGAAAGAAAAATAACTGGTATCTTAGATGTTTCTCTAATTTTTCTCATAATAGAAAAACCATCTCCATCTGGTAAGACAATATCTAAAATTGCACAATCTGGCTTTACATTTCTAAACATCCTAACAGCTTCTTCATAACTTGATGCTAAAAATATTCTACTAAAACCCTCTTTTCTTAGGATTTCATCTACCATTTTTAATAATTCCTTGTGGTCATCAACCACAAGTATTTTTTTATCTTTTATCGACTCCATAATTAATTATCACCCTCCTTTAGTATACCATATACCCATTTTCATAACTTTGCCTCAATAGACTATTTAAGGTTATCGTAAGGTAAACTTCAGCTATCTGAAATGTAGTTAAGTTATTATACTGATATAAGCTAAAAAAAACAATAAACACAGATTAAAAAAGGGGATGAAATATATGGAAATGATAATTAAGACACAAAAACTTTCAAAGGAATACAATAAAATATTTAGAGTAAAGGATATAGACCTAAGAGTTCCAAAAGGAGCTGTATACGGCTTCTTAGGTCCTAATGGAGCAGGAAAATCTACCACTCTTAAAATGCTACTTGGACTTGCTAAACCTACACAAGGAAATATTAATATTTTAGATAAGGAATTAAATGAAAAGAACAGAATATCAATCTTAAAAGATATAGGTTCATTGATAGAATCTCCATCATACTATGGGCATTTGACAGGTCTTGAAAACATGACTATTATGCAAAGACTCTTAGATTTGCCTAAAAGAAATGTAAATGAAGCATTGAAAATAGTAAGGTTAGAAAACCAAAAAAATAAAAAAGTTAGCCAATATTCTTTAGGTATGAAACAACGTCTTGGTATTGCTATGGCTATAATGAAATTTCCTAAATTGTTAATACTTGATGAGCCTACAAATGGACTTGACCCAGCAGGAATTGAAGAAATTAGAGAATTAATAAAATCACTTCCAGAAAAATATGGTATGACAGTCCTAATCTCTAGCCATCTTTTAAGCGAAATTGACCAGATTGCCACATCAATAGGAATAATAAATCATGGTGAACTTGTTTTTCAAGATAGTATAAAAGAACTTCGTGATAAAGGTCAAAGCCATATTGCTATCAAAACACAAAATCTTGTATCTGCACAAAAGCTATTGAATACTAAAGGATATATGTCCCTTATACAAGATGGATTCTTGACTATTGAAGATTTAAAAGACTCCGATGTAGCCAAAATAAACAACATGCTTGTCCATTCAAATATTGATGTATTTAGAATAGAAGAACACAAAAAGAGCTTGGAAGATATATTCCTAGAACTTACTGGTAAGGCGGTGACTTTATAATGAAATACCTTGGTCTAGAGTTTTATAAACTTAAAAGAAAAAAAATTATATTGATGACATTTTTATTTGTTGCTGTTGAAATACTGTGGTGCATCATAAATTCAAATAGAGCTATTACACATAATCCAGATATGTTAGGTGGATTTGAATACTCATATATGATTATGAGTTTTGCAAGTTTAAACGGCTTATTTTTTCCTATTTTAATAACAATAATTACATCACGTATAAGCGATATAGAACATAAGGGAGATACATGGAAACTTTTAAAATCTTCTGTAACATCTTTAAATAGCATTTATTTATCTAAGTTCTTATGCTCTGTTATTTTAGTATCTGCATCTGTATTGATGCAAATGCTGTCTATTATACTATTTGGATGTTTTAGAGATGTTATTGAATCATTCTCTATATTTTTACTTTTAAAATATACATTAGGAACAATTCTTGTAAGTATGGCTATAACTTCACTACATCTGTGGATTGCAACTGTAATCCCAAATCAAATGATTGCAATTACATTTGGAATGATAGGTAGCTTTATAGGTTTGACATCAGGATTATTTTATCAAGGTATTCGTAGATTGTTTATATGGTCTTATTATTTAGAATTAACACCTCTAAATTATGCCTATGACAATGCTGTAGGGTCATCTGTTTACAGAGTAGATATGCACTTTTCACTTACAATTTTAATATTCTTAATTGGAATGTTAATTTATTATATTGGAAGAAATCATCTTCTAAAAAAAGAAGTATAGGAGGGGTTTAAATGTTAAGGAAATCAGTTTTGGGAGAAATCCTAAAGTTAAAAAATTCTTTTATATGGTATGTATTATTAGCACTGCCACTTATAAGTGTGTTGATTGGTTCTGGTAACTTTTATCTGAATCAAGGTATACTCCAAAAAGAATGGTACAGCTTATGGACTCAAGTTAGTCTTTTTTATGGGGAATTTTTCTTTCCTATCTTAATCGCAATCTTTTGTGCATATATTTGCAGGCTTGAACATATGAATCATAACTGGAATAATGTAATGACATTGCCAATTAATTTAAAGAATATCTTTTTATCTAAACTTGTGGTAATTTCAATACTTACAGCTATTACACAAATTTTCTTTGTTATCTTTTATATAGTTGCAGGAAACATGTTTGGTTTTTCTGATAGTATACCTAAAGAACTTACTGGCTGGATTGCTAAAGGATGGATTATTTCCATTTCAATAGCTTCTATACAGTTATATATGTCTATAAAGATTAGAAGTTTTGCCACTCCGATTGGTATTAGCCTTTGCCTTTCTCTATTTGGTATGGGATTAATAGTAGCAAAACCTGCTATCGGGGTATTTTTCCCTTACTCTATGTTAGGAAGTGCTATGGGGGTTATAAAGCAATCTGCTTTAAATATTAATGATACTATGGTTACAATATGTGTTGCAATTATTACTACTATAGTATTTTCTAAAATTGCCAATAGAAATTTTAGAAAAAACGATGTTATTTCTTAATATTGAAACCTCATAATTAAAATAAAAGCCATCTGTTATAGCTCAAATACTTATTTTATTTAATTATATTTGAAATATAAATAGATGGTTTACTTATTAATTACACCATCAGTTACTTTAACACTTATACTTATTACTATAATTGTAATATGAAATCTAAGTTTTGCTACATGTTAGTAAATTTTTTATTTATAGACTATATGCCTTCTGTTTAAAGACTATGTATTCGATATATTCTTATAGGTAAAAATACATAATAATATTTTTATTTAAAATTATTTAGTGTTATACTAAAAATTTAATGCAAAAATAACTCTTCTATTATATAATGAAAATTAATTAAATATAGCTAAAAAATATTGAATATATTGAATAAATACTTAACCCTTGAGAGATATAATTAAAATGATAATTAGGCAAGAAAAACGATAAACAGGAAGATGAATTACAAGGAATCTATAGTGCTGTAGAATATTCAAAGAAGTTTTTTGAGTAGTTTCTATAAATTTACAACAATATAAATAATAATTTTACGTGTAATGTTTAGATGACCTAAAATCAATTATTTGAACTTTTAGAGTCATCTAAAATTATTTTATAATACTTTTAATTACATAGAAAGGATGTTTGAATATGTTTGAATCAAGATGTGGTGTTCTCTGTAACAGTTGTACAAGAAAGGAGCAGGTAAATTGTACTGGTTGCCCAACTATGGAAAAACCATTTTGGGGTGGAGAATGTAAGGTTAAAACTTGCTGTGAAGACAAGGAACTTAATCATTGTGGAGAATGTGATACTTTCCCATGTGATATGCTCTTAAATAAGGGAAAAGACCAAGGTTTTGACCCTATGATAAATATTGAGCAGTGTAGAAAATGGCTTGAAGAAACGGTTTCTAATTAATTATCTTAGAATGTTTTATTAAGTGGTGTATTTAGCCATATGGATAGATTTACATAAAATTTATACCCAAAATAGGGGGTGTCTCAAAATGAACTTTTTAGTTCATGAGGCACTCTTTTTTGTATGAAATCAAATGTATTTTTATCATTTCAATAATGAAAAAAAGGCTTATCTATATTTTTAGACAGCCTCTTTTGCTAAACGATATGTATCACAAAATTTAGATTAGGTGTTTTATTAATAATTGAAATACTATATTTCATTTTGAAATTATTACGTTTCATTTTGAAATACAATATAGGCAAATAAAGTATCACTACTAATACTCTTTAAGAAAAGGTTTCTATAAATTTTTATTGAATCTATTTGATTCGTATTAAAATTGCAATAAATTACACAAAAAAATAAAAAAATTATTATTAGGCTAAAAAGTTGGCATATTTTGTGCTTTTATAATTTAGTATAAATTTAAAATTAAATAAGGAGAAGAAAATGAATAAAAAACAGTTGATGAAATTCTTACTTGTTGCAGCTATACCAATAATTATATGGAACTTACCTGCACCACAAGGATTGAAGAAAGAAACTTGGGATATTGTTGCTTTATATCTAGGCTTACTAGCAGGTCTTGTCATTAAACCATTTAAAGAACCAATAATTACCTTAATCATTGTAGGTGTAGCACTTATGTTTATGGATGAGTCAATACTACTTCATGGATATTCAAATAAGATGACTTGGTTTTTAGTTGTTGTAACTATTGTATGTACAGCCTTTGTAAAGACAGGATTAGGAAAACGTATGGCATATAACCTTTTACTAAGAGCAGGAGATTCTACCCTAGGGCTTGGATACTTAATGATGATAAGTGATTTAATACTTAGCCCAGCTACAGGTTCAAATGCATCTAGAACAACTATTATATACCCTATATTTAGAAATATAGCAGAAGGTGCAGGTTCTAAACCTGATGATGAGCCTAAAAAATTAGGTGCATATTTAACAGTATTAACATATGTAGTCTCTCAAGGTACAGCAGCATTATTTTTGACAGGTATGGCAACTAATGCGATAACAGTTTCTTTGGCAGCAAGCATGTTAGGTGTTAACTTAACTTGGGGAACTTGGTTTATGGCATCAGTTGTACCAGCAGGCTTATTCTTACTAGTAGCACCACTTATAGTATATAAGATATATAAGCCAGATTTAACTCATTTAACAGATATTAAGCCACAGATAAGAAAAGATTTAGATTCATTAGGCACTATTACAAAACATGAAAAAATATTAGTTGTATTCTTTATTCTTGCAATTCTTGGATGGATGTTTGGTGAAAAAATACCTTTTGTAAACTTAAATATGCAAGTAGTAGGATTTGTATTCTTGGCATTAGTTCTTATAGCAGGTATTTTAGACTGGGATGATGTTATTGGTGCTAAAGGAGCATGGAATGTATTTATATGGTATGGTGCATTTTATGGTATTGCTGGTTCATTAGCTGATGCAGGCTTTTACAATTGGCTGGCTGATAAATTAGGTACAGTACTTAATCTATCAGATGTAAATGGATTATTAGTTACAGTAGTGCTATTGTTAGTGAGTTTGGCAGTTAGATACTTCTTTGTGTCAAATAGTGCATTTGTGGCATCTTTTTATCCTGTACTATTTGCAATAGTTCTATCTACTAAAGCAAATCCAATGGTAGTTACATTATTACTAGCATTCTTTGCAAGTTATGGAGCTTTATTGACTCATTATGGAAATGGAGCTGGTCTTATAGCCTTTGCTTCAGGGTATGTATCTCAAAAAGATTTCTGGAAAGTAGGTACTATCATGGTAATGATTGCATTAGCAATATTTTTAGTAATAGGTTTACCTTACTGGAAAATAATTGGACTATGGTAAGTACATATTAAATTTATATATTGGAGATGAATGATTATGTTAGATTTACTTATTATAAATGGTCATGTAATAGACCCTAAAAATAATGTAAATGGAAATAAAACGATTGCTATATACAATGGAAAAGTAACTGAATATAAACATGGTGATAAAGCAAAACACACAATAGATGCAAGAGGTAAATTTGTTTTTCCAGGGTTGATTGATGCACATGCTCATATGTTTGCAGATGGAACTGAAATTGGTATATATCCAGATAGCACCTATCTTCCAACTGGTGTTACTAGTGCAATTGATTGTTCAGCAGGAGTAGCAAATTACCAACTATTTAAATCTTCAATTGTAGCTAAAAGTAAAGTAAATATAAAAAGTTTCTTGCAAGTTTGCTCAGCAGGCTTGGTAACTACTAGTTACCATGAATGTATTGACCCAAAGTATTTTAATCATGAAAAAATAGAACGAATATACAATGAAAATAAAGATAATATATTAGGTCTAAAAATAAGATTAAGTGAAAATTTAGTAGAGGGTCTAGGGATAGAGCCATTAAAAGAAACTATTAAAATAGCTGAAAAAATAGGATGTCCTGTTGAAGTTCATTGTACAAATTTACCAGTTCCTACAGAAGAAGTATTAAACATATTAAGACCAGGAGATATATTTGAACATGTATATCAAGGTGTTCAAAATACTATCCTCGACTCAAATGGCAATTTATATGAATGTGTGAAGAAAGCAAGGGAAAGAGGAATCATATTTGATACAGGTGAAGGTAGAAAACATGGTGATTTTGAAGTTATGTTAAAAGCAAAAGAACAAGGATTTATAGCTGATATTTGTAGCACAGATTTGGTACTAGAAAGCATGTTTAGAAGACCTATATTCTCTCTACCAAATCTTATGTCAAGATACCTATGTATGGGAATAAGTCTATATGATGTTGTAAAAATGACAACACAAAATCCAGCTAAACTTATGAAAATGGAAAATCAGATAGGCTGTTTATCAGAAGGTGCAAATGCAGATGTAGCAATATTTGACATTATGGATGTTAAACAAATTTATACAGATTGGAAAGGTAGTAAATTCGAGGCAGATAAATTATTAAAAACAGAAATGACCATCAAAGATGGATTTATAGTATATTGTGCCCCAGATTACATATATGAAAATTAATTAGGAGGAAAAAAATGGGTTGGAAAATATTATTACCACAAGAAATAATGCAAGAAGGAAGAGATTACTTAGAAAGTAGAGGTCATGAACTAATAACTGGTTCAGGCATGGAAACTAAAGATATAATAAATGATATAAAAGGTATTGATGCAATTATAGTTAGGCTATCTAAAATAACGAGAGAGGTATTTGAAGCTGCTGATAACCTAAAAGTAATAGTACGTCATGGAGCAGGATTTGATACTGTAGATTTGGAGGCAGCAAAAGAATTTGGTGTTCAAGTATTGTATTGTCCAGTAGCAAATAGTACTTCTGTTGCAGAGGTAACACTAATGTATATGTTATATTGCTCTAGAAATTATACAAAGGTAAGAAAAAGCTTTATAGATGACTATTACAAAGCTAAATTAAGAACTCCTAAATGTGAGCTTGATGGAAAAACTGTAGGAATTATTGGATGTGGAAACATAGGTTCAAGAGTTGCTAAGATGTGTATGGATGGATTTAATATGAAGGTAGTTGCATATGACCCATACAAATCATCTAAAGACTTCCCACAAGGTGTAGAAGTAACTAGAGATATAAACAAGATATATAAAGAAAGTGATTTTGTTTCTGTTCACTGTCCAACAACTTCTGTTACTAAAAATTTTATAGGAAAAGAACAATTTAGTATGATGAAAGAAACAGCATTTTTTATAAATGCAGCAAGAGGAAGTGTTGTAGATGAACAAGCTTTATATGAAGCATGTAGAGATAACATTATAGCAGGTGCTGGTTTAGATGTATTACAACAAGAGCCAGTAGATTCTAAAAATCCTATATTGTATTTAGATAATGTTGTGGTATCTCCTCATATAGGAGCAGCAACTAAAGAAGCCACTAATAGAGCCTCTTTACACTCTGCAATTGGAGTTAATGAAGTATTTGAAGGTAAAAATCCTACTTGGCCAGTAAAATCAATAGATTGGGATAATGCAACTATATATAATGATTAGTAAACACTTATTAGGAGGAATTTAAAATGACAATAGGAAATAGAGTATATTTAAAAAGAGATTTACCAGATAAAGAACTTGTAAAAAGATTTAGTGTATTACCAGCAGCAAATGTTGGAGATTGTATGTATAGGTCAAGTGCATTAAGTTCAGAAATAAAGTTAATGTCTTCACCAAAAAACAGAATGTGTGGAGTTGCATTAACAGTAAAATCAAGACCAGGAGATAATTTAATGCTTCATCAAGCTCTTAATATAGCTCAAGAAGGAGATGTAATAATACTATCTAATAATGGAGATAGAACACAGGCTATCATGGGAGAAATAATGTACAAATATCTTGCAGATTTCAAAAAAGTAGCTGGAATTGTAATAGATGGTCCAATAAGAGATATTGATGTTATATCAAAGTCTAATTGTCCAATATATGCTACGGGAACTACTCCAGGTGGTCCATATAAAGAAGGTCCTGGTGAAGTAAATGTGCCTATATCTATAGGTGGAATTGCTGTTAATCCAGGAGATATAATATTAGGAGACCAAGATGGTGTAATAGTAATTCCTAAAAATGATGCAGTAGACCTTATTGAGAAAGCAGAAGCAAATGCTCAGCAAGACCATGCTAAGGTTGTAAAGGCTTCTGAAGGAACTGCAAATAGAGACTGGGTAAAAGAAACTTTAGAAAAAAAAGGTGTAGAAATTATAGATGATGTTTACAGAGTTTAATAATAAATGACTCATATTCTATATCTATAAAATATTTATATATATAAATTAAAAAATAAAAGGCGAGGCTGTCTCAAAATAGAGATAAGCCTCTTTTTCATTGTTGAAATGATGAAAATATATTTTATTTCATATAAAAAAGAGTGCGTCATAAACTAAAAAGTTCATTTTGAGACATCTCCATATGTTTATCTTATTTAATAAATATTTTATTTGACGAACATTTTATTTGATAAATATTTTACTTGGCACATATTTAATTTGAAAGTTCATACTTTTTAAGTTTACGCCAAAGAGTGGTAGTACTAATCCCTAATTGACTTGCAGTAGCAGATTTTACTCCATTATTTTTCTCTAATGTTTCAAGAATTAATTTTTTTTCATAATCAGCAATTTTATTATCCACCAAATTAGGAGAATAATCTATTGTAGGAGCTGAACTTATATCCTTTCTAAAATGTGGCTCAGAAATTAATATATCAGAAACTAAATGCTCATCTATAAAATTATCATCACACATAACTACCAATCTTTCTACTATATTTTTTAATTGTCTTATATTACCAGGAAAGTCATATCTACTTAATATTTTAAGTGCAGAATCAGATATTGAAACTGGTTTGTTGTAATGAGATATAATAGAATATGTTAGTTGCTCGATATCTTCTTTTCGCTCTCTAAGAGGAGGTAAATCCAGTTTCAACACACAAAGTCTGTAAAATAAATCTTCTCTAAAATTATTATTATCAATCTGCTCCACTAAATTTTTATTAGTAGCTGTTATAACCCTTACATTAATAGGTACAACTTTAGTATCACCTATCCTAGTAACTTCCCTCTCCTGTAGTACTCGAAGCAGTTTGACTTGAACATCTTTAGAAATTTCTCCAATTTCATCTAAAAATATAGTACCATTATGTGCCAATTCAAAGACACCTGCTTTCCCCTCATTTCTAGCACCTGTAAAAGCACCTTTTACATACCCAAATAGCTCACTTTCAAGTATATTTTCAGGTATAGCTGCACAGTTTATAGCCACAAAAGGTCCATTAAATCTATTGCTGTAATTATGGATACTTTGAGCAAATATTTCTTTACCAGTACCAGATTCTCCAGTAATTATAATTGTAGAATCAGATTTAGCAAATTTCTTTGCCATATTCACTGAGTGCATCAATGAATCACTTGAACCTAATATATCGTTAAAGGAACTCTTTGCACAATGAGATTTTGAAATCAGACTCTCTCTTATTTCTTTTTCTGTTGATTGAATGTTTTCTATGTCTTGTATAGTTGCAACACATCCAAAATGTAGGTTGTCAATTATAATAGGAAAACACTGAACCTCCCATGACTAAAGTCACAGGGTTCCTGCTTCATAGAATTTTGCATACTAAAATATGTCTTACTAATTCTCCACAGGCTATCCCCATAGTTCCTACGGTTCTTACATAAGTTATTTATTTTGAATTGTTATTAATCTTAATCCTTCTTTTAATATATTTATACTTGCATTTATATCTCTATCGTGAGTTTCATTACAACTAGGACAAATCCATTCTCTTATATTTAAGTCCTTCACTTCCTCGTTTTTATACCCACATTTATTGCATATTTGTGAACTTGCAAAGAATTTACCTACCTTTACAATTTTTCTACCATACCAATTAGCCTTATATTCTAATTGACGAATAAACTCTGACCATGATACATCAGAAATTAAGCTAGATAGTTTACGATTTCTAATCATATTCTTTACTTGTAAATCTTCTATGCAAATAATATCATTCTCTTTTATTAATTTAGTAGATAGTTTTTGTAGAAAATCCTTTCTTTGATTAGCTATATGTTCTTGAAGTCTTGCAACTTTTAATCTTGCTTTATTTCTATTTAAACTACCGATTGTTTTTCTCGATAATTCTCTTTG
>NZ_OEZH01000026.1:0-212 GCF_900243075.1 Clostridioides difficile
TAAAACAATTATTTCGAAGGTTTTTATATTTATTTTTAAATAACATATGCAAGAACCGTAAGTCCTAACTTTTATCATTTTTGAGGTTGTCGTTCACACAAGTTCGCTACTACCTATGCAGTTCTTTTATGAACTTCTTACACTTTCATGCAAGCACAGACTATATCTTATCCTTCGGCATTATCCGTTAAGGTCTACCCACTTCCACTACC
>NZ_OEZH01000026.1:356-2658 GCF_900243075.1 Clostridioides difficile
TGTAGCTATTTTTTAATCAAATATTCTTCTAAATTGTGTAACATCTACATAAATATGATATTGGTTATAAAGTTCATTCTCTATTGTTATATGAAATCCTTTCTCTTCCAATGTATATGAACTATCTAAAAGCAATTGAAAAATAAATTCATTAGCATTTATTTTTTCATACTCTTTTGCAACTTCCTCTCCAGAATTGACAAAATGTGTAAAAAGGTCATCCGTTAAGTCTTTTATTTGATATGCTTTAGACCTTACATTTTTTATGTATTGTTCCAATTGCTCAGGACTATTATATTTATGGTCTTTAATCAAATCCAAGTAACAAATTACTGATGTTAATGGAGTTCTAACATCATGTGATATTGAAGTTACTATATCTTTATTTTTATTCTTCATTTCTCTTTCTTTTATAAGTTGATTCTCTAATGTATGGCTCATCTCATTAATACTAGATGCAAGTGATGATAATTCATCATTACCTTTGACTGGAATTCTATACTTTAAACTACCACTTTCTACTATCTTTATACCCATTTCTATTTTTCTTAGGTATTTTATCTTTCTACTCAACAACAGTAAGAATGTTATAATAAACGTAAATGCCATAAATGTAATGGAAATTGCATCTATAAAATTTTGAAATCGGAATCTAAATAAAGCTATTACGACTATATTAGCTTTAACATTAGAAAATTGTATTTCATAATGTCTAGCCATAGAACTACTATAAAATTCATTTTCCTCACTCTTATCAGGCACTTCATTAGGATAGTATAATGTATCATAAAAAACCTTATTTCCTTTGTATATCTTCATAGAAACAAACCAATTATCACTATTCCATTTTGCTATATTATCTCCATCATTTGAACTTATTCCATTCTCATTAACATAAAGTTGAAAATTATCCATAAGTTGGTCTACTTCTCTTTTAAAATAAACTTTGCCTTCTGATACATCCTTTACTATAGATTCAACAGCAGAGTAAAATGGTATATTTAAAATGAAAGCCATTGCAGCTGAGATTAGTACATATATCAATAGTATAACTCCCAACTTTGATGGCTTAATTTTGCTAATCAATATAATACCCCTTTCCCCATGCTGTTTTTATATATTGTGGATTTTTTTGGTCTTTTTCTAATTTTTTTCTTAGATTTCTAATATGCACCATTATGGTATTATTCGCTGTATAAAAATACTGCTCATCCCAAATAGTTTCATATAAATTTTCAGATGAAAAAACTTTTTTTCTATTTTTCAACATAAGAACTAATATACTATATTCTATAGTTGTCAAAAACACAGATTCTCCATTTAGTGTAACATCTTGAGTATCTAAATTTACACATAATTCTTTTGTTTTTAATATATTTGGCTCTTTTTCCTTTTCCTTTCCCTGATATATATAATAACGTCTGAGTAGTGACTTAACTCTTGAAATTAATTCAGAATATGAAAAAGGCTTTGATAAATAGTCATCTCCTCCTGCTGAAAATCCAATAACTTTATCAGAATCTTGAGTTTTAGCAGTTAAAAATAATATTGGAGCTGTTGTTTTTTCTCTAATTTCATTACATGCAACAAATCCCGTCTTAACAGGCATGACAACATCCAAAATAATCAAATCAATTGTATTATCTACTAAGTTTACAGCTTCTTCTCCGTTCGTTGCCATAACAACTTCATAACCTTCACCAGTTAAAAGTATTTCTACGATTTCCCTAATCTCAGGATTATCATCAGCTACTAAAATTTTTTTTGGAATTTCTTTATTCATCGCTAAGCTGCTACTCAAAATATGGTCAAATATATCCATATCGAGATTTTTCCTTTTTCATTGAACCTCGCCTTGCCTAAGCTACTACGATTTGGTATAGTTCTCCAAAGGCTTAAATTCCGAAGTTAGCCCTCCGTACATATATAAGTACTTTTAAGCCATCTTATATTTTTTAGCATTTTTAAGATTAATACTTGCATTTAAATCTCTATCAATAGATAATCCACATTCACATTTGTACACTCTATCTTTAAGTTTTAAACCTTTATTAACCTCTCCACATTGGCTACAAGTCTTTGATGATGGATACCATCTATCAACTACTCTAAGTTCTATATTATTTTGTTTGCATTTAGCAGTTAGTTTATTTCTAAATTCAAAAAACCTTTGACTTGATATCGCCTTTGATAAATGCTTATTCTTCATCATTCCAGTAACATTTAAATCTTCAATGGTTATATAGCTTGGTTTTTGCTCTATTACCTGGGATACTGTTTTATTAATATAATCAGTTCTTAT
>NZ_OEZH01000081.1 GCF_900243075.1 Clostridioides difficile
GTTTTAGTTTGGTTAGCTTTAGGGGTTTTTAGCAATTCAAGTAGTATTGGATAGGTGTTATCCTATCTCTACATATAAGTTTCCCTATATGCTGACTATTTTAGCTACTAACTCATGACTAAAGTCACGAGTGTGCATAGCTATTTTTTAATCAAAATTATTTGCAGATGCTCTTGCACTAAAGTCTTTACCACCTAAATACACAGCATTTGCTCCATTTTGTACTGCTGCTTTTAATGAATCAAAAGAGCCAACTGGTGCAAGTAATTCTATTTTTTTCATATTTTTCTCCTCTATTTATACTTGTTAGGTTAATATAATTATATCTATAATTCAAATATTTATATTGAATCTATATACTACTTACTATATTTTAAATACTTCCATTAATTTATACAAGAATTATTTATACTTGATGTATTTCAGTTAACAGATACATTACTTACTCTTATTTTAAATATTTCCATTAACTTATATGCTACTTACTATACTTAAAATGCTTCATTTAACTTATACACTACTTAACTTATTTAACTTAAAATACTTCGCTTAACTTATACACTACTTACTTCACTTAAAATACTTCACTTAATTTGTACACCACTTGATATATTTAATATATATTAAATAATTTATATACTACTTACTATATATAAAGTATATCAAATAATAGCTTCATTTTTTGTAAATTTTCATAAAGCTAATTTTCATTAAATGAATCATCTTTATTGATAAACATAATTCCAAAGACTACTGCCAAAATAAAGAAACATATTAGTATTGATTTTTCTACGAAAATTTTTGTAAAAAAAGTTCCTAAAATAGCTCCAAATATAAAGAATATAATAATAGCATAATACTGCAAACTCTTTTTTATCATAAAAATATTCTTAGTATGTATATAATGAAATAATGTTTCTGTAGCACTTCTTAAATTTCCAGTACACATTGTCGTTGCAAAACTATTTCCATTTACCTTTCTAAAACTCTCCACTTGCATTGAACAAATAAAAGAGATAGCAACATTTACAAACATATTAAATCTTCCTCTAGGAACAAATGAAACAATAAGTATTGTAATCATTTCAATTATAATGATTACTTGACGCCAATGAATCTTTACATTATTATTTGTAAAATACTTTCTTATCTTCTCTGCTATAAATACACCTAACATAAATGCTAAAATAGGAATCAAATAATAAAACGATTCCTTTACATTGCCTTCTGCTATATTAAGCCCAAATAAAACTATATTTCCAGTCTGTGCATTAGCAAAGACTTTACCTCTTACTACATAAGTATAAATATCTAAAAATCCTCCTGTTATTGCCAATAAAGAACATAAGAAGAATGATTCAGACATCTGACTTTTGCTTGTCATATATAAACCTCTCACTTTCTAATGATAGATACTAAATCAAAATTATTTTAGATACTATTTTTTATTAATATAAAAAATATTTATATTTATACACTATCTATATTTATACATCATTTATATTTATACATTAAAAGAAGCTGTCTCAAAAACAAGAGAGACAGCAAATCTTTTAATTTATTCCACGTTTTTTACATCATTGTTTAACCCTGTACATTTTAGCTGTAAATCATAAGCTTTGTTTTGAAACTCAGAAGCTAAGTTTTCAGCTATAGTAGCTCTTTCATTTGCTTCTTCAAGTTGAGTACTTAACTCCTCAATCTTGCTTTTATAAGCATCTAACTCGGCTCTAGAACCTTCTGTCGTATTACTAAGTTCGAATATTTCTTGCTTTTTATTTTCTATAATCTCAATTAACTCTTTCATCTTAGCTTCAGCTTCACGATTTTCTGCTTCTTTTTCTGCTATTGTAAGCTTTAAAGACTTGATTTCTAATTGAAGTTCTTCATTAGATGCTCCAACCTTCTTACTCAATTCCTCATTAGCTTTAATCAACTTTTCATTCTCATCTGAACATTCAAATAAAAGGTCTGATATATTTAATGCAGTCAATATCGCAGCAACTGATAAGCTTAATTTCGGGTTTTGACGTGTTATTTTATCCATTTCTTTGTCTACAAAATCAGCAATACTAATCATAAACTTCTCTGATTTGTCTCCAACCATTGGATATTCAGCGCCATGGATTTTAACCATTACTTTGTTCATCCTAACCTCCCCGACATTAGTTGTTAATTTGATCTTAAGTTAGCATTCAGTTTTTCGCTTAATTCACTTAATATCTTATCATGCACCTTAGCTACATCTTCATCTGTCAAAGTTTTATCCTTACTTCTATAAGTGATTGAATATGCAATTGACTTGTATCCATCTTCTATTTGAGAACCTTTATAAACGTCAAATAACTTGTAGCTCTCTACTAATCCTTGACCATTTTCCTTTATTATATCTTCTATTTGTTTTACAAATATATCTTCTTTAACAATAAGAGCTATATCTCTTGATGTAGATGGATATTTTGGTAATGGTACATAATTCTTTGTTCTATCAGAATTATCAAATACAAAGTCAATATCTATTTCAGCCACATAAACTCTTTGACCTAGATTGTAGTTTTCTATAACATCTGGATGCAATTCACCTAATGTACCTACATATTTATTATTATACACTATTTTAGCACATCTACCAGGGTGGAAGGTAGTATTATTATCTTGAGGTTCAATTTCATAACCTTTAAATCCGACATTTACAAGTATAGTTTCTACAGTTCCTTTTAATGCAAAGAAATCAACATCTTTACCATACATACCTATACACATTCTATTTTCTTCCTTAGGTAACTCTGAGTCTTGTGGTATAAATATATGGCCACACTCAAAAGCATATACTTCTTCTATTTTATGAGATACATTAGTTGATAAAACATCTAACATATTTGGTATTAAAGTAGTTCTCATTACAGAAGTTTCTTCTCCTAATGGGTTAAGTAATTTAACAAAATTTCTCTTCGCATTACCTTCTGGTACTCTTATCTTATCTACTCCCTTAGGGCTTACAAATGAATATGTTAATATTTCGTTTAATCCTACAGCAGTTGAATTATCTTTTAAAGCATCCATGAATTTTTGTTTTGAAGTTTTGATTCCTGCTGTCGTATTCCCTTCTAATTGTACAGAAGGTATGTTTTCAAATCCATAAATTCTAGCTATTTCTTCCCATACATCAGCTTCTTGTTCCATATCTGTTCTAAAGCTTGGTACATCTATTTCTAGTTTATCATCAGCTACTAAATTACATTTAAATTCTAATGATTCTAAAATTCCTACAAACTGCTCCATTGGTACATCTACGCCTAAAAGATGATTAATTCTTTGAGGATTTACTACCAATTTTTTAGGTTCTGGTTTATTTGGATAAACATCTACAACACCTTTTAAAACTTTTCCTGCTCCTAACATTTCAACAAGTTGTGCAGCTCTATTTGCTGCTATTTCTGCAAGATTAGGGTCTAAATCTTTTTCATTTCTTGAAGATGCTTCTGACCTAATACCAACTTTTTTAGCTGTCATCCTTATATTTTCTGGTTTGAAATTAGCACTTTCAAATAGTACAGTCTTTGTATTGTCAGTTATTTCTGAGTTAGCACCACCCATTACACCAGCTAGACCAAGTGATTTTTCTCCATTTGTTATAACTAACATATCTTTATCTAACGTTCTCTCAACATCATCTAATGTTACAAGTTTCTCTCCATCTTTAGCATTTCTTACTACTATTCTTCCAGTCTCTACTTGATTTATATCAAAAGCATGAAGTGGTTGACCAAGCTCTAACATTACGAAGTTTGTTATATCAACTATGTTGCTTATAGGTCTTACTCCTGCTTCTGTAAGTCTTCTTTGCATCCAATATGGAGAAGGTTCTATTTTTACATCTGTAACCATTCTAGCAACATATCTTCTACATAAATCTGGATTATCTATTTCAACTTTGAAGTCTATTTCTTCATCACTTTCTTTTACTTCGATTTCAGGATATTTTACTTTTGTGCCTATAGTTGCAGCCGCTTCTCTAGCTATACCTATCATACATTTACAATCAGGTCTGTTTGAAGTTAATTCAAAATCTATTAAAGCATCATTTAATCCCAAAACATCTTTTATATCTTTTCCTAATTCATAAGAATCTTCGTGGTCTAAAATATATATACCACCTCTTTTGTACTCTTCAATGTAATGTTCATCTATACCTAGTTCAGCCGCTGAACACATCATACCATCTGATAATTCACCTCTGAAATCAGTCTGTTTGATTTCAACCCCTCCAGGTAATTTAGAACCATTTACAGCTACTGGAATATAATCTCCTTCTGATATATTTGTAGCTCCTGTAACTATTTGAACAACTTTATCTCCAATATCTACTTTAGTTACAACCAACTTATCAGCATTTGGATGTTGCTTTATTTCTAAAATCTTTCCAACCAATATATTTTCTATTTCTTCACCATAATAATCTATTGTTTCAACTTTAGTTCCTGTCATTGTCATTTTATCAGCGAACTCTTTTACATCCATGTCTATATCAACATAGTCTCTAAGCCATTTTAAAGATACTAACATCTACATACCCTCCTAATTAAAATTGATTTAAGAATCTCATATCATTTTCGAATAATAATCTAATATCATCTATTTCATATTTAAGCATTGCAAGTCTTTCAACCCCAACTCCAAATGCAAATCCGCTATAAACTTCTGGGTCTATTCCACAATTTCTAAGCACATTTGGATGAACCATACCTGAACCTAATATTTCTATCCAACCTTCATATTTACACATTGGGCAACCTTTACCACCACATTTAAAACAAGTAACATCAACTTCTGCACTTGGCTCTGTAAATGGGAAGTTGTGAGGTCTAAACTTAGTTTTGATATCAGAACCAAACAATTTTTCAACGAAGATATCCATAGTTCCTTTGAACTCTGCCATAGTAACATCTTTTCCAACAACAAGCCCTTCTATCTGATGGAACATTGGTGAATGTGTCGCATCTGGCGAATCTGACCTAAAACATCTACCTGGTGCAATTACTTTTATTGGTAACTCTTGACTTCTCATAGTTCTTACTTGAACTGGAGATGTTTGAGTTCTAAGTAATACTCCATCATTGATATAGAATGTGTCACTCATATCTCTTGATGGATGGTCTTTAGGAGCGTTCAAAGCATCAAAGTTATTTTCAACAGTTTCAACTTCTGGACCTTCTGCTATAGAGAATCCCATTCCGATAAATATATCTGTTACTTCATCTATAATTTGAGTTATTGGATGTTTCTTTCCAACCTTTAAAACTTTTCCTGGTTGAGTAACATCTATTACTTCTTCTCTTAATTTTCTTTCTTTTTCAATAGCATTTAGTTCTTCTTTTTTAGAATTTATGCTAAGTTCAATATGCTCTCTTACCTCATTGGCAACCTTACCAACCACTGGTCTTTCTTCTGCAGATAATTTACCCATTTCTTTAAGTATGGCAGTTATCTCACCTTTTTTTCCTAAGTACTTAACTCTTAAACTTTCTACACTTTCTATGCTTTGTGCCTCTTTTATTTCAGCCAAAGCTGCTTCACGTAAAGCAAGTAATTTTTCTTGCACACATATCACCCTTTCGTTTTTTTGTATAAAAAAAGCCCCTCAATCCCTGTCTAGGGACGAAAGGCTATAGTTTCGCGGTACCACCCTAGTAGTTTAACAATTTAAAAATCATCAAACCACCTCTAACAAACTTAACGCGTTTTTGACGTCAAAGCCTACTATAAAATTTCAGCTTTGTTACTCCAGAGGGAACTTCTCCTGACCTCTTAGAAAACACTCCCAGCCTAGGTGTTTATCTCTTTACTAAGTTTAATCAAAATACTTTCCTCTTTCATTGCATTTACAATATTATATTGTTTATTTTAGTATTATATCATTTCCATTCAAATTATGTGACTATTTTTAATATACATCTAATACATAATTAATTCAATTATTTTTTAAATATAATATACATCTAATATAGAATTAATTCAATTATTTTTTTTAATATATTGACTATTTTTGATACTCTACTATTTAATTCAAGATTATAACATGACATTATATTTATTACAATACATTAAATTAAGTATTTTTTTATTTCATACATCAGTATAGCAGAGCTTATTGCAGCATTTAACGACTCAGCTTTACCATATATAGGTATCTTAACCAAAATATCAGATTTTGATACAAGTTCTTCATTTATTCCATTTGCTTCGTTTCCTATCACCAAAGCTACTTTTGAACCATAGTCTATTTTATCATAAAAATTATCTGTATTTAGGTAACTTGAAACTATATTAAAATCCAATGATTTAAGCATGTCCACAGTTTCATCTTGTGAAGCATTGATTATATTCATATCAAAAATAGAACCCATAGTCGACCTAATTACTTTTGGGTTGTATATATCGACACATCCTTTTAGCGCTATTATAGCATCTACTCCAGCAGAATCAGCAGTTCTTATTATAGTACCCATGTTTCCTGGGTCTTGTATTCTATCTAGAATCAATACAAATTTATCTTTCTTATCTATACTTTCTCCTAATTTTCTTTCTTTAAACGAAACCACACCTATTATACCTTGAGTTTTTTCTGTATCCACTAGTTCTTTAAAGTTTTTATTAGTAGTCTTATATATCTTTGTGTTTTTTTTACCTAAATCGTCTAATAGTTTTACATGTTCCTTCTTATTTTCAAAATCCTCATTAATAAATACATAATCAAGATTTGCCATACATTCAAGTGCAAGTACTACTATTCTGTAACCTTCTATTATGAACTTTGACTCTTTATTCCTATTTTTTGATTTTAATAGTGCTTTTGTATACTTTAATTTCTCATTATCCTTACTATTTATATTCGTAATCATTTTATCTAAATGCTAATAACTTATAAATTCTTATATTAGCACAACCTCCTTACTTTACTTTTAATTTAACTCATTTTTACCTAATCTTACATCTAAATCCTACTTTTGATTAAATAAAAATAGTATCATATAACTATTCATAATTATATGATACTACCTACTTTCATTGCAATTAAATATATATTAAATAATAAATTATCTTCTTCTAATTATCCCCTTATTTCCAGATGTTATCGCTGTTATACTAGTGTTTTGACCGATTATAACTAGGATACTTCCAGCTATAAGTTCTTCATCTGGAGAAGGTGTAACATTTATATTTTTACCTGTTTTTATAGCAAGTACAGTTATCTCATACCTAGCTCTTAATTCAAGCTCTACAAGTGTCTTGCCAACCCAGCTATTTGGAGTTACGATTTCAACAATTGAATACTCTGGGTCAAGTTCAATATGGTCTAATATGTTATCAGAAACTAAATTATGAGCAACTCTTACTCCCATATCTCTTTCTGGGAATACAACTCTATCTGCACCAATTTTATAAAGTACTTTAGCTTGTAGTTCATCCTTTGCCTTACATATTATCAACTCTACACCCATTTCTTTGGCTATAAGAGTCGCCATGATAGATGCCCTTATATCAGAACCTATTGCAACTACTGCTACATCAAAGTTACCTAAACCTAATGACCTTAACGCTTGTTCATCAGTAACATCCACTATAAGTGAATGAGTTACCTTGTCAGATACACTCTGGACTGAATCTTCATTTTTGTCTATTGCCATTACTTGATGTCCTAAAAGATGCATAGTAGACGCAACTGAACTTCCAAATCGCCCACACCCAATGACTATATATTGCTTCATCTCGAAACTTCCTCCCTAATACACAATTTGTTTATATTACTACTTGATGCCTAACACCAATAAATTTTATTACTACTTGCTAACTTAACCAACCATAATTCTACCTTCTGCATATCTAACTGGTTGACTCTTTCTTTTACCTCCAGAAAGTATCGCCATAAATAAAGTAAGAGAACCAACTCTACCCATAAACATAAAGATTATTATTATAATCTTTCCTAGAGCATTTAAGTTTGGAGTTCCAGCTAAACTTGAACCAACTGTAGCAAGTGCTGATGTAACCTCAAACGCTGATTGAACTAGTGTAAAATTAGGCTGAGTTATTGAAATAATCAGGGTTCCAAAAATAACTGCTGATATACTAATTACAAATATACCTAGAGATTTTTTTATAGTTGATGGAGCTAATCTTCTTTCAAAAGCTTCTATATCTGATTTTCCTGATAGAAAACTTCTAACTGTAATTATTAAAACAGCTAATGTTGTTGTTTTTATACCTCCACCAGTTGATGCAGGTGATGCTCCAATAAACATCAAAATTATCATTACAAATACACTACTTTCTTGTAAAGTAGCTAAATCAAGAGTATTAAAACCAGCAGTTCTTGCCGTTACTGATTGAAATATCGCTGATAATACTTTTCCCTTTAAAGGCAAGTCCGCCATAGTAGCTTTTTGATTAAATTCTATAAGAAAAATAAATAATGCACCTACTAAAACAAGTGTCGCAGTTGAAAATAATACAACTTTAGAATGTACATTTAATTTTGAAAATCTTCTTTTTCTTACAATATCAAGCACAACAGGGAATCCTAGACCTCCAAGCACTATAAGTGCACAAACAGTCATTGATACTGTAAAGTTATTTACATAAGAATTTAATGATGTAAATGGTCCACTTACACTCCCCATTAAATCAAATCCGGCATTACAAAACGCTGATATTGCGTGAAATACACTATACCATATTCCTTTAGACAAACCAAATTGTGGAATAAAGACAGTTGATAAAACTAGTGCACCTATTCCCTCTATTGTTATGGTTATTATTAATACAAATCTTGTAAGTTTTACAAGACCCGACAAATCAGATTGGTTTAATGACTCTTGTATTAATAATCTTTCTCTTAGTTGTATTTTTTTTCGTGCCATAAGTGAAAACATTGTAGCTACGGTCATAAATCCAAGACCACCAATTTGTATCAATGTTATTATAACTATCTGTCCAAATAAACTCCAATAAGTTGCTGTATCTACCATAACTAGACCAGTAACACAAACCGCTGAAGTAGCCGTAAACAGAGCATCTAATAAGCCTATACTCTCTCCACTCTGTGACGCTATCGGGAGTGTTAACAACAATGCTCCAATTACAATAATCGCAGCAAATCCAGATACCATTATTTGAGTAGGTCGCATTCCATCTGCGTAGAGAATAAGTCTTCTAACTATTGTTTTCAACTTTCTTTATACCTCCTTAACATAAAATCACTACTGTTAAGACCTTTAATTTGTTTATTTTTAGAGCTTTCCTCTAAATTATTATTCTATTATAGTATAAATATTGTATAAAGACAATGATATGAATTTTTATAATTCTTGTTTGGAATATTTCAAATTTTTATATATGTCTTTTAATTTAAATTGCACCAAAAACATCTATATTTTTTACATATAATAGGTCTAAAACTATCATAACTTTTACTATTTTGTACTTAAAATTTATTTATCATTTTACCAGCACAAATTTCATATACTTTTTTGAAGTTGAATTTTTTATATTATTTATAATCTTATCTATATCTTTATGTTAAATTTTCTTAACATGCATTTTTTATATTTAATATAGTAAAATAATTAATAACTATATCCATGATTGGAGGATTTTTATGGTTAAATCCAAGAAGAAAATATTTGTTTTTCTAATTTTAATTGCAGTTTTTATTATATTTGCTTCATACATAAGAAATTATACTAATGATACAAAAAAAGATTCTGCTAGAGGAACTATTCCCTTTGAAAAAATGGAATATAAGCGTCCTGATATAAAGTCTATTTGCGAAAATATTAACATGTATAGCGATAAACTTTTAACATCTAAAACCGCCAAAGAACAATTAAATTTATTTAATGAAGTTGATAGGATTTATCAAGATTTTTACAGTACACTTACTATAGCAAAAATTAGAAACAATATAGATTCATCAGAAGAATTTTACTCTAAAGAATACAAGTATCTTATGAGTAAATCAGTTGATGTTGACATGTCATACAAAGACTTTCAAGATAGATTTGTAACTTCTAAATACTCTAAAGAATTAGAAAAAGAACTTGGAAAAGATACATTTAATTATCTAAAGAACATTGGGAAACTTAATTCTAAAGAAGTTGAAGGTCTACTTAAAAAAGAGCAAGACCTAGTTGTAAAATATGAAGACTTGTTATCTAAGTCTACAGTACCAGTAGATGATATAGAGATAGACTTTGAAGAAGCCTTATCAAGACCAAACCTTAGCCCTGAAGAATATGTAAAAATTTATTCAGATTACTTAAAAAAATACAACCCTATATTTGGTAATATTTTTTTAGAACTTGTACAGACAAGAACTGAAATAGCAAGTAAGCTAGGATTTAAAAATTATATAGAATATGCTTATATGAACCTAAACAAAGACTATTCTCAAGAAGAAGCTAAAAAATTTAGACAAGATGTAAAGGAGTACATAGTACCATTATATAGAGAGATTTCATCAAAACCTGCTGATTCTTCTATTTATATTAAAGTATATAAGAATCGCTCATTTAGGAAATTTGATAAGGTACTTGAAGATATATCTCCAAAACTAAAAGAGAGCTTCGACTATATGAAAAAATATGACTTGTACGATTATTCTTCTGGAAAGAATAAATCTCCAGGAGGATATACTACTTATATAACTAAGTATAAAGCACCTTTTTTGTTTAATACATGGGACAATTCTTTTTTAGGCGTTACTAGTTTTGCTCATGAGTTTGGTCATTTTTATAATTACTACAACAGCATTAATCTAAATAATAAGATACAGCCAAGTATAGACATATGTGAAGTTCATTCAACATCTTTAGAAATTCTATTTTACAAATATTTTGATGATTTTTTTGGTAAACAATCTGAAGCTATAAAAAAAGAACACTTATCAATTGTTCTAAATACTATTATTGATGCTTGTCTTTATGATGAATTTCAAGAAATTATATACAAAAATCCATATATGAGTTTAAATGATATAAATAAATTATTCTTTAATTTAGAGGAAGAATATGGAGTATCCAATAATGTACTTAAAGAAAAGAATGCTCCATTTTGGATACTTGTATCTCATAACTTCCAAGTTCCTTTTTATTACTTGAGTTATGGTCTTGCTTCTGACGTATCACTTCAGATATGGGAACTGTCACAAGATGATTACAGAAAAGCGGTTGATGTATATATGGATTTTTTAAATCAAAACACTGATGCTGGATTTAAGGATGTGGTAGAAAAGGTGAATTTACAATTACCTTTCCAAAATGGGAATTTAGAGGAAATAAGCTCTGCTTTATATGATTATTTTGGCATAGATAATCCACTTGAGCTAAAAAATGCTTCTTAATTTCTAATACTTTGTATTCATTCTTAAGATTTAATATTAGCTTTTAACAGGTAATTCTTATTTTTAAGATTTAGTATTAGCTTCGAACAGGTAATTCTTATTTTTAAGATTCAGTATTAGCTTTCAACAAGTAATACTTTTTAATATACAATATTGACTACATTATTAATGTTTAATAAAACACAATGATAAAGACGTCAGAAATTTTAAAAACTCTTATCTTTAGAATTTCTGACGCTTTACCTATTAATATAATATTTTTATTTTTTCATATATATAATTAAAAGGATTATGGAAATCAATAAAAATATACCTGTAAAAATAGCACTATTCATATGAAACTTAATAGAACTTGCATCTGTTACCTTATTATTCTTAATCCAGAATCCACAAATCATAGTTGAAAGAAAAAGTAAAGCAGTAATAAGACTTGAACCAATAGTTATAATTTTCATCTTACATCAACATCCTCTCCAATAATATTTTCTATTAAAATATCAATAAATTTATCTCGCTCATATTTATTCTTTATATTTATACCACTGTATAACTGAAATGCTTCTGTCGATAAAGCAGAAATTTGTATTGGTAAAATAATTTGCAGGGCAATAATCCTTAGACTCATTTCATCTTTTTTATTTCCAAAAATTTTACGAAGCATAGGGACAATATCAAGTTCTGCTTGCATATCTCCATTGGCTATACATTGATTCAACACAAAAGGAAGTACTTTTTCATAATGTAACCCAGTGTCACACAATTTTTTTAATAAATTTTTCAAATCTTCAATAGGTCTTAGAGTATATACACTATCGTCATATAGCTCTGCTATTATGTTTGACATCACATCTCCTATTGAAGTACTCAACAAATTATCCTTTGTTTTAAAATGATAATTTATTAAACCAACTCCAACATTTGCACGCTCAGCAATTTGCCTAACTGTAATCTTCTCAATATCATCTACTTCATCTAAAAGATTCAATGTAACTTCAATTATACGTTCTCTAGCATCCTTATCATTACTTTTCATAATAGACCTCCCAAACAACCAACATTTTCAGTTCTGAACATGTTCAGTATAATATTTTTCCCATCATATGTCAATATAATTTAATTATAATGTTAGTTGACTCTAACATTATGATATGGTTTATATTAATATTAAGCTAAAAATACCTTTATAAAGGAGACAAAAACATGTTTAAGATAGGCGATTTTTCAAAGCTAAGTAAAATTAGCATTCGTATGCTACGTCATTATGACGAAATTGGACTTTTAACTCCTTCCCATACGAATAAAACGAATGGATATAGATACTACAGTGCAGACCAACTTTCTACTACAAATAGAATCCATGCACTAAAAGATATGGGCTTTGGCTTGTATTCTATAAAAGAAATTTTGACAGAATACAACGATAAAGAAAGTCTTATAAAATATCTAAATATCCATCATTCTCAAGTAAAAGAACAATTAGAAGATACACAGAAAAAACTACTGAAAATAGAAACTACTATTAAAAGAATTGGAGGAAATGATACTATGAAAAACTATGATGTAACTGTAAAGAATTTTGCACCAAAATATATGATGACACTTAGAAGGGTTATACCAACTTATCAAGATGAAGGAATGTTATGGCATCAAGCATTTTCAGAGACAAAAGACCAGAATGTCCAAATTGAATCTCCAAATCATTCTAAAGCAGTTTTTTATGATACTGGATATAAAGAAGATTATGTAGATGTTGAAGTACAAGTTGCTGTATCTGGAAAGTATAAAGATACTGAACATGTTAAATTTAAGACTGTACCAAGTGTAACTGCCGCAACTGCAATTGTTAATGGAAATTTCAATCAAGTTGCAGATGCTTGTGAAGCTATTGGTACTTGGATATCAGACAATAATTATGAGGTGGATGCTCCTATGTTTAATATTTATCATATAAGTCCTGGTAACGACAATAATCCTGATAATTGGGTAACAGAGGTATGCTTCCCAGTTAAAAAGAAGTAACTTTATCTTATATATTAATTGGATAGTATCTTAATTTGTCAGATAAATTTACTATAAGATTATGTACAAATACTTATAATTTAATTAAAATAATATCTTAATTTTCCAGATAAATTGCTTATAATATTATATATAAGTACCTATAATTTAATTAAGATAATATCTTAATTTGTCAGATAAATTTATTATAAGATTATATACAATCCTTATACTTTAGTTAAACATATTTGAATTACTGATATAAATTAGTTTTTGTAATAAAACAATAAAAGAGTAAAGTACAAATAATTTCTTTGTACTCTACTCTTTTTAACTGTTTTGGACAATGGTACAATGATAATCATAAAAAATTATATCTTCCATTCTATAGAAATATGCTCGTTAGTAGTATGTATACTGGTAATCAGTGTATTACATCAAAATTACATGAACCTTGTATGAGAATCATATCTTATGACAAGAAAAGCGTCTTATCAAGATTGGATAAGCCACTTAGACTTTAAACAAAGTAAATTTTATATAAGATATTGAATATATAATATAAAAATTCTCTACTATTCTTTCATATTTACATGTGATATAATTTATTAACTCAAAATTTTGTTAAGCAGTTGTAATTGTAGATTATTTATATAATCTAACATTTTAATAAGGAGGTTATCTTTAGTTAATAAAAATATAGATAAATATAGTTATTTATAGTAAAATATAGTCAAGAGGTGATTATATGAAAAACAATAACTATAAACCAAAAGAGTTTGCAGAGTTAATTAATA
>NZ_OEZH01000084.1 GCF_900243075.1 Clostridioides difficile
TTTTTATATGATACATAATTTAAAGTATTTCTAATTTGATGTACAACACATCTTTGTATTTCAGTATCAGGAAATACTGCTTTAATTGCATCAGAAAACCCAACTAGTCCATCTACAGAAGCTATTAATATATCCTTAACTCCTCTGTTTTTAATATCTGTAAGTACCTTTAGCCAATACTTTGAAGTTTCATTTTCTCCAATCCATATTCCTAAAACCTCCTTTATGCCTTCTAAGTTAATACCTATAGCTA
>NZ_OEZH01000065.1 GCF_900243075.1 Clostridioides difficile
TTGCCTTGCAAGCAAGGGGTCAGGAGTTCGACTCTCCTCATCTCCACCATTTAAGAGTATATTATCTAAATCTTTGATTTATCTAGTAGACTCTTACAATGCACTTATAGCTTAACTTTATACAAGCTTTGTGCGATAGCACTTTAAGTAACAGAATAAACTGAACGTATGTGAAGTTTGTTTGTTGGCGATGTGCGTTAGTACTTTGAAAACTGCATATATATATTTAGTGATATGACATCTAATTTGTAATATATAAAGCTGATAACTTTTTAAAATTATCGAAGTTGATAGCTTCTA
>NZ_OEZH01000092.1:0-30002 GCF_900243075.1 Clostridioides difficile
TTTTTAATTAATAATAAATAAAAAATATCTTTATATTTATTAATTTAATTATTATTCTTCATGATTCATCTAAAAAATAGTAATTCACCTATAATGTCACTACTTTTAACAAACCTTTTCTAACAAAAGATTCTCATATAAAATCAGTCACTATCTTCTTACATGTTTTAATTGATATAAAAGCATTTTGCTTAGTAAAGAACTAAAATAACACATACTAATTATCTTATTTTTTTTATATCTCATAATAAGATACTTATAGTATATTTTATATGAAGATTTTATTATAAGTATCTTATATTTTATTTTTTAAGTTAACTTGACAAAGCAAAAATACTATTGTATTATTATTATAGACTGACGGTCGGTTTAAAAATAGCATCTATGAGTATTATAAGATAAATCGAAAGATAAAAATATTTAATACAAAGTTCTTGGATAACTAATCAAATAAATAGAGTTAAAACAAATTATAAAAAATACATATGATTTTAATTACAAAATTGAGGAAATAGATGCCTAACAATATTAAAATCTAATGTAACTATTAATACTCTTGCATCTATAGCTCTAACTAAATAAATTATCTAAAATATAATTTCTAAATTTTTATATTTGATTCTTACTATTAATTTAGCTAGTTATATCATTATATTTATACCATTTATAATCATAAAAATTTTTAAGAAATGAGGATTAATTATGCTTAAAAGAATATTACTGAAAGATTTAACAAGAAATAAAGTAGTAACAACAACTCTATTTATTTTTATTTTACTTGCATCAATGTTGGTATCTAGTGCAACAAACGTCATTGTAGAACTAACCGATTCTATGACTTCCTTGTTTCAAAAATCTCATGCACCCCACTATGTTCAAATGTATTCTGGTAAATTGAATCAAGAAGAAATTGATAAGTTTTCATCTAAAACTCCATGTGTAAAAGAACAACAGACTACTGAACTTTTAAATATAAATGGAGCTAATATTTTTCTGGGAAATAATGGAAAAAATCAAGCTAACAGTGTACTAGAAAATAGCTTTACAAAACAAAATGATAAATTTGATTTTTTATTAGATATGGATAATCAAATAATGCAAATAAAAGATGGTGAAATAGGAGTTCCTGTATATTATATGAAGCAATACAATTTAAAAATTGGGAATACAATAAAAATTATTAATGGTAATTTCTTTATGGAGTTTACAATAAAAGATTTTATACGCGATGCTCAAATGAACCCTTCTCTAGTTACTTCAAAACGTTTTTTAATAAGTGATAATGATTGGAACACTTTAAAAGCTAATATAGGAGAAAGCGAGTATCTGATTGAATTTCTATTAAATGATATAAATAAAATTAATAAATTTGAGACACTATATCAATCAACTAAACTTCCACAAATAGGCACATCAATAACTTATCCTATTTATCAAATACTAAATGCTTTGTCTGATGGAATTGTAGTGATTATTGTCATCTTAATTAGTATTCTTCTTATTGTAATTTCTGTTTTATGCTTACGATTTACATTGATTACAACGATTGAAGAAGATTATAGAGAGATTGGAGTTATGAAAGCAATTGGAATTCAAAATAGCAACATCCAAAATCTATATTTGACAAAATACTTGTTAATTGCATCTTTGGCAAGTTCTCTTGGTTACATACTATCATTATTTATAGGTTCCTTTTTTACAAAAAATATTAATCTTTATATGGGAACAGTAAATAAATCTACTTTTAGTATACTTATTCCTTTTATTGGCTCAGTTCTTGTATTTGTATCTATTGTATTCTTTTGTAAAATTATACTTAAAAAGTTAAAAAAAATATCGGCCGTGGATGCATTAAGAAGTAGTAAGTCTATAAACTCTGTAAAATATGGATATAACCTACAACTCTACAAAAACAAAATAACAAACACTAACATGTTTTTAGGATTAAATGAAGTAGTAAGAAAATTTACTACCTATGGATTGCTCTGCTTTGTCTATATGATTTGTATTTTTCTTATGATTGTGCCACTTAATTTTCTAAACACTATTCAATCACCTGAATTTATTACTTACATGGGTGCTGGTAAAAGCGATATTCGTATTGATTTACAACGAGCAAAACAAACTCAGCATCTTTTTAATTCTATATTACAGAATATTAAAAACGACAGTGATATTGAAAAATATGCATCCTTTACAACAAGTTCATATAAAATAAAAAATAAAGATGGTGAATTAGAAAATATAAAAATAGAAAATGGAAACTTTAAAACTTTCCCACTAACATATTTGAAAGGTTCTGCACCAATAAAAGAAGATGAAATTGCATTGTCTACTATAAATGCAAATGAATTAGAGAAAAGTATTGGAGACAATTTGTCAGTTTTCTCAAAAAATAAAGAGTTAACTCTCACTGTTAGTGGCATATATCAAGATATCACATATGGAGGTAAGACTGCAAAAGCTATGCTACCTTCTGAAGAAGATAATATTTTATGGAATATTATAAATTTAAATATAAAGTCTGGAGTTAATTTAGAAGATAAATTAAAGCAATACAGTATAGATTATTCCCCTGCTAAAGTTACAGATATGAATAATTACATAAGTCAAACATTGGGTTCTGTCATCAGTCAGTTAAGACTTGTTATAAAATTATCTTTTATCATATCTGTTGCAATTTCTTCATTAATTACAGCAATGTTTTTTAAAATGCTCATTGCTAAAGATACATCACAAACAGCAACTATGCTTAGTTTAGGGTTTTCCACTAGAGATATACGTATTCAATACATTACAAGAGCTTTATTAGTACTTATAATTGGAGTTGGTTTAGGAATTATTCTAGCAAATACACTTGGACAAAAAATATCTGGATTACTACTTTCTGGCATATTAAATCTTCAATTTGTAGTAAACCCATTAGTTATATATATACTTTGTCCAGCAATTTTAATTCTCACAGTATTCATTACAATTACAGTAATTAGCAGAACAATCAATAAAATAAAAATTATATCTATTATAGAATAAGGGGTATGTTATGAATAATATTATAGAAGCTAAAAAAATTATTAAAGAATATAATATTGGTAAAGGAAATGTACAACAAATTTTAAAAGGAATAGATTTATCCATTCAACAGGGTGAATTTATATCTGTTATGGGGGCTTCTGGTTCTGGAAAATCAACTCTACTACACAACATAAGTGGAATGGATAAATTAACATCTGGAACTATCAAATTTTCAGGCAAAATGCTCTCTAATATGTCTGAAGAAGAATTATCAAAACTTCGATTAAAAAACATGGGTTTTATCTTTCAACAAAGTAATTTACTTAAAAACTTAAATATATTTGACAACATAATCCTTTCTGCTTACTTAAGCAAAGAAGAAAGTCGCCATACAATCAATGAACGAGCAACAAGACTTATGGAGAAAATGAATATTTTAGAAATCAAAGATAAAGATATTACTCAGGTTTCTGGAGGTCAACTTCAAAGAGCTTCTATCTGTCGTGCTTTAATTAATAAACCAAAAATTTTATTTGGAGATGAACCAACAGGTGCACTTAATTCAAAACTGACAAATGAAGTAATGGACATCCTTATAGATATTAACCAATTAGGTACAACTATTATGCTTGTAACTCATGATGCCAAGGTAGCCTCAAAGACTGAACGAGTATTATTTATGTCTGATGGTCTGATTATTGGAGAAATTAAATTGGACAAATTTAATAATAATAATTTAAAAGAACGAGAAAATAAGCTGATAAGTTGGCTATCAGAATTAAGTTTTTAGCTTTATTAAACTGTTTACTTTGTTTATACTTGAAAGCTGACAACTTATCCAACATTTGATTCTAAAATTTAATTGATAAAATTAATTACTATTTTAAATTATAAAAATGAGTGTCTCAAAATCAACTTTTTAGTCTATGAGGCACTCTTTTTTGTATGAAATCAAATATATTTTCATCATTTCAACAATGAAAAAGAGATTTATCTTTATAAATTTAAGTCTTGTTTATTAAATACATTTAAAAAATTTATCTAGACCACATTATTTCTGTAAAACAAAATTTAACCATTAGAATTATTATCCAAAAAGAATAAAAAAGAAGGTATAAAGAGCTACCCTCATGCTCAGTATACCTTATAAATATCTAAACTTCATTTTTTACTAATTTTTCTATATCTTTGATAATATGTTCTTTAGATTTTTTCCCAGCTATAGCATCAAAAATTGCAACAGCCTTTTTCTCTCCAAACTTTTCTGCTACATCATTAAAGTCTAAAAATCTAACACTTTCTTTTGGTTTACCAAACATATAACACCTCTCATACATTTTTATATATTTATTATAACTTCTATATATTTATTTTTCACCAATAAACGTTAGACAAATTAGTTCCTTTATTTTTTTAACTTAATTTTATCTTCAAGATTCCTAACAAAAATAGTTTATTCTACTTTATAAATAAAAATAGACAATTTAATTTGTAGGAAACTTAATAATAAAATACAGTAAATAAAACTTTGTTTAACCTATTTGCAAAAGTTATTTGTTAAAACTTCTGTGAATTATAAAGAGTCTTCTAGTACATAAAAATATAAATATGTAAATATTCAATTTATTTAAAATAAAAAATATATAAAAGATTTAATAATAACAATATACAATTCTCAATATAGTCTATAATGTAAATAATTCAAAACCACTATATTATTTTAAAATTTATGTATACAATTCTAAAAATTTAATAAAAAATAAGCTTAGAAAATAAAACTTAATTTTAAAAAACTCATTATTACTAGTCTAAATAAACTACCACTGTTAAGATTATATGTTAAACTCTTCTAAGATTTTTATTGCAAATCTTGCGTTTGGATATGTAATAGACCCACCACCAATTACACCTATTTTTATAGCTTCTATAATTTCATCTTTACTTGCTCCAGAATTAATACAGCCCTCAATATGATAACAAATACACTCATCACATCGACTTAAAATTGAAATAGCTAACCCCATTAATTCCTTATTTTTTTTACTTATAGCTCCTTCTGAATAAGTCTTATCATCAAGACTTCCAAATATTCTAAAAAACTCATCTGTCTCGCTTAATTTCTTATTGTAAAATTCCCTATATGCCCTCATTTCTTTAGTATTCATCTTCTATCTCCTATATTTATAAATAATTTCTTATAATAGTATCACACTATACTTATCCTTTCAACATTAGGTACAAACTTTCAATTTATGTTCAATAGTCTAATTTATATAATTTTTTAAAAATCTCAACAAGTTATCATTAAGTAAGATTTTTTCAGAACTAAAACAAAGGTCTTAGTCATTTCCTCATTATCTATTTTAGTTCTGAAATATATTATCTTTATCCAAATATTATGATAGTGATTGATTACATTAATTATTTTTACCTGAAATTTTATACATCAAGTAAGAATATATAAATGGTAATATTACAATTACAAAGATTACAAAGATATTATAAAAAGGAATATTAATAAATGCATTAATAATTAATAATATTCCACCAATAAGCCAAATCCATCCAGCTAAGTAATGTGTCTTATTCCAATTTTCTTCATCATTAAGGGTCCATGGTAAAATTATTCCAACTGAATAATTTCGTTTACATTTAGGAAGATAATTTCCAAATAAAATAACTAATATCCCCGAAATTAAGCCTGTATAAAAATTAAACTCCAAACTAATTCCTGTTGAATACAAAACCATCATAATTTGTAGAATCACTGAAAGTATAGCAACTCCCCATTTTGATAAATTTTGCATAACATTTGAAAGAGCCGCTTTCTTAGGTTCATTCTCAAGTCTAAACCATGTATATAAATGGATACATAGCATTAACAATGGTACACCAAAAGCTGCTATAACCTTTGGAGCATAATTATCTGGATTCCCATAGTTATCAAAATGAATTGCAACTTCATTTGGTAATCTATTATAAAAATATATCGATACAATAAATGGTATAAAACATATTAAAGTAGATAAAACAAATTGTTTATTTATCGCTTTTTTCATTATCTTTTTCTCCCTTCTCCATAAATTGTGAAAACCAAAGCATAACTTCTTCAAAAACCGAAATATTTATTTCATAGAAAATAAAATTTTTATACTTTGTTTCAAATATGAGTCCTGCCTTTTTTAATTGAGATAGATGATAAGAAATTGTGGCATTTGTCATATTAAATTTTTCACTAATTTCTCCTGCTGACATTTTATTCTCTCTTAGCATAACCAATATTTCTCTTCGTATAGGGTCTGAAAGAGCTTTAAAAGTTTCTGGAAACCCCAACACCATCACCTCTCTATTTAGAATTTCATCTAAATAGAGTATACTATAACTCTCATTTTATTTCAATAACTATTTAGAAAATTTTCTAAATAGTTATTTGAAATTTTCACATAGAAGTTTTTAATTTGCTTAAATAGGCCAATTTTATTAAACTCTTATTTTTATCTAAATATTTTAATTTCAAAAACAAAAGAGCTTAGAAATTAAACTCCAAGCCCTTTTGTTTTATATTTTTTATATTTAAAATATAACGCATACCATTATGCAACATATTCATATTTTTCTTTGTATTCTCTCATGGCATCATTCCAAGCTTCTTGTACTGTTACACCTCTTTTATTAGCAATTTTTTGTGCCAGTTCAATTATCTTCATAGCTCTTCTTGATATGTTCATAAATATTCCTCCCACAAATTATTATATATTTCATATACATAAATCAAAGTTATATTTTTATGATATAACCTTATATCATAATATTACAATTTATATGTGTATTATATATGAACTATATTAGAAAATAATTAGAATTTTTATAAAACTAAAAAGTTAACACACTAAAGTAACGTCTGATATACTAATTTTGTGACCATAAACAATGCCATTACTAGAAATATTGGTTTTATCATTTTTGAACCTTTTTTTATAGCAACTTTAGCACCAACATAAGCACCTATTATCATCACTAATGCAAATACTATAGCAATCTGATAATACACCTGACCATTTATCATGAATAATAATAATGAAGTTATATTACTTGTTAAGTTTAATATTTTTGTATTTGCAGAAGCATGTAAAAAATCATATCCATATATTTTTATAAACCCAAAAGTTAAAAAAGTTCCTGTACCTGGACCAAAAAAACCATCATAAAAACCCATTATAAGAGCCATGAGCATTCCTAATCTTAAATTTTTCTTATTAATAGCTTCAAAATTATCTTCTTGACCTAAATTTTTTGAAACAAAGGTGTAAATAGCTACTATTAAAATCATTACTACAACCAAGACATTTAATATATCTTCACTTATTGATAGTACACATCTTACACCTAGAATACTACCAATAATAGTAAATGGTACTAATTTTTTTAAAAGGTCATTATTGATTTTTCCAGATTTCGCATATCTATAAGCACTACTTATGCATCCTGCTGATGCTGCAAATTTATTTGTACCAATAGCAAGATGCACTGGCACTCCAATTGCCATAAGAACAGGCATGCTTATAAGCCCTCCTCCTCCTGCTATAGAATCTACAAAAGAAGCTAAAAAACCACCTATACATAAAAAAATAATTGCAAACATAAAATTCCTCCATCATTCTCTTTCAATTTTTCTTACAATATATATCTTATTTAATCTTTATTATCTAGAATATTCTTTCTATATTCATTTGGAGTTATATTATTAAACTTCTTAAATATTTGTGAAAAATAACTACTATTATTAAAACCTACTTTCTTACAAATGTCACTAATACTCATACTTCTATCTAATAGATATTTTTTAGATTCTTCTATCCTAAGAAGATTTATATATTCCGTTATTGAAACTTTATTTTTTTCATTAAAAATAGAACTCAAATAATTTGGGCTTATAAAAAAGACCTCTGATATACTATTTAAATTTATATTTTCTTTATAATATTTTTGTATGTATTCGTTTATATTTTCAATAAGATTTCCCTTATCTTTTTTCCAAAATGCTCTATTCTTATCAATGCACTCTTTGGAAAATTCAAATAATACATCCCATAAATCTTCATCACTGTTTACAAGAGATATTTTTTTATTGTATTTACTTCTTAAACAAGATATAAGCTTTAAATCTCCTAAGTCTCTAAGCACTGTTCTAGATAATACAAATATCATTTCCTGAATAGTATCTCTAATATCATTATATATTAATTTATTTGCATCTATTAGATTATAAACACCTTCTAAGTTCATATTTTTAATTTCTTTTTCAATATAAAGTTCTAATTCAAAGGGATATTCTTTTAAAACATTATTGAACATATCTATTGGATTAATGATGTACTTTTCTTCTAATAATTTACTATTTGCTTTTTTAAGTGCTTCTTCAAGTCTTATATTTTCTTTTCTATTCTTCAATATTTCTTCATCTTTTATACTAAGTTGATTTTCAAAGAAATTTCTCTTAGCTATTTCCTGAATAAATTCAGACATCATTAATAGATTTTCTTTTAATACATATAATCTACTTTTAGGAGTTAATGGGAATTTATTGTAAATTTCATTTATATATTTTATGTCAATATCTGAACTACTTGATAGTTCAGATAAATTTTTATATACATCAATGGACTTGTATACTATAAAATTGCCACATTCTATATATCCAACTATATTTTCTTCTAATACTATAGGTATCTCTAAACTAGAAACACCATACTCACAATGGTACACTCTTGTAAAGTTATCATTATTTATGCTTTTAACAAGTTTTCTAGTGCACATTTTTACACTTTTACAAATATCACAAAATTTATCTTCTTTATTAGTCTCAAATATTTCTTTGTGTTTTGAATCATATACAGATATTCTAAGCTTTAATATATTAGATATTTGATTTGCAAGATTTTCAATTATATTTACATTAATTAACTCTTGTATAGTATTTTCAGAAAATACGATGGGTATTTGTCTCAAGCTTGAAAATTTATGAGGAACATAAGTAATTAATATTACTAAATCGATTTTACCAGTGTTTATAATTTCATGTTCTGAATATGGTGGGCAATAAACTATGGATGTTTCCTTTATATTGACCTTTTTGCCATCAATTATTTGTATTCCTTCTCCCTGAATTACATATAAAAGCTGTTCTTCACTTAAATGAAAATGCTTTTTCTGGCAGTTTCCTGGAAAAAATCTTACAATCCCAGCACTAAGTCTATTAAATTGTGTTTTTAATGGTTCATGTATCCATGTAACCTCTCCCCAATCAAATTTTTGTACCTCATTATTTGACCCACTAAAATACTCCATAAGCTCACCTCTTAGTTTTTGTCTAAATGTTTTTTCTTCCTTCTTCTGTTGAAATAATATTACCACCATCAACTTTCACTATAATAAGACCCGATTCTTTTTAAGATTCCTACAACTCTACTTACTCTTACTTTACTATAATTTAGCTTTTCGGCTATCTCAATAGACTTTACAATTACCTTTTTATTTTGTAAAATCAGTGTTGTCTTAAAATATTTTTACGACTTACATTAATATATATTATCATAATTTTCTTTTTTATTACATAGATAAATAGCTAATAACACATTGCTAAGAATTTATAGAAACATCTCTTGGAAAAGATAACATTAAATAGTTTCAATTAATATTCTTCTATTTTAGATAAATAAAAAAACTATTAAATTCTTTTATAAAAATTATTTTTTACACATCTTTTTTTTACTTAGATAATCTATCTTCTCATCTATTTTGTCTATACAACCTTCTAGCTCATTTATTTTATTTTTAATATCTTGCTTGTGTTGCTGAAATAACTGGATTCTTTTATCTATTGTATCATCTCCCATATCACAAAAATGAAAGCATTCATGGATATCCTTAATGGATAAACCAGCTATTTTTAATTCTTTAATAAATATAAAACGCTCTATATCCTCTTCTGAGAAATAACGAACACCACTTGATTTTCTATTAATAGGAAGTAATAAACCTTTTTCTTCATAAAATCGAATAGCAGATGGAGAAATATTTGTTATTTTTGATACATCAGTTATGGAATATTTCATATTTTTTACCTCCCTAAAATTTTATATGAATAAGAACATTATAAAAACACTTTATACAATAGTCAATAAAAAGTATTGACTTCAAGTTAGGTTGAAGTTGTATTATTTGAAGTGTAAAAATAAATTGACAGAAGAAAGGATGATGTAAGTGGAAAAATATGCAACTATGATTAGAGAAAAGCTAAGTAAAGGAAAGGTATTATGTGGAATTGCAGTTTCACTATCTGATTCAGCTGTAAGTGAGCTAGTTGGCCTATCTGGATATGATTTTGTATGGATTGAAGGAGAACATGGAGCTTTAGACCGTAAAGACATTCAGCAACATATGATAGCTGCACATGCTGGTGGTGCTGCCTCTTTAGTTCGATTAGTAAATAGTGACCCTGATCTTGTTAAGCCTATAATGGATATGGGAACAGATATTATAGGCTTCCCATTTATTAATACAGCACAAGATGCACAAAAAGCAGTAGCAGCTTGTACTTATCCACCAAATGGTATAAGAGGATGTAATCCTCAAAGAGCTTCTTATTATGGGCGTATGAATTATTTAGACTATATTAAAAATGCCAATAATGAAACATTGAAAATGATGTTAATTGAACAGAAACTTGGTTATGATAATATTGAAGAAATAGTACAAGTTGATGGTGTTGATATTATAGCATTAGGTCCTGGTGACTTATCTTTAGATATAGGATTTGCTGGGGATATGAATAGAGTTGAAATAAAAGATATGATTTCTCATGCTGCTGAAATATGTAAAGAATATAAGATGCCATTTATTACTTTTCCTACAATGGAAAAGACAGATATTGAAACATGGGTTAATATTGGGTCGAATATGCTTTGTTTTGCACAAGATACAACCTTTATCACTTCTGTTATCAATCAACTATTAACTTTTTATAATGAAGTTGTTCCTGTTAAAAGACAACATTAAATTATAAATCTAATTTCATACTAAAAGAGACTAACATTTTATCTATCTTCACTAATTGTATTTTTGTTATATATCATAAACATTAGTCTCTCTTAGTATTTATACTGCTACTATCATTAACTATTATATATACTAACTTTTATAGTATATATCTTTACTCAGCTAATAATTTACCTAATTCAATACACTCATCTTTTGCTTCTTCATCTGGGTCTTCCATTGCTGTAATTCCTTCACCACCTATAATCGTAGCACCAGCATTTTTCATACGTTCTTCCCAATCTCTCATCCATTCACAATTACCCCATCCATATGAGCCAAATAATCCAATCTGTTTACCTGATACCATAGATTCTAATTCTGACACAAATGGTTCCATATAACCCTCTTCTAATTGCTCTGCTCCCATAGATGGGCAACCTAATGCAAATTTATCTTCTTCTTTTAAATCACTTGGTTTCAGTAAGCTAACATCTAAAACTTCTGGTGTCTTACCTTTTAACTTCACACCCTCAGCTACAAAATTTGCCATTTTTTCAGTATTTCCTGCTCCACTCCAATAAACAATATATATTTTACTCATTCTTACCTCCTGTAGTATTTTTTTAATTAATCAATAGTTAACTAACATCTAGAAAATAAAAGATTCCTTTATTTGAAATCTCTTTGTTTTTCTAAATCTAGAATATCATAATTGATTTTGAAATTCAATACTTATTGATAATATTTATCATTTATATTTTAGACTATTTACTCTGTGTCATAACATTGTATTGTATTTGTTTCTAATCTTTCATATGAAAAATTTTCACTTATAGTATTTTTGTATATCTTTTAAATCATCTTGTAGGTCTTTTTATATGTATAGATACAAAGAAAAACACACCTTTTTCAGATGTGCTATCTACAGTACTGTATATTTATTTTACAATTCTAATTACCTAACATGTTTATAAACTTTATTGCTCAACACGTTTTTATACATCGATATAAAATTCTACACTTAAATTTTTGTTATTTCTCTTGATTATATACAATATCAGTCTCTTATCATCAAATTAGAAATTATCTTTTGCTATTATTCTTGTATTTATAAAGATTTAAATATAGGTACCCATTTCCTTGTTCTGTTCTAGGTATTCCAAGTGCCCTTGTACATTTTATTAATTGTGCATATAGCTCAGCTTCATCTAAATCTCTTTCAAACTCCTCTCTTGCCCATTCTTTAATTAGTGCTAGTGACCCTGATACATATGGTGCACTCATACTAGTACCACTCATAATAGCAAGTTTATTATCCATATAAGTTGATATGATATTTCTTCCTGGAGCCACCAAGTCTATTGTAGTGTTTGAATTACTAAATTTCTCAACTAAATAATTTTCATTTATTGCACCTACTTCTATTACCTCAGCATAACTGGCTGGATAGCTATACTCACTTGTACTAGAATCTCCATCTCCATTATTACCTGCTGCACACACTACAGAAATATTATTTTTTACTGCTTGCATGACAGCATTTTTCAAATTTTTATCATCTTTGTTTCCTCCAAGAGACATAGATATAATATCAACTTTTTTATTTACAGCAAAATTAATAGCATTAATTATACTTTGATATGTTCCAATACCATCTTTATTTAATGCTTTTGCTATTAATAGCTTACAATCTGGAGCTACTCCCATAACTTCATTATTATAATTAGATGCAGCTATAATGCCTGCCACATGAGTTCCATGCCCATTAAAATCCTCATATATATTTTTATTTCCATTACTGTCATCACTAAAGTTTGCTCCACCAATTATTTTGCCTTTTAAAAGAGGATGGGACATCTCACATCCTGTATCTATTATACCAACTACAATATTTTTGCCAGTATAACCTTCATCCCACATTCCTCTAGCATTCATTTGTTTTATTCCATATGGAAACTTATTTTTTGCTCCTCTTAGATTCTCATTTATTTCATATGGGATTAATTTCATTCTTTTATTCATCATATATCCTCCTAAAAATTTTATTGCTTATAAAAATTATAAATTTTATTTTATAATAGGTTTATAAGTGAAATTAGAACCTATTTCTACTTATTTATATTTATGATGTATTTTTTATTTTTAGGAGTCATATTTTATTATATATAAAATAATATTTAGATAATTATATTAAAAAATACATGTTTACTTACATATACAAAACTGACATAGAATATCTTTAATAATTTTGCATATAAACATTTATATTTTTTATGTAAAACAAAAAGGATACCTCATTAGTGCTATAACACTTAAGGTATCCAATTAATATTTACTTAACTTTTTCTAATTTTCGTAAATATAGTCTACTATTTTAAAACTGCTCCTGTATTGGCTGATGTTACCAGTTTAGCATATCTACTTAAATATCCATGTTTTATTTTGGGTTCTAAAGGTTTAAATTTTAATTTTCTATTTTCTATTTCAACTTCATTTACTTTTAACTCTAATTTTTTTTCTGGTATATTTATAGAAATCACATCTCCTTCTTCAACTAGTCCGATTAAACCACCTTCCATAGCTTCTGGAGAAATATGACCTATAGATGCTCCTCTAGTTGCTCCTGAAAAACGACCATCAGTAAGAAGTGCCACATGCTTATCAAGTCCCATCCCTGCAACTGCTGATGTAGGAGATAACATTTCTTTCATTCCTGGACCACCTTTTGGTCCTTCATATCTTATAACTATAACATCACCTTTGTTTATTTTTTTACCAAATATAGCACTCACAGCCTCTTCTTCTGAATTAAAAACTCTTGCTGGTCCTTCATGAACTAACATTTCTTCTGCAACTGCTGACTTTTTTACAACAGCTCCATTTATAGCAAGATTTCCCCTCAATATTGCAAGCCCACCTTGGTTACTATATGGATTTTTTAATGTATGTATTACTTCTTCATCTTCTATTTCACAATTTCTTATATTTTCTCCTATAGTATGACCTGTTACAGTTTTACAGTCTAAATTTATTCCTTTTATCTTTGAAAGTTCATTCATTATAGCTGGTATTCCTCCTGCCATATGTAAATCTTCAATATGATGTTTTCCACTTGGACTTAATTTTGTTAAACAAGGAGTTTTTTCACTTATCTCATCAAAAAAATCTAAGTTAAGCTCTATTCCTGATTCATAAGCTATCGCAGGTAAATGAAGTACTGTATTTGTAGAACCAGCCATTGCCATATCTACAGTTATAGCATTTTTAAAAGCATCTATTGTTAAAATATCTCTAGGTTTTATATCATTCTTAAGTAGCTCCATAACATACATACCTGCGTATTTTGCTATTCTTTTTCTTTCTCCAGAATGTGATGCAGCAGTACCGTTATATGGTATACCCATCCCTAAGGCTTCTGTTAAACAATTCATGCTGTTTGCTGTAAAAAGTCCAGAACATGAACCACATCCGGGACAAGAGTTCATAGCTAATTCTTCTAATTTTTCTTCACTCATTGTTCCATCTTTACATGCTCCAACACCTTCCATTGCAGAGTTAAAATCATATACTTTTCCATTTTTTTTACCTGGAAGCATAGGTCCACCACTCACAACAACACTTGGTATATTAAGTCTTGCAGCTGCCATTAACATCCCTGGCACTATCTTATCACAATTAGGTATAAGTACTAAAGCATCAAAACCATGCGCCATAGCCATAGCTTCTATTGAATCTGCTATTAATTCTCTTGAAGCAAGTGAATAATTCATTCCTACATGTCCCATAGCTATACCATCACATACTCCTATAGCAGGAAATTCTAATGGCAAACCACCACTCATTCTCACTCCATTTTTTACAGCTTCTGCTATTTCATCAAGATGCAGATGACCAGGAATCACCTCATTCTGTGCATTTACTATACCTATTAATGGTCTTTCAATTTCTTCTTTAGTAAGACCCATTCCATACATTAACGCTCTCTTTGGAGCTCCTTCTATTCCTTTTTTTATATCACTTCTCATAATATTACCTCTTTCTTACTTTTTAAAATTTTCATAATATTATTATAATATATTTTTCTATTAATTAATTACGAAAAATCTAAAAAAATATTAGCATATACTAATAAAAAATTATTACGATTTTTTATCAATATATTACACAATCATATTATGTAATTATCTTTTTAGTGTATTTTTCAAATTATAGATTAATATTTTTTATGATATAAAGCAGAAAAAGCACTTCTATAATAGAAAGTGCTCGACTACAAATAAAGTTACAAAATGTTTGCCATAGAAACATAAACTTTTATAAAGGTTATGAATTAATCAAATCTAATATTTGAAACTTTATTCCAGTTAATCTTCCTTGAATAGTCTTCGGGATGTGATAATTTAACTATATGAGTTGAATTATTATAGTTATAATAAATTGTAGTAGTACCATTAACTGGATTCTTTTTATACCCTTGATATACAGCACTATTTGGCACTTTCTTTTCAATAAGGCTATAAGCAGATGAAGTATCAATCATTTTTATTTTACTGGGAAATATAAATATATAAAAAGCTACTACTGTAAAAATACATATACACGTAATACTATACCATTTAATCCATTTCATAGAATTCCTCCTACTTTACCAAAATATACTATTATTATTTCCATATATTTATAATATTTATACATACGATAAAATTTTTATACATCTACATACAATTGTAGAAAATTTGATTATATATATTTTTTATAAGTTAATAAATTTTTAAGATTTTATTAAAAGATTTTTAAAACTTACAGTTTAATATAAAGATAGTACTTATAGAACTAAAAATATAAATTTTGAAAGGAGAAAAAATAAAATGATATGGACATTTTATTCATTTCTTTGTGTTATATTACCATGTTTAATATACCAAATAGTAGTTATAAAAAGAAAAAATTTGAAAGGTCAAAAGAACTTAGTGATACATTTAGTATGGGTATATATTTTTTTATTATATATTTACTTAGCACTTAGTAAAGCTGGTATTGGGAGCATATGGGATATAGGAAGGTATAGTAATCTTTTTAGGATTAATGAAATAAATTTAATACCATTTAACTCAAATGGTATTTTAACTTATATTTTAAATATAATTATGTTTATGCCTTTAGGATTCTTACTACCTTTAATTTGGAAAAATTTTAGAAATATTGTCAATGTGTCATTAACTGGATTAGGTTTTTCATTATCAATTGAATTTTGTCAATTATTTAATTTCAGAGCTACAGATATTGATGATTTAATGATGAATACATTAGGTACTGTTTTAGGATATTTCATATGGATATGTGTAAGTAATTTATTTAATCTTATAAAGAAAAAAGCTATGTTTTCATCTATATGTAAAAATATTACTCAAGATGAGATTGCTATTACAATTGATGATGATATAAGCAAAGAAATTACCTCTCTTTATAAAAATGAAGCTATTATATATTTAATACTTGCTGTTTTAGGAGAATTCTTATTATTTAATTGGTCCATCATACCTTATTAAATAATCTACTGATAAAAACACATATACTTCAATACTTATAAATGTGTGAAGCCCTCTTTCATACTGTATAAAAGAGGGCTTTAGTTCTTAAACATAAAAATACACGTTCACTATTTAGTTGGCATTTGAAATATTTTATTGATATTGTATCTAATTTTATTAGATGTTATATAATCATATTTTGTTCCATTTTCAATAAAATTTTGTATATTATCCAACACTTGCATAGCTCTTGTGTTACTTTCATAATCTCCTATTTTTATAGTATCAATGCTATTTTCAAATATTACATAAATTTGCCTATCATCTATTTTAATTCGGTTTGCCTGCATTAAATTAGTTTTATCTTGACTCCTAATTATTACCATATCAATTCCTCCATCTACTTAATCCATTTTTATTTCTAAGAAATAATATTGTACGATTGATTTTTAGATTATTTAAATCTTTAAACTTATTATTTCGATTTTTTAATATGATTATCTCTATCAATTGCATATCTAATAAAAACTTATCTTATAATAACGTTATTTTAATAAGACTTTACTTTATTAGTAAATTGTATTTTGGTCTATTATATCTAAATTATATCTTTATTAAAGCATTAAATTATCAATGCTATCGATTTATTTTATACATTTGGTAATTTTATTATCAAAAATTTATATATATATTGTTTATATCTAAGCTAAAAGCATTCAACAATTTATATATTTACGAATGAATTCAGTTTTTATTTTCAATACATCACCTCTCAATTAATTACCATTTGTATAATTCATATTATACATATACAAATGGTAATTTTCAATATATTTTCTTATTTTAATCTTTTTTTTTTATATTTTTGGTAATTTTATTTTACTTTTTATCAAAATAACTTATAATTTCGGTAAGGAGTGATGTACATATGGAAAGTTTAGGAGATAGAATAGCAAATCTGAGAAAAGAATTAGATATAAATCAAAAAGAACTTGCTACTAAAGTTGGTATAACTGAGGCTAGCTTGTCACGTTATGAAAATAATTTAAGAGAACCTAAAAGTGAAATAATAGTAAGATTAGCAAAAGCATTGAAAACATCAACAGATTATTTATTAGGTGTAAATGAGAATACAAAAATAAGCAAAGAAGATAAATTAATCATAGAGAACTTATCAGTAAGTGAAAAAACAAAAAAGCTTTTAGAAAAAATATATTCTCTTGAAAAAGAAGATAGAGAAGCTATAGAAAAAATGATTGATAATGCCTATCTAAAAAGATTTCTTAAAGAAGAGAATTAATTCTCTTCTTTCTCTTTATACAAAATCTCAAGTAACAATTCATAAAAAGCAATATCTTCACTCAACAAATAGTCTAATTTCATTCCTATATCTTCAATTTTTTCTTTTTTTGTAACAGTAGTATTTGACTTTTCCACATATACCATCCCCCAACAAACTTATGTTCTTAATATTAGTCAGAAATTCCCAACAAATTTTCAATAAAGTTTATATAATTATATTTTTATTTTATAAAATATATTTTGATTATCCAAAATTTTCCTAGATAATTATCTTAATTATATAATAATACTTTTATTCTACAGTTGCAATAAAAAACTCGTAATAATAACAAAAAAATCTATTATTGTAGAATCTTGTATATTTTTTCTATTTTTATATATTTTTTAGGATGATTTTTATTATAAAATTTTTTATAAACATATAATTTTTTTATATTCATTTGACTTTCTTTTAATTCTTTAGGATTGATTTAAATTTTATATATAAATTACTATTTTTAAACTTTTATTTACCATATGTTCATATTATTTATTTTCTCGTTCAAGTTTTAATAAATATTCTTTTACCTTTATTCCTCCTAAATACCCTCTTAAACTACCATTGGAACCAACAAGTCTATGGCAAGGTATAAAAATAGAAATAGGATTTTTGCTATTAGCCATTCCTACTGCCCTACATGCTTTAGGATTATTAATTATGTTTGCTAGTTCTACATAAGTTTTTGTTTCACCATATGGAATTTTACGGAGTTCATTCCAGACCTTTTTACTAAACTCACCACCTGATAACTGTAATGGTAAATCAAATTCTTTTCTATCTCCATCTAAATATTCTTTTAGCTGTTTACTTGCTTCTTTTATAACTTTTGTTTCTTTGAGTAAATATTTTTCATAATCTAAACTAGATGTTCCAAAAAACAGATTTGTAATATAATCATTTTTTTCTGCTATTCCTATTTTTCCAATTTTAGTTTCATAGTAAAATATATTTTTCATAAACATTATCTCCTTCTCATTTATATTTCAAATTATATAAGTAATCTTACTCTTTTATATCTTATATTTTATTAATGTTTATTAAAAAAACTCAAATATTCAAAAATATATATTTCCTATAAAGTATATTTATGAGTTATTTTATATTATCTTTTAAAAAAACATTACTAGCATCTCTATGTTCATGTCTATACTGAGTTGGAGATATATTATAATTCTTTTTAAATAAACGACTAAAATAATTTATGCTATCAAAACCACATCTCATAGCAATTTCTGTCATATTTAAATCTGTTTTATTTAAATAATATATAGCTTTATCAAGTCTGATTCCATTTATAAAATCGACTGTAGTCTTACCTGTTATTTGCTTAAATGTTCTACAAAAATGGGGTGCACTCAAGTTCACATGACTAGCAAGTTCTTTTAATGTAATTTTATCCATATATTTTTCTTCTATCAAATCAAATATACATTCAAATTTTTCTAAAGAATGCTTTCTTTCTATAAATTCATCTTCAGAAAATATTTTATAAACATGACTTCTTAGTAATAACACTATCAATTGATAGATATTAGCTTTTATAGATAACTCATACCCAATTTCTTTATTGTTATATTCATAAAGTATAGTTTTAATACATTTTAAAATAAGATAATCATTTTGAATTAAATTATCAAATACAATATGGTTTAGAGCTAATGGTGCTAAGTACTTAGTTTGTAACAAATCAACTTGATTACTAAAAAGGAATGTAGGTTCAATACGAATAATATAGAACTTTAAATTATCTGATAAGCTTTCTAAATAATGTAATTCATTACTATTTGCTATTGCAATATTTCCAGATACTATCTTAAAATTATTCAATCCACATTCAAGATATGCCATACCATCAACAAAATAATATACTTGTAGATGCTCATGCCAATGTCTTTTAAAATTTGCTCCCTTTTTAATGTCATCCTTAAAAAAAATATCTATAAAGTTTTCTTGACCTTTCCTGTCAAAATAGGTGTTTTTATCATTCATTATTTACCTCTTATCAAAATAGTGCTAATTATAAGCAATATCGTTATTGTATTTATTATTTCATATCGATATTATATAAAATGTAACTATTCTTGTAAACATTAACGTAATGGTAATGTCAGTCATTATAATAAGGAGGTAATAAAAATGACAAAATCTTTTAAAAAAGATGAAAATAAAAAAAGAATGACAGTTTTATTTGTAGTCATTGCCATGACTTTTATGGCAACATTAGATTCTAGTATTATAAATGTTGCTCTTCCAGTTCTTGCAAGCAAGCTACGTGTATCTCTAGCATCTATTGAATGGGTAATAGCAAGTTACTCAATTATTATTTGTTCAACACTATTATTTTTTGGAAGACTTGGAGATATTATTGGTAAATCCAGAGTATTTCAAGCAGGCACTATTATTTTTACATCAGCTTCATTATTATGTGGCTTAAGTAATTCTTTAACTTTACTTATAGTTTGTCGCTTTATTCAAGGGATAGGTGCTTCTGCCTACATGGCAAACAATCATGGAATTATCACAGAGCTGTTTCCAAAAGAAAGCAGAGGAAAAGCCCTAGGAATTCTAGTTACTGCAGTTGCTATTGGAAATATGGTTGGACCATCTGTAGGAGGATTTATTTTGTCAATATTTGATTGGAATGTTATATTCTTTATAAATATTCCAATCGGTATTATTGTAATCCTTTTAAATACAAAATTTCTTCCTAATAGTAAAAAGTTTTCAGAAAAGATGGATAATACTGGTGCTATACTTCAATTTTTAGGAACAACATTATTTTTTAGCGCTTTAATTAGTTCTCAACAAATAGGGTTATTAAATCCACATATATTAATTGCACTATTACTATCAATTATTTTTATTATATTATTTTTGATGTTAGAAAAAAAACATCCTCAACCACTTCTTGACCTTGAAATTTTTAGGAACTTTAAATTTTCATTGAATTTAGTTTGTGCTCTTTCATCATTCATTTGTATTGCATCATCTAGTATTTTAATTCCATTTTATTTACAAAATACTATGAAACTTTCCCCAATGCATGCAGGTTTATTTATGATATTATCACCTTTGATTTTAGCCATTTTTTCACCTATATTTGGGAATATATCAGATAAAATTAAGTCAGAAAAAATTATTTTAATTGGTCTTATTGTTATGAGTTCTGGATTTTTCTTAATGTCAAGATTGAAAGAGAGTTCTATCCTTATTTTATTCGTTATTTCTGTATCAATAATATCAATAGGACAAGCTATATTTCAACCTGCCAATAATGCTTTGATAATGTCAAATTGTCCTAAAAGTAAGTTGGGAGTTGTCGGAAGTATAAATTCTCTTGTAAGAAATTTAGGGCAAGTTATAGGTATTACCATTTCTACAACACTTTTATATAATTTTATGAGTATTAAAGCTGGGTATAGGGTTAACGATTATATAATTGGTAATGATAAAATATTTGTATTTGGAATGAGAAATGTTTATATCATTATTACACTTCTTTGTTTAATAGGTGCAATATTAATTGGTTTTTATTTATTTAAACCTGATAAAAATAAGCAATAATTTTTTACAATTATCTTAAATTTATGACTATCTTAAAAATATAAATATATTTTAGAAAACTTATTAAAATACTTACTTTGAATCAGATTTAGTTTGTATATATTGATTTAACAATATTTTTATTAGTTCTACAAAACATGTATCTTATTATAGTTTATAAATTAAAAGAAGCAGAGTAAAATATTTGATATATTATACCCTGCTTCTTTTTTCATTATTTAACTAAAACTTCAATATTTTCATCTTTTCCATCTATAACTATAGTACATCCATTATACACATCTCCAGCAATAAGTTTCTTTGCAATTACAGTTTCTAATGTATTTCCTATATATCTCTTAAGCGGTCTTGCTCCATATACAGGGTCATAACCTTCTCTAACCATAACATCTTTAGCTGAATCTGTAACTTCAATAGTAATATCTTTTTCTTTTAACCTATTTTTTAAATCTTTCATAAATATGTCTATAATTTTCTTGATATCTTCTTGGTCTAGAGGCTTAAACATTATAATATCATCTACTCTATTTAAAAACTCAGGTTTAAATCTGTGCTTCATTTCATTCATTACTAAATTGTTAGTAGTCTCTGTTATATTACCTCCTGCATCTAATAGATAATTACTTCCTATATTAGAAGTCATTATTATAAGAGTATTTTTAAAGTCTACAGTCTTACCTTTATTATCAGTAAGTCTACCATCATCCAATATCTGTAAGAACATATTAAATACATCCTCATGTGCTTTTTCTATCTCATCAAATAGTATTACAGAATAAGGAGCACGTCTAACTGCTTCTGTAAGTTGACCACCTTCTTCATATCCTACATATCCTGGAGGAGGTCCAACCAACCTTGATACAGCATGTTTTTCCATATATTCAGACATATCAATTCTAATTATATTATCTTCACTATCAAATAAATTTCTAGCAAGAGTTTTTGCAAGTTCAGTTTTACCAACACCTGTAGGTCCTAGGAAAATAAATGAACCAATTGGTTTTCTTTCATCTTTTAACCCTGCTCTTGCACGTATTACTGCATTTGAAACAGCTGTAACTGCTTCATCTTGTCCAATAACTCTTTTATGAAGTTCATCTTCTAGTTTAAGTAATTTTTCTCTTTCTCCTTCAACTAGTTTAGTTACTGGTATACCTGTCCACTTTGATACAATACTAGATATTTCTTCTTCAGTAACTTCTTCTTTTAAAAGTGAATTTTCAGAACCATCTTTCATATTTTCTTCGTATTGTTTTATTTGTTCTTCTAATTTAGGTATTTCACCATATTTAACCTCTGCTGCTTTGTTAAAATCATATTCTCTCTCATACTTTTCAGCTTTACCTTTAGCTTCATCTAATTGGGCTTTTAAGTTTTTAATATCTAATATTTGACTCTTTTCTTTTTCATATTTTGCTGTCATTTCATCATTTTTAGATTTTAACTCTGCTATTTCTTTTTGAATATCATCCAATCTTGATTTACTTTTATCATCATTTTCTTTAAGTAAAGCTTCTCTTTCAGTTTCTAATGTAAATAACTTTCTTCTGACAACATCTAGTTCTGTTGGCAATGAATCTATTTCACTACGAATCATAGCTCCAGCTTCATCAATTAAATCAATTGCTTTATCTGGTAAAAATCTATCTTGTATATATCTATGAGAAAGCTTTGCTGCTGCTACAATAGCATTATCATGAATCCTTACTCCATGATGTATCTCAAATCTTTCTTTCAAACCTCTAAGTATAGATATTGTATCTTCAACAGTAGGTTCCTCTGCAATTACAGGTTGAAAACGTCTTTCAAGTGCTTTGTCTTTTTCGATATACTTTCTGTATTCATCAAAAGTAGTTGCACCAATACAGTTTAATTCGCCTCTTGCAAGCATAGGCTTGATAAGATTACCTGCATCCATTGAACCTTCTGTCTTACCAGCTCCAACTATAGTATGAATCTCATCTATAAATAGTATAATCTTTCCATCAGAACTTTGAACTTCTTTTAATACTGCCTTTAATCTTTCTTCAAATTCACCTCTATATTTTGCACCAGCAATTAATGCACCCATATCAAGTGAGAATACAATTTTATCTTTTAATCCTTCTGGTACGTCTCCTCTTACTATTCTCTCTGCTAATCCTTCAACAATTGCAGTTTTACCTACACCTGGCTCCCCAATTAATACAGGGTTATTTTTAGTTCTTCTTGATAAAATTCTTATAATTCTTCTTATTTCTTCATCTCTTCCAATTACAGGGTCTAATTTATTTTTCTTAGCCAAATCTACTAAGTTTGTTCCATATCTAGCAAGTGCATCATATGTTCCTTCTGGGTCTTGTGTTTCTACTCTTTGACTACCTCTCACTTGTGATAAAACACTTAAAAAATCATTTTTATTTATATTATATTGCTTTAATATTTTACCAACAACTGATTTTGATTCTGTTTCCATCATTGCAAGCATAACATGCTCTACACTTATATATGAATCTTTAAATTCTTTAGAAATGCTCTCTGCCTTTATAAGAACCTCATTTATTTTTCTAGTAGCTGATACGCCTTGTGAGTCAGCACCTTCTCCATACACTTTTGGAAGCTTATCAATTTCAAAGTTTACAGTATTTCTCAAAGAATCAATTGATATATTCATTTTTTCGATTATATTTGGTATTAATCCATCCTCTTGATTAATAAGTGCTGAGAAAAGATGAATTACATCTACTTGTTGGTTATGATTTTTTACTGCTTCATTATAAGCCTCATTTAAACTTTTTTGAACTCTTAAAGTCATTTTTTCTACGTCCATATAAATCCCTCCATTTTAATATTATATCCAAATAAATTAAATTCTCTCATTTATGATTATTGATTTTCTAAGCTCTAAAAGACTATCAAGTAAATTTTCATTTTTTTGTATATCGAAACTCAGTGTTAAATTAAATGTTCCATCTGAGTTAAAAAAATCGAATACTTCTTTTGATTTTGCTCTTAAATATAAATCCTCATCTATAAGTCTTTTTTCACCTATTAATAAATACTGGCATTTATCTATAAAGTTCTTTCTAAAATCAATAGTATATATATTTTCTAAAACATTATATTGATAAATAGCAATATTATTAAACACTTTTAATATGCTTGAATTTACAAAATTGTAAATTTGATTATTATTATACAGTGATACTTGTTCGTATATATACTCCCTAAATAAAGGATGAATGTTTTGTTTAAGTTTTAAAGTAACTTCAGCTGGTATTTCAAAATAAAGCTTCCAATACCTAGAGTTATTTTTTTCTAATATAAAAGCTACTTTATTTAAACTAGCAGAACTAATTTCTTTTAGTGTACAGTTAAAATTGTAGTGTCTTAAACTAGTTTTTTCATTCTCAAATACATAATCAAACCACTGTAGAACATTTCTATCAAGTTTTAAACTCATATAAAAACCTTCTTCCTTATTTACTAACCTTACTAGGTCTTTTTATCTGATTATATTCTTCTAATAAACTTTCTTTATCAGCTCTACTACCTTTATATGCTATATGTGGATTTATCATATATTCACCATTTTTCACTCTTTGTAGAAAATCCATTTTTTTAAGTTCTGTAAACAATGAAGATAAAGAAGTTTTTGGATATTCAAATTCACAAGATAATTCATGTAACGTCTTTCTAATCTTATTATTTTTATCCATAGAGTTTATTAATTTTAATGGAATTAAGTCTCTCTTAGTATACATTCCTTCTACTACTTTAATATAATTCTTAAAGCAAGCATTCATGTATTTACTTTTATTCATAACTAAACTTTTACTTTCTGTGTATTCCTGATTTAAATCTTTTTTTAATGTCTTATCTAAATTAAATATCTCTTCTCACTCTCCTTATCTCTAATTGATAATATAAATATATTACAAAAAAATATGTATGTCAAAACTGAAAATACAAAAAGTTTACCAGTAAGCTAAACTTTTATTTAGCTATAAACTAAACTTTAATACTTTTTTAAGTTAGTATTTCCAATTTATTGGTAGTATTTTGAATAATATTTATAAATTTTTTTTTAAACTTTAATCTATTTAATAAATTAGTCTTTTATCAAATGCCTTTATCAAATGTATAAAGTTTCCAATTGCTTTTTTCTAAAACTAATTGACATAGTATATATATATTTATATAATGTATATATACTATATACACACTTTAAGGAGGTGCTTTGTTGAATATAGTTATTAGTAATTCGAGTGGAAAGCCAATATATGAACAGATTACTACACAAATTAAAAGTATGATTATAAGTGGAGAGTTACCAGAAGGATCAGCTCTTCCAAGTATGAGACTATTGGCAAAGGAACTTAGAATAAGTGTAATTACTACAAAACGAGCATATAGCGATTTAGAACGAGACGGATTTATTGAGACAGTTACTGGTAAAGGCAGTTTTGTATCTAGTAAAAACATGGATTTTGTCAAAGAAGAACAATTTCGTTTAATTGAAGAGTACCTACAAAAAGCAGTTGATACAGCAAAAAGTAGTGATATTACATATGACGAATTAAAAGATATTTTATTTTTATTATATAAAGGAGAATGATAAGTATGGACGCAATAACTATAAAAAATTTAAACAAAACCTATAAGGATTTTGGCCTACAAGATATATCTTTTTCAGTACCAAAAGGGAGTGTAATGGGATTTGTAGGTGAAAATGGTGCAGGAAAAACAACTACATTAAAAGCAATTTTAAATTTAATTTCTTATGATAGTGGAAATATAGAAATCTTTGGTCTTGATAATAAAAAAAATGAAAAAGAAATTAAGGAACAAATTGGTGTTGTATTTGAGGGAAGTAACTTTCATGAAAACTTAAATACTGACCATGTTTCAAAAATCATGAGTAAAATCTATAAAAATTGGAGTCACACATTATTTAAAGACTACTTAAAAAAGTTGAGAGTCCCAGACAATAAACTAATTAAGGAGTTTTCAAAGGGTAATAAGATGAAACTTAGTATTGCTGTAGCCCTATCACATAAACCAAAACTATTAATACTAGATGAAGCAACTAGTTCACTTGACCCTATCGTTCGTGAAGAAATACTAGATATATTTTTAGATTTTATACAAGATGAAGAACACTCTATTATTTTATCTTCACATATTACAAGCGATTTAGATAAAATAGCAGACTATATTACATTTATACATAAAGGAAAAATTGTGTTTAGTGAAAATAAGGATGAATTAATTGATACTATGGGAATTTTAAAATGTAAACCTAGTGATTTTGATAACCTTACAAAAGAAGATTATTCATATTATCGTAAAAGCCAATTTGGATATGAGGTACTTCTTAAAGATAAACATAGATTTATATCAAGACATCCAAACTGTATTGTTGATAATACATCTATAGAAGAAATTATGTTATTTTATGTGAGAGGTGATAAATAATGAAAGGTCTAATTTTAAAAGATTTACTTAATTTGAAAGGAAATGTAAAGTTTATACTTTTATTCATCATTATGTTTGGCTTTATGTCTTCTTTAGGAGATGGAAATGTTAATAACTTTATAGGTGTTATTATAGTTTTATGTACCACAATGATTGTTTCAACATTTTCATATGATGATTTAAATAAATGGGATAGTTATGTACTTACAATGCCTATTAAACGTAATGATATTGTATTAAGTAAATATTTAACTATGTTAATATTTAGCTTTATAGGTGTCCTTGTTTCACTTATAGTTAGTGTCATTATTGGTTATTTTAAAAATACACTTGTATTAAGTGAAACACTACTTATCAATACATTAATCTTATCAGTTTCTGTATGTTTTGGTAGCCTTATTCTACCACTTGTTTATAAATTTGGTACAGAAAGAGCTCGTTTGTTAATGATTTTATGCTTTTTAGTTCCAACACTAGCTTTATTGGTTTTTAAAAGTATTTTAGAAAATATTAGTTCACCTATTTCTATAGAAATTATATTTAATACACTAGCATATTCTCTTCCATTTATTGCTACTTTTCTATTTGTGGTTTCATATTTTATATCATCAAAAATCTATAGTAAAAAAGAAGTATAAAATATGCTACATATGTTTCTGTATTTGAGTGGTTTAAGTGAAATACTATCGAATTTATTTTGGTAGTATTTTATTTTTTCTATTAATCTCTACTAGGTATTTATAATTTTATTACTCCTATTTAATAACACTCTATTATTTTCTAACTTTATTTATACAATGTAATCATTTTATAAATTAGGATACTAATGATATCATTGAACATAAAAACAAGATAACATCTAAAAATAGTTCTTATATAGCAAATTAGCTTATTTTAATATTCAATGATTTAGGATTGCTAGATTTATTGAAGATTTCTTTTAATAGAACTTAAACTATATCTTAATTTAAAAAAATTGAATATCAACAATATAAAATTAAGAATAAGTATTCTTAGTTTGACATCAGCATAAATGCCTATTAGAATAATGTTAAACTATATTCTTTCAACTGATTTTGTTAAAAATACCAATATACAAAAGATTATACAAGGAGACAATTCAAATATGGAATTAGAAATTACAGAAAAAATAGAAAAACAAGATGAAGATACTATTTTTCAAGGATTATTAAAATATAATCTTGCTAGACTTGAAGATAAAAATCCAGTGGATTTAGGAATATATATTCGAGATAAAACAGGCCAAATTATTGCGGGTTTTATAGGTGTTACTCATGGTAATTGGCTTTCTATAAAATACTTATGGGTTAGTGAGAAGCTTAGATATAAAGGTACTGGAAGTCAACTTTTATATAATGCGGAAAAAATTGCTAAAGAACGAGGTTGTAAATATGCTTTTTTAGATACATTCAGTTTTCAAGCACCTAAATTTTATGAGAAATTTGGATACCATAAGGTATTTTCACTTGAAAATTATCCTATAACTGGAAAGAGATATTACTTTAAAAAAACACTATAGTAATAAAAATCATATTTAATATTTTTAACTTAAAACTTCTGTTCTTCTTCTACATCTTTTATATTCTTATATTATTGTTAATGCTAAAATAGTGTTTTATTATAAATACAAAACTATTTGAAAGTTTATAAATTATAAGTTTAAAAGCTAATATTAGCTCAAATAAAAAATTATATCTTTAGGAGGTAAATATGCTAGGAAAAAAATGTATGGAATATCTACAAACATTAGGAAAAATAAGTTCAACAACAAATGGTCTTACAAGACTCATCTTAACTGAAGAACATAAAAAATCTATTGATTTAATTAGTTCATGGATGAGAGATTTGAATCTTGATATTGAAATTGATGACATTGGAAATGTTATAGGTACATATAAATCAAGTTTTCCAAATGCTCCTACATTAGTAGTTGCATCTCATCAAGATAGTGTAAAATGTGGAGGTATATTTGATGGTATGCTAGGAATAATAGTTCCTCTAATTGGACTTGAGGAAGCAAAACACAATAATAAGTCTTACCCTTTCAATATTAAGCTGGTTGCTTTCGCTGAGGAGGAAGGAACTCGATTTGAAACTTCTTTAATGGGAAGCAAAGTTTTTGCTGGTACTTTTAAAGAAAAACTGCTTAAATCTGTTGATGAAAATGGGATTACACTTGAAGAGGCTGTAACAAAATTTGGATTTAATACTAAAAACTTAATAAATTTACATCCTAGAAAAGATATAGATGCATATTTAGAATTTCATATTGAACAAGGACCTGTCTTAGAAAATGAAGCTCTTCCTGCTGGAATTGTATCAAGTATTACAGGATTTAAAAGTTTTAAGATATCAGTAAATGGTAAATCTGGACATGCTGGTACACTGCCAATGAATATGAGATTTGATGCTGGATGTGGTGCTTGTGAATGTGTATTATCAATTGAAAATCTAGCTAAAACGACTAATGATTTGGTTGCTACTGTCGGAAAGATGAATTTCTATCCGTCTTCATCAAATGTAGTACCTGAAAGAGCTGAATTTACTCTTGATGTACGTTCTTGTTCTCAAGAAATTCTTGATAATTCAGTAGAAAAGATATTTAATGAAATATCTCATATATGTGAAAATAGAAAACTTAATTATACAAGTGAACTTGCTTTTGAAAATGTCCCTGTACCATGTTCCAATAAAATAACAAAAATCATAGAAAAAAGTTTTATAGATTTAAATCTTAATCCTTTTTATATTTATAGTGGTGCTGGCCATGATGCTCAGGAAATGGATAATATAACTGATATTGGTATGGTGTTTATAAGATGCGCTGGAGGCGTGAGTCATAATCCTAATGAAAGTGTTTCTGTAGAGGATTTAGATACTGCTGTAAAAATATTTTTAAAAATACTAGATAATCTTGATTTAAAATAATTTTTATATAAGAAAGTATACTAAAATATATAATCTAAAGATTTACTTTATATTTATATTATATAATTGTATAATATAATCTATTATAAAACGTAATTTTATAC
>NZ_OEZH01000092.1:30182-42392 GCF_900243075.1 Clostridioides difficile
TGAATGAAAAATTAATCGGTATTTTAGCTGGAATGGGTCCAAGGTCAACAGCACCCTTTATTGATTTAGTTATCGATGAATGTCAATCTCAATATGGAGCAAAATATGATGATGAATTTCCAAAGATGATGATATATTCATTACCTACTCCATTTTATCTTGACCGTCCAATAAACCATGAACTTATGAAAGAAACTATAATTGATGGATTACAAAAACTTGAAGCAACTGGTGTAAATTTTATTGCAATGCCATGCAATTCAGCACACATATATTTTAAAGAATTAAAAGAATCAATTAATATACCACTATTAAATATTGTAGAAGAAACAGTTAAGAAATTACCTACTATCTCGCAAAAAGTAACTCTTTTTTCGACTAGTTCAACCTTTGAATCTACAATTTACCAAAATGGTATAATATATAATGGGCATGAATTTATATTTAAAGATGAATGGCAAACACAATTAAACACTCTTATTCAAAATATAAAAATAGATAAAGAAAATCCACATAATATCGATATTTGGAATAAACTTATCGAAGATGTTAAAAGCGAATCTATAGAAAATATAGTAATAGCTTGTACTGATTTAAATGTAGTTTTAGAAAAATCATATTCTTCAATAAATATTGTTGATTCATCAAAATGTTTAGCTGAATCAGTTATCAATAAATATCTAAAATTAGTTAAATAAATTTCATGTACTATATTATAAAAAATATATGTTATAAGTTTATATCAAATAGTATAAGCTTATAACATATATCATAGTTTCTTAATAATATAGAAATTAACCATGTATTTCAGTATATTAATAAAAAGGATACCAGAAATGGTATCCTTCGTAAATATTTATATGTTTATTTATAAAAATAGTCATATATTTATTGCTTTACTACACCTAAGCTAATATTATTCAAGGGCATTCATAGAGTTAGAAAATTCTTGTCCTGCTGTAACAAGATTAGATAACAATACATCAGCTACTGCATCATTTACTGAACTTATTATCCATTTATTATCTTTTTTAGAACATTCAAACTCCACAGTTTTTGTTACATAAGTCTCTTTAACACTTTTTTGTTTTTCTTTCATAATAGATACTAGCATTTCAGTTGTTTTCTCATCAGTTAGGTCTTGTCCTGAAAAACTCATACCAAGCATCTTTGTAAATGCCTCAGCTACTATCTCTTGAAGTAATGGCGTTGAATCTATAAATTTACATTCTACTTTGATTGTTGCCTTATCACCTTTAACCTCACTGTCTTTTATTGTATATGTGATTTTAGATGCATTCTGTTTTAGATAATCTAAAACATATTGTGTATTTGGGTCTTCTGTCTCTAATTCTTTTAATATATCTTTATATTTTTCGTCATTATTTTCCATCACCTTATTCATGCCTTCAAAATCAAACTTCTTTGCACTGTTAAAAAAACTATCAATTGTATCTTCTGGCTTTGCACTTGAACATGCTGTTAAAGATATTACTAAGAAAAAAGTTGTTAAAGCTAATATAATTTTTTTCATATCTCAAATCCTCCCTCTTAATTTGTTGATACATAAGTTATTTTAACATATAATAAGAGTTTTTGAATGATATATTTAAAATATTTTATGAATTTTTATTAAAGAAAAACCTAAACTAAGAAATATCTATGAATATTTATACTAAATTATTGTTCATATTTACATCAGTCATTGTAGAAACCATAACAGCTTTTATAGTATGCATTCTATTTTCAGCTTCTTCAAATACCTTTGAATGTTTTGAATTAAATACTTCATCTGTAACCTCTAATTCTGATAATCCAAATTTTTCATAAATCTCCTGAGCAACTTTAGTTTCTAAATCGTGAAATGCTGGAAGACAGTGTAAAAATATAACATTTTCATTTTCAGTTTTCTTTATCATATCCATATTTACTTGATAATCCTTAAGTTGATTTATTCTTGTTTCATATTGCTCTTCTTCTCCCATAGAAACCCATACATCTGTATATATAACATCTGCACCTTTAACATCATCAATATTTTCAGTCAGCATTATATCTCCCTTAGACTTCTTAGCTATTTCTTTCATTTCTTTAACTAATTTTTCATTTGGCCAAAGCTCCTTAGGTGCAAGAGCTATAAAATGAATTCCCATTTTAGCACATCCTATCATCAATGAGTTTCCCATGTTGTTTCTAGCATCACCAACATATACAAATTTAACTTTATTCAAATCTTTATCTACATTTTCAATTACTGTTAAAAAGTCTGCAAGTATTTGTGTTGGATGATATTCATCTGTTAGCCCATTCCAAACAGGTACACCAGAATATTTTGCCAAACTTTCAACTGTTTCTTGTTTAAATCCTCTAAATTCTATCCCATCATAGAATCTTCCTAGAACTTTTGCTGTATCTGATACAGACTCTTTTTTGCCCATATGACAATCATTAGGACCTAGATAAGTTACGTGTGCCCCTTCATCATGAGCAGCTACTTCAAATGAACATCTAGTTCTTGTTGATGTTTTCTCAAATAATAAAGCTATATTTTTACCTTGTAACAAATCGCCCTTTATCCCCACCTTTTTCTTAGTTTTTAAATAACTAGATAAAGTTAATAAATATCTAATCTCCTCTTTTGTAAAATCCTTTAATGTCAAAAAACTCTTTCCTTTTAAACTTATATTATTCATATTAATTCGCCCCTTTTTATAAACTTTTTAAATTCAATTAAACTTGTTATCACTTTACTTTTTATTTACTTTGATTCTTATCTTTAATCGATTACTTTTTGAATATTTAATTAATTTCTAGTAATATATCTTTTAGGATTTCAAGAGCCTCATCTATTTCTTTATAACTGATTGTTAATGGTGGTAAAAATCTCAATACATTTTTACCAGCAGTCAAAATAAGCAATCCTTTTTTTCTAGCTTTCTCTTCTATAATACTAGATTCGATATTAGTTTCAATTCCTATCATTAAACCAATACCTTTTGTCTTTAGTACAACTTTACTATTAAAGTCTTCAATAGATTTTCTTATATAATTTCCTTTTTCTAATACTTCATTATAAAAACCGTCTTTAGATATCTCATCTAATACAACTGAAGCTGCCACCATAGCTAATAAATTACCACCAAAAGTTGTACCTTGGTCTCCTTTTCCTAGTACTTTTGAAAGTTTTTTATTTACTAATACTCCGCCTACTGGTATTCCTGCTCCCAGTCCTTTTGCTATGGTAACTATATCTGGTTTTACATCAAAATATTCATATCCAAAAAGTTTACCAGTTCTTCCTATACCGCATTGAACTTCATCAAAAATTACTACTATGTCTTTTTCTTTACATATTTTTACTAGTTCCAAAACATAATCCTTTTCAAGAACATTAACTCCACCTTCACCTTGAATTGCTTCAAGAATTATCGCACAAACTGTTGAATCAATATTATTTTTAAAATCTTCAATATTATTTCTTTCTATGTATTTAAAACCTTTGGGAAGTGGATAAAAATACTTATGATATTTATCCATACCAGTTGCCATCAAAGACATCATTGTTCTACCATGAAAAGAATCTTTCAAACTTATGATTGTTCCTCTATCTTCACCATATTTATCACTACTATACTTTCTTGCTATTTTGAATGCTGTTTCATTTGCTTCTGTTCCAGAATTACAAAAATATACTTTATCCATCCCACTTGCATTAATTATTTTCTCTCCTGCATACAATACTGGCTCATTAAAATATAGATTTGAAGTATGCAGTAACTTATCCACTTGCTCCTTTAGAGTATTTTTTAGAATATTATTGCTATATCCAAGAGAAGATACCCCATATCCACTCGTAAAATCTATATATTTATTGCCATCAGTATCAAAAAAACAACTTCCTTCACCATAATCTATAACAAAATTAGGCTGGTTATATGTATCTATAAAATATTCATCCCACTTTGAACTTGTACTATTATTATTCATTTTTATTATCCCCTCTTAAACTTATGATTTTATTGTATTTTGCTTATTATTAATTTTATTTTCTTATCAATGTACCTATTCCACTATCAGTAAATAACTCTGTTATTATGGAATGTGGAACTCTTCCATCCAAAATGTGTACCCTATTTACTCCATTATTTAAAGCATCTACACACCCCTGTATTTTAGGTATCATACCTCCAGTAATTATCCCTTCCTCAAATAATTTGTCGACATCTTCTAATATAACTTCTGTTATTAATGATTTTTCTTCATCTGGTTCTCTTAATAAACCTGGCACATCTGTAAGAAGTATCAATTTATCTGCATTTAACTCTTTAGCTATAGCAGAAGCAGCTGTATCTCCATTTATATTATAAGTTTCTCCATCGTCTCCAACACCTATAGTCGCAATTACTGAAATATACCCTGACTTTAGGCAAGATTCTATAAGTTCAACATTTACTTTTTTTATTTCTCCAACAAATCCTAGTTCATAATTTTTATATGGGTCACATAAAAGCATGTTGTTATCTATTCCACAAAGCCCTACTGCTTTCCCACCTTTTGTATTTATTTTATTCACCAAGTCTTTATTCACTTTTCCAGCAAGTACCATTTTTACAATTTCCATAGTCTCCTCATCTGTATATCTAAGACCATTTACAAATTTACTTTCTATGTCTACTTTAGCAAGCATTTTATTAATCTCTGCGCCTCCACCATGTACTAAAACTATATTAATTCCAACATAACTCATTAGTACAAGGTCTTCCATAACAGACTCTTTTAAACCATCTTTTTTCATTGCACTTCCACCATATTTAACTACAATAGTCTTACCTTGATGCTTTTCTATATATGGTAAAGCCTCTATAAGTGTATTTGCTTTTTCTATATTAATCATTAAAGTATTTCCTCCTAATTTCTATAACTTCCATTTATTCTTACATAATCATAGCTTAAATCACATCCCCATGCATTTCCTCGAGCATTTCCCATATTTAAATCTACTAATATACTTATTTCATCATCTTCAAGAATTTTTTTTGCTTTTTCTTCATTAAAGTCTAATCCATTTCCATTTTTACATACTTCAATATATCCCTTCATGCTCTCAAAAATAATATCCACTTTTTCCATCTCTATTTCTTCACCTGCATAACCTAAAGCACACAGTATTCTTCCCCAGTTTGCATCAGCTCCAAATACAGCTGTCTTTACTAACGAAGACGATATAACTGTTTTTGCCAATTTTACTGCATGTTCTTCACTTAATGCTCCATTTATATAACATTCAATTAGTTTTGTACATCCTTCTCCATCTTTAGCAACAAGTTTAGCAAGTTCTATGCAAACATATGTAAGTGCACTTAAGAATACTTGATAATGTTCATCTTTTTTGTTAATTCTTTCATTTTTTGCTTTTCCATTTGCTAGAATCATGACCATATCATTAGTACTTGTGTCTCCATCTACACTAACTCTATTAAAACTTTTATCTACAGCAATCTTTAAAGACTCTTTTAACAAAGTTCCATCAATATTTGCATCTGTAGTTATAAATCCTAAAGTTGTTGCCATGTTAGGATGTATCATACCCGAACCTTTTGCCATACCTCCGATAGTTATTTTTTTATCTCCATACATTATTGCTACTGCTATTTCTTTTTTTATAATATCAGTTGTCATAATCGCTTCTCTTGCCCCAATATGACCTTGTTTACTTAAATTATTTACCAACTCATCCATATTTTCTTCTATTAAACCTATATTTAGTGGCTTTCCTATAACACCTGTAGATGCAACTAAAACATCATTTTCTTTGATATTTAATTTCTCACTGGTGAATTTAGCCATTTTATAAGCATTTATAAGCCCTTCTTTTCCATTAAAGGTATTAGCATTAGCACTATTTACTATGATAGCTTGTGCTTTTCCATTTTTAATATGTTCTTGTGTTACATAAACAGGATTTCCTTTTACTTTATTTTGAGTAACTACTGCTGCTGCATCACACAAAACATCCGAATAAACCAAAGCTAAATCTCTTTTTTCTTTATTTTTTCTCAAGCCACAGTGAATTCCTGAGGCAAAAAATCCTTCTGAAACTGTAACTCCACCCTTTATAATTTCCATCTTTCTCCTCCTACTTATATGAGTTTAGTATTTTTTCATTCCTAAAATGACGGTGCAATATTTTTTAAACCTGTAGTTTCATCAATACCAAACATTATATTCATGTTTTGTATAGCTTGTCCTGCTGCTCCCTTAATCATATTGTCTATAGCTGAACAGATTATTAATGTATCTTCATTCTCATGCAATGATATTACACATTTATTTGAGAACTTAACATTCTTTAAAGAAGCTACTTTGTCTAATGGAAGAACTTCTATAAATTCTTTATTTTCATAATAATCAGTTAATTTTTTATGTATACAATCTATAGAAATATTATCTTCTTTCATACAATATATAGTTGATAATATTCCTCTATTTACTGGAATTAGATTTGGTGTAAAAACTACCTTTACTTTTTCTTTATAGGCTTCACTTAAATTTTGTTCTATTTCTGGAGTATGTCTATGTTTTCCTATCTTATATGCAGTTATATTTTCATTAACTTCAGTAAAGTGACTACTAATTGATAATTCTCTACCAGCTCCTGTAAGCCCTGATTTAGAGTCAATTATTATATTATTTTTTATTAATTTAGAACTTAATAATGGTATCAATGGTAAAGAAATACTAGTAGGATAACACCCAGGATTTGCAATTATATCTGCATCTTTTATATCATCTTTGTATATTTCACTTAATCCATATACAGCTTTTTTGTGTAAGATTTCATCTATAAAAGATACTCCATACCATTTATTATATGTTTCTTCATCTTTTATTCTAAAATCAGCACCTAAATCTATAACTTTCTTTTTTGATTCAATTGCTTTTATTGCAAACTTTTCGCTAACTCCATGTGGCAGAGCAGTAAACACAACATCACACATATCAATAACTTTTTCATTTTCTATACATATCATGCTATTTTTATAGCCTATACTCGGGTATATATCAACTATATCTTTTCCCACATATGAATTCGACCCTATTGCTGTCACTTCGACTTTATCATGATTTATTAATACTCTCAGCAATTCTGCTCCCACATATCCAGTTGCTCCAATAATCCCAGCTTTTATTTTACTCATTTTATTCCCTCCATTTTTATATTCAAATAATATCAAAATTATATTTTTTCACTCTTTTTATCATATAATAATCATTTGATAATACATAGATTAAAATCTTCTAACTAAAACAAAAAGCCCCTTAGCATTATAAATGCTAAGAGGCGAATTTCCGCGGTACCACTCTTATTGGCAAAATTATAATAATCCTTGCAAATCAAATTAAAAAGTATCTACAAATGCATATTTAAAATTAAAAAAGCCTCTTGGTCAAAGACCAAGAGACGAATATACACCCGCGTTACCACTCTAATTGATAAGATAATCTTACCCACTCTAATCTCTTAAGGCGAGATTCACCAATTACCATACTATTAATTCTGGTAATCTCCTCCAAAGCTCTATTCACAATAAAGTTCATTGCTAGGCTTCCACCATCCCCAGCTCTCTATCAATTACTTTTATGCTACTCTCTTTTTCACAGGATTTTGATTTCTTTTCTTATTGTATTATATAATAGTTTATTTTTTTTACTTTGTCAATATAATTTATAAATTTTTGGAAATATTTTCTATATAGTTAATTTCCACCATTTTGTATCCAAATTGCGATATAATTTAAATCCACATCTCAATAAAACATTTTGTGAAGCAATATTTTCAATATTAGTTTCAGCTATTACAGAAGAAACATTTGGTTGACTCAATCCCCAATCACATGTTTTTTCAACAGCTTCTGTCATATATCCTTGCCTTTTATAATTATCACCTAAACCATAAGCAATCTCAATTTCACCATAAAAATTTAGTACATTTTTAAAATCAACTAAACCTATATAAGATAGTATAAATCTCCTATATAATTTTTTGCAAGCTCATCATCTTAAAAATCTCTTAAAAAAATTAATCTCTCCTGTATGCAAAGTTACTTTCATATAATAATTTCCTCCTATTATACTTTTTCATTTGTATCTTTAATAGTAAAATAAAAATCAAATTCACAACCAAGTATTAAGGAACATATAAACCAAAAAATTTTATTTTTTATTTTCTATTATTACTTTGAAGAACCTTCTCTTATAAGTCTTGCAAATTCATTAGGAAGTATTTTATTTTTTTCTATTTCAAGTGCCATTTTCTCAAACTCATAACATACTTCTATTATCTCAACTTCTACTTTTGATTCTCCTCCATCTAAATCACTTTCATTTTTTACATCAATTATTACATAATTTGCATTAGGTTTATTAGTTTTTGGCTTTCCTACACTTCCAGCATTTACAAGAAGTTTATCGCCATAGTATTTAAAATATGGTACATGAGTATGGCCACAAATTAATATGTCCTCAGATATTTCACTCATAATTTCGTCAGCTTCTAAAGAATTCTCTTTTAAATATTCATTAATCATCCTAGTACTTCCATGAACAAATTTTATAGTTTTTTCATTAAAAGACATAATTACCTCTTTTGGTAAATTCCTTAGATAAGATTTATTATTATCTGTAGTTTCTTGCGTGGTAAAACTCATACTTAAACTTGCTTTTTCAGCATCTTTTGGGTCTGAATAATCACATCCACATATCAACCTATAATTTCCTATTGCATCATCATAATTGCCCATTATAGTAATTATTCTATTATCTCTTATCTTTTTTATAACTTCGTTTGGTCTTGTTCCATATCCTACTAAATCACCTACACAAACTACCATATCTACATTGCGTACATTTATATTATCTAGTACTGCATCCAAAGCATAAATATTGCTGTGTATATCTGCTATAACTGCTATTCTCATAAACAATTTTCTCCTATTACATTTTCTTTGATTTTCTTTGGTTTACTTTTTCTATTGTTTCTTTAACCCTTAATACATTTTCGCAATTTAAACCTTGATTCCTATATCCAATTAATACATCATAATCAAACTTTAATTTCTCATAAGATTCTAATTCATTATCTAATATTTCCTTAATAAAGCTGTATTTACCTAAAGTATCCTCATCCAATTTATAATATACAAACTTAGCTTCTTTATAGTAAGTAACTAACTTTGCATTCATTAATTTATTTAAATGTCTAGACGCATTAGACTGAGTTATTTCAAGTATTGCCTCAATTTCACATACACACAATGCTCCACTTCTTAAAATATTTATTATTCTTATTCGCGTTTCATCCCCAAGTGCTTTTAATATTTGTATAATTTCCATATTTTCCTCACTTTATATAATCATATTCACTTTTAATCATATGATATTCCTAAAAAAGATATTTGTAAAGTATATAGTAAAACCTACAAATATCTTTTTTAGTTAAATTACATAATAAATTGAACTAAATATCCTGCACTAATAGCTATTACAAATGTAGCTACTATAAATGTTATTATAAGTTGTTTTTTGAATAACTTATTTAATAAAATTATTTCTGGTATGCTAGCACCTGTTCCTCCTATAATTAAAGCTATTATAGGACCTAACCCTATACCTGTACTTGAAAGTGCTACTCCTATTGGTAAAATTGTTGTTGAGTTTAAATATAGAGGAATACCTAATATAGCAGCTATTGGAACAGCCCATAAATTATCGTCTCCTACATATTTAGCTATGACGTTTTGTGGCACAACATTATACATTAAAGAACCAATCAGTACTCCTATTATTAAATAAGGTAATACTGATATATACAGCTTCAAAGCATCTTTTGCTGAATCAATTAGATACTTTTTTATTAGTTCTTTTCTTGAAAGATTTAAACTTACATCATATAAATTTATTTCTTGACTCTTTTTTACATCTACATTTTTTACATACTTTTCAAAACCTAGTTTTTCAAGCAAAATTCCTATTATCAATGGTAACATTAATACTATAGCCGAATATACGACTGTTATTTTTACTCCAAACAGAGCTAACATAAGAACTACTACAGCTGGGTCTAAAAATGGTGATGTAAATAAAAATGTCATAGTTGGACCAAATGGAGCTTTTACTTTTGTCAGTCCAACTAATACTGGTACTGTAGAACATGAGCAAAAGGGTGTAAATGTCCCTAATATCAATGCATTTATATAACCTAAAAATTTATTTTTTGTACTCAACATACTTCTTATCTTTTCTTCTGAAATAGTTTGTTGTATAATCCCAATTAAAAAACTTATTCCTAAAAATAAAATAGTTAATTCTGTAAACAAATATATAAACTTATTAAAAATCTCTATCATAGATTCACCTTCCTATTCTAAAAAATAATAAAATTACTACAACACATCAATTTTTTTTGATATGTTGATTAGAATTGTATCAAAAAAAATTGATGTGTTCAAGTATATTTTTTTAAAAATTTTAAGAATTAGTTCTTTTGATAAAAAGTTTTCTAATTCACTTATGTTAATACTATAATAATTCCATTTACCTTGCCTCTCTTTTAGTACTAAATTAGCATCTAATAACATAATGATATGATAATTTTGATTGAGGCACATTAAAGTATTCAACTAAGTCACACACATATAGTTTCTTTTTTATTCAATTCTGATAATATACTTAATCTTATACTGTCTGATAATACACTAAATACCAAATTCACAGCTCTTTATATTATTATAATTTCTCTTTTATTTCACCTCTTTTATAGTATAGATTTTATTTAATAACTAATACATTTTAAACATATTATATAATTCATCTTAATTATAATATTTTATTATCTCTAACTATATAATAATTAATAATAAATTTCATTATAATAGTCATGACATAGTAGAAAATTTCTTTAAAATAATTTAGAAATTAAAATATATTTTATAAGCACCAAATAATTGTTGGTAAAAATGGTGATAGAATTTACCTATCACCACTTAAGAATCTCTTATCAAATAATTTTATAATTTATCTTTTGTAAATTTAATAAAATTTCAAAATATATTAAATTATAAAATAATATGTTTTTAAAATACGATATTTATATCTATTTTTAGTTAAATTTTTTTAACTTTACTATCTAAAAATTTTTCAATCTTTTTTTCAGAAAGTATCTCGTTAGTTACAAATTCACCATTAAAAAAAAGACTATATGTAGTAAATAGTGTAGGAGCATTTTGTGCTTCTTTTGCTGTTTCAAATTTTATAAGATTTACATCAATACCTCTAGAATTTGCAATTTTATTCAAAATAGGAGCATATTTTTCTGTATGTGGACACTGATTACTATAATATAAAACTATACCATTCTCGTTTAACTTTCTTTTTTTCACACAATCCTTAAAACACGGAATAGGAACATTATCAGTAAATGGAAAATACAATAACTCATAATTTGGTTCTGATGTATCTGCTAAACAAAATCCCTTATATTTTAGATACTTGGCATCAGATAAAAAGGGAATTTTTTTACTAGATGAAAGCACAACTAATCCATATTTTCCTTTTGATTTTGCATCATCAATACATTCCTGTAACAATAGATTAGAATATCCTTGCCCCTTAAATTTTCCAGATAACCAAAAACAGTTAATAAACATATAATTGTCTGCAATTACAGGACACCATGCATTTTCTGCTGGAATATATTCTATAAAAGCTTTCCCCCTTACATCTAATCGTTTAAATACAAGACCTTTATTAAAATTGCTTTTCATCCAAAGTTTTTTAGAGGAAACACAATTTTCTCCTTTTTTTTCAGAAATTGCACAACATATATGTTCATTGTCAATATTATTTATATTTATATCAATAATCTGCATACTTATCTCCTTTTCTAATTACATAATAGTTTTAAATATATTATATAGATTTTTATTTTAACATTTTGAATATAACACCATTGTGTCATATATATTTTTATTCTACATAATATTGTTTTAAGCTTATTTGATTTATTAAATTGTATATGATTAAATACTTTTTATAGTCTAACTATACTATATAAATTATATATTATTATAATATTCTAAATTTATAAAATAAATTATATTGAATTAAATATATTTAAGGTATATAATTATAATTAAAATTTTTAATAATAGA
>NZ_OEZH01000035.1 GCF_900243075.1 Clostridioides difficile
GGGTCAAAATACCTACTCTTGGTTGGGTAAGACTAAAAGAATTTGGATATATACCAATAAATTCAATAGTTAAAAGTGGTACAGTAAGTCAAAAATCTGATAGATACTATGTATCTATATTAGTTGAGGAAGATGATATTCAAGTATCTAAATGTACTAATGAAGGAATAGGTATTGACTTGGGAATTAAAGATTTTGCAATATGTTCAAATGGAAGTAAATTTAAAAATATAAACAAGACTTCAACTGTCAAAAAAGTTGAAAAGAAATTAAAAAGAGAACAAAGAAAACTTTCAAGAAAATATGAGAGTTTAAAAGTAAGAAATAAAAATATAAAAGAAGGAGTAGCTACTCGTCAAAATATCCAAAAACAGATAGTCAAAGTACAAAAAATTCATCAAAGATTAGCTAATATAAGAACTGATTATATTAATAAAACAGTATCCCAGGTAATAGAGCAAAAACCAAGCTATATAACCATTGAAGATTTAAATGTTACTGGAATGATGAAGAATAAGCATTTATCAAAGGCTATATCAAGTCAAAGGTTTTTTGAATTTAGAACTAAACTAACTGCTAAATGCAAACAAAATAATATAGAACTTAGAGTAGTTGATAGATGGTATCCATCATCAAAGACTTGTAGCCAATGTGGAGAGGTTAATAAAGGTTTAAAACTTAAAGATAGAGTGTACAAATGTGAATGTGGATTATC
>NZ_OEZH01000082.1 GCF_900243075.1 Clostridioides difficile
TAAACATAAAAAGTGTGCACCTTCCTTTATATAGTGATATTTAATATTTTAATTATCACCACTTTTTAGAAGAATACACACTTTATTTTAAAGACCCAAAAAGAGAGGTTATAAAAGCTATTAAAATAGGAATGTAAATTGATTGAATCTTAAATTTTTTATTATTTTTCATTTCATTTTCTATAAAAGCTTTACCTTCAAGTATTATTTTAAAATATGATTCGTATTTAAATTTAAATTCGTCAGAATTATCAAAAGCATTAACAATATAAACATAGTTATTATCATAAAGATGTTTTAAACGAGGATAATAATTTTCAAAGCCTTTTACATTTAATAAAACTTCAAATTGATATATATTGAGGGAATCATTTTTATTTAATAACTTTAATATTTCATAAGTAATTTTATCCATAGTATCACCAACCTACATACAAATTTGGAAATTATTCCATATTTATATTATACCATGTAGAACTGAGGTGAATCCAATGGTGATAGGCGACAATATAAGCCAAATCCTAAGAAAAAGAGATATAAAACCTTATAAATTAGCAAAGGAATTAAATATAGATGTAAGTGGTCTATATAAATTGTTGAAGAATAAAAATTCTAATCCAACTATAGATACTCTAATAAAATTAGCTGATTATTTAGATATTACATTAGACGAATTGGTTGGAAGATAAATAATTGAAAAGAGGGGAGAGCATTTTCACATGGATATTTCTGAAAGCATAACAAAACAATTTAGTGATAGCTTAAAAAGCTTAATAGAAATAGAGATAAGTAAACAAGAGACAGATAGAGTTAAGAGTCAAACTATTGAACAAAAGGTAAAGGTACTGGAGCCTAAAGATATAGTTGTTTTAATAAAAAGAGGTTATCCAAATTATCTAATAACAGTAGAAGAAGCAAGGGGAATTTTAAAATTAGATACAGTTTTTATGCGTAGGTTAGTAAGTACAGGTTTGATAAAATCACTAGTTAGAGGTGATGGTAGAAAAATTTCAAGATATGAAGTTGATGATTTTATTGAAAGAAATCAAGGTAAAAATTTGGATGAACTTTTAAAAGCAGTAGAGAGGGGGGATGAAATTGCTGAGTCTTGATACTAATAATAAGAATAATATAGTAACTCTTAAAAAAGATGGAAAAGTTATAGCAGACATAGTATTTAAAGATATTAAAACTGGTAAGAAAATATCGGTTGGAATATTAAATAAAAAAGTGCTGGTAAAATAACCAACACACAAAAAAATAAAAAATAAAATATAACACAAATAAAGTATAACACAAAAAGGAGAGATTTAAAATGGTTGAAGTTAATATAAATGTAAAAGTTAAAGTAGAAGCACCAGAATTTACAAATGCACTATTAGTAGTGGCGAATGCTTTAGGAGGTCTTAATCTAGGAAAAGCAATGCAGATAGAACCCATAAATATAACAGATATGAAAGAAGAGAAGAAAGTTGAAGTTAAAAAAGCTGAAAAGATTAAAAAGGTAGAAGTAAAAGAAGACGTTAAAGAAGAAATAGCAGAAGCAAAGGAAGAAATAGAAAAGAATAATGAAAATACAACTAGTGAGGTTAAATACACAAAAGAAGAGGTAAGAACTAAGGCAGCACAAGTAAGTAAGGCAGGTAAGAAGGATAAGCTTAAGGAGTTATTTGGTGAATTTGGAGCTAGTAAGTTAAGCGAAGTAAAAGAAGAAGATTACCCAGCCTTTATGGATAAATTAGAGAGTTTATAAGGGGGTACATAAATGCCATTACAACATGCAAGACTTAGTGCAAGTGGAGCTCACAGATGGCTTCACTGCACTCCTAGTATAAAATTAGAAGAAAACTATCCACCATCAACTAGTATCTATGCAGAAGAAGGGACAGTTGCACATGAATTAGCAGAAGTTAAATTAATGCTAGAGTATGAAAAAATAAGTAAAAAGGCATATAATGCAAGAACTAAAAAGATACAGAAAAGTGAATATTATAACTCAGAAATGGAGGACTATATACAATCTTATGTTGAGAATGTAGTTGAATTAGTAAATGATAGTAAAGCTATATGTGATGATGTAATAGTAATGTTAGAAGAAAGACTCGATTTTAGTGAGTGGGTTCCAGAAGGGTTTGGAACAGGAGATGTTGTTGTAATATCTGATGGAATACTTCAAGTTATAGACCTAAAGTATGGAAAAGGTTTAGAAGTTTCAGCTATAGAGAATCCTCAACTTAGACTATATGGTTTAGGGGCATATAATCAGTTTGAAATACTATATGATATTGATTTAGTTAAAACAACAATAATTCAACCTAGACTTGATAATATATCAAGTGAAGAAATAGAAGTTACTAAATTACTTACATGGGCAGAGAATGTTAAGAAGAAGGCTCAAATGGCTTTTAATGGTGAAGGTGAGTTTGTAAGTGGTAGTCATTGTGGATTTTGTAGAGCTAAAAATGATTGCAGAAAAAGAGCTGAGGATAACCTTAAACTAGCTAGAAAATATGATTTTGCTGACACATTTACTCTTAATAAATATGAGATAGCAGATATTTTAGGTTTTGCTAAGAATATCCAAGATTGGTTAAAGGATGTTCAAAGTTATGCACTAGAACAAGCTGAAAAGCATGGTGTTAAATATCCCGGATATAAGCTTGTAGAAGGTAGAAGTAATAGAAAGTATGTAGATGAACAAGAAGTTGCTAAGGTTTTATTAAGTTCAGATTATGATGAGGAAAAAATTTATAAGCCAAGGACCTTAAAAGGAATTAGTGATATGGAGAAAGCTATAGGTAAAAAGAGTTTTGCTAAACTACTAAGTGATTTAATTATAAAACCAGTTGGAAAAGCTACTTTAGTAGTAGAAAGTGATAAAAGGGCAGAAATTAATAGTATAGATTCAGCTAAAAAAGACTTTGAAATATAAATAGGGGGTGTATTACATGCCATTAGATGAAGCTACAAAAGATAAATTAGATGAAAGTATAGGTATAATTTTAGATTTAAAGGAAAGAAAAAAGAGTATTGAAGAAAATTTGGTTTATGAAAAAGACAACTTGTTAGATATGTTAAAGAGATTAAATATTACAGAGTATAATTCAGTAGAAGAAAATGCAAAAGCTATAGTAATGGATTTTAAAAGAGAAAGTTTAATAAAAGATAAAGTGATGTCAACTTTCTTTGAAGTGAATGACAATCATCTTGATAGAGTGTATATACCAGAACATATAAAGGTTAGCCCAGTATGCTTTGTATCAGTAAGAGCAAAGGATAATTAAAAATATTTAATTCCTAGTAGCTATAAAAAGATTTAAAAGGGGATATCATTTATGAGTAATCAAGAAATAATTAAACTAGTTGAAAATAATTTGAATATTGTACATTTTAGTATAAATAGATTTTTTAAGTCTTATGTAGAGCAACATCCATACTTATATGAAGAGTTTTATCAAGAAGGATGTATTGGGTTATATAAAGCAGCATTAAATTATGATAGTAACAGAGGCAAGTTTTCTACAGTAGCTGTTTCTTACATAAGAATAGAAATGTTTAAAGCTTTGCGTTATGGCGAAAAACATTATAGAAACTCTATAGAAGGTTTAGATGTAAGTGTATTTGAAGATAGTAAAAGACCATTAAAAGATATACATGGATTTTATGAAATTCAATTTAACTATGATGTTGATTATATAAGAAAAATTGCAAGAAAGTCATATTTAAAAGATATTGATAAAATAGTAGATTGGATTTTACAAGATAAAAAGATATCTGATATAGGAGAGTTATTAAATGTTTCTTCAACAGTTATTTGTGGAAGAATTAAATTGTTTAGTAAGCAAGTTAGAGATTTAGATAAATTTGGAGAAATAACTTCAAATATAAAATCAATATACCAAATATAAAAATATTAGGAGGAAGAAAATTATGAGTAATTCAGTACAATCAACAAAGGTAGTAACAGAAAAGGTAAGATTAAGTTATTGCAATATTTTTAAAAGCAGAGCAATGGTAGAAGGTGCAGAGCCCAAGTATTCAGTTTGTATTTTAATACCAAAATCAGATAAGGTGACTTTAGGAAGAATTTAGTTATAAAATAAAAATCATATATGGAGTGGAATCTTTATGGCTAATAGAAAAGTTATGTATTATTGTGTAGAATTGAAAAATATCTCAAAAGGAGAAAAAGTTAGTAGTGAACAAATGAAAGTTGAGTTAAATAAGATATTTAATGATAAATGCATTTCGCATGAGGGATTAAAACATCTAATTTTGAAAGATAAAAATGATGCATTTGAAAGAATAACTATGGATATAATATCAAATGAAGAGGATTATTTATTTGGAAGAGTTGGAAAATTAAAAGGAAATGGTGATATTCTGCTTAGAAATATTGATACAAATAAAGCCAATGAAATTGTAGAAAAAAATAAAAGACCTGAAATATATACATATTTTATGTTAGATTATGCACATGGCATTTTAGGGTATTTAAATAATCAATCACTTCCAAAACCAGACATGCTTAAAAGAATTTTTGATTTAAATAATAGTTGTTTTGAAATGAACATAAAAAATGTGATAAATCCTCAAACAGTTAGAGAGTTAATGACGCCGGGGTCTAAGCTAAGTAAAATTGAGTATAGTTACAAGGTACCAAGTATATATGTATTACAATCATTAGGATTAAGTAGAGAAACTGTTGCAGATTTAGAAAATACAGACTACCAAACTGTTACAATACAAATAGCGAGTGAATCGAGACAGAAACTTACAGAAAAAAGTGAAACAATAAAAAAGCTAATTAAACATTTTAGTACGAATAAGAATTTGGAAAATAAAGTGTTTAAAGGTAAAGCTCCTAATGATGCTATGCGAAATTATAAATTTGATGTAGATAATTATAGTTTGATTATAGATGTTCCTAGAGATAAAATAGAGGGTGGTAAAACAAAAATATATACATTAGATGAAATAACAGAAGAAGTGAAAATTCGTATGAAAGAAAAATATATAAATAACAGAAAGCATATATTAAGACTATGTGGGATAGAATAATATAGATTCCACTTAAGGAGTGTGAAATACATGAAAAATAAACAAGAAACAGTAAAGAAAAAAAGATTTTTATTTATGCTTGTGCTATTTTCATGTGTATACTATTTTTTAATTGTAAAGGGAAAAATAAATTTATCAATTTTAACAAATACAACAGATTTAAGTAATCATTTTAATTTTATTACTGTAAATTCAGTATTTGTAGGTTTTTTATTTAGTTCTCTATCTTTAATTTTAGGGTTGAGTGGAACTAGCTCTATAATTAGGCTTGAAAAAGCAGGCTTTATGGAGAATATATATAGAAATATAAGTATGGGTATTTTTCTTTCTTTTATTTCTATAATCTGTTCACTAAGTATGATTTTTTTGAAAAATTATATTATAAAAATACCACTTATGTTTTATATAGTAGTTCCAAGTATTGAATTGTTGAGTTTGTTATTAACACTAATAGTGTTTTTTAAAGCCACAAGAGATGTTTGGTTTATAATTAAAATTATAAGAAATAAAATTAAAAAATCTATTCCATCAGATGATGATTTAAATGAAACAATAAGATTAATAAAATAATATAAATTGATAAAAAGAATCTCAAATATGAGGTTCTTTTTTTATTCCCAAAACGACAAACAAATGAGGTGGTGATGTGCAAGATGTCAAAGAAAAGGTAAAACAAGATTACATAAAAGGTATGAAACAAAAGGAAATATCAGCAAAGTATGACATTAGTTTAAATACTTTAAAGTCATGGATAAAAAGATACAATTGGGCTAGTGAGAAAAAGAAGGGTGCACCTAAAAATAAAAGGGGTGCACCCATAGGTAATAAAAATGCCACTGGTCCTCCTGGAAATAAGAACGCTGAAAAATTTGGTTTCTTCTCAAAATACTTACCTGAAGAAACCCAAGACTTAATTAATGAGATAAAGAATAAAGATAAATTTGATATTCTTTGGGAACAGATAACAATTCAATATGCAGCAATAATAAGAGCACAAAAGATAATGTATGTAAAAGACAAGGAAGAAATGATTAAGGAATTAAAGAAACATGAAAGCACAGAAAATGGTGAGAAGATAGAGTATGAATTTCAATTTGCATGGGATAGGCAGGCATCTTTTCTTAATGCACAGAGTAGAGCTATGAGTGAACTTAGAAGTTTAATTAAACAGTATGATGAAATAATTCATAAGGATTGGAATTTGGCTACAGAGGAGCAGAAAACAAGAGTTGAGAAGTTGAAATGTGAAGTTGATAACCTAAGTAAAGATGATATTGGGGATGATGAGTTGAAAATAAGTGTAGATTATGGTGATAGAAATGATAGTTAGAATAGATTTTAATCCAGATTTCAAGGAAGCTAATTTTACTAAAAAAAGATATAGAGCAATGAAAGGTTCAGCAGGGAGTGGAAAATCTGTTAATGTAGCACAAGACTATATACTAAAGTTAGGAGATAAGAAGTATCAAGGAGCTAATCTATTAGTAGTTAGAAAGTCAGAAGCTACACATAAGTATTCAACGTATGCAGAGCTTACAGGAGCTATAAATCGTATTTATGGTAAACAAGCTGATAAGTATTGGAAAACTACTTTAAATCCTTTAGAAATTAAGAGTAAAGTTACTGGTAACTCTATAATTTTCAGAGGAGTTAATGATGCAAAACAAAGAGAAAAATTAAAATCAATTAACTTCTCGAAAGGAAAATTAACATGGGTATGGTGTGAAGAAGCTACAGAACTTATGGAAAGTGATATAGACATACTAGATGACCGTTTGAGAGGTATTTTAACTAACCCTAACCTGTACTATCAAATGACATTTACATTTAATCCAGTCTCAGCTACTCATTGGATAAAAAGAAAGTATTTTGACTATAAAAATGATGATATATTTACTCATCATAGTACTTATCTACAAAATAGATTTATAGATGAAGCTTACTATAGAAGAATGCAAATGAGAAAAGAGCAAGACCCCGAGGGCTATAGAGTATATGGACTTGGAGAATGGGGAGAAACTGGTGGAGCAATACTTAAAAACTATGCTATACATGAATTTTCTACAGAATTTGAATACTTTGATAATATGAGACTGTCACAAGACTTTGGCTTTAATCATGCAAATGCAATACTTAGAATTGGCTTTAAGGATGGAGAATTATATATATGCAATGAAATATATGTGCATGAAATGGATACATCTGAAATAATAAAGATTGCAAATAGTAAAGGTTTAGAAAAGAATCTATTTATGTACTGTGATAGTGCTGAACCAGATAGAATTAAGATGTGGAAGAGTGCAGGATATAAAGCTAAAGGAGTTAAAAAAGGACCAGGAAGTGTTAAAGCTCAAATAGATTATTTGAAACAATTAAGAATACATGTACATCCTAGTTGCGCTAATACCATAAAAGAAATACAACAATGGAAATGGAAACAAGATGAAAGAACTGGATTATATCTTGATGAACCAGTTGAGTTTATGGATGATGCAATGGCTGCTCTTAGATATTCTATAGATAATAAGCTTAAAAATAATGGAATAAGCTTCTTAAAGTAAAGGAGGTGTTAAATATTTATATAAGTGAAATAGATTTAATAAAAGCTCAGTTAAAAAAAGAGAGTACCTTTAACCTAGTAAAAGTCATAGAACACTACATCTTAAAGCATAGACCAGAGAAATACAAACAAGGAGAAGAATACTATTATGGTAATACTGATGTAAACAATAAGAGAAGGTATTATCTCTTAGATGGAGCTAAGGTTGATGATTTTACTAAGGTTAATAATAAAGCAGTTAATAATTATCATAAGCTTTTAGTTGACCAAAAAGTGGGCTATAGCGTTGGAAATCCAATCGTATTTAATGCAGATGATAATGATTTTACTAAGCTTTTAAATGATTTACTAGGAGAAGAATTTGACGATACAATAACAGAACTCTATCTCAATGCTAGTAATAAAGGGATTGAATGGTTACATCCATATATTAATAGAAAAGGTGAGTTTAAATATGTAATAATTCCAGCTGAAGAAGCAATTCCTATTTGGGATAGTAAAAGACAGAGGGAATTAGTTGCATTTATTAGGTTTTATTATATTGAGGATATAGATGGAAACAAGATAAAAAGAGTTGAGTACTACACAGAAAATGACGTAACTTATTTTATTGAAAGAGGTAATAGTTTTATTCAAGAATTTTTATATGATGAATACGGAAAAATGACTGATATACAAGAAGGTCATTTTAGAATAAATAACAAAGAACAGGGATGGGGTAAAGTTCCATTTATACCTTTTAAAAATAATGAAAAGTGTGTCTCAGATTTAACTTTCTATAAGTCATTAATAGATATATATGACAATAATATTTCTACACTAGCAGATAACTTAGATGAAATACAAGAGGTTATTTATGTATTAAAAGAATATCCAGGAACAAGTCTACAAGAGTTTATAGATAATATAAGATACTATAAATCAATTAAAGTAGATGGTGGAGGTGGAGTTGATAAACTAGAGATAAATATACCAGTTGAAGCTAAAAAGGAGCTTCTTGATAGATTGGAAAAGAATATAATTATCTTTGGTCAAGGAGTTAATCCAGAATCTCAAAATACAGGTGACAAATCGGGTGTGGCACTTAAATTTTTATATTCATTACTGGACCTTAAATGTTCTAAGACTGAAAAGAAGTTTAAAAAAGCAATTAGAGAGCTTTTATGGTTTGTGTGTGAGTATTTAAAGATAAGTGGTAGTAAGAGCTATGATTATAAAACAGTTCAAATTACTTTTAATCACTCTATGATAATAAATGAAGCTGAAAAGATAGATATGGCAGCTAAATCAACTGGAATTGTATCAGATGAAACTATTGTTTCTAACCATCCTTGGGTCGAGGATGTTAATGACGAACTTGAGAGACTTAAAAAACAGGAAGATACTCAAAAAGAGTATGATGATTTAATTCCTAATAATCAAGATGGTGTTATAGATGAAACATAAAGATTATTGGAGAAAGAGATTTGAACAATTAGAAGAAGCTCAAAATAACAAAAGTGTAAAATATTATCTTGAATTAGAAAAGCAATATAAACTAGCTATGAATAGTATAGAAAAAAATATATTAGCATGGTACAACAGATTTGCCAAAAATGAAGGAATATCTTTATTAGAAGCTAAGAAACTACTAAATACAAGAGAACTAGAAGAGTTTAAATGGAGTGTCGAAGAATATATTAGACATGGTAAAGAAAATGCTATAAATCAAAAGTGGATGAAAGAGTTAGAAAATGCTAGTGCAAGAGTTCATATAACAAGACTTGAAGCTTTAAAGTTACAAATACAGCAACAAGTAGAAGTTTTATATGGAAATGAACTTGATGGTATTGATAAACTAATGAGAGATATTTATACAAGTGGATATTATCATACAGCTTTTAATGTTCAACAAGGAGTAAACGTTGGTTGGAGTTTAATGAGTCTTGATACTAATAGAATAAATAAAATTATCTCTAAACCATGGGCAACAGATGGATTAAACTTTAGTGAAAGAATTTGGGGTAAGTATAGACCTACTTTAGTAAATGAACTACATACTAAGCTAACTCAATCAATTATTAGAGGTGAAAATCCAAAAAATTTAGTAAATGACTTTGCTAAGAGATTTAATGTATCTAAATCACAAGCTAAGAATTTGATAATGACTGAATCAGCTTTCTTTGCATCAGCAAGTAGAAAAGATTGTTTTAGTGATTTAGATGTAGAGAAATATGAGATTATTGCTACATTAGATTTAAGAACTTCAAATATATGCAGAGAGTTAGATGGAAAAATATTTGATATGAAAGATTATCAAGTTGGAATAACAGCTCCACCATTTCATTGTCGTTGTAGGACAACAACAGCTCCTTGGTTCGAGGATGAAGAAGGCTATAGAGCAGCAAGAGGAGAAGATGGAAAAACATATTATGTACCATCTAGTATGAAGTATAATGAGTGGTATGAGAAGTATGTTAAAAATAATAGTATCTTAGAAATAAAAAATAGTGCTATAATAGATAGCATAAAAGAAGATATTAAAAATGGTAAATATAATTTAAATATTCATGATGGGAAACAAGGAAAACATTTAAAAGAGCATAATAATTATATAGAAGGAAGAAGCTATTTAACTATAACAAAAGAAGAAGCTCAAGAACTTGTGAATAAGCATGCTGGTAATGGAATCATAAAATTTAATCGAAGTGGAGAATGGGATAAAAAAGAACTTATAGAAGTTGATAAGAATATAGGGGTCAATGTTAATAATATTACAGGTGAAAAAACTCTTACAAATAAGTTTAAGATACATTATTCCAAAACTGGAACACATATAGTACCAGCTTTATAAGGAGGAAAAATAAAATGAAATTATGGGAATATGTAGGGAAAAATGTTCAAATAACTTGTGTAGATAAGCAAATAATAAGAGGAAAGTGTGATGGATATACACAAGCTTTAGATAATGAACCAGAAATAGCAAGTATATCAATAGCTAGGGATGGTTATGGAATTGAAGTTTATGAAAATGAAATAGAATCTATCGAAAATATAAATAAAGAATAACTAAGCATGTACTTAAAAATAAGTAGATGCTTTTATTTTGTAAAAAATGAAAGGAGATATTTAAAATGGATTGGTTAAAAGAATTGCTAGAAGGAATAAAAGTAGAAGATAACAAAATTGATGTAGTTTCTCTTCAAAAATCTATAGAAAAGAAAATAAAGGAGACTACAGTTACTCAAGAAGATTATACAAATCTTGAAACACAGCTTAATACAGCTAATGAAACTATTAAAAGGTTTGAAGGAGGTATGACAAAAGAAGATGTAGAGAATCTAAAAACAACTTATGAAACTGATAAGAAAACTTTGGAAGAAACCTACAAAAAAGAAATTGAAGAAAAGGACTTTAATTACTGGTTAAATGATGCTTTTAAGTCTGTTAAATGTAGGGATGAAATAGCATTAAAAGCTCATTTAGACATGGAAGCACTAAGAAATAGTAAAGATAGACAAAAAACTTTTGAAGAGCAAATAAACCCTTTGAAACAGGATAAAGATTATTTGTTTAATGCGACACTAGAAGGTGAAGAACCTAAAATAGATACTATAACACCAGGGCAAGAGCCTAAGATAAATGATTTTGGTTTTAATTTTACTGGGGTAAGACCTCATGAAAATAATAATAAATAGGAGGAAATAAAATGGCAGCACTAAATTATGCAAAAGAATATTCAAATGTTTTAGCACAAGCATATCCTTATACTTTAAACTTCGGGGATTTATATGCTACAGAAAATAATGGAAGATATAGATGGACTGGTTCTAAAACAATAGAAATACCAACTATATCTACAACTGGAAGGGTAGATTCAAACAGAGATACAATAGCAGTAGCTCAAAGAAACTATGATAATGCTTGGGAACCTAAGGTATTAACTAATCAAAGGAAATGGTCAACATTAGTTCATCCAGCTGATATAAACCAAACTAACCACGTAGCTTCAATAGGCAATATAACAAAAGTATATAATGAGGAACAAAAGTTTCCAGAGATGGATGCTTACTGTATATCTAAAATATATGCTGATTGGACCGCATTAGGTAACACAGCAGATACAACTGTTCTTACAACAGCAAACGTATTAGAAGTATTTGATAAGTTAATGGAAAAAATGACAGAAGCTAGAGTACCTGAAAATGGAAGAATATTGTATGTTACTCCAGTAGTAAATACACTTATCAAAAATGCAAAAGAGATACAAAGAACAGTAAACATAAAAGATGGTGGAACTTCTTTAAATAGACAAACCACAGATATTGACACAGTTAAAATAATTAAAGTACCATCTAATCTAATGAAAACTGCATATGATTTTACAACTGGATGGAAAGTAGGAGCAGGAGCTAAACAAATATTTATGTGTTTAGTTCATCCAAGCGCAATAATTACACCTGTTTCTTATCAGTTCTCTAAACTAGACGAACCAACAGCAGTTACAGAGGGAAAATACTTCTATTTTGAAGAAAGTTTTGAGGATGTATTTATATTAAATAAAAAAGCTGATGCAATACAATTTGTTGTTGAAGGAGCTGGAGCATAATGGCACAAGTAAGGAAATTAAATAGAATATTAACTATAGAAGAGTGTAAAATAGATGATTTCTTAGAGATGGGATATGATTTGATAGATGAAACTGGTAAGGTAGTAAAGTATGGCAAGTCATTAAACGTAAAAGATTTAATAGCTGAAAATAATATTTTAAGGTCAAAAGTTGAGTCTTTAGAAGAAGAAAATAAGCAGCTTAAAGAGAAAAATAAACTTACTAAAAAGTAGGTGAAAATTATGGGAAATAATATAATTGATGAAATAGAAAAAAGACTTGAAAGTTTTGGATATATATTAAAAGATGGGGATAAGTGGTTAATAGGTTTTGTAAGAGAAAAAATAGAAAATATTATTAAACTAGATTGTAATATAAAAACTATGCCAATTGAATTGAAAGAAATTGAAGTTGATATGATAGTTGGAGAGTTCTTATTTACCAAGAAAAATATGGGGCAATTAGATATAGAAAGTATTAACTTTGAAGCTGTAGAAAAGTCTATATCAGAAGGTGATACAAAGGTAGATTTTGCTATAGGAAGTGGCTCTCAAACACCAGAACAACGCTTTGATAGCTTAATAGCTTATCTTACTACTTATGGTAAGAATAAGATATTAACCTTTAGGTGCTTAAGATGGTAAGTAAAACTAGAAAAGCAATAGAAATGTTATATAGAGATAAATGTACTATAGTTGAGTATCAGCCAATCAAAGACCCTGTAACAAAACGAACTAACAATAAAGAAGTGATTGTATTAGAAAATCAACCATGTAAACTTTCATATAAAAATATAGTTTCTGCTACAGAAGGGAAAGTAGCTAAGCTAGAGCAAACTATTAAACTCTTTATATCTCCAGATATAGAAATTAAAGCAGGTTCAAAACTTATTATAAATGATAAAGAATATGTAAGAAGTGGAGAATCTGCTATATATCCAAATCATCAAGAAATAATACTTGAGTTATTTAAGGATAAAGCATAATGGCTAGATGGGGTAGTGTTGATTTTAGAGAGTTTAAAAGAGTTTGTAAAAAGATGGAGAAGCTTACAAAGATTGATTTAGATAAGTTTTGCAAGGATGCAGCAAGAGAATTAGCAGCACGATTACTTGGGAAAGTAATTAGAAGAACACCAGTTGATACAGGATTCTTAAGACAAGGATGGAATGGAGTGGCTTATGCTAGGTCGCTTCCTGTGTATAAACAAGGAAATAATTATATTATAGAAGTTGTTAATCCGACTGAATATGCAAGTTATGTAAATTTCGGGCATAGAACTAAAGATGGTAAGGGATGGGTTAAAGGACAACATTTCTTAACAATTTCAGAGATGGAACTACAAAGCCAAATTGATAAGATTATAGAGAAAAAGTTATTAATATTACTTAAAGGAGTATTTGATGCTTAATAATATAATTGATGGAATATCTATTAAATTAGATAAAACATTTGGAGAGAGTTATACAATTTATAGTGAAGATGTGGAGCAAGGTATAAATGAACCTTGTTTTTTTATTGTTCCTTTAAATCCAAGCAAAGTATCATATCCAAGTGGCAGGACATTAAAAAAGAACTCTTTTGATGTACATTATTTTCCCAAAAGTAATGATAAATCATTTGAAATAAATGAGGTAGCTGAGATGCTACTGGAGGAATTAGAGTATATAGAAATTGATGGAGATTTAGTCAGAGGTACAAATATGAACTTTGAAATTGTAGATAATGTACTTCATTTCTTTGTTGATTATAACTATTTTACTATAAAAAATAATGATATCAATAAGATGGATACAGTAGAGTTATTCGGTGGTTTGAAGAGAGGTGATAATTTTGAGTAAGACATTAAGCAAAGGAACCGATTACAAGTTTACTAAGGAGCAGATAGTTAATTCTAAGAAGTATATAAATAGAAAAGACTTATTAAATGCAATTTTAAAAGAAAATGAGTTATATTCCTTCTCAGAGGTAGAGGAAATAATAAATAGCTTTATGAAAGGAGTGAGTTAATTTGGCGTTAGGTGGAGGAACATTTGTAACACAGAATAAAATATTACCAGGTAGCTATATAAATTTTATCTCAGCTAAGAGGGCAACCAGTTCATTATCGGATAGAGGTATTGTTGCAATACCTTTAGAGTTAGATTGGGGCATAGATGAAGACGTATTTCAAGTAACCAGTGATGATTTTGAGAAGTATTCAGTGAAGTATTTTGGATATGATTATACTCATGAGAAGCTGAAAGGCTTGAGAGATTTATTCAAAAATATAAGGTTGGGATATTTTTATAAATTAAATAAAGGCGTTAAAGCCAGTTGTACTATAGCTATAGCTAAGTATAGTGGAATAAGAGGTAATGATTTAAAAGTTATAGTAACAACAAATATAGATGATAACACTAAATTTGATGTTGTAACACTTTTAGATAATAAGAAGGTAGATACTCAAATAGCAAAGGTTATTACAGACTTGCAGGACAATGACTATGTAATTTGGAAGAAGGATGCAACACTAGAAGCAAGTGCAGGACTTGTATTTACTGGTGGAACTAATGGCGAAGCTGTGACAGGAGCAGAGTACCAAGCTTTCTTGGATAAAATAGAAAGCTATAGCTTTAATGCTTTAGGATGTTTGGCTACAACAACAGAAATTAAAAGTTTATTTGTAGAATTTACAAAGAGAATGAGAGATAAGGTAGGAGCTAAGTTTCAAACAGTACTATATAAGAAAAGTGATGCAGATTATGAAGGTGTAGTGTCTATAGAAAATAAGATTAAAGATAAAGATTTAGTTGAATCTAGCTTGATTTATTGGGCTACTGGAGCTATAGCAGGATGCGATATAAATAAATCTAATACTAATAAAAAGTATGATGGTGAGTTTGATGTTGATGTTAATTATACACAAATACAACTTGAAGAAGCTTTAAAAACTGGTAAATTTATATTCCACAAGGTGGGAGATGAAGTTCATGTGTTAGAGGATATAAATACTTTTGTATCATTTACAGATGATAAAAATGACGATTTTTCAAGTAACCAAAGTGTTAGAGTACTTGACCAAATTGCTAATGATATTGCAACTTTATTTAATGAAAAGTATTTAGGTAAAGTTCCGAATGATAAGGCAGGAAGAATAAGTTTCTGGAATGATGTTGTTAAACACCATAAAGAATTAGAGAATATAAGGGCAATAGAAGATTTTAAAACTGATGATGTTAGTGTAGAGCTTGGAAATGATAAGAAAACTGTCATAGTATCTGATGCTGTTAAGGTAATAAATGCTATGAGTAAGCTTTATATGACTGTTTCAGTTAATTAGAGAGGAGAGTGATAATATGGCTCAAACAATAAATGCTAAAGATACAGTTAGTGCAAAGAAAGCTGAATGTTTTATAACTATAGAAGGTAAAAGATATAATTTTATGCAAGCTATAGATTTAGAGGCTAAAATGGAAAAAAATAAAAGTGAAGTTCCAATTCTAGGAAGAACAACAAAGGGAAATAAAACAACTGGGAGTACAAATACTGGAAGTGCAACATTTCATTATAATACTTCTATTTTTAGAGAATTACTTTACAGATATAAAGAAACTGGTGAGGATATTTATTTTGACATACAAGTTACAAATGAAGACCCTACATCTGCTGTAGGAAGACAGACAGTAGTACTTAAAGATTGTAATATGGACAGTGGAATAATTACTAAATTTGATGCTGATGGTGAATATTTAGATGAAGACATGGACTTTACTTTTGAGGATTGGGAGCTAGTTGAAAAGTTTAATTTATTAGCAGGAATGGAGTAAAATACACATTTATAAATTATAGATGTGTATTTTTTATGAGAAAAATTAAAATAAAAGGAGAATTAAGAAATGAGTAATTTAAGTGCTTTTTTAAGTCAAAATGCAATAAAGGTTGATAATGTAAAATATGTGGCAAGTGATAGATTCGTAGATGAGAATGGAAAACCAGTAGAATGGGAACTTAAAGTTTTATCATCTGAAGAAGATGAAGCACTAAGAAGAAAGTGTACTAAAAGAGTAAAAGTGATTGGTAACAATGGTAAGCATACTGGACAATATACAAGTGAAATTGACTACAATAGTTATGTAGCTGAATTATGTGTAGCATCTACAGTATTTCCAGATTTAAAGGATGCCGAACTCCAAAATAGTTATGGAGTAATGGGAGAAGCTCAGTTATTAAAGACAATGCTTACAGCAGGTGAGTATGTCAATTATACAGTAAAAGTGAATGAAGTCAATGGATTTGATACATCTTTTGAGGATAAAGTAGAAGAAGCAAAAAACTAATTAGGGGTGGCGACTTTGATGCTAGTATTACTCATTATTGTATCCAAAAATTAAAGTGGAGACCTAGTGAATATATGAACTTAGAAGTTAATGAGAGAGCATTAGCAGCTGCCTCCATACTGGTTAAGATAGAAGATGAAGAGGAAGCAATGAAAGAGGCTGAAAGAGAGAAAAAGAGAGGTAGAAGAAGGTAGAAAAATATAAAATAAATATAAAATAGGTAAAATATGTAAGAATTATATGTTATAATATTTTTAGCAAGAAGATGTAATCTACAATTTATAGAGTGGAGTTCATACAAAAGATTATCCTCCCAACGTATAGAAGGGAGGTGAATATGTATGGATAATTTTTTGATTGGTGTATTAGCTAGTTTAACAGCTAGTCTAATCGGTTACATAGTTTGTCTATGTATCAAAAAAGTAAAAAGCCACTCTGTGCAATGAACTATACCCCTCTTAGGAGACAGTTAAAATATGTAAAACTGTCTAAAACTAGGAGGGTTTTGTTATGTCTAAAACTAAAATAT
>NZ_OEZH01000025.1 GCF_900243075.1 Clostridioides difficile
ATTAGTGAATGAGATATATCAATTCCGTAAATACTTTTAAGGTGGCTTGATATATCTCGAGTGGACATGCCTTTTGAGTACATTCCAATCACTTGGTTCTCTATTCCTGATATATCATTTTCATAATTTCTAATTACCTTTGGTTCAAAATCTCCATTTCGGTCTCTTGGAATATTTAAAGTTATTTCTCCAAAATCTGATTTAACATTTTTATTTCTATATCCATTTCTAGAGTTTTTAGTATTTTTATTCTTATTGTCATATCTA
>NZ_OEZH01000055.1 GCF_900243075.1 Clostridioides difficile
AATGTTGTATTTGCTACTGAATCTGTAGCAGTTGTTTCAGATACTGCTCCTGCTTTAACTAGCACACTTACATTATCTAAATCAGTTTGTAATGCTGGATTTGCTGTTCCTGATACTGTAATTGTTATTGTATTTGCTGATTTATTTCCTACTGCTGTATAATCCAATCCTGATGGTAATCCTGTTACTTTAACATTAGCTTTTACATCTCCATCTTTTACTGTCCCATTTGTTAATTTTAGTACATATGTGTTATCTGATGGATCTACTGTCTTATCACCTGATGCCATTTTTATTTGTTTATCTGTTGCATTAAATTTTATTTGACCTACCTTTGATGAAGAACTTCCTCCTGAAGAACCTCCACTTGATGAACTTCCTCCTGAAGAGTTAGAACTTGGACTATTTCCACTTATTGTTGGAGAATTATCTCCCTTAACACTACTTATTGTACCTTTATTATCTATAGTAGTTCCTTTAGAATTATTTGTAACTGTAGTTATCTTACCACCATTATTCACTTTTACTTGACTTGCTCCAGATGCTACTGTTAAACTACCAATCTCACCTTTAGAATTATTCTCTATCTTAGCTCCATTTTTATCATTAACTTTTAAGTTAGTTATTTTTCCATAGTTAACAAAAGTTCCATCTTTTACATCATCTATAACTACATCATCCACTTTTGCATAGTTATTTACATCCCCATTAGGCATATTGATAGTTACAGTCTTTGTATATGTACCATTTAAGTTTACTGTTACTGCTTTATCAGTTTGTATTGTAAATGCTTCTTTAACCTCACTAGTTGGCTTAAAGTTTATAACATCATTAGCAGTAGCTTTATCTACAGCTGATTTTAACTCAGAAATTGTTTTAGCTTCAACCGTTCTTACTTCTTGTAATGACTTTATTTCATTAAATGCTGTCTCATTACCATTTCCACCAACTTTAGTTATCTTATCAAAACTCTTAGAGTTAACTAGAGATTTTTGTGAAGCTGATAGATTTTTTCCAACTAAAACTACTGGTGATTGATTTTTTGCACCTAATACACCTACTGCTAACGCATCTATAAGTTGGTCTTGTTTATTCATACCATCTTTAGTTACATAAGCATTTTTTAAATCTGTTTTCTTATAGAATTCTTTTACTACTTTTGCATTTGTATCATTTCTATCTGTTCCACCCAATCTTGTACTATTTGGTAGTTTATTTTTAACAGCTTCAGAAACTGAACTCTCTCCACCTACTACATAAGATTGAGTTATTCCAGCCTCTTTTATAAATTTGTCTGCAACTGCTGTTCCATTTTTAGAATCAGCAAGTATTACTGGCATGTTGTTTTGTGCAGCTGGTGCTCCTACACTTACTGCATCTGCAAGCCCTTTTTCACCATTAACTACAGCTATTTTCTTAACATCACTTATAGCATCTAATTTCTTTGCTAATTCTAAGGATGTTTGGTATCTTTCAGCTCCAGAGATTCTTTCAAAAGATATTTTTAAATCTTTTATTTCTTTTTCTATATTTGTACTTAATACAGAAGTTCCACCTATTAAGTATACTTTTTTAGCTTTTAATCTTTGTATTTCTGCTTTCGTCTTATCATTTAATTTATCTTTAGCTGTTAAAAGTATTGGAGCATTTTTTGCCTTTGCAAATGGTGTTGCAGATAGAGCATCTGCTATAGATGAGTCGTTTACTATTACTACCTCATCAGCATTTTTCCATCCATCTTGACTTATTTTAACAGCAGTTTCATATCTTTCTTGTCCTGTTAAATTTGTTGCTACAGTTTGTGCACTAGCTATGCCTGCTGTTGAGCTTCCAGCTATCATTGTCACTGTAAGTATTGCAGCAATCTTCTTTGGTATTTTCATTGTATTTTCTTCCCCCTTGTCCATTTGATATTACTTAATTTTTTAACTTTGTTCCCGTTCTAATTCTAATGGATACTTAATATCTAATTTTAAAGAGGTTTTTTAACTATAATGATTTCATAATTAATTTATAATTATTTTATATTGTAGTCGTTATAAAGGAATAAGGAAATTTTCTTATTAATTGAAAAATTTGTAAATTTAGATTTTAAAGTAAGTTTGATTTTTATGTTAATGAATTGTAGTAAAAAAGAAGGTTTTTTATAAAAAAAGTAGCCTTTAGAATTAAAAGTGCTACTCTTTTTATAAATAAATTTTATTATTTATACTTGTAATTATATATTAAATAACCAATTTTATCCATATGAAAAACAAATAATTGAGATATTTTTTTAATTATTCTTTATATTTACATTTTAATTCAAATTACTTTTATAAAGATAATATAAAACTCTATCATTCCATCACAAATTTCAACCCTGTATCTAAAATTATTTTCTTCAAGTATAGCTCTAACTATAGTAAGACCAAGACCAGTACCAGAAAGCTCTTTACTTCTCGACTTCTCTAAAACATAAAAAGGCTTCCATATATTCTCTATATCATCCTCCATATCATAATCTATACCGTTTTTTATTGATAGTATAAATCTCTCATTCTCTTCAAAAAGATTAATCTCTATTTCATTATTACTAGTATACTTAATTGCATTACTAATCAAATTATTAAATACCATATCTATACTATCTTCATCAGAATTTATTATAAGTTCTTTATCATCTATACTACACTTAACACTTATACCACTTCTATCTATCAACAACTCATAGTTTTTTAAGCTTTTATACAACCTTTCCTTTAAATCCACTTTATACAGATTTCTCTCCCTCTTCTCATACTTCGCCCAATATAAAAGGGCATTTATTGTATTGGTCATATTTTCTGCCTGCTCAATTATCGTATCTGTATAAGTCCCATCATCTAAACCATCTTTCATACCTATAGCATATGCTTTTATAAGTGCTATTGGAGTTTTCATTTCATGAGATGCATCTGATATAAAAGATTTTAGATTCTCATTTCTCTTATTCAATTCATTATGTGCTTTTTCAAGCTTTACACTCATTATATTTATGCTATAAGCTAACTCCTCTATTTCATCATTCGTTTTTATATCTTCAGTCCTAAAATTTAATTCAGAGATATCTTTAGATAAAAGCTTTAACTTTTCCATAGGTCTTATGATTCTATTTGACAATATAAATATAAGTATAGTCATTATGACTACTGAAAAGACTCCCATAATTATATTAAACCTATTTACGATACCAATAGTTTCTTCAGAATGTTCTATAGGTATAGATATAGCAAACAAGTAATTATCTTTCTTCATAAACTTTACAAGTAAACTATATTTCGTTTTACCTTGATTGTATATTTTATTTATACTTTTATTGTCAATATTTTTTAAGCTATTTTCTTCAATCCAAAACTTATTTAAACTTAGACCTTTCTTCCAAAATTCACTTAATAAATCTTGATTTATTTTATCTATATTACCTTTATCTTTGTAATTTTTATCTAATTCTACATATACAATAGCTGTATTGTTTTTTTCCTCAATTAAACCAATATCTGTTTTTAATTTATTTATATCTTTATGTTTAATTTCATCTGCAATATTATTCAATACATTTCTTTTCTCATGCAAATAATATCTATGAATAAACATACTATTTATAGTTATAGACATTATATAAACAACTACAACTACTATCGATATACTTATGGACAATTTTTTATTCAGTTTAGTCATTAAAAACCTCCAGACTATACCCTAATCCTCTATAAGTTTTTATTATATCCTCACCTATTTTTACCCTTAACCTTCTTATATGAGTATCTACTGTTCTAAAATCACCCTCATAATCCAATCCCCATACTAAATCTAAAAGTTTTTCTCTAGACAAAACAATCCCTTTATTATCTATTAGACAACGCATTAATTCTAATTCTTTTTTAGTCAATAACAGCTCATTATCACCTTTAAAAACCTTATTTGACTCAAAATCTATTTTTAAATCTTTGATATTAATTGTGTCTTTATAATTTACTAGTTTTTTAGCCCTTATTATTAAAACTCTAGGGTCAAATGGTTTTTTTATATATTCATCTGCTCCTAAACTAAGGGCTTCTATTTCATCTTCACTTTGACTTTTTGCTGTCAACATAAGTACCTTTGTATTACTACTTTCCTTTATTTCTTTGCATACTTCTATTCCATCAATTACTGGCATCATCCAATCCAATACTGCTAAATCTATTTTATTTTCATAAAAAATATCTAAAGCTTCTTCCCCATTTTTTGCAGTAAATACATTGAAGTTTTCCTTTTTAAAATATGCACAAAGTATCTTAAGCATACTAACCTCATCATCAGCAATTAATATATTCATCTATTCACATCCCTAAAATTCTTATTATATTTCATATTATATCCATTGCTTCAATTATATAAAAGATATGTTACAGGAAGTTTACAACTATTCATAATATATTGGTTACATATTATAACATTTTGGTTATACATTATAATATTTTGATTACATGAATTTATATATTTTTGAAACTACTTAAAACTTTATATACAAATGAAAAAGTACCTCATTCTGATTAAAAATCCTTCTGAGATACTTTTTAAAAGACTATATACTCTATATAGCTTATACAATATTAAATTCTAATTTATTATAATTTTAATTCACCCTAAATGTATCCTAATTACGAGACTTTTTACTATACATTTTACTACACGTTACAAATACAATCAGTCAATTTAGAATCCTAATTTGCACAACAACATATATATTTATTTAAAATAATCCCAAAATACCTGTAATAGCCCCAACAACTATTAATATAAACATTATTTTTATTGGAGAAAGACCTTTTTTTAAAGCAAAGAGTACTAATAAAGTAAGTACCAAAGGAATTAATCCTGGAAATATCTTATCAAGTAAATCCGTTTGAAGACTAAATTTAAAATCCCCACTAGTATAACTTATTGGTGTAGATAAATTGATAAATCTACCTACCAGTCCTCCCATAACTAAAGTCCCTAGTATAGAAGCCCCTTCTATAACCTTATTTACTATTCCACCTTGAAGTATACTCTCAACAGCTTTTTTCCCATATTTATATCCATTTGTCCACATTCCAAAAGAAATTGAAGTCATTATTATATATTGAGCTATTACAAATAATATAGGTCCTGCGATTGACGCTCCTCCTTCAGTTAAACCAATACAAACAGCTAATACTATAGGTGTTATAACCCCTTGAGTTAATGTATCACCAATTCCTGCTAGTGGACCCATCAAGCCTGTTTTGATAGCATTCATTCCATCCCCACTTATCTCATCCGCTCCATTAGCTTTTTCTTCTTCCATTGCTATTGTTATTCCATGTATAACACATCCACATATAGGCTCTGTATTAAAAAAGGCTAGATGAGTCTCCACTTCTTGCTTTAACTCTTCCTTATCTGGATACAATTTTTTAAGTACTGGTAACATTGAATGCGAAAAAGCTGTTGACTGTAATCTCTCATAATTATAGTTAGATTGTGCAAAGAAAAACCATCTTAGCCATGATTTTATTACATCTTTCTTGCTTAACGTTTTCTTAATCACTTCATTTTTTATATCTGACATAATATTTTCCCCCTCACATGTATTTAAGACGTAGCACTATCTTTTCCATATTTGATTGAAGTAATTGTAAGAGCAAGTATTACTCCAATAACAGATATTACTATTATATCTACTTTAAAATAAACAGCCATTAATATTCCTAATATGAAAAAAGGCATAGTGAATTTGTTTCCAATCAATTTTAAATTCATAGCAATTCCAAGTGCTGGTAACATAGCCCCAATTACATTAAATACATGTAATACATTCTCATTCATTACTTCCAACATACCATCTATCGCATTTGGACCAAAATAAACAACTAATAATGCTGGTATAAAGCTCATTGCAAATAATAGTATCTGTGGTGGAACTATATTTATAAATGCTACTCTATCAACATTCCCTTTTTGAACTTCTCTATCAGCCCAATGTGCAAAAAAAGAATTTACTGTCATCTTTCCAATCCAAAGTACAGTTGCAACAGTTCCTAATGGCACAGCTATTGCCATTGCAGTGCTTACATCTAGCTTAGAAGCTATAGCTAAAGCAGTACCTACATAGCCTGCAAAAGCTGGGTCTCCCATCTGAGCTCCTCCTGCTGATATAAATCCTAAATATATCATATTTATACCTGCCCCTATAATTGCTCCTTGAACAGGGTCTCCTAATATAATTCCTGTTACAAATCCAGCTAATAAAGGTCTATTCCATGTAAAAAATCCAACATAAGTCAACCATGGACTCCAAGATAGATAATAAAAAATTGCTATTAATACTGCTTGAATTAGTGAAATTTGCATATTCTTCCTCCTTATTTAATTTTAAAGATTTACAAGATAGTCTTTATAATAACGTTCCTACATCAATTTTCTTTGCATCTGGCACTATTTGTATAAAGCATTTAACACCTCTTGATATTAATTCTTTAAATATTTCTTTTTCTTCATCTGACACAGATATGTTTTTATAAAAACTTTTTCTACCAAGCCCAGCTCCCATACCCCCAACATTCAATTCCTTTAAATCTACACCATTATTTACTAGACCTAAAACAGTTTTAGGATATTTGACCAATACTATTAAATTTTCATCCCCATTATGTGATTTTAGTACTTCAGCACCTGATTCTACATCATGTACCTCAACCTTAACAGTTGATGGTGCTGCCATTTGTAAAACTTGAACTATAAATGGGTCCTTCACAACTAAATCATCTACTATTACTATCCTTTTTGCTGATGTAATCTTACACCAAGCAGTAATAACTTGACCATGTATTAATCTATCATCAATTCTTGTTAATGCTATATTGCTCATAATAATTCCTCCAGATTTTTAATTTATTTTATATATTTAAAGCTGTTTTCACATCTTTAATCCCTGACATTCCAACTTGTGTACATAAATTCTTTAAGTCTTTTAACTTCATAGTATCCCTGTTTAAAAATAACTCTAAAAGCATAGGTAAATTTACACCTGTTAAACATTCTAACTCACATTCCTTAGCAAACTTATTTATTACAACAGCAGATGTATTAAATGGAGTTCCACCATAAAAATCAAGCAAGATTAAAACACCTTCATCTTTATATTTTTCAATTCCTTCTTCTAATCTTCTACTAAACTCATCTATACTGTCCCCATGGTTTAATCCTAAAGTTTCTACCTTTTCCTGTTTACCTACTATTAATTCAGCACTTTCTAACATCGCTTTAGCCATATTTCCATGTGCAGCTATAATTATTCCTGCCATATGAATCATACCTTTCTTAACTAAACTTTTTATATAGATTATAAATTATTATTTTAGTACTCTAATCTAATTAGCCACATTAACCATTATCTTACCAAAGAAAATATCTCTCTTGTATATTTTTTCAAAGTAAGCTGGTACTTCATCCAAATTTATTCTATGTGTTACTAATTTTTCAACATTCATATCACCCTTTTGCATATGATATAATCCAGCACTCCATTCTTTTCCTGGAAATGGGAATGAATTTCCAAACCAAGTTCCCTTTACAGTTAATTCACTTCTTACTATCTTTTCAAATTGTTCTCTAGTCAAAGCTACATCTCCATATGGTACACCTGCATACAGTACTGTGCCTCCCTTCTTAGCTAATAACAATACTTGACCACATGTCATTGGAGTCCCTGCTGACTCGATAACAATATCTGCACCAGCTCCATTAGTTAAACTTTTTATTTCTTCTACGAGATTCTTTTTCTTTGCATTTATACAAATATCTGCCCCTAATTCTTTTGCCAAGTTTAGCTTCTCATCAAATACGTCCACAGCTATTATTTTTGTAGAACCAAATATCTTTGCCCATTGTATTGAAAATAATCCTATTGGACCTGTTCCAAGTACTACAACAGTATCTCCAACTTTAGTCTCTGACCTAAAAAGACCATGACCTGCTATACATACTGGTTCCAAAGCAGCTGCTGTTTCATAGCTTATTCCATCTGGTATTTTTATTAAATTTCTCTCTTTTACCTTTGTATATTCTGCAAAACAACCTCCAAGTTCTTTATTTCCTATTATCGCTACATTATTACATCTTGAATAGAATCCTTTTTTACATTCATCACATTCAAAACATGGCATAGCTGGACAAACAGCAACTCTATCTCCTATTTTAAAACACTTTACTCCTGTACCAACCTGTGCTACTTCTCCAGAGAATTCATGCCCTAGAATTTCTCCAATCATATGTGGACCCGTCTTTGAATATTTTGATATATCAGAACCACATATTCCAGCTACTTTTACTTTAATTATTACATCATCTTTTTCTAATATTTTTGGTACATCCACATCCTCTACTCTTGTATCTCTTATACCATAGAATCTAACTGACTTCATTATTAACCACCCCTAATTTTTATTTGAATATATTTATCTTTTATATGCCAAATATATAAAGCAACTTTCATGCCAATATATGTAAGTACTGTCTTCATGCGTATTATAAAATTATCATTAAATGTGTGTTAAAGTGTGTCAAAACTTTTTTATATAAAAACTTATGTGTGTCAATATAAATGACACTCACATTCTATACTAGTTTTTTTATTATAACTTTTATAAAATGTACTTTTTTTGTTATTTTTGTAAAAATGTTCGGAAATTTTCCTTCTATTTGTGATATAATATTAAATATAAGGTATCAATATAAATTTTTATACGAATATCAGAACTTTTTTGACACTAATGCCTTATTCAATATAATATTTTAACTTTTTGGAGGTTGTTTATGAAAAAAGTGTATCAAGGAAAGACTAAAGATGTTTTTGAATTAGATAATGGAAATTATTTACTTAAATTTAAAGACGACGTAACTGGCAAAGATGGTGTATTTGACCCAGGCGAAAATAGTGTAGGTCTAAGTATAGATGGAATTGGTAGAGCTAATTTAGAAACATCTGTTAAGTTCTTTGAAATTCTAAACAATGCTGGAATTAAAACTCATTATGTAAGTGCTAATTTAGAAGAAGCAACTATGGAAGTTCTACCAGCAAAAGTTTTTGGTAATGGCTTAGAAGTTATTTGTCGTTATAGAGCTGTTGGTAGTTTCTTACGTCGTTATGGTTCATGTGTTGAAGAAGGAGCTAAACTAGATTGTTATGTAGAAGCAACTTTAAAAGATGATGACCGTTGTGACCCACTTATAACATCTGAAGGTTTAGAAGCTTTAAATATTATGACTCAAGCTCAATTTGATTCAATGAAGAGCATGACTCAAAAAATTTCTAACATAGTTCGTGACACTATAGCTGAAAAAGGTCTTGAGCTTTATGATATCAAATTTGAATTTGGATTCTACAATAATGAAGTAATCTTAATAGATGAAATAGCATCTGGAAATATGCGTGTTTATAAAGATGGTGTAATAGTTGACCCTATGGATTTAACTGCTCTTTTATTGGATAAATAATATATACATATAATTTTAAAATACAATAAACTTATAAATAAAATAAGCTATGAAGTAAGGACTTTTTAAATGTCGATTGTTTTAAGACATTTTATCACCTTTAACTTCATAGCTTATTTAAATTAATACATTCTAATTAGTAGATAGTAACTTTAATCCTACAATCCCCACCACAATAAAACCTATACATGTAATTCTAGCCATACTGATAGGCTCATTTAAGATAGCCATTCCTACAATAGCTGTACCAACTGTGCCAATTCCAGTCCATATTGCATACGAAGTTCCAAGTGGAAGATGTTTAAGTGCTAATGATAAAAAATAAAAACTTACAATCATTCCAACAATAGTAAGTATACTTGGAGTCAATTTAGAAAATCCATGTGAGTTTTTTAGTTGAAAAGCCCAAAATACTTCAAATAAACCTGCAATAAATAAAAATAACCATTTCATAAAATAATCCCTCTTTTCAAATATATTTCTTTTTTTACCAATAAAATAACCTGAGAAATATTATAAAATATCTCCCAGGTTTTTATCCTTCCGTGTTCACAACAAAAACTATGTTGTGGGTTTTATCTTGGACCAGACCAATCATTAATAATTGCGGAACCCTATAAAACTCTATTAATTATTCTATTTTATCTATAATACTATCAATATATATAAAGAAAGTCAATATATGGATACATTCCATAGTCATAAGAATATTTATTTACCTTTTTAATATGTTTATCAGACTCTCTTCATACCTATTTTAGGGAAATCTAACAATATCTAATTTTTATTTAATATGTTATAATAACATAAAAATATTGAAAGGAGTAATTTCTATGAATTCCTATAAAATTGCAGTTTGTCAGATGATGACTACAGAAAATAAAACCGAAAATATTAATCATGCTGTAGATATGGTAACAGAAGCTGCCACCAAAGGAGCTAAAATTGTAGTTTTGCCAGAAATGTTTAACTGCCCATATGAAAATAAATATTTTCCTAAATTTGCTGAAGAATATCCAGGTGAAACAACAATAGTATTGAGTAAGTTAGCTGAGAAACATGGAATTTATCTAGTTTCTGGTAGTATTCCTGAGTTAGAAGATGGAAAAATCTATAATACTTGCTATGTATTTGATAAAAATGGAACTCTAATTGGAAAACACCGTAAAATGCACTTATTTGACATTGAAGTTACAGGAAAGGTTAGCTTTAAAGAATCAGATACTCTTACAGCTGGAAATGATGTCACTGTAATAGATACTGAATATGGAAAAGTTGGTATAGCTATTTGTTATGATATTCGTTTCCCTGAATTATCACGTTTAATGGCTCTTAAAGGCGCTGAAATCGTTATCTTACCTGCTGCATTTAATATGACTACTGGCCCTGCTCATTGGGAGTTATCTATAAGAATGCGTGCTTTAGATAATCAGATATTCTATGTTGGTGCTGCACCTGCTAGAAATAAAGATGCTTCCTACATAGCTTTTGGCAATTCAAGAATTTCAGACCCTTGGGGAAAAATCATTGCTCAAGCTGATGAAAAAGAATGTATTATTTATGCTGATATTGATAGAGATTTGATTCCTGACATAAGACAACAGTTACCACTTCTTAAACACAGAAGAACAGATTTATATGAACTTAACACTTTGAAATAAAACATAACAAAACCCCATAAATTAAGTATTTAAGACATTTATGGGGTTTTTATTAAATACCCTTACTTTTTTTACTTATCATGTCTTCTAACTTTACATTTGGATTATGGTATCTCTTTCTATTTTTAGTCACATCTTTCCATTGAATTGCTTGTTTAGGACACCAATGCACACATGCCAGACAATGTTCGCAATTATGTAAAAATCTTGGTCTACCTTCTTCAGTATTGATATTACCTACAGGACATACTTTTGAACAAATACCACATTCTATACAGGTATCATCAATAGAAAAGTGACTATCTTGGTTTGGACAAGATGAAATATGTATTCTGTTAAAATTGCCAGCAATTATATGCTTGATTTATTTAATATATAAAAATATACTAACTTTAATGATTAAGTTTTGAAATATATCTAAGAATTTGAGAATTTATTGAGATTTGTATACTAAAATAAACATACTCTACAAACTTCTATTTAGAAAGGAGAATTTTTATGAACAATAAAATACTCGTCGTAGATGATGAAGAAGGTATAATAACACTCTTAAAAGATTACTTTGAAATGAATGATTATGAAGTTTACACTGCTCAAAATGGAAAAGACGCATTAAAAAAAATATCTAAAAACCCAGATATTATTTTACTTGATATAAACATGCCAGAAATAGATGGAATTGAAGTTTGCAATAGAATTAGAGATTATGTATCATGCCCTATTCTATTTCTTACAGCTAGAATTGAAAATGCTGACAAGATAAATGGTTTTCGTGCTGGTGCTGATGATTACATTGTAAAACCTTTTGATTTAGACGAACTTGGAGCTAGAGTATCTGCCCATTTAAGACGCGAACAAAGAAAGTCAAATCAAACTAAAATTAAATTTTATAATGATTTAATAATAGATTACGAAAAAAGGTTAATTTCTATAGATAATAATCAGATTTCACTTTCAAAAAAGGAGTTTGATATAGTAGAGCTTCTCTCTATGAATCCTGGACAAGTATTTGATAGGGAAAGAATTTATGATAGAATCTGGGGATACAATAGTAATGGCAACAGTGATGTTATAATGGAACATATTAGAAAGATACGAATCAAACTATCAAAATATACTCTTGAAAATTATATAGAAACAGTTTGGGGAGTTGGTTACAAATGGATAAAATAAATAATATGTCATTAAAAAAATCTTTCTTTGTTCTTACTTTATCTTCACTAATTATAGCATCAATACTTACTACTTTCTCATACATTTTACTTAATAATATATATAATTCTATACAAGATAAGTATCTAAAAACACCACTACATACAGATACTATAACAATAATGCAAAACAATGTGAACCAGTTCAGTGATTATGATAAAACATTACTTAATATAATCAGCATACTTCAGCTTGTACTTCCACTTATATTTTTTATAGGATTTCTATTATTGGCTGATATAATTTTTTACAAAATAAAACTAAAAACACCTATAGAAATACTCAATAAAGGCGCAATGGAAATATCCAACAACAATTTAGACTTTTGTTTAGAATATAAGAATAATGATGAATTAGGTAATCTATGTAATGCTTTTGAAAAAATGAGGTATGAACTAAATAAAAACAACATAAAGATGTGGACTATGATTAACGATAGAAAACAGCTTAATGCTGCTTTTTCTCATGATTTGAGAAATCCTCTAACAGTTCTAAAAGGTTACTCAAATTATTTGACAAAATACATACCAACAGGCAAACTCAGTGATGAAAAGATTTTATCAACCACACAACTTATGTCTGAACATATCGACAGAATTGAATACTATGTAGAAAATATGAGTAATGCTCAACGATTAGAAGATTTAGTTGTTTCAAAATCTATATCAAATATAAACAAGTTTATAGAAAACTTAGATAAAAATATGTCTATCATTGCTAAACAAGAGGGAAAATCTTTTACACTTAAAAGCCAAATAAATAATATGAATCTATTATTTGATGAAAATATCATTCTTAGAGTCGTTGAAAATATAATATCGAATGCTTTTAGATATGCGAAACATAATGTATCCATACTTATATACCTCGAACAAGAACTCCTTACCTTTGTAATTGAAGATGATGGTATAGGATTTAGTAAAGAATCTCTAAAATCAGCTTTAAGACCTTTTTATAGAGATAAGACTTTAAATGAAAGCAATGCACACTTTGGTATGGGTCTTTATATTTCAAAAATATTATGTGAAAAACATGGTGGCTCTATTTCTATTGAAAATAATTCGACTAACAGTGCTAAAATTACTGCTAAATTCTCAACGAGAAATTAGAATGATTTTATAAGCTTTCACTGCTCTTATATAAGTTTTGTTGGTTTAGAATTTATAAAATGTATTTCAATTTACAACCAATATATATACTATTTTGTAGAAGTTGTAAGAGCTGCTTCAATTATAATATTTGGGCAAAAGGCATTTGAAACAATAATAGAAATATATATTTAAGTATGTAGAATAGTACGAAATTAGAATTTTGGAGGTGATTATATTAAAGGTTTTGCTAATAATATTACATTCTCTCGTATTGTGTTTGCATTGCTAATGGTTAGTTCTACATTCTGTTCACTGCCTTTCTGGATGTGCTATTTTTGGTGTGGAATTAGTGATATACTTGATGGTCTTATTGCCCGAAAGTTGGGACAACAAAGTGCAATAGGTGCAAAGTTAGATAGTATTGCCGATTTTATTTTTGCGGTTACAATTTTGGTTGCCGTCGCAAAAAATATTGCTCTTCCCATGTATCTATGGTGGTGCATTGTTGCAATAGCATTGCTACGGTTGATTAGTTACAGTATTGGTTTTTTTAAGTATCGCACATTTTCATCACTTCATACTTTGATGAATAAAATCACTGGGGCTTCTATCTTTGCTTTTCCATTACTCTATATTTGCTTTGGGCTTGATGTTGCAGGAATTATGATATGTATCGTGGCTTTTCTTTCTTCTGTTGAAGAAATAGCAATTATGATAAAATCAAAAGAATTAAATCGTGATATAAAAAGTATATTTATGTGACAACTTAGAATTTGTAACAAAAATAATTTATATAATAATGAGGAAGTAAAACATGAAAAATTATCCACAAGCTTATCAGCACTGCGAATTATCCGTAAATGGCGAAGACTTTTTAGATTTAAACTAAAAGTTGAGAAAAAATTGAGTTTTAAAACTTACACTCTTCTTATATAGAAAAGGAGAGTGTTTCTTATGATTATAAAAGCAAAACAATTATCAAAGATATATGGTTCTGATAACAATAAAGTTATCGCACTTAATAATGTAAATTTGGAAATAAACTCAGGTGAATTTGTTTCCATAATTGGACCTTCTGGAAGTGGAAAAAGCACACTTTTACATATTTTAAGTGGATTAGATAATCCTACCTCTGGACAAGTGTTACTTGATGATAAGGATATATATAAACACAGCGAAAAAGAACTATCTGCACTTAGAAGAAAGTCATTTGGATTCGTTTTTCAACAGTTTAATCTTTTACCTGTTCTGACAGCATCTGAAAATATTTCAATGCCTGTACTTCTAGATAAAAAACAACCTGATAAAGAATATTTAAATGAAATCTCATCATTACTTGGAATTGCAGATAGACTCAATCATCTTCCCCATGAACTTTCAGGTGGTCAGCAACAAAGAGTTGCAATTGCTAGAGCACTTATTGCAAAACCAGATATAATATTTGCTGATGAACCCACAGGAAATTTGGATAGTAAAAGTGGCAGTGAAGTTATGAATCTTCTTATCAAGACTTCAAAACAGTTTGGAAAGACTTTAGTGGTAATTACTCATGATGATAGAATTGCAAAACTTGCCGATAGAAGACTTTCAATTATTGATGGTGTGCTTATGGAGGTGAAATAGAAATGAAGAATTACCTTTCACTTTCAATAAAAGAATTAAAAAACCAAAAACTTATGACTATATTCATTATTATAGCAATAGTACTATCAACTATTATGACAACTGTAGTCGGACAATCAATTGGTATCCTACAAAATCTAAGAATTGAACAAGCTCGTTCTTTTAATGGGGATAGACATGTGTCCTTTCACCAACTTACTAAAAATCAAGTTGATTATATAAAGAAAGATAATAGAGTTTATCAAGCTGGTACTTCAGTAACTCTTGGCACTAGTAAAATAAAGGATTCTGGTATCTCTGTACTTGTAAAAGAGTACGATAAAACAGGACTTTCTAACTACCCAAAGTTAATGAAATTAAAGTCTGGACACCTGCCTGAAAATAAGAATGAAATAGCATTAGATGAAAACACACTAAAGCTTATGGGTATAAAACCAAGGTTAGGAGTAACTATACCTATGAATCTAGATATTTCACTTTTAAATGATACAATACCACCATATAATTACACAGCCAACTTTAAATTGAGTGGTATTTTAGAAGATGATTATACAGGATATGCAAGTGGCATAGTAAATGGTATTGTAGGGAAAGGTGCATCAGAAAATCTATTACCTAAGAGATATATTTTATCATCATTGGATTTTAAAATAAAACAGCAAGAGAAATTTCAAGAAATAGTAAATCAACTAGCTAAAAAGATAAATCTCTCTCACAATTCAATTCAATATAATTGGATTTACTTAAATGCACTTAAAATACAGTTTGAAAAAGATGAAAATAGTTCTAATAGTGATGGTATATCTATGATTATATTGGTATCTTTATTTGTTGCCTTATTGGTTTTATTGGCTTCTGGACTTGTAATCTACAATATTTTAAAAATCTCTGTTACAAAGAAAATCAAGGAATATGGATGTCTAAGAGCAATAGGAGCTGAACCAAATCAACTATATAAAATTATTATTTTACAAATTTTAGTTTTATGTGCTATTGCCATACCTATTGGAGCTATAATTGGAATTATATCTTCTGAAGGCATAACTGGAATGGTAACTAATATCTTAAACCCAGATATACTTCTAGCAGATAATAATAAAGAAATAACTACGCTTATACATAAGAACTCAACTGCATATATGTTCCCATTAATATTAAGCACTAGTATATCATTGATTTTTTCATTTATTTCAGCATTACCATCAGCAATATACGCTTCACATGTCTCTCCAAAAATTGCTATGGCTGGTAGTACTACCAAAATCAAAAGAAAAATTAAACGAGAAAAAACAATAAAAAATTTTGAAAGACATCTAGCATGGTTAAACTTAAAAAGAAATAAAGGAAGAACTATAATAACTATACTATCATTATTTATGAGTATAACAGTATTCGTTGCACTGAATGAATTTTCTAATGTATTAGATGTGTCTAAATCGGTAAGTGATTTAAAGGAAGGAGATTTTTCCTTAACAAGTGAAATATCTGGTTTTGATAAGTCAATACTAGATAAAATAGATAACATGAAAAACGTCAATCGTGCTTCTTTTATAAAGTACTCTGAATACAAACAAGGCGAAATAGATACAGATATAAATTTTAAAAATAGTGGTGAGATGTTAAAAATCATTGGAATTGATGAGCAAACTTTGAAGGACTTAATACCTTCTATTACAGATTCTACACTAGAAGATTTTAAAAATGGTTCTATCTGTTTTATAAAAAATCCGATTGCTATTTCTACACCAGGTGTAAAAACTAAACATACAAATCTAAAACCTAAAGATAATATCACAATTAACAAAAAACAACTAGAGATATATAGCACAGTAGATAAAATGTTCTTTTTACAAGGCAATGGTTGGATAAATGGTGTTGATGTTATTGTATATGATTCTGTTTATGATACCTTGACAGATAAAAACAAGTTCAACCAGATAAATATTTATGCTAAAGATAAATCAGATTTAGAACAAATAAGATTGTCTATTGAACATATTTGTGAAAACAATCCAGGCTCTCATTGGATATCATATATTGAATCAGATAAGCAACTTAAAGAGAGTTTTAAACAAATAGAATTTCTAGCATGGGCAGTTATATTATTTGTAGGTTTGATTGGTACTTTAAACATCATTAACACAACTTACACAAATATAAATACTAGAATTAATGAGATTGGAGTTAAAAGAGCTATTGGTATGAGTAATAGTAGCTTATATAAGATGTTTTTATGGGAAGGTGTTTATTATGGAATTTTTGCAGCCATATTTGGTTCAATTGCTGGATATGCTAGTGCCATTATCATAAACATGGCAACTATAGAAAAACTTGATTTTACTAATATACCAATTACTTCAATTTTACAAGCTACTCTTATTTCTATACTTGCATGTATCATAGCTACTCTTATTCCACTAAGAAAAGTCAAAAAGATGAATATAATTGACTGTATAGATATTAATTTATAGCTATTTTACAGATAATAATATAAATTAGATTATCAATGACTGTCTCCATTTTCTTTCAAATCTAACTAATAAACCTTTCCAACTATAATATAAGTTTTAAAAAAAGCCTGTCTCAAAATAGAGATAAGCTTTTTTTCATTGTTGGAATAATGAAGATATATTTAACTTCACACAAAAAAAGAGTGCCTCACGAACTAAAAATTTCGTTTTGAGACACTCCCCTTTAGTTTAAAATATATGAGTTAAATGCTATGCCAAAATTTCACACATGCTCCACCTGATTTTGAATTTTCTATTTTAACAGAACCTCCAAGCTGTTCTACTAATTGTTTTACAATGTAAAGCCCAAGACCAGAATGCCCTCCTTTAGTCTGCCTAGCTTCATCTCCTCGATAAAACTTATCAAGAGCCTTTTTTAAATCTTTAGAGCTAAACCCACTACCAGAATCACAAATCTCATAAGAAATATAATTTTTTTCAGCCTTTACAGTAATGCTAATATTACCCCCTGCTGGAGTGTATTGCAGACTGTTGGATATGATATTCTGAACCTCCCATGACTAAAGTCACAGGGTTCCTGCTTCATAGAATTTTGCATACTAAAATATGTCTTACTAATTCTCCACAGGCCATCCCCGTAGT
>NZ_OEZH01000088.1 GCF_900243075.1 Clostridioides difficile
TTCGGAATTTAAGCCTTTGGAGAACTATACCAAATCGTAGTAGCTTAGGCAAGGCGAGGTTCAATGAAGAAGGAAAAATCTCGATATGGATATATTTGGCCATATTTTGAGTAGCAGGTAAATTATTATGAAAGTAACTAGTACAGGTATAGTAAATGGTGTTATAGAAGACAAATATGGAAAAAGAGGAAACCAGTTCAATGAAGGTGGTATGCCTACATATTCTCTACCTCTAAAATTTGAAGATGCTCCAAAGAATACAGCATCCTTTGCTGTATTTTTAGAAGACAAAGATTCTGTTCCTGTATGTGGATTTGCATGGATACATTGGCTAGCTGCAAATATAACAAGAAACGAGTTAAACGAAAATGAAAGTATAACAGCTACTGATTTTATTCAGGGAACTACTAGCTGGCATGGTAAGTTAGGGGGTCTTGGTAGATTAGAGGCCAGTGTATATGGTGGTATGGCTCCTCCAGACAGACCCCATGTCTATGAAATACATGTATTTGCACTTGATACTATCCTTGACCTTGAAAAAGGATTCTATATGAATGAATTTTTCAAAGCTATGGACGGACATGTTTTAGATACATTTACATTAAAAGGAAGTTATTCTAACTAATTGGATTGACTATAGCTAATCATTAATTAAATGCCTACATTTGATTAATGATTAGCTTAATTGTCATTATATCAATCTATATTAAATCTTAAGGAGTTGTTATGATAAAAAAAATAGACCATGTAGTCATTACTACTAATAATATAGAAAATTGTATCAGTTTTTATAAAAAACTTAGTTTTAACTTTAAGGAAATAAATAAAAAATATGAACTTCTACCACATAGGAAAAACGTACAGACAGGTAGTGCTGATTTTTATTTTAGAATAAACAAGAATATTGATGAGACAAAAAAATACTTAGAACAAAATGAGATTCAAACTGAACAAGGAATTTTAGAATGTATAGAAGTCTTTGGTAAGATTAAATCTATTTATTTAAGATGCCCTGATGGGAATTTAATTTAATTATTGAGTTACGGAAAATAAAATTTGGAAAATTTAATTCTATCAGTAAATGTTGTTCTTCCTTTATTTCTCACAATGTCACTTGGATATATTCTAAAAAAATTAGGTCTATTTGATGTCCATACTTTAAATAAAATGAATAATGTCTGTTTCAAATCTTTCTTGCCACTATTATTATTTTTTAACATATACAATACAGATTTAGATGGCTCTCTTAATTTTAAACTTATGTCTGTAGCTATTATAATCATTTTTTCAATCTTCTTAATCTTAGTTTTTATTATCCCTAAGATTGAAAAAGATAATAAAACAAGAGGTGCTTTAATACAAGGCATATTTCGTAGTAATTTCGTTATATTTGGTATTCCTGTGACAATTTCACTATTTGGTGATAATAGTATTGGCGTCACATCTTTATTAATAGCAGTTATTGTACCTATGTTTAATGTTTTATCTGTTGTAATACTTGAAATTTTTAGGGGTGGTAAAGTAAACATAAAACATATGGTTAAGGGCATTATAACAAATCCACTTATAATAGCTTCTGTAATTGGTCTTATTATGTTAATTTTAGATATTAATATTCCTACATTTTTACATAAGACAATTGGCGATATATCTAAAATAGCAACGCCTTTATCTCTTATAATTCTAGGCGGCTCTTTTAGTTTTTCTTCTATAAAGGGACATGTAAGACCCATTATATTGGGATTATGTGGAAAACTCATATTTGTACCATCTATATTTTTACCAATTAGCATTTTTCTTGGATTTAGAAATGTAGAATTAGCATCACTTATGATAATGTTATCTGCCCCAACTGCAGTTTCTTCATTTACAATGGCACAACAGATGGATTCTGATAGTGAGCTAGCTGGGCAAATTGTAGTATTTACTTCTGCATTTTCTATAATTACAGTATTTTTAATAATATTTATTTTAAAACAGAATAATCTTATTTAGATATTCATATTTACTTATATGATATTTTCTAACTGTATACTTTTACTTATACATTCTATTTAGAATACTTGTCCAAATTATAATAAGCTAATTGTTTGTTTTAAAAAATATACACATGATTGTAAATAGACAAAATATATCCATAAATAAACTTCCTTTTTATATAATCAAGTAGTACACTAAAAAGCATTAAATATATTAAAAGTATTAATAAATAAAAAATTAAATATATTAAAAGCATCAATAAAATAGAAAATTAAATATATAGAAATAGGATATTTTTAAGATAATATTTATAAATACATAACTTAATAAATATCTAACTTAATCTTAAACATAAAAACTGGACCAACAATATAAAATTATCAGTCCAGTTTTTATGTTTTATACTCTTTACTTTACGTACTTTTATTAAAAACTAAATTTAATTTTTAAATATATAGCAAATGCACTAATCAAATAATGGCCAGTTATTCAACAATATCATTACTTCTTAACTATAAGTAATGCCAATGCATTTATAAAAAATAATACTGCTGTTATCTTTGTAACTCTAGCAAGAAATGCTTGTTTTCCTTTTGGTTTAAAGTAAGCTTGACTTCCTTCTCCACCAAACTCTGAAGGTAAAGCATTCTTTGAATCTTGAGGCATTATGCTAATTACTAGTAAAATCCCTAGCACTACTTGCACACCCATTAAAATGTTGCTCATTCTTGCCCCTCCTATCTATTTATTACTTAAATTTCATTACTCTTTAGTGTATCACAATAATATAGTCATTTCAAGACCATTATGTTATAAATCATACACAAAAAGAATATATAATTGCTATAATAGCTTACTATATTCTTAATATAAAAACTAACAAAATTTAGAAAATAAAACTATTTAAATTAACACATAAATTGACACTTAAAATAATCTACTCTCATTGTATATATTATAAATAGCCACCAAAGTAAAATAATCATTTTAAAATATAGGTATAACTTTGAATTATCAACATAATTTAAAATAAATAATCTATATAATAACCTATCTCTAGCAATAATACTTTAATACAATTATGATTAAATCAAAGTATATTAGAACTTTTATTTATTTTTTTAATAAAATATTTTATGCCAATTAGATAAAGATGAAATAGAAACTTTTATTCGTATTTTATCTAAATCTGTGAATAAAATTATGGAATGAAATATAAAAAAAGGATAAGTGACTTGAAAAATCAACTAGCACTTATCCTTATATAAGACAAACTTAAATCTTTTATACTATACTTTTAGCCTTAACAACTATTTTTTTAAGTTGTAGAAAGATTTTAATCCACAGTATCTAGCTTGTTCTCCAACCATTTCTTCTATTCTTAATAATTGGTTGTACTTAGCAACTCTATCAGTTCTTGATGGAGCACCAGTTTTTATTTGACCAGCATTTACTGCAACAGCTAAATCTGCTATAGTAGAATCTTCAGTTTCTCCTGATCTATGAGATATAACAGCAGTATATCCTGCTCTCTTAGCCATTTCTATAGCATCTAAAGTTTCAGTTATTGTACCTATTTGGTTAACTTTAACTAATATAGAGTTAGCAACTCCATTTTCAATTCCTTTTTCTAATCTCTCTGTATTTGTAACAAATAAGTCGTCACCAACTAATTGTAATTTATTTCCTAATTTTTCAGTTAATAACTTCCATCCATCCCAATCTTCTTCGTCTAAACCATCTTCTATAGTTATTATTGGGAAGTTGTTTGACCAATCTTCATATAAAGCAACCATTTCAGCAGCAGTTAACTCTTTTCCTTCTCCTGCTAAAACGTATTTTTTAGTTTCTTTGTTGTACATTTCTGTAGCAGCAACGTCAAGACCTAACATAACGTCTTCACCTGGCTTATATCCAGCTTTTGTTATAGCTTCAACTATTAATTCTAAAGCTTCTCTGTTTGAACCTAAGTTTGGAGCGAATCCACCTTCATCACCTACACCACAAGCTAATCCTTTTTCTCCTAAAACTTTCTTTAATGAATGGAATACTTCTGCTCCCATTCTTAAACCTTCTTTAAAGCAACAAGCCCCTACTGGTAATATCATGAATTCTTGAACATCAACGTTATTATCAGCATGCTCTCCACCATTTAATATGTTCATCATTGGAACAGGTAATTGTTTAGCATTTACTCCACCTAAATATTGGAATAATGGAAGACCTATTTCATCAGCAGCTGCTCTAGCTACTGCCATTGAAACACCTAATATAGCATTAGCTCCTAATTTACCTTTGTTTGGAGTTCCATCTAATTCTATCATGATTGCATCTACAGCTGGTTGGTCAAATGCATCCATTCCTTCTATTTCTGGTGCTATTATTTCATTTACATTAGCAACAGCTGTTTCTACACCTTTTCCTAAGTATCTTCCCTTATCTCCATCTCTTAATTCAACAGCTTCAAAAGCTCCTGTAGATGCTCCTGATGGAACTATTGCTCTTCCCATTGCTCCATCTTCTAATACTACTTCAACTTCTACAGTTGGATTTCCTCTTGAGTCTAATACTTCTCTAGCATATACTAATTCAATAACTGACATTTGTATATCTCCCTTCGATTTTCTATTAGTTAAATTTTCATTTACTGTAAACATCCGTCTACTATTTTAATCTACTTTCTATATTATAGTACATAAAGTCGTTTTTGAAAATTAGGTACAAATTTATTTGATGGGTAAATTTGTAAAAGTTCCTATTTTTATTTTATTTTTATAATATAT
>NZ_OEZH01000102.1 GCF_900243075.1 Clostridioides difficile
AAGAAAAGGCAGGATTTCCTAAATTTAAATCAAAGAAAACTAATAGATTTTCATATAAAACTAACTTTACAAATGGAAACATTATGTATTGTGGTCAATATATAAAATTGCCTAAACTTGGTATGGTTAAAGTAAGGGATAAACAAGTCCCTAAAGGGAGAATACTTAATGCTACTATATCTAAAGAACCAAGTGGTAGATATTATGTATCATTATGTTGTACTGATGTAGATATTGAAGCATTTGAAAATACTAACAATCAGATAGGTTTAGATTTGGGAATTAAAGAATTTTGTATCTCAAGTTGTGGAGAATTTATAGAAAATCCGAAGTATCTTAAGAAGTCATTAAGCAAACTTGCTAAATTACAAAGAGAATTATCGAGAAAAACAATCGGTAGTTTAAATAGAAATAAAGCAAGATTAAAAGTTGCAAGACTTCAAGAACATATAGCCAATCAAAGAAATGATTTTCTACAAAAACTATCTACTAAATTTATAAAAGAGAACGATATTATTTGCATAGAAGATTTACAAGTAAAGAATATGATTAGAAATCGTAAACTATCTCGCTTAATTTCTGATGTGTCATGGTCAGAGTTTATTCGTCAATTAAAATACAAGGCTACTTGGCATGGTAGAAAAATTGTAAAGGTAGGTAAATTCTTTGCAAGTTCACAAATATGCAATAAATGTGGGTATAAAAACGAGGAAGTTAAGAACTTAAATATAAGAGAATGGATTTGTCCTAGTTGTAATGAAATTCACGATAGAGATATAAATGCAAGTATAAATATATTAAAAGAAGGGTTAAGACTAATAACAATTCAAAATAAATAACTTATGTAAGAACCGTAGGAACTACGGGGATAGCCTGTGGAGAATTAGTAAGACATATTTTAGTATGCAAAATTCTATGAAGCAGGAACCCTGTGACTTTAGTCATGGGAGGTTCAGAGAACGCAAATAAACAATAAATGTGATTTATGTGGAGAATGTGTTAAAGCATGCCTTAAAGATGCTATATGTATAATGACCGAAGAAATGAGTGTTGAAGAAATAGTAAAGGAAGTTGAAAAAGATTTTATATTTTTCTTTGAATCTAATGGAGGGGTAACTTTTTCTGGAGGAGAACCCACACTTCAGATTGATTTTTTAAGAGAATTAGTTGATGTTTTTTATGATAAAGGTATAAATATAGCAATTGAAACTTGTGGATATTTTGATTGGAATAAAGTAAATGATGTATTTGAGAAAATAGACCATATATTTGTAGATATAAAATCTATGGATGATAATATTCATAAAGAATATACAGGAGTAAGCAATAAAATTATATTAGATAATATATGTAGGCTTTCAAATCTGAATAAATCTATGGTTATAAGAGTACCAATTATCTATGGAGTAAATGATAGTGAAGAAAACATAAGAAATACTGCATTATTTGTAAAACAGAATGTTCCAGGAGGAAAGATGGAATTACTCCCATATCATAAGTTTGGAATTGATAAATATAAGGCATTAGGACTTGAAGATTATATATATGAATTTGATGAAATTTGTAACAATCATATGTTAAAATTAAAAGAGATAGTAGAACTTACAGGAGTAAAAATCATAGAATACAAATAGCTATCAGGAGGATTTTAACATGGATAATAAATTTCCTAATGTAGGAGAAAATTTAAGGTTATTGAGACAAGAAATGGGCCTAAGTTTAGATAAAGCCTCGAAGATGACAGGAGTTAGTAAAGCAATGCTTGGCCAGATTGAGAGAGGTGAATCGAGTCCAACAGTATCTACCTTATGGAAAATTTCATCTGGATTTAAAATAAATTTTACTACACTATTAAATGAAAATACAAATACTTATGAAGTTATAAAAAAAGAAGAAGTAGAGCCTATTATTGAACAAAAAGGGAATATGAAGTTATATCCAATATTTCCTTTCAGTCCTCAGAGAAGGTTTGAACTTTTTATAATTGAGCTTGAAGAAAATTGCACTCATGTTTCATCGACACATAGTCATGTTTTAGAAGAGTATGTACTTGTGATAGAAGGGAAACTTGACCTTAATGTAAATGGGAAAACTTATATTTTAGAGTCTGGACATTCTATTAGGTTTGATGGAACGTTAGAACATGTATATAAAAATTTAAATAAAGGGAAAACTATATTTCATAATATAGAAGTTTATAGATAATTTTATAGTTATCCTTTTCTAAAATAAATGACAATTTTAGAAAAGGATAACTTATTTTTATAATGTCGAAAAGATTTATATATATGTGCTGATGTTATTGTTTTAAAAAAAACATAAAAGCATTATAATAATATTAATAAAATAGAATAAAGAGGAAGATAATATGATTATAAAGATTTTATTGACAGTATTAGTATTAGCATTATTGTATATTCTGTATAAGTATGAAACTCAAAATATAGAAACGACAGAATATACTATTTTCAACAAGAAGATTCCAAAAGAATTTGATGACTTTAAAATAGTTCAAGTGAGTGATTTACATAATAAGATGTTTGATAAAAATAATAATAAGATATTGATAGATAAAATTGAGTCATTAAATCCAGATGTTATATTTATAACAGGAGATTTAGTTGATGGAGAAAATAAAAATTTTCAAGTTGCATTAGATTTAATAGATAATTTGGTAGAAAAATATGAAGTATACCATATAATTGGAAATCATGAACAAAAATCTTTGATAAAAAAGTACAAGCATCTATATAAAGGTTATTTTAAGGAGTTATATTCAAAGAAAATAATAAATATGGAAAATGAATCTGTAAGAATATATAGAGGAGATAGTTATCTTAATTTATATGGTTTAATTATACCGTTGGAATGCTATCCATATTTTTTTGCTAATAATAAAAAGTTAGAATTAAGTGACAATTTTATAGAAGATAATCTGGGTAAAGTAAATGAAAATGAATATAATATACTTTTAGCTCATACACCATTTTTCTTTGAAAAATATGCAAAATGGGGAGCAGATTTAGTTTTAGCTGGACATGTTCATGGTGGCATAATAAGAATACCTTTTATTGGAGGTGTATTATCTCCAAATAGAGAATTCTTTCCTAAATATGATTGGGGAAAATATGAAAAAGATAATAGCACTATGATTTTAAATAAGGGCTTAGGAGGTTCAAAAGTTCTAATTAGACTTAATTGTAAACCAGAAATAGTTAAGATTATATTGAAGTCTAATTAGTAAGACTTTGCATATAAACATCAATAACATATAAATAAAGTTGATGTGAAATCCAGTTAAACATGTATAATGACCAATTTTGAATAATTGTTGAATTAATAAAAATAAAGTGCTATTTTTAGCATAGAATGTTTAAAATATGGGGGGTAGTAAAAAATCATGGGTGATACAAGTAGATTTTATGAGTCTGTAAGAAATAAATATCCAAAATTAAAAGATGGAACTAGGGTTCATATGTGGCCAAAAGAAAACATCATAATTGGTCCTATTTATGATGAGGCAAATGGATATAAAAAAAGTATAGGAAATGTGGACAGCTTAAGTTGGAAGCAAATTGTTGTACTGGTAGAATGTGATGGGAAAAATACTACTGAAGATGTAATAAATATATTATCCAACAGATATAGAAATATCCCTGATGTGAGAGAAAAAGTGATGGAATTTTTTATGTTTTATGAGAATGTGTATTTAACCTTTGAAGATGAGATACAGACACTATCAAGTGTATTTGAGATAACAGGAAATAAAACATATCTAACTCCTTTGTATTTTACTATAGAAATAGACGGAAATAATAATACAAATAAGTATTTCTCTGAAATCACAAGTCTATTAAAGTGTATGTATGAGAAAGGCTGTAGATTTATAGAGGTTATTGGGGAGGACATTTTAAAAAATAAAAATATGAGAGAAGTATTTCAATATATGCTAGACCATTTTGATTTAGTTGTAGTAACTAAGGATAGTTTTACTATTGATAGGAGCTTAATAAAAGAATTAGATAATTATCGCCATAAAGTGATATGGAAAGTATATTCAAAAAATGATGATACACATGTTAAATTAAAAGAAGATATAAAAATAACTAGTTTAATAAAAAGAGGGCATACAGTAGTAAGAGGAGATAGGGAAAAAGCAATAAAAATAGAGGATATGAGATTTAAAGATACAAAGGAGAGGTTTTCAAAATATGGTGCAGAATGGAGTCATTTACACATTTCTTCTGATGGTAGCGTAAAATCTTATTCACTTCAAAAAGATAAAAGAATTTATTTAGGCAATATATTTGACAATTCCGTTGAAGAAATTTTCTTAGAGATGCAAAATAGGATTGATAAACTAGAGATTATGTATCAATAAGTATTAAAATTAAGTTTTATAGGGGATTTGTAGATTGTCTATTTAAGTTTGTGTCAATAATTATAATGAGGTGATATAACTTGTTAAAATTATTGAACAAATTTTTTTATGATGTTTTAATTAAATGTTGGTTTTTTATGATGTTATGGATTTTCAGAGAACTTTTTACAAATTTCAAAATGACTAAAAAATTTAAATTTCATAAAATATTTATGTAAAAATCATATAAAATTCATATAGTTAATGTATTATATGAAGTATAGAAAGACTAGCTTAAAAACCATAATATAATACCCTATTGTAATGATAACCCTCCCTCACATCCTCAAATAGAGTTATCATTACAAGAATTAATCCATAAATTTAAAATTTATGGTTTTTTTTTATTTAATTTGTTTTATTATATTAGAATATGATTTATTATAGAATATATAATAAGTAATATAGAATACATTAATTAAGTTTTTGACATGTAACTATACTAATAAGGAGGAGTATTTATGAATGTAAATAATCACAAGTGCCCAGAGTGTGGTGAACATAGTAAAAAGTTTGAAATAGTAGAGGAAAATGAGGATTGTGTAACATTTGAATGTTACACTTGTGGAACTATATCTATATTAAAGTATTGTGAGAACTGTAAAGAATTTGTATTTGTAAATATTCCAAATAATGTGGAGACATATGAATATTGTTGTGGAAAATGTAATAATAAGATTTAATATAATAAATATATGCAATTTCATGTACCATTTATACCAATCTCATATAAAATTCATATATAAAATGTATTATATAAATATAGAAAGAACTAGCTTAAAACATAATATAATTACCCTAAAATTATAATGACAACTATCCCTCACATCCTCAAATTATAGTTGTCATTATAAAATAACTTGGCTGTTTCAAAAATGTGAAATCATTTTAGGAACAGCTTATTTTTTATAAAAATAAAGAAGGCAACGGGAAGCCTTCTTTCGTGTAAAAAAAGTTTAATTTTTTGTTAAGATTTGTTTGTTATTTTATATTACCTTTATAATATGTTTTTATTTGAAGGTTGGCAATGGATTTTGCATAACTGGTCATTATTAATGTAAAAGTGGAATACTATTAATAAATAATTATTACAAAATTGTAATTATTATTTATTAAGTAAATGAGTAAAATAGTATACTAATGGGTATATAATTAAAACAATACTAGTTTGGGGAGGATAAAACTTATGAATTATAAAACAATCATATTAAATAGAAAGTCTGTTAGAGAATATAAAAACACAGATATTGAAGAGGAATATCTTAGTGAAATTAAGAAATACTCAGAATCTTGCAAGAAACTAGTTCCAGAAATAGATGTTGATATAAGAGTTATGAATAGAAGTGATGTTTTTGACAATTTAGATAAAGTGGCAGGATATAAAGGGAATATGATAGATTCTCCAAGTTATATTATAATATTATCTGATGTAAAAGATAATTACATTGAAAATTCAGGGTACATAGGAGAGAATATAATCTTCAAAGTAACAGAACTTGGAATAGGTTCTTGTTGGGTTACTTTTGAAGATAGCAAAAAGGTAAAAGAAAAACTTGGAATTAATTCAGATAAAGAGGTAACAGGAATTATAGCTATTGGATATGGAGAAAATGTAAGTAGCACTAAAGTATTAAATGCTACAAAGACTGGGGGAAATTATTCAAAATCTGATATGCAAGTTGTAACAGATAATGGTTCTTCTAGACTAGGGGTAGAAGATGTTGTTTATATGAATGAATGGGGAAATAATGCAAATATAGAAATATTAGAAGAAAGAGCACTTCTTGATGCATTTCACTATGCAAGATTAGCTCCATCTACATTAAACAGACAACCATGGAGATTTATAGTTGATGGAGGTACTGTAGTTTTAGCAGTTAGAAAAGATGGTCATACTAATTTATATGAAGAAAAAATAGATGTAGGTATAGTTATGCTTTATTTTGCAACAATAATAAGTGCAACTATGTTTGAGTTAAAATGGAATTTAGGTACTCCAGATAAAGATTATAAAGTACCAGAAGACTATAAGATAGTTGGATATTGTAATATATAAGGTAATTTAATAATTAATTTAACTACACTTAAATTAATTTTTATAAAAAGGGGTGTCTCAAAATGAACTTTTTAGTTTATGAGGCACTCTTTTTGTATGAAATCAATTAAATGCTTACAATTTTGTGCATGAATAGAGAGGTATATTATTTTATTAGACTGTATAATTTGCTTGGAGGTAATATCAAATGGAATGGATAAATAAATTAAATCAAGCTATTACTTATATTGAAAATAATCTTGAAAGTGGAGTGGATTATTCAGAAGCAGCAAAAATTGCATGTTGCTCAACTTTTCATTTTCAAAGAATGTTTTCATATATAGCAGAAGTCCCATTATCTGAATATATCAGACGAAGACGTATGACTAAGGCGGCATTTGAACTACAAAATAGTAACATCAAAATTTTAGAACTATCTGAGAAATATGGTTATGATTCACCAACATCTTTTAATAGAGCTTTTCAAAACATACATAATATTTCTCCATCTGCAGCTAGAACAAGGGGTGTTGTTTTAAAAGCATATCCTAAGATGACATTAACTATTTATGTAAAAGGAAATGTAGAGATGCAATATCGTATTGTAGAAAAGAAAGGATTTCGTATTGTTGGTATAAAAGAAAGTATGAATATGATTGTAGAAGAGTGTTTTGATAAAGTTCCTAAGTTGTGGGCTAAATCCATAAAAAATGGAACAATTGATAAACTTTCAGAGTTAATAAATAACGAACCTCATGGATTACTTGGAGTTAGTGTATGTACAAATAGTAAGGGTTTAGATTATTATATTGCTGCACCAACAGATAAGCCTGTATTAGAAGATACTCATGAATACTTAATACCATCAGGTACATGGGCAGTATTTGAATGTGTTTCTCCAATGCCAAATGCTTTGGCAATACAGGAATTACAAAAAAGAATTATTACTGAGTGGTTACCAAGTTCTGGATATGTATATGCTAATTTACCAGATATTGAACTTTATCCCAATGGCGATATCAATGCTCCTGATTATACTACAGAAGTTTGGATTCCAATTCAGAAACCAAGTTAAAATTAATAAATACTATGGAATTAATAAATAACATTAAACTTAATAAACAACATGAAATTCTAAAATTACAGGCTGAAAATAGCCTGTTATTTTTTTTGTAAATATGGAAAGCAAGCTTTACATAAATGGAATATAGTTGTATAATTATGGAAAGTAGACTTTCCATAATTAAGATATTAAAGGGGTACAGATGTGAAAAATAGATTAGAAGAAATAAGAAAAGAAAGAGGCATAAAACAAGAAGAACTTGCCTCTGCTTTGCAAGTATCAAGACAAACTATAGGTTCATTAGAAAATGGTAGATATAATCCTTCTATCATCTTAGCTTTTAAGATAGCTAGATACTTTGATATGAGTATTGAGGAAATATTTATTTATGAGGAGGAGTAAAAATGAAAAAGAATATGTTATATGTTGGGATTGTATATTTTATTTGTGGAATTTTACTTGTTTTGTTGGCTACATTTACTGAGTTTTCATTTGAGGCTTTTATTTGGGGATTATCTGGAGCTGCTTTAGGTCCTGGGGTATGTATGATTTTTCAATATATGTATTGGAGTAAACCTGAAAAAGCAGTAGAGTATGAAGAAAAGATAAAAAATCAAAGGATAGAGATGAACGATGAAAGAAGAATTATGTTACGTGATAAATCTGGACGTATTACTAATCAAATCATGTCCTATGTTTTCGTAATTCTTATATTTATTGTTTCTATATTGAGTGTATTTTCTGTAGTGGTAATAAGCAAGTGGGTTTTAGTTGTTCTTGGATTGCTTATTTTATTTCAATTTATTTGTGGTGTTGTTGTATATAATAAATTAGATAAAAAGTTGTAATAAGTTATGATATAAAATAGAAAATCAGATAAAAATAAATTAGTCTTTAAATTAATGTTAGAAGCTAAATTTATATAATTATATAAATTTTAAAAAAGCCACAATAACTGCATAAAATAACTTAAAACTTAAATCAAAAAATAAAAAAGCTCCTAAGCTATTAAATAAATAGCTTAGGAGCTTTTAATGGTGCCCGAGGCCGGACTCGAACCGGCACGGAGTATTAGTCCGGTGGATTTTGAGTCCACTGCGTCTACCAATTCCACCACTCGGGCATGTCATGTATATTATTATAGCAAAAAAATATATTGTTTGCAACATATTTAATTTTAATATACTATTATTATTATGGGAATATTAAATAACAGTATATTGGTATATAATATATATGTTACAAAAATAGATAATTTTTAGGAGTGATACAATTTGGAAAAAAAATTAATTATAATAGATGGAAATTCAATAATAAATAGAGCTTTTTATGCTCTACCAGAGATGAATAATAAAGAAGGGTTAAAGACCAATGCTATATATGGATTTACAACAATGCTATTTAAAATGATAGATATATATAAACCAACACATATAAGTGTAGCTTTTGACAGGAAAGCACCTACATTTAGACATTTAGAATATAAAGAGTATAAGGCTGGAAGAAAGGGAATGCCAGATGAATTGGCAGAACAATTACAGCCATTAAAGGACCTTTTAGATAAATTTAAAATAAACAGGTTAGAAATAGATGGCTATGAGGCAGATGATATTATAGGAACTGTTTCTAAAAAAGCAGAAGATAATGGATATCAGGTATACATAGTAACTGGAGACAAAGATGCTATTCAACTTGCCTCAGATAATACCACTACTCTTATAACAAAAAAAGGAGTTGGAGAAGTAGAAGAATATAACTTTAATTCTGTGATTGAAAAATATGAGATGACTCCAACACAGTTTATTGATTTAAAAGGTCTTATGGGAGATAAGTCGGACAATATACCTGGAGTACCTGGAATAGGTGAAAAAACAGGTATAAAGCTTATAAAAGAGTTTTCTAGTATAGAGAACTTAATAGAGAATACAGATAAGCTTAAAGGTAGTGTAAAAAAGAAAATAGAAGAAAATAAAGAAATAGCTATTCAAAGTAAAAGACTTGCAACTATTATAAGAGATGTACCAATAGAAGTAAATTTAGATAGTATGATTTTTGGTGATTATGATAAAGATGAACTTTTAGATAAATTTAGATATTTTGGATTTACAAGTCTATTATCAAGACTAGTTGATTTAGTAGATTCAGATGATACAGAACAAGTAGAAGAAAAAATAGAAATATTAAAATTAAAAGACATAGAAAAATTTATAGATGAAGTAAATAAAAAAGGACAAGTTATTTTAAAAACTGTTAGAGGACAAGGTAATATACTTGAAAAAAATATAATATATATTTTTATAAGTGTAGATGGAGAAAAAATATATTATATAAATTCAGATGAAATAACAAAATTAGATAGCGTACTTTCAAATAACGAAATTAAAAAATATGGATATAATTTAAAAGATGATTATATATCTTTAAAACCATATAATATAAACTTAGAAAATATGTATTTTGATATAACAATAGCTGAGTATTTAATAGATTCAACTTCATCTACTTCATATGATTGTAGTGCAATAGCTATGAAGTATTTATCAAAAAAGGTTAAATCAAAAGAAGAATTATTAGGAAAAGGTGTTAAATCTAAAAACTATGAAGATTTAGAATTTGAGGATTTAGCTGAGTATATGGGTCAAATAATATGCACAGTTAAAGAAACAGTTCCTATGATGGAAAGAAGTCTAATAGATATGAGTATGGATGGTCTTTTTTATCATGTAGAGATGCCTTTAGTAGAAGTTTTAGGGCATATGGAGTATGAAGGTATAAAAGTAGACAAAAGTATATTGAATGAATTGAGTGTAGAGTTTAAAGAAATAATAGCTACACTAGAAAAGGAAATTTATGAATTATCAAAAGAGCCATTCAATATAAATTCACCAAAACAATTGGGTGTTATATTATTTGAAAAATTAGAGCTTCCAATAATTAAAAAAACTAAAACTGGATACTCAACTAATGCAGATGTTCTAGAAAAATTAAGAGATAAACATCCAATAATAGATAAGATAACTGAGTATAGACAAATAGTAAAGTTGAATTCTACTTACGTTGAAGGGCTTTTGAATATAATAAATCCAGAAAGCAATAGAATTCATTCATCATTCAATCAAACTATAACAACTACAGGAAGAATTTCATCTACAGAACCAAATCTTCAAAATATACCTATAAAAATGGAAATGGGTAGAAAAATAAGAAAAGTGTTTATTGCAGATGATAACTGTAAGTTGGTTGATGCCGATTACTCACAAGTAGAGCTAAGAGTTCTTGCACATATGAGTCAGGATGAAAATATGATAGAAGCATTTAAACATCATGAAGATATTCATACCAAAACAGCTTCACAAGTTTTTAATGTTCCTATGGAAGATGTTACTAGTGAATTGAGAGGTGCAGCTAAAGCTGTAAACTTTGGTATTATATATGGTAAAAGTGACTTTGGCCTAGCTGATGATTTAAATATACCTGTTCCAAAGGCGAAAGAATATATCGAAAGTTATTTTGCTAAATACCATAAAATAAAAGAGTTTATGGACACAACAGTAGAAAAGGCTAGTGAGGATGGATATGCTGTAACAATTTTAAACAGAAGAAGATATATACCAGAAATAAAGTCAAGTAATTTTATGGAAAGAAATAGAGGAAAGAGATTTGCAATGAATGCACCAATACAAGGAAGTGCAGCAGATATAATAAAAATTGCTATGATAAATGTTCATAAAAAATTGGAAGAGAATAATTTGAAATCAAAACTTATACTACAAGTTCACGATGAATTGATAGTTGAAGCAATTGATGATGAAATAGATATAGTTAAGAAAATAGTAAAAGAAGAAATGGAAAATGCAGTAAATATGGATGTTCACTTAGATGTAGATTTAAATGTAGGTAGTTCTTGGTATGAGACAAAGTAGGTGATTTTATGTTGATATTAGGACTTACAGGAGGAATAGGCTGTGGAAAAAGCAGCCTATCAAATATATTTAGGAATCTTAACATTTCTATAGTGGATGCTGATATTATATCTAGAGAAATATTTGATGATAAGTTGTTATTAGAAAAAGTATTTGACCATTTTGGACAAAATATAAAAAATGATGATGGAACTCTAAATAGAAAAGCTCTTGGTAAAATAGTTTTTAATAATGAAGAAAAACTTAAGGAGTTAAATAATTTGACTCATCCACGAATAAGAGAAAAAATAATAAGTGAAATAGAAGAAGTAAGAAAAAAAGGTGAAAGTATAGTAGTATTAGATGCAGCAATATTGGTAGAAAGTGGTTTTTTAGAGATGGTTGACAAGCTATTAGTGGTTACTTGTAAACAACAAGTACAAATTAGTAGAATACAAAAGAGGGATAATTGTAGTGAGCAAGAAGCACTTAGTAGGATAAATTCACAAATGAGCCAGGAAGAAAAATCCAAATATGGTGATTATATAATAGATAATTCGGGAACAATAACTGAATTAGAAAGTAAAGCACATAAATTTATTGAGTACATGAAGGAGAATTGGCGTGAATAGTAAGAAAGTATTGATTCTATCTATTTTTATAATCTTATTTGGAGCACTATTAATGGAAAGCAAAGTAATACATAAATTTTTATATCCTAAAAAATATTCAGAATATGTAGAAAAGTATTCTAAAGAATTTAATTTAGATGAAAATATAGTTTACAGTGTTATAAAAGCCGAAAGTAAGTTTAATAGTTCTGCTGTTTCAAAAAAAGAAGCAAAGGGATTAATGCAAATATTAGATATAACTAGAGATTGGGGAGCAGAGGAATTAAATCTAAAAAATGTCGATATTTTCGACCCAGAGACTAATATAAGACTTGGTTGTTGGTACTTAAATAAGTTATACAAAGAGTTTGGTAAATTGGATTTAGTAATAGCTGCATATAATGGTGGTTCAGGTAATGTAAGAAAATGGTTAGAAAATAATGAATATAGTAAAGATGGAGAAAATCTACATGATATACCCTTTAAGCAAACTTCAAAGTATGTAGAAAAAGTTAAAAATAATTATAAACATTATAATGAGATATATGGCAAGAAAGGAAAAAACTAATGAAGAGAATAAAAGTCTTAACAATTATTTTAGCTATAACTCTTATGGTAGTTGGTTGTAGTAATACTAAAACAAAACAAAGTAGTAGTGATTCAAGTTTAAAAAGTCAAAGTTCTATAGATGCTAAATATATAAACTTAACTATGGTAACTCCAAAAACCATAAACCCTATAATTAATACTGATAAATCTGTTGGTTATATAATGAATTTGGTTTATGATGGTTTATTTACTATAGATGAGAACTATAATGTGACTCCTCAATTAGTTAAGGAGTATAATATAGCTCAGGATGGAATGAGTATAGATATAAAGCTAAAAGATGCAAAATGGCATGATGGAAAAGCTGTTACTTCAAATGATGTAAATTATACTATTGGTTTAATTCAAAAAAGTGCAGATAGCCCATATAATGAACTTACCAAAAATATAGCTTCTGTGAATATTAAATCAGATAAAGATTTTACAATAAAATTTAAAGCTAGATATGCTTTTTCTATTGACAGTTTAATTTTTCCAATAGTATCTCAAAATCATTTAGATTCAAAAGATGTAAATGACAAGAATAATAATATGATTGGAAATGGGAAATATAAAATAGAATCATATACAGAAAGAGAAGGAATGGTTTTATCTGTAAACAAAGATTATTATGAAGAAGTTCCAAAGACCATGAAGAATATAAAAGTGGGTATGGTGCCTAATGAAGATGCAAGAACATCTATGGTTATGGCTCTTGATAGTGATATAACCAATGTTACATTAAATGATTTAAGTAAGTTTCAAGAAAAAGAATTTAATATAACAAAATATCAAGGTAGAGATTATGAGTGTGTATTATTTAATTATAATAATCCTTTTTTCAAAGATGTTAATTTTAGAAAAGCAATTGCACATTCTATAAATAAAGATAGAATTATTAGTGAAGGTTATATGGATGATGCTACTCCAGTTAATTTTCCACTTAATTCAAAGTCAAAATATTATAATAGCGAAATGAAAGATTTAGAGTTTAATAAAGATAAAGCAATAGAGTGTCTTGCTAAAGTAGAATATGCAAATGTAAACTCGGTAAATCTAAAGGACAATAAAGCAGAAAAAAATCAAAAAAAATCACCTAAAAAGAATACAAAGAAACTTACTCCAGAAGAAGAAGCAAAAGCTAAAAAAGCAGAAGATGATAGAATCAAAAAAGAAGATGAGGATAAGAAAAATAGAGAAAAAGAGGAAGTAAAGAAAAGACTTTCTGAGATGAATTTAAAAATAATAGTAAACAGAGATAATAGTGAGAGAATAAAAACTGCAAATATAATAAGTGAAAATTTAAAAGCTATAGGAATAAATAATACAATAAATCAGCTATCAGATAAAGACATGGAAAATGCTCTTAATTCTAAAAATTATGATTTAGCGTTGGTTGGATGGAAACTATCAAGTGTGCCAGATGCAAGCAGTATCATAGCAAGTAGTGGATATACTGATGATAAGTTAAATGGGTATATGTCTGCACTTACAAGTTCTACATCTGAAATTGAAACAAAAAAAGCATACAAAAATATACAGACATATGTAAAAGATAATGCAACATTTATAAGTTTAGCTATCAGAAACAACTATATTGTAAGTAATAGTAGATTAAAAGGCAAAATTACTCCAAATGATTTTGATGTATATGAGGGAATTTCTAATCTAGATATAAAACCGAATGAATCAAATTAAATTATTGATTTGTATTTAAAAAGTTTAAACTATATGGTAAAATACCCTTATAGGGTATAAGGAGGTAATTAAATGAAGAAGAAACTATTAGTAGAAGGTATGAGTTGTGGTCATTGTGTAAATCATCTTAAAACTGCATTAACAGAAGATATAGATGGTATTGAAGTTTTAGATGTAAATTTAGAAAATAAGTGTGCATCTGTAGATATGAAAGATGATGTATCAATTGAAAAACTAAAAGAAGTAATAGCAGAGTTAGGGTTTGAATTAAAGGGAATTGAATAGAAGATAATAAACTAAAAAAAGACCTCTATTGGGGGAGTAATAGAGGTCTAAAAATGGGGGAGATTGAGTATGTTTGATTTTACATTACTATTATCTCCCCTTTTAAATTAATATATACATAAAAAGTAAAAAAATTTTTGTGATGAATCACATTTCTTAAGCTTTTTGAATATACTATAAATAGTTAAGGGAGGGAGTATCATGGAATCTAGGGGATATAAAGAAGATTTAAAAAAAATGATACTTGATATGGCCCACAAAGAACTTGAGAGTTATGTATCACAAAAAGGAGCAAAAAAATACTTTGAAGGTAATCTGGATAAGATTATTAATAATAACATAAAAAAATTCAATCAAAGTATTGGTCTTAATAGAGTATATTTAAAAATGTTAAAAAAGTGTGCATATCAAGAAAGTGTAACTTCAATATCAAGAACCATAAAGAAAGAAGCATTATTTAAATCAAAAAAAGAGCTATTTGCCTTTTCAGAGTACTTAAAACTTGATATTAACAAGCGACTTTCATATAATCAAATTTTAAGAAAAATATCAAGATATATATACTACAATAGAAGTTCATATGCTCAAAAATATGTTGTTTTCAAAAGAGGAGATGAAGAATATCTTTTAGAACCTGAGAAAATAAAAGATGAATTAATATCAAGCTATAGATCAAAGACTAGGGAAGATATGAAGTCAATAGCAAAACTTTTGGATATAGAAGTAGAAGATGATTATAATGCTGAAGATATTAGAAAAAAAGTAATAAATTATATTATCAAAGAAAAGATTAAAAATTAAAGCTTTAATTGATTTACTTGGAATTAAATGAAGTGAGATATTAATTATAAAAATTTTAAAGAATAAGTTCTGTTAATTTGCATGATTAAATATAACTTGGTTATAAATTTTATGCGTTTGAGAGAGCTTATTCTTTTTTTGACATATTCCTTTAAATAATTTACCATTATTTGGTAACTAAACCGTATTATTCAAATTTTTAACTTAATGTGATTTAAATAAATTTATAATAATGATATAATATAAAAAAAATAAAAATTGGAGGGTGATTTCAAAATGAAGTTTAATTTTTGCCATAATAATTTCAATGTCACTGACCTAGAGAAAAGTTTAGATTTTTATAATAAAGCTTTAGGTCTTAAAGAAGTAAAGCGTAAGGAAGCAGAAGATGGAAGTTTTATATTAGTTTATTTAGGAGATGGCATTACTAGTCATACATTAGAATTAACTTGGCTTAGAGATTGGGACAGACCATACAATTTAGGAGATAATGAATTTCACTTAGCTTTAGAAGTTGAGGAGTTTGATGAGGCAAAAAAACTTCATAAAGATTTAGATTGTATATGTTTTGAAAATGAAAGTATGGGAATTTATTTTATAGCAGACCCGGATAATTATTGGATTGAAATACTTCCTAAAAATCATTAATTTTAAGGATATATTTATAATTTCTTTACAATTAATAATAGAATAAGTTATCATTAAATTATAGGTACTAAAAATGGATAATAATGTTATGACTTTATGATTATAAAATTTTTTTGGGGGAGTGATATTAGTGAAGAAAGCTATAGCAGCTTTAGGAATTGGAGCAGTGGCAGTATCTGTTAGCTCCATAAATGCAAGTGCTCTTGAAAAAGGCATAGTAACAGCAAGTGCCTTGAATATAAGAAGTGGGCCAAGTACTAATTGTGACAAAGTAGCAAAATTATACAAAGGAAAAGCTGTAGAGATTTTAGAAAAATCTAATGGATGGTATAAAGTAAGAGTATCGGGTTCTGTTGTTGGATGGGGAAGTGCAAAATACATATCAACAAGTGGTTCATCTGAAAGCACATCAAACCAAAGTAATTCAACTTCAAGTGGAACAACTGTAAGTGGAAATGGCAAAGTAAATGTGAGTTCTAGACTGAATATAAGAAGTGGTGCAGGTACTAACTATTCATTAGTTGGTAAGGCAAATAATGGAGATGTAGTAAAATTATTAGAACAAAGCAATGGATGGTATAAAATAAAGCTATCAAATGGGGTTACTGGGTGGGCTAGTAGTCAATATATTTCTAAAACATCAGAAGATGTTGGGACAAATAATTCCAATAATTCAAACTCAAATACTACTAATAATTCTAATAAAAAACCATCTAGTGAAGAGTCAATTGAAGGTAAAAATGGTAAGGTAACATCTACTGTAAGCTTAAATGTAAGAAGTGGTCCTGGGACAAGCTATTCCATAATAGGAAAATTAAATGGTGGAGATGTTGTTGAATTAAAAGCTAAGAATAGTGGATGGTATAAAGTAAAGTTATCAAATGGAACAACTGGATGGGTGAGTGCTAACTATATTTCTGAGACTAATGAAGGTACAAAAGAAAATTCAAATTCATCATCTAATCAGAATTCTCAATCTAATAGTAATTCAAATTCATCATTTACTGGAAATTCAGATAAATCTACAGCAAAAGGCTCAACAATAGTAGATTTTGCGTATACTCTTATTGGAATACCATATCAATGGGGAGCGTCAGGACCTGATAAATTTGACTGTTCTGGATTCACACAGTATGTTTTTAAAAATTCTGTAGGTATTTCTATTCCTAGAGTTTCTAGAGAACAAGCTAAGTTTGGAAGTGCAGTTTCTATGGGAAATTATGCGCCAGGAGATTTAGTCTATTTTGATACTGATGGCGATGGAACAACTAATCATGTAGGTATATATGTAGGTAACAGTAAATTTATTCATTGTAGTGGTACTCAGACTAATCCTAATAAGGTTAAAGTGGATAATTTAACTAGTTCATATTGGTCTAAAGCACTACTTGGGGCAAGAAGATTTGCTTAATAAATATAATTTCTTATTAAAAAATTAGAACAAATAATTATTTGTATTCATAAATTGTGACTCTTAAAAATATACTTTATTAATAATATAATTTTGGGAGGGACAAACTAATGAATAGAAGAAAAACGATATACAGAGGATTTAATAATAATAGACATAAGATTGATTTGCGTAAATACGTTATAACGATTGCTTGCTTGTGTCTAATCGGCTATTATTCTTATACAAAAATAAAAGATAGCGAGATATTGGAGTATGTATCGGCTAAAATACCATTTCTAAATAATTCATCAGATATAACTTATAAAGATATATCTGATGAATTAAATTCAATAAAAAACGGAAAAAAATCTAAATCACAAACCAATTCAGATGATAAACAGGAAACTAATCCAGAAAAAACAGTAAATAATGCTAAAGAACCAGAAGAAGTTAAATTAGCCACTATAGAAGGGTGGGATATGTATACTATTCAAGTTGCTGCAATAGATAATAATGATGATTTGAAAAAAATACAAACATCATTAGTTAATAATGATATACCTTTTTCAGTTATGGAGAAGGAAGGTGTAAAAAAAATACAGACATATTCTTCTTTTGATGAAAATGATGTTAGAAAGCATATAAGTAGTGTAAGAAAGGTATTTCCAGATGCATTTTTATCACATTTAGATGCACCTATGTTGTCTTTAGAATATACAAGTAATTATGCTTATATAGAGAGTATATCTAAAGAGTTAAATAAATTAATAACAAACTTTAAAGAAGAATCGAGTTTTTGGTCGAATGCTGAAAATAATGTAGATATGGAAAAATATAATACTATTTTGACAAATAGAAAGGCAATATCACAAAATATATCAAAAGAGGCTGAAAAGATTGATTATTCTGAAATGAGTTTATTTAAAGATAATTTAATAGAGTATGTAAAGAATGTGAATGAAAAAATTGATACAGCTTCAAAAGCTGCAAATGAAGAAAAATATAGCGTAAGTAAAAGTCTACTTTTATCATCTATGCAAGAGTATTCTATGTTCATAAATTCTATAAAATAAAATACAGAAAATTTGGACTTTAGAAAGCTATATGAAAGGGATTGTTTAATTAAGCAATCCTTTTCCTGATTTTGACTTAATATAGAGGTGTTGATTTATAAAATAAATTATAAAAATACGGATATTTTTTTAACAATTGTTAAGATTTTTTAATATATATAGTATACTTATAGAAGGCAGAAAAAATGTTTTTTTATAGATAAGGGGGTAAAACAATGAAACTCTTAACTTTTAAGGGAGGGATACATCCTCCATATAGAAAAGAGTACTCTAACACAAAGGCACTTGAAAAAGCTCAAGCTCCAAAGATAGTTTACATTCCTCTTCAGCAACATATAGGGGCACCAGCTAAACCTATTGTTGAAGTTGGTGATGAAGTAAAGTTTGGGCAAAAAATAGGTGAACAACAAGGTTTCGTTTCATGTAACGTTCATTCTTCAGTATCAGGTAAAGTTATTGCTATTGAACAACATGAAGTACCAGGTGGTTCAGCTCAATGTGTAGTTATAGAAAATGACTTTAAGGAAGAATTACATGAAAGTGTTCAACCAAAAGGTCAGTTAGAGGATTTGAGCAAAGAAGATATAGTAGGTATCATAAAAGAGGCAGGAATAGTAGGTATGGGTGGAGCTACATTCCCTAACCATGTAAAAGTATCTCCTCCACCAGATAGCAAAGCAGAAGTAGTTATATTAAATGGTGCAGAATGTGAACCATATTTAACTGCAGACCACAGATTGATGGTGGAAAATCCAGAAGATGTTGTATTTGGTTTAAGAGCATTAATGAAGGTATTAGATGTTAAAAAAGGATTTATAGGAATTGAAACAAATAAACCAGATGCTATAGAAGCAATTCAAAATGTAGCTAAAGATTATAGTGAAATCGAAGTTGTTGGTCTTCAAGTGAAATATCCACAAGGAGCAGAAAAACAACTTATTTATGCGTGTACAGGCAAAGAAGTTCCATCTGGTGGATTACCAATAGCAGCAGGTGCAGTTGTTGACAACGTTGCCACAGCAGCCCAAATAGCTAAATCTATTAAAACAGGTATGCCTTTGGTAGAAAGAATCACTACAGTAACAGGTAGTTGCATCAAAGAACCTAAGAACTTAATAACAAAAGTTGGAACGTTAGTTTCAGAAATTATAGAACAATGTGGTGGATTTAAAGAAGATAAGAAGGTTGGTAAGGTGATAATGGGTGGACCTATGATGGGAATAGCTCAGTATACTACTGAAATAGCAACTAATAAAGGATCTTCAGGGATTTTATGCTTGGATGAGGAAGAATCACGTACTCCAGATGTTCAAAACTGTTTAAGATGTGGAAGATGTACAGATGTATGTCCATCATTCTTACAACCACTTTTCATAAGTGCATATTCTTTAAAAGATGACTATGACACAGCTGAATATCATAGAGCAATGGATTGTATAGAATGTGGGTCTTGTTCATTTATTTGTCCAGCAAGAAGACCATTACTTCAATCTATAAGATCAGCAAAGAGAGAAATAGGAGCAAAGAGAAGAAAGCAAGCTGCTCAGAAATAAAGAAAGTTAAGGGGGAAAAACGATGGAAAATAAGTTGATAGTATCATCTTCTCCTCATGTGAGAAGTAATGAAGATACTTCATATATAATGAAACAAGTTATTATAGCACTCCTTCCAGCAGCAGTAGCAGGAGTATACTTCTTTAGACTTAATGCTTTGAGTGCTATGTTTTTTTGTATACTTGGTACAGTAGGTACTGAATTTTTATATCAAAAATTTACGAAGCAAAAAAGTACTATAGGAGATTTTTCAGCTGTTGTAACAGGATTATTATTAGCATTTAACGTACCAGCATCACTTCCTTGGTGGATGTGTCTAGTAGGAGGAATATTTGCAATATTAGTAGTTAAAATGGTATTTGGTGGAATTGGATGTAACTTTGTCAACCCAGCACTTGCTGCAAGAGCATTTTTATTAGCATCATTTCCAGTAGCAATGACTGCTTGGACTCAACCAGGTGTTAACTGGATAGGTAAAAATTTAGATGCAGTTACTACAGCAACTCCATTAAGCTTTTTGAAAAATGGAGCTGCGGGATTAGCAGACCTTTCTAATAATGGAATTAGTCTTGCTGATATGATGATTGGTAATATTGGTGGATGTATAGGTGAAACATCAGCAATATTATTATTATTAGGTGGAGTATACCTAATGTATAAAGGCATAATAAATTATATTATACCAGTATTTTACATAGCAACTGTATTTATATTAACATTCCTTTTAGGTGGATTTAATATAAATTTCGCAATATATCAACTGTTTGCTGGAGGTCTTATGTTAGGTGGATTCTTCATGCTTACGGATTATACAACTTCGCCTATGACTAAGAAAGGTCAAATAATATACGCTGTATTAGCTGGTCTTATAACAACTGTTATAAGAATGTATGGTGGATATCCAGAAGGTGTATCTTACTCAATACTACTAGTAAACTGTCTTGCTCCACTTATAGATAAGTTTGTTAGAAATAGAGTGTTTGGGGAGGTGGCTAAATAATGAATAGTATGGTAAGACTAGGTGGGACTTTACTTGCTATAAGTGCTATAGCCGCATTAGCACTTGGAGCTACAAACCAAGTTACAGCTCCAGTAATAGAACAAAGAAATATACAAGCAAATAATGAACTTAGAAAAGCAGTACTTCCAGAAGCAAAAGAGTTTAAAGAAATGGACAAAAGTACTTATAAAGACCTTGGAGATGGTCTTATAGCTGAAGTGTATGAAGGATTAGATGGTTCTGAAGTAGTTGGATATACTTTAAAAGCTAAACCAAGTGGATATGGTGGAGAAATTGAAGTTATGGTAGGTATATCATCTGAGGGTCAAGTTACAGGCGTTGACATTGGTAATATGTCAGAAACAGCTGGACTTGGAGCAAAAGCTAAGGATGATGCATTTAAAGGTCAATATAAAGGAAAAACTGCTGAACCTCTTGAAGTAGCAAAAGGAAGTACAACAGCAGATAATCAAATATTAGCAATATCAGGTGCAACTATTACATCTACAGCAGTTACTACAGGAGTAAATGCTGCTATAGATGTTTTCAATAGTGCTCTTAATAAATAAGGAGGGTTAATTATGAATTTAGCTAAAGTATTTAAAAATGGGCTAATAGATGAGAACCCAACATTTGTTCAAGTTATAGGTATGTGTCCAACACTAGCCGTTACAACTTCAGCAATAAATGGAATCGGTATGGGTCTTTCAACAGCAGCAGTTTTAATATGTGCAAATTTAGTTATATCTTTAATAAGAAAAATTACACCAGATAAGATAAGAATACCTATATTTATAGTAGTTATAGCTACATTTGTTACAATAGTAGGTATGCTTTTAAAAGCATATGTTCCTGCTCTTGATAAGGCTCTTGGTATATATATACCATTAATAGTTGTTAACTGTTTAATACTAGCTCGTGCAGAAAGTTTTGCTTTCAAAACTGGAGCTATGCCTTCAATAGTTGATGGTGTGGGTCAAGGGCTTGGATTTACTGTTGCACTTACAGTAATAGGTGCAGTAAGAGAATTACTTGGAAATGGTAGTTTATTTGGAATGACACTATTTGGAGCATCTTTCCAACCAGTATTAATATTTATATTACCACCAGGTGCATTCTTAACATTAGGATTCTTATTTGCAGGATTTAATAAATTAAGAAGTAAAAAAGCGTAGTGGAGGTGTAATAAATGAATTTAATACTTTTATTTTTAAGTATCGTTCTTGTTAATAACGTTATAACATCTCAGTTCTTGGGTATATGTCCTTTCTTAGGAGTTTCTAAGAAAGTTGATACAGCAGTAGGGATGGGAGTTGCAGTTACATTCGTTTTAACTCTAGCTTCAATTATAACTTATTTTATACAAATTTTATTAGTAAAAACTGGAACTGGATTCTTACAAACAATAGCTTTTATATTGGTTATAGCTTCTATAGTTCAGTTCGTTGAAATGGTAATTCAAAAGATGAGTCCATCTTTATATCAAGCATTAGGAGTTTATTTACCTCTTATAACTACAAACTGTGCAGTTCTTGGTATAGCTCTAGTTAATGTTCAAAAAAGTTATAACTTAGTAGAAACAATAATAAACGGATTTGGAGCCGGAGCTGGATTTACTTTAGCAATAGTAATATTCGCAGGTATAAGAGAAAGACTAGAGTTAGCTGATATACCAGAAGCATTTAAAGGTTTCCCTATAACACTTATATCAGCAGGTTTAATGTCAATAGCTTTCTTAGGATTTACAGGACTTATAAAGCTATAAAAAAGAGGGGTGAAAATAGTGATACTTACAGCTGTATTAGTTTTAGGAATTATGGGCTTAATCTTTGGGATAGTACTAGATTTTGCATCTAAAAAGTTTGCTGTAGAAGTAGACGAGAGAGTGGAAGCTATACTAGGAGTACTTCCAGGAGCCAACTGTGGTGGTTGTGGATTCCCAGGTTGTGGAGGTCTTGCAAGTGCAATAGTTGAAGGAAAAGCACCAGTTAATGGTTGCCCTGTAGGTGGAGCAGATGTTGGTGCAAAAGTTGGAGAAATAATGGGAATAAGCGCCGAAGCAGGTGAGAAACAAGTAGCAAAAGTTATTTGTAAAGGAACTTGTTCAAGTGCAAAAGATAAATATGAGTACGAAGGAATATCAGATTGTAGAGCAGCAAATGTTTTAAATTCAGGAGCTAAAATGTGTAAATTTGGATGTTTAGGTCTTGGGACATGTAAAGATGCTTGTAAATTTGATGCTATTTCTATAGTTGATGGAGTGGCAGTAATAGATGAAGAGAAATGTGTAAACTGTGGAAAATGTAAAGAAGTTTGCCCTAAGGGTATAATAATCACAAAACCAGAAAGTCAAGAAGTGGTTGTAGAGTGTAACAGCAAGGAATTTGGTAAAGCTGTTAAGGAAAAATGTACTGCTGGATGTATTGGCTGTGGAATGTGTGTAAAAGCTTGTAAATTTGATGCTATAGTGTTTGAAAATAAAATAGCTAAGATAGACCCTAGCAAGTGTGTAGGCTGTATGGAATGTGTAGCAAAATGCCCTACAAAAGTAATATCAGGTGATATAACTAAGAAAAAGAAAGTTACTATTGACCAAGAACTTTGCGTTGGATGTACAGTATGCAAAAAACAATGCAAGTTTGATGCAATAGAAGGAGAATTAAAAGAAAAACATAAGGTAGATGCTGATAAATGTGTAGGATGCCATTTATGTATGGAAAAATGTCCAAAGAAAGCTATTAAAATTTTGTAATATGGACAAAATAAGGATATGGAATAATTTCCATATCTCTAATGAGTACATAAAACAGAGGTATGGAATAATTTCCATACCTCTATTTTATGTATATTTATTCTAATGGTAATAAATATAACAATAGTGTAACAAAAAAGGTTCGACATTTCTGTTGAATTTTTTACAATATAGTGATAGACTAAATAGGTACAAATTACGTACAAATGAGGTGAATAAATGAATATAATCTTGGCATCAGCCTCTCCAAGAAGGAAAGAAATTCTAGAGAATACAAATGTAAGATTTGATATAATTAAAAATGAAATTGATGAGATTATATTGGAAGGTGAAGCACCAAAACATTTAGTTATGAGGTTAGCTTTTGAAAAAAGCATGTCTGTAGCATCTGAACATAATGAAGATATTGTTATTGGAGCTGATACAGTTGTTGTTTTAGACAATGCTATTTTAGGAAAACCGAAAGATAAGTCCTGTGCAAGAGATATGCTAAAAAGACTATCTGGAAGAGAGCATCAAGTCATAACAGGTATTAGCTTAATAAACTTGTGCGAAGATAAAAAAGTAATTGACTATGTAATCAGCAATGTAAAATTTAAAACGTTATCAGAACAGGATATTGAGGATTATCTGAAAACTAATGAGTCATTCGACAAAGCAGGTGCTTATGGTATACAGGGATATGGAGCTTTGCTAGTTGAAGAAATTATAGGAGATTATTTTAATATAGTTGGACTTCCAATTTCGAGGCTAGGCGACCTATTAAAAAAACATTTTAGTGTAAATCTTTTTTATGGAGTGTGATTTGTCTGAAAAAGTCATTTAATTCAACCATCAAGGTAAAAGAAATGGCACCAGAGGAAAGACCCAGAGAAAAGATGCTTGTTGAAGGAGTAAAAAGCTTATCAAATGCTGAGTTGTTGGCTATAATTTTAAGAACTGGAAACAAGAATAAAAATGCTATTGAGTTAGCCAACTATATAATAAATAGAGATATTCAGGGTATTAGACATTTAGAAGACATGACAATAGAGGAGCTGTGTAATATAGATGGAATTGGGTTATCAAAATCAACCCAAATTAAAGCAGCTTTAGAACTAGGCTCTAGAGTAGCTAGTTTTAAACCTATGAAGTATAAAATAAGAAATCCTTGGGATATACATAGGTATTATATGGATAGCCTAAGGTATTTAAAAAAAGAGGTTTTTAAAGCGATTCTTTTAAACACAAAAAATGAGATAATATCTGATGTAGATGTATCTGTGGGGACTTTAAGCTCGTCATTAGTCCATCCTAGAGAGGTTTTTAAAGAAGCTATAAGAAGAAGTGCAAGTAAGATAATAGTGATGCATAATCACCCTTCAGGAAGTGTGGAACCATCAAGTGAAGATAAGAATATCACATCAAGACTTATTAAATGTGGAGAAATAATTGGAATAGAAATAATTGACCATATAATTATTGGAGATGGATTATACTTTAGCTTTAAAGAAAATATGATAATTTGACTTTATATGTGATAAAATAGTAGGAGAATGTTTTAAACATGATTCTTAATAGTAGGAAGGAGTAAAATCATGGCTAAGGAAAAAAAGAAAGAAAAAAAAGGTTTTTTTAGTTTTAATAAGATGACAAAGGATATGGGAATAGATTTAGGGACTGCAAATACATTAGTTTACATAAAAGGACAAGGTATTGTTGTTAGAGAACCATCAGTTGTCGCAATAAGAGATGACAGTAAGGAAGTATTGGCAGTAGGTGAAGAAGCAAAAAAAATGATAGGTAGAACACCAGGAAATATAGTAGCTATAAGACCTATGAAAGATGGAGTAATAGCTGATTTTGATATAACTCAATCAATGATTAGTTATTTCATACAAAAAGCAGCTGACAAAAAAGGTGTTGTAAGTCCAAGAATAGCTATATGTGTTCCTTTTGGAGTTACAGAAGTAGAAAAGAGAGCTATAGAAGAAGCTGCAAGACAAGCTGGAGCTAAAGATGCGTTCCTTATAGAAGAGCCAATGGCAGCGGCTATAGGAGCTGGATTAAAAGTTGAAGAGCCAGAAGGTAATATGGTAGTTGATATTGGTGGAGGTACTTCAGAAATAGCTGTTATATCTTTAGGAGGAATAGTTACTGCTAAATCTATAAGAATTGGTGGAGACGAGTTTGATGAGTCTATAGTTGCTTATGTTAAAAAAGAATACAACCTTATGATAGGTGAAAGAACTGCTGAAAATGTTAAGATTAGTATAGGTTCTACATTTAAAGATGATGAAGAAATAAATATGCAAATAAGAGGTAGAGATTTAATTTCAGGGTTACCTAAAACAATAGAAATATGTTCTACAGAAGTTAGAGAAGCATTAAAAGAACCTGTAAGTTCAATAGTAGATGCAATAAAATCTACACTAGAAAAAACTCCACCAGAATTAGCATCAGATATAATGGAAAACGGAATAATGCTAACAGGAGGAGGAGCTTTGCTTAGAGGTCTTGATAAACTTATTACACAAGAGACTGGCATGTCTGTACAAATAGCAGAAACACCTCTTGATTGTGTTGCGCTTGGAACAGGAAAATCTGTTGAAGACCAAGAAATCTTTGAAAAAGTATTAATGATGAATGCTAAAAATTAGAAGTTGGTGATGGCCTTGAGATTTGACAAGAATAAAAATGAGAAAAAAAGGATTAATGTTAAAGTGATAGCAACGGGCGTAGTTGCTATCACTTTAATTGGAATTGTAGGTATATCAATTGGTAAATTTTCTAGTGGTAGTCCAGTAAATTTAGGTGTAGCTTCAGATGCTGTTACAAGCGTAGGCAAAGGAATAAATGATGGATTTTCTTTTGTTAAAAATGGTTTTAAAGATATTTTAAACTTTAAAGATAATTCTGAAAAGGTGAAAAAGTTAGAAGTAGAAAATGAAAAACTAAAAAAAGAGATGATAGCTTTAAATGCCAAACTAGATAAAACAGAATCACTAGAAGAGTTAAAAAAGACACTTAACTTTGTACAAGAAGAATATAAAGCGACAAGTATTTCTACAAGTGTTGTTAGTAAAAATGATGGAAACTGGTATGAGAGTTTTGTCATAGGTGCAGGAAAAAATTCAGGCGTAAAAAAAGAAAGTATAGTTATGAATGGCAGTGGGTTAGTTGGTATAGTTTATGAAGTTTCCAACAATTATAGCAAAGCAATTTCACTATTGGATTCTAAGGCATCTGTAAGTTTTAAACTAGCAAAGGATGCAAGTGCTAAAGGTACAATTACTCAAAATACTACTTTAGACAATAAGGATAGTTATAATAGTAAGGGATATTTACAAGGCTATATGTTTGATTCATCATATAATGTAATTCAAGGAGATATCATAACAACATCAGGTCTTGGATTCTTCCCAGATGGAATACCAATTGGTGAAGTTGAAAAAGTAGTTGATGATAAAGATAAGTCATTAAAATATGTAGTTGTAAAACCTTATGTTGATTTTAAGAATATAAATGACGTTGTAGTCATAGAACCAAGAAATATAGGATAAAGGGGATAAAAACAATGAAAAAAGTTTTACTTTGTCTATTTGGGATTGTGCTTATGACTATAGAAAATAGTATAACAAATTATATAGATATTTTTGGCATAAGCTTTAACTTAGTTCTTATATATGTAACTATAATCTCTCTTTATCTAGACGAATTAGAAGGTGGGATTATAGCAGCTATAATAGGGATTATTAAAGACATAACCGTTGGTGGAATTCTTGGTGTAAATGCATTAGTTTTGTTCATTATTGCGTATGCAATTGGACACATGAGAGATCAGCTATATAAAGGTAGCTATATTATTACTTTCGTTTTAATTTTTATAGGAAGTTTAATTGATTCAATTATCAATATAGGTACATCTAGTATAATCTATCAAAGCTATAGCATATCAACACTTTTTGTAAAAGGTCTACTAGTAGCACCAATAGTGAATAGTTTAATTGGTTTAGTAATATATCGCTTATCTAAAAAAGCAGTTTTAAAACTTAAAGAAGATTAGTTGGTGATTTCATGGAAGAAAATAAACAAGTTGATAGACTAAAAATAATTAAAATAGTCATGAGCGTGATATTTTTAGCTATTTTAATAAAAATAATCTACATGACTACATTTAAATATGAATATTACAATGAGTTAGCTGAGAATAAAACATATAAAAAGTTGGCAATAGAAGCTCCAAGAGGAGAAATAAAAGATAGATATGGAAGATTGTTGGCAGGAAATAAAAACTTATTTACTGTTCAGGTTTCAGGTAACGATATTAATAAAAAAGATTCAAACAAACATTCAAGAGCAAATGAAATATCATTAAAACTTATAAATTTGCTTGAGAAAAATGGTGAAGAATATGTAGATGAGTTTCCTATATATGTAGAAAATGGAAAGTACTATTATACATATGACAGAGATATTAGAGAATATAAATCAGAAAATGGTATTCCAAGTGATTATAATGCTAAAGAAAGTTTTTATTACTTAGTAGATAAACTTATATCAGCTGGAATATTGTCTCAAGAAGATAAAAGATTGGATGCAACAAAATTACAGGCAAAACTAAATGAAAATGGATACTATCCACCTATTTTAGTTAGTAAATGGATGTTCACAGCAGAAAGAGATAAGAGAGATTGGTTGGCTAGTTATAAGATAAAAGAAACTAAACTAAGTGCCAAAGAAGCGTTTGAAAAAGTAAGAAATAGTGATGCGTTAGAAATTGATAAAAGCTTAAGTGATGAAGATGCAAGAAAAATAATGGTTGTAAGGGATTTGATAAAATCAAAAGGATATTCTCAATATAATCCAGTAACTATTGCAAAAGATGTAGGAGAAACTACAATTGCCCAAATTGAGGAGCGTGCTATGGACCTTGTAGGTGTTTCGATAGCAGTTGAACCAGTAAGATACTATCCTAATGGGTCACTAGGTTCACATATGCTAGGGTATGTAGGAAAAATGCCATCCACTCAAATAGAATCATACCTTCAAAAAGGTTATGAAACTGGAGATATGGTAGGTCTTGCAGGAGTAGAAAAAAGTAACGAAAGCAGACTAAGAGGAACTGATGGTTATAAAATGGTTAAAGTTGATGCATTGGGTAGAATCAGTAAAGAAATTGAATCTAAAAAGCCTAAATCAGGAGATACTGTATACCTTACACTAGATAAAGATTTGCAAGAAGTTTCAGATAATGCATTAAAACAGATAATCGAAGTTGCTTCCAAAGGTGGTACCTTTAAAAGTAAATTTGGGGACAAGCCAATTAGTGCATATGCAGGAAAAGCACAATCAGCAGCTCTTATAGCTATTGATATTAAAAATGGAGAAGTACTAGCTTCATCAAGCTATCCTAATTATGACCCAAATAAATTTGCAAAGGGTATTTCTACAGAAGACTATAAAGCACTTCAACCAAAGAATCCAAATGACTTATTAGCAGGAAGCCCACTTTTAAACTTAGTTACACAAGGGGAATTCCAGCCAGGTTCTTCATTTAAGATGGTAACTTCAATGGCAGCCTTAGAAAATGGATTAAATCCAAACTTTACTATAAATGACCCTGGGGTTATCATGTTAGGTAAAAAATCTTTTGGTGACTATGTATGGAACCATGGTAGAGGAAATCATGGTATGACAAATTTATACAAAGCAATACAAGAGTCTTGTAATATATATATGGCAACGATTGGTACAGGCAAAACGTGGCCAGATGGAAAAAGCATTGGTATAGATATGAATGCAAACAAAATACTTGAGTATGCAAAATTATTTGGACTTGATCAAAATACTGGACTTCAAGATGAAGTAGAAGAAAGAGCAGGTAAAGTTCCTAGCACAGAGGATAAATTGAAATCAACACAAGCTTTGTTAAAGTCAAACTTAGAAAGAGAAATGGCAAATGATTTTGTTGATATAACTAGAGAAAAAAATCCTAAAGAATATGAAAAAAGAATCAATGAAATTGTAAGCTGGGCAGCAGAAAAGAAAACTCCTGGTAGGGTAGAAACAATGAATAGACTAAAAAAATTGGATGTTAAAGAAGATAGAATAGAAGATGTAGCAGATTTAGCAGTATTTAGTTATTTTAACTTTGCAAAATGGAGTACTGCAGATACATTCAACTTAGCTATAGGTCAAGGTGAGAATGCCTACACACCAGCTCAGATATCAAGATATGTAGCTGCCATAGCAAATGGAGGTAATTTAGTAGAATTATCTGTAGTTGATAGAGCTGTTTCAAGTGATTATTCATCAGTTAAAATCAATGATCAGAAGAAAGTAGAAAAAATACCTTTTAAAAATCCAGATAACTTAAAAGAATTAACCAAAGGTATGAAATTGGTTGCAAGACAAGGTACAGCAAAGAGTGCTTTTGCTGATTTCCCAATAGATGTAGCAGCAAAGACTGGTACAGCTGAGAAAAGTGGGAAAATACCTACAGATAATGAATATGAATATTTAAAGAGTCATATGTCATCTTATAATGTTAACCTAGATGATGCGATTAAACTAGCTAATAATATGAAAGTAGAAAAAGAAAAAGAACTTTCTTTAGCTAAAGAAAAGGAAATAAAAAAGAAATTAGAGAATAAAGATTTAAAAGACGAAGAAAGAAAGAAATTAGAGGAAGAATTAGAAGATGGAGTAAAAGTTAGATTAGAGGATACTGATAAAGTAAATTCTTCATATCTAAGAAAAGCTATAAAAGAATTAAATCCAAAAATAACAGATGACCAAATAGATAAATTTAAACAAGATTATGGTTCTTTTACATGGACTGTTGCTTTTGCTCCAGCAGATGACCCAGAAATAGCTGTTGTATGCGTAATTCCTCAAGGTGATTCAAGTGTATTCTCACTTTTACCAACTAGAGAAGTTATTGGAACTTATATGGGATTAGAGCCAACTAATAGTAAAAATGACAACAAGACGAATGATGTTAACAATTCTTCTGACGAAAATATAAATTTCGAGTCACAAATTAATAGATAGCTCAATCTATGTATAAACTTTAGCTTTATATAGAAAAAATAAAAGGGTTTAAAGCGTATTTGAAGAATATAAATGATATATCACTCTGGAGGTTGTTATGTCTTTAAGAGAAATTTGTAGTCAAGAACTAGTAGAGTTCAAGGGTAATAAAAGAGGGATAATAGTAAATATAAAAAGAGAAGCTCCATTTGAGGAAATACAGGAAAAAATAATAAACAAATTGGAAGCGTATGTTGGCTTTTTTAATGGGGCTAAAATTAGTAAAATTAATAGTGATTGTTTAACTGACATGGAGATTCTAGAACTAAAAGAAGGAATTACTTCTAGATTCGATGTGGAATTTGTTGAAGATCAAAAAGTTGAAGAAAATAGTAATTTTCCAACAAAATATGTCAATACCCTAAGATCTGGTGAAAATATTGAATTTGAAGGCGATGTGGTTATATTGAATGATATGAAACCTGGCTCAAAAATCCTTTCAAAATCAAACACAGTTGTTATGGGAGATATAAATGCTGGCGCTAAGGTTGTAGCAGGAGGCAATGTTTTTGTAATGGGTAAAATAGAAGGTTTTGTACATGCAGGTGCAGAAGGTAATGAATTTGCATATGTTGTTGCTGGAAATCTTAATCCTAAAATATTACAAATAGCAGATAATATTGCAGAAGCACCAGATGATGAAGAAAATTATGAAATTGAATCAGAAATTAGCCCAGAAATAGCCTTTGTGAGTAATGGAAGAATTGTAATAGAAAGCTATTTGTCAAAGTTAGACAAATAGAAAGAAAAATAGGGGGTAGTATTATGAGCGAAGTTATAGTTATAACATCTGGTAAAGGTGGGGTTGGAAAAACTACTACCGCAGCAAACTTAGGAACTGCGCTAAGCCTAGAAAATAAAAAAACAGTAGTTGTAGATGCAGATATTGGACTTAGAAACTTAGATGTAGTAATGGGTCTTGAAAATCGAATAGTTTATGACATAGTAGATGTAGTTGAAGGAACTTGTAGGCTTAAGCAAGCTCTAATAAAAGACAAAAGATTTGATAATCTATATTTATTACCAGCAGCACAAACTAGAGACAAAAATGCTGTATCAGTTGAGCAAATGATTGACTTGTGTGAGAAACTAAAAGAATCTTTTGAGTATATAATAATAGACTGCCCAGCAGGTATTGAGCAAGGATTTAAAAATGCAATAGCTGGAGCAGATAGAGCCATTGTGGTTACAAATCCAGAAATATCAGCTGTAAGAGATGCTGATAGAATAATAGGTTTATTAGAAGCAAATGAAATAAAAGAGATAAGATTAGTTATAAATAGAATTAGAAATGATATGGTTAAGCGTGGAGACATGATGGACAAACAAGATATAATAGAAATATTAGCAATAGATTTATTAGGTCTTGTTCCTGATGATGAAAGTATAATTATATCAACAAATAAAGGTGAGCCAGCCATACTTGATTCTAAGTCACTTGCTGGTCAAGCATACAAAAATATCGCAAAAAGGATACTAAATGAAGAAGTTCCTCTACTTGATCTTGAAGTTGAAGATGGATTCTTTGGTAGACTTAAAAAAATGTTTAGCATGGCTAAGTAGCAAAGGAGGATACATCTGTGTTAGATTTATTTAGAGTTTTTTCTAACGAAGCTAAAACTAGTAAATCTGTTGCTAAAGAGAGGTTAAAACTAGTTTTAGTTCATGATAGAGTAGATTGTTCACCACAACTTTTAGAGATGATAAAAACAGACATTTTAAAAGTAATAGCTAATTACGCAGAAATAGAAGAAGATGGGCTTGAAATAAAAATGTCTAAATGCAGAGGTGAGCATGATGACAAACCTGTATCTGCATTAGTTGCTAATATACCATTAAAGAATATTAAAGATAGATGTATGTAATTAGTGCTTAAAAGGGGGATATCCTTATTGGTATATGCCCCTTTTATTTAATTATATGTTTAAAGATAGAAAGACGGTGATTCTTTGAAAAAAATCAATATTAATTATAAGTCGACAATTAAGTTGATAAAACAGTTAGACTGGAAACTTATAGTTACAGTATTAGCTATCTTTATTTTTGGGCTTGTTATACTTAGTAGTGCAACACATGCTAATTCTACAGGTTCATATGAGCAGTTACTTAAGCAAGGATTAGCTTTTGTGCTTGGAATAGGAATGATTGTAGTCATACTATTTTTTGACTATAATCTTCTAGGAAGGTACTATAAAGCTCTTTATATAATAAGCTTTGTTTTATTAGCTCTTGTTTTATTACCTGGAATTGGTGTAGAAAGAGCTGGAGCAAGGTCTTGGTTAAATTTAGGTCCACTTGATTTGCAAACATCTGAAATAGTTAAACTAACATTTATACTTAGTTATGCAAAGATACTTGAATCTAAAAAGGATAAATTAAATACTTTAAAGGAAGTTATACCTGTTGTAGTTTATTCACTTCCATTCATAGGATTATTACTTGCACAACCAGATTTAGGGACAGGAATTGTCTTTTGTTGTATGGTATTTGCAATGTTGTTTACAGCAGGTCTTAGTTCAAAGCTGATAAAGAGAGGTATAATCATACTGTTAGTATCAATGCCACTGATGTATTTAATGATGGCAGACCATCAGAAGATAAGAATAGAAGCCTTTTTAAATCCAGAAGATGTAACCTTGAAAGGAAACTATCAAGTTATGCAATCTCTGATTGCGATAGGTTCTGGAGGTATGACAGGTAAGGGGTTATATAATGGAAGTCAAAATCAAGAAGACTTTTTACCTGTGCAAGATAGTGACTTTATATTTGCTGTTGTAGGTGAAGAACTTGGTGTAATAGGAATGGCAGTAATGATAATTCTATTTATGATATTCCTATTAAGGCTTTTAGTAATTGCAAGAGATGCAAAAGATTTTTATGGAACCCTCATCGTGGTTGGCGTTATGGGAATGTTTGGTTACCAGATAATCCAAAACATAGGTATGACTGTTGCGCTAATACCAGTAACTGGAGTAACATTACCTTTTGTAAGTTATGGAGGTAGTTCGTTACTGACATCTTTAGCGAACTTAGGATTAGTACTAAATGTATGTATGAGAAGAAAGAAAATAAATTTCTAAATTTAAATACTTCTAAACATAAATTGAGGAGATTAGATATATGAATATAGCATTAGTAGCACATGACCAAATGAAAAATACTATGGTCGGATTCTGTATAGGTTATGAATCAATTTTAAAAAAGTATGGACTATATGCAACTGGAACTACAGGAAAAAGAATAATGGATGAAACTGAATTAAGTATAAATAGATTGGCATCTGGTCCTTTAGGTGGAGACCAACAAATAGGTTCTTTAATAGTAACACAAGAGATAGATTTAGTTATTTTTTTAAGAGATCCATTGAAGTCTCAGGCTCATGAAACAGATATACAAGCATTGATAAGACTTTGTGATGTTTATCATGTTCCAATAGCTACAAATCTAGCTTCAGCAGAAATATTTATAAAAGCTCTTGATAGGGGAGAACTATCATGGAGAGAAGTTAGAAAAAGTAAAAGTCAACGAGTTTAAAAAAGTAAATAGTATACAAAAATTAGGAGATGTATCAAAATAAAAATTTGAATCATCTCCTTTTTATATAAAAATAGAAATGATATTTCTAGAAATTAATAATCTATCTTATCATTATTTAGAAAAAAAGTACTATATATCACTGATTTTTCTCATTTGATATATATATACATATAGTCCAATACAAGTATAACAGATTATCTGTTTCTTTATATTATTATAGATATAATCGTGCTTCCTAATATAACTATACTTTCCAAAAAATGTATTGAATATACAAATTATAATCTGTACAATATTGTTAGGTGAGAATATATAAAATGTATACAATTTTGATTTTAAATGTATCATTGACAATTCCCCTCAATCTCGCCATTACTATAATTGGAGAATTTAACACACTTGTTGCAGGTTAAGGATTTTGAATATAGTAATCATTATGATTTTATTATGATAACAGCAAAAATGCAGATTTGTGAGTTATATTGTATACGAATTATATAGAAAATATCGACCAGATTTTCCAAGAAATCTAAATATTCTATGACCACATGAATTGCCATGCAGACATGTTGATAATCCACCTTCTAGCAAATCAAGAAGGGGTAATACTTAATGAAGTTTATGGAAATAATATAAAGCCACCAAGTAAAATGTATGAGAGGGTTCCATGTAGTTTAAACGACTCATCAATAAATACAATTAAGTTTACAAGCAAAAATTCAACTTTAGACCCATCAAAGCATACAATTTCTGTAATAGGGTTTATGAATACACCATATGGTATGGTTGCATTAGCTCCAGATGGTGAACCTGTTAGTTATCCTTTTGAATATGATAAGCCATTTTCTTTAGATTTTACTGGTAAGAACCTTTCTGCAGCAGAATTATCAAAAAAGTGTAAAGAAAATAATGTAATTATTAAAGTAGAAGTTGGTGAAACAACATCCAATTCTGGAATAGGGCAAGTAGGATATGCTAGATACGTGAATTAATACAAGTATACTAGTATACAAATAGAACAGATTATAAATAATGCACCCTTTCGCACTTATCAAGAGTAAATTTAAAAAAAACTGTAAAAAACTAAATCTATACATAATATATATGTATAGTATGTAGTATTAATAAAGCCCAGCAAATAATTTGCTGGACTTTAATTCGTAATATATTAATATTGTTCATCAAAACTTCCCTGCAAATTGGAAGCTCTACTTCTATTATTTGTATTTTTGCAAAAACTCTTTATCCTTATGTATATATTTTCTATCAAACCGTTGGGTATAATCTGTAATATACAACTCATCGCTTTTAGTTTTGATTTCTATGTTACTATGTTCTTTATAGAAGCCAAACACGTTCAATTCATCTAAAGCTGAAATAATATTATGATTTATTTGTCTAAAATTAAGATATCCAAGGAACTCTTTGTATGAATTACATTCCTGCGTAATAATATCTAAATCATAAATATTTACAACATACGGTACTACACTTATATTCTTATCGATCTCAATATACTTTGTAATTTCCGATGGAATAATGCCAAAATTCTCAGCAGTTATACAAACAATATATTTCACAGCGGTATCATTAATATGGACTTCTTGCGCTCTTTCCTCTACATATTTTATAAAGGTTTTTCCATCTTGCACTCGCTTTATTGAACGTATACCTTGCTTATACGCTACACCAATTGCTTTATATACATCTTTTTTTATATCATCATTACTTCCATTTAACGCATTAAGTGTTAAAACTTTGCTTTTACACTCACAAAATAATGTTCCTTCTGGCATACATACAGTTACATCAGCCTCACCATCTTCATCAGAATATTTCAACAAACTTAATATATTTTCTTTTTTAGCTATTCTTTTAAAATACAATTGAGTGAGCTCTTCTACTACATCGCCCCTATTTTTTGTATATATACCCACTACTTTTTTATCAAAAATCTTTTCAGCAATAAAAGTATAGTGAAAAAGTTTTGGTAAATTCATTAATGTTGAAAATAACAATGGCATATAAACATATTTCCCAAAATCGATAAATGGCTTGGACATCAAGATTTTAAGTTCTTCTAAATCTACCTTTTTGTATTCTCCTACAAAAGCATTAACACTCAAATAATCACAGATACAATCTACCTCTTCTGAATCAATAACTTTTCGTAAATCATCTTTATTTATTCTGAAAACATATCCTTCTTTTATACTAGGGAGTTGTGGATTAATCTCTCTACAAAATACTTTTATCATATTTTTGAATTTATATTTATTCGAATGGGCTTTTGTAACTCTAACTCCATATGTATAAAAAATATATAAAATCATTTTCTTGTATGAAGTAAAAGTAAATCCTAACTTAGCTTTTATTTCTTGATCTAATGGAGAATACAATCTTTCTGCAAAGCTAATAAGCTGATGGATATATCCATCTCCACGAAATGCTATATTTTTCAACTTCATATGCTGTGATTGTAAAAAGGCTTCTTTTTCTTCATCTTTTGCACTTGCCATCTTTAGAGTTTGGGTAAATAATTCCTTAATATTTGGAGTAAAAGCCTCTTTACAATATTCTTTTAATTTGAGATAATCTCCCCATTCAAACAGCTTATTACCACTCTCTTTACAGCTAAATAATGCATTAGTTGCAAGATACTCAGATGCAGGTATTAATGAATCTACACCATTACCATATGACAGCATCTGCATTTCAATTATTCCTGACATAACATCCTCTAACGAATATTGTGATAGGAATTTCACTATTTCATCTGTATTGTTCATTTTAATCATCAACCTATCCTTTCTATTGTTACACAAATTCCTATTTATCTATATGCTATCTAATGTATAGCTATTTTGCATTATATAACAATTGCGAATTATAATCTATAATATGCTTATATTATAGTTGTTTATATATATCAGCATAATTAACTTTAAGTTGATCTCTAAGTTCTTTATTTTCTTCTTCAAGTCTTTTAATTTTTCTTTTTAAACTTGCAATAATAGCATCCTTATTGTTATCATTCATTTCTCTTTTAACTTGTGATGGAGTAGGAACTTGCGATTGTTGATACCTAAGTGTTTCTATTCGTTCTCTAATAGCCTTATTATCATACAAAGTTTTTTTAGTAATACCACTTTCACTTGCAACGCTATTAAAATTGATAGGCTTTTGAGCCTTTATAAGCCTTTGTATTGCTTTATCTACTTTTTCTTGTGTAATAGATTTGCGTTTACTATGTAACTCTTTTAAATGCTCTACACGATTATAATCACTCATTTAATCCACCTTCTTTAACTTATCTAATCTGCTGTAAACCAAACTTCCTTTTGATATTTTAGAGTAAATATCTTCATATAGTTTAAGTAATTCTTCATTTTCATTCGCCATTTCAGTTCTGTTATACATCTTTGCATTTTCAATCATAGCTTTAGCTGAGTTTATTAATAGCTCATACTTAATAGTATCACCTTCAAATGCTCCAACACATAAGTCTTTACAAGGACTTCCATTATTACAAGTTAAACAAGGGGGTTGCTTAGCATAACTACATTTACCATTTTTTCTTTGCATACAAGTACCATAAGGTGTATCAAGAGCATTTAATTTATGATTGGTATATAGCATATCTATAATATCAGATGGTATTTCACCATCATTTTCTTCTTTTAATTTATCACTTTCATCAAAACTAAATATACCTTGTTTTACTACTTTATCAAAGACTCTTCTTTTAGTGTCATCAAGTAACTTAGCATATCTCATAGTCATTTCTGGTGATGCATGAGCTAATAATTCTTGTACTGTAAGTATATCAGCACCTCCATTTAACATTTTAATAGCAAAAGTATGTCTAAAAGAATGATTTTTTAAATGATACCTATTTCCAATCTCATCAGTTATGTTATAATCTATTGCTAATAAATTTAGTTTATCTTTGACCCATTGTTGATTATATGGTTTACCTTTTCGAGAGCCTTTATATCTAACAAATATATAATTTTCTGGATTATTATCTTCATTACTATTTTTTTTAGCAGTATCAATTAATACAGCCAACATGTTAGCAAGTTCATCATCAATAGGTATTCTATGACCTTTTACATAAGTTTTCTCTATATCAGTTTCAACCCAAAATTTATTATTTAATTTAACTAAACAATCTTGTTTCAAGCCTAAAACATCTGATATTCTGAGTCCTGTTTTAAACATAGTATAAACTACTGGAACAACATCTTTATGAAGATTATTTATACTATCAAATAATTGTTGCAACACAAAGTCTGGAACATAGTCTATTTGATCATTAGACTTTTTATGAACTTTAGGCCTATCTTCTGAAAATATTAAAACTCTTACATCTTTTATAGGTGCAATATTATATTCTCTTATTTGAATATCATATAGAAACTTTTGAATAATATTTAATGACCATGAAATATACAACTTGGGATTAGAGTTTTTTTGAGTTAAATTTTCTTTAGTATATATATTTAACCATTCTATATATTTTAACATATGAGACCTTTGTAAGGCTTTTAAATCATTCCAAGTAGACTCTAATTCACATATATAATTTACAAACCTAGGAATACATATTAAATAATTTACTGCTGTACTCCATGAGAATTTATTGTTTGAAATTAATCTTTGCTTTATATATTTCTTAACCTCTTCTCTTATATTCACATTTTTTATTTTATTAAAATCTATCTGATGATTGTTACTTTTAGATTTGTTATAAGTAATTCCATATTTATCTAGATTTCTAACATCCCATTTATCTTTTTCCCATTCTTTTCGTTCATCAGTTAAAGTATTGAATGAACCTATTATAAATTCTAAAAAATTAGCAATAGCAGTTGTTGAAAAATACTCTTTCCCAGATAATTTAGACCAAGTATTATGTCTTTGCATAGTTTTTATATTATTAGCACTTAACCAATCTATCCATTGAATATTTGCTTTTTCTAAATCTAATTCTTTTAGAGAGTTTATATTGGTATATTTTTTATTAATAAATTCAGATAAATTTTTTACTAAGTATTTTTTATTTGTTAAAACTGATTGTAATTTCCATTCATCAGAAAATAATTTACTATAAACTATAAATTTAATTTCTTTATTTAAATTCTTATTATTAAATGAAAAGTAGATATTCTTATTACGATATTTATAATTTTTAGCTTGTTCTTTAAACTGCTCTATATTACCAAAGAATTCTATATGCCATTTATCATTTTCTAAGAAATAATTTGTAGATATTTCTGTATATGTTACCGATTTATCTTTATTGATTGTTTTTTCGGTATACTTAGATAAAGTTTCAATTATTTTATCTTTTGGTACATCTACAGTATTGTGTGTGAAAATACTGGTTATATCAGTTGTCATTAGTATCTCCTTTACGTATTTTAAATGATGGTTGTGCTATTTCCCAATTCGACCTTGTATCTTTGTCAGATGGATGTAGATACATATTCATAGTAGTTTGTATCTGTCTGTGTCCTAGACGCTCTTGTACTTGCTTTATATCTTTTGTAGTCTGATAGTATATAGTTGCATGAGTATGTCTTAAAAGATGAGCATGAACATCTATACCTGTCTTTTGTTTTAGCCTTTTGAATAAATCACTGACGTCTTGATACTCCAAAGGCTGTCCTTTGTTTTTACCTCTTAGTTTTACGAATATAAAGTTAGTATCTATTTCTAATTCATCTAAAATATCATAAGCATAATCGTCAAAAAAATCTATTAATTCTTGAGATACATGTATCTCTCTTTCACCTGTTTTTAGACTTGCTCTATTTGAAAGTTCACCTCTGTTAACCAACTTAATCCTATGACCTTTATTATGGTCAAATAAAATATCTTCGATAAATAAAGAAAGGGCTTCGCCTATTCTAAGTCCTGTTTCAAATAATAGTTTTATTAAAAATTCATCCCTGATATTAGTTGTAGCATCATATACTTTCTGTATTTCTTCTTTAGTTAGAATTTTCACTTTACGTCTAGGTTCTTTAACTTTTAATATATTCTTACTTGAAGCCTTAGATTTATTAACGTGATATAGAAAGTCTTTATAGTATTTATGTCTTCCAGTAAATACTTGTTTCATAAGTTTATCAACCATATCATTGTTTATTTCTTCTGTTCTATACAAATAATCATAAAAGTTGGTTACAACTGTTATAGTTAAATTTACTGTTTTTTCAGTTCTCTTAGCCTTAGTTGATTTTAATGCAACAACTTTACTGTTTTCATACGGATTTCTAAGCCATACTACAAAGCCAGACAACATATTAATATTAACTTTTCTGTAATCTATATCTATTTCTTGTAAATATTCAAAATATAGTTTCAATGAGTAGGCATATGTCTTTTGGGTATTGAAACTCTTTTCACTACTATCAATATATTTTAGGTATCTTGCTACTGGTATTATTGGTAATCCATTTTCATCAACTAATAAATACCTTATTTGATTATTATCTAGCTTTACTTCTTGTACTTTCATATTTGGTTCACCTTCTTCTTATTTAGGTTATAATATACTATACATACTATACTTATTTATATAACTATTTTTATTAAGTATACTATATAAAAAAAGATATAGGCTTAGTATTTATTTTATACTAACTATCCTATATCTATATTACTATATTTAACTTGGTGAGGGTGCATTTATCATTATATTAGTCATTTTGGAAAATAAAAAAGGAGTTGAACTTAAAATTAGATTAGAAAAATTAATTTTGAGACAACTCCATTTTAATTTATTTTTAAATATAAAATCATTTATTTTAAATAATATTATGTGTGATTAATGGCTATTTAACTAATTTTGCAAATTCTGCACCAAATGCCATACACTCTTTTAATGTCTCTTCACTAGGGAAGAATTTTTTCTTAAGAGATTCTACAGGCATTTTGAATGACATAGATTTAAGTAAAGTTTCAGCCATAGTTATACCTTCACCACTCCAACCAAATGAACCAAATACTCCTGCTATCTTGCCTTGGTTAGCCATTGGGTCTATAACAGAGAATAAATCCCACATAGGTTTAACCATAGTTTTGTTTATAGTTGGAGAACCTAATAGTATTACTTTTGATACTACTAATGTATCGTGCATTTCTGTTAATGTCATATCTTCTAAATCATATAATTCAGCCTTTGCACCTTCTTTATCAAGTCCTTCTTTTATCTTTTTAGCCATCTCTAAAGTATTGCTATAAGCTGATAAGTAGAATATAGAAACTTGGTTCTGATTAGTCGTATTAACAGCTTCTGTAGACCACTCAACATATCTTTTAACAGCAGCCATTGGGTCTTTAGTAAGCATTGGACCATGAGAAGTCAATATAGTATCAAATTCTATGTTTAGTCCTACCACCTTATCTACAGCACTTAAAACATGTTTAGCAAATGGCTTAACTATACAATCATAGTAGTGTTTAGCTGATTTTAGATAATCTTCACTATTTACTACATCTGCATCAACACTTGCAAAGTGACAACCAAATGCATCACAAGTTAAAAGAGTCTTCTCCTCCTCAATGTAAGTAAACATTGTATCAACCCAATGTAAGAATGGAGCAGTTATAAATCTAAGATTTCTTTTACCGATATTTAAAACTTCACCATCTTTTATTACATGACAATTAAAAGGTCTATTTATTTGACCATCTAAGTACAGCTTAGCAGCTTTAGTACAATAAACTTCTATATTAGGATTTATATCTAATAAGTATTTTAAGCTACCTGCATGGTCTGGTTCTGTATGATGAATTACAACATAGTCGATTTTAGCTATATCAGTAACTTCTGATAGATTACTTAAGAATTCATCTTTAAAATTTGCTTTTACTGTGTCAAATAAAACCGTTTTTTCGTCCTTGATTAAATAAGAGTTGTAAGTTGTCCCAAACTCAGTTTCCATTATTATGTCGAATACTTTTAAACCTTCATCTACTACGCCAGTAAAGTAGATATCTTTTTTTACTTCAAAAACTTTACTCATTTTTAACCCTCCTAAAATTTATCATTATATAAGTAACATACCCCATTTTGAGGTGAATGAAACAAAAGATGTCATGATAAGTCATGTAAAACAATAGTTTTATGTTTATAATATATCATACTTTGTAAAAAATTTGTATTTCAATAAAAATTTAATAGAAAATATTCTTAAATATTTTTAGACACTCTATTTTGTGAATAATATAGATTTTAAATTCAATATTTTAGTTATATTTTTGATAGAAAATATTTTATCGTGTATAATATTACTTATAAATAAGAATAAAAATAAAGAGTTTGTTTGGAGGAATTTTAATAAATGAATAAAGTAGACTTGAAAAAAATCTTAAAAAAAGTAGAAAAGCCTGCTAGATATCTTGGGAATGAAATAAATTCAATTCATAAAGATACTAGTAATAGTGAATTGATAAGATATGCACATTGCTTTCCAGATTTATATGAAGTTGGTATGAGTCACTTAGGGAGTCATATATTATACGATGTAATAAATAAGGATGAAGACGTATTTTGTGAGAGAGTGTATTCTCCTGCGGTTGATATGGAAAATATAATGAGAGAAAAAAGTATACCATTATTTGCATTAGAGTCAAGAGAGCCTATAACAAACTTTGATTTTGTTACTTTTACACTTCAATATGAACTTTCATATACTAATATCTTAAATATATTAGATTTAGCCAATATACCAATATTAAAAGAAGAAAGAACTTTGGAAGACCCATTTATAATGGTTGGTGGTCCTTGTGCTTATAATTCCGAACCATTAGCAGATTTTGTAGATGTAGTAATATTAGGTGAAGGTGAAGAGGTTAATTTAGAAGTAGTAAATGAGTATAAAGAATGGAAGAAAAATAAAACTACTAGAGAAGATTTTTTATATAAAATATCTAGTATAGAAGGAGTATACATACCAAGTTTTTATGATGTCAAGTACAATGAAGATGGTACAGTTCAGAGTGTAACTCCTAATAGAGAAGGGATTACTAAAAACCCTACTAAGAGAATAATAAAAGATGTTGAGACTGTAGACTATCCAGAAAAATTAATAGTACCTTATATAGATACTGTTCATGATAGAATAGTACTAGAATTATTCAGAGGATGTACTAGAGGATGTAGATTCTGTCAAGCGGGTATGATATACAGACCAATAAGAGAAAAAAGTGTTGAAAGACTTAAAGAAATATTGGATAAATTAGTTAAAAATACTGGATATGATGAAATATCATTATCATCACTTAGTACCAGTGATTATAGTAAGCTATCTGAGCTTACTGATTATTTAGTAGATGAATATGCATCTAATAATATTGGGATTTCGCTTCCATCTCTTAGGTTAGATAACTTTTCAATGGAAATTGCTGATAAAATACAACAAGTAAGAAAATCTGGACTTACTTTTGCTCCAGAAGCAGGAACTCAAAGACTTAGAGATGTTATAAATAAAGGTGTTACAGAAGAAGATTTGGAAAATGCAACAGAAAGAGCTTTTGAGATGGGATGGAATAGTGTCAAATTATATTTTATGATTGGTTTACCAACTGAAACTTATGATGATTTAGATGGAATAGCTAAGTTAGCCTATAAAGTTATTGATATTTATAGAAAAGTAAATGGAGGAAAATTAAAGAGAAGTTTTGGTGTTACAGTAAGTACCTCTACATTTGTACCAAAGCCATTTACACCTTTCCAATGGCATGGTCAAGACACTACAGAAGAAGTGGTTGAGAAACAAAAACATTTAGTAAATAAATTGAGAAACAACAATATAAAATACAATTACCATGATTCAAAAACTAGCTTAATGGAAGCTGTAGTAGCTAGAGGAGATAGAAGAATAGGAAAGGTAATATACGATGCCTTTAGACTAGGTGCAAAATTTGATGGATGGGCAGAACATTTTAATTTAGATATATGGAAAGAAGCTATGCAAAAGAATAATCTTTCTATAGATTTTTATGCACATAGAAATAGAAACTATGAAGAGGTATTTCCTTGGGACCATATAGATGTAGGTATTAGTAAAAAATTCTTGATTAGAGAAGATGAAAATGCTAAAAAAGAAAAAATCACTTCTGATTGTAGACATAATTGTAATGGATGTGGAATAAATATACATGATATAGGAAGGGGGCTTTGCTAATATGAGTAAGATAATAAGAGTAAAATTTAAAAAAGAAGGCGATATGATATATATATCACATCTTGACCTTCAGAGATTATTGCAAAGAGCATTTAGAAGAGCTGAAATAAACTTATCACATTCTCAAGGATTTAATCCTCATCCTAAGATGAGTTATGGCAATGCTTTGGCTTTAGGGACAGAGAGTCAAGGTGAGTATGTAGATATTGAGATAGAAGAAGACGATTTATCAGTAGAGGAGTTTTTAAGTAAAGTATCAGTTCAACTTCCAGAGGGGATAGAATTTATCAAAGTAAAAGAAATTGATAGACAAACACCTTCTCTTTCTTCTGTGATAGATTATGGAGAGTATCTGTTTAATATAGATTTGAAAAGACCTCTGACTAAAGAGTTTGTAAAAAGAAAAGTAATAGATTTTATGAACAATAAAGAAATAATCATAACAAAAAAGAATAAAAAAGGGAAGATGGTCGAAGTTGATATAAGACCTATGATAAGAACTTTTGATGTTTTAAATTTAGAAGATGAACATATTACTCTTACTGCTACTATAGCTACAGGCTCAAAAACTAATTTAAATACTAATATACTTATTCCAAAGATATTAGAGATGTTTGAACTTGATATTGACCCATTAGATGTTGATATATTGAGAAGAGATTTATATGTATTAGAAGATGGGGAATTAGTGACTCCTATGTAAGCTCGAGAGGTGAAGTTGTGAAAAAGATAGTTATTGAGTCCTTAATAGGGTCTCAGAAAACAGCAGTACTTAAAGATGGAAAGTTGGTAGAACTTTTTGTTGAAGATAATTTAAATAAAAAGACTGTATCCAATATATATCGTGGAATTGTAAAAAAAGTTATACCAGGAATAGAAGCTTGTTTTGTAGATATTGGATTTAAGAAACTTGCTTATTTACAATTAAAAAAAGGAAGCACTATAAAATCTGGTCAAGATATTCTAGTTCAGGTAAATAAAGAAGAAATTGGAACTAAAGGTGCAAAATTAAATACTGAGATTAGTATTTCTGGAAGGTATATTGTCTATATACCTTCAAATGATAGAACTACAATATCAAATAAAATTACTGATGAAAAAGAACGATTTAGACTAAAAAAAATTACTAAGTCAGTAAATAAAGAAAATTTAGGATTAATAATAAGAACTGAGGCTCAGGGTTGTACTCATGATGAAATAAAGAAAGATATAGAAGAGTTGAAATTAAAGTATGAAAATATTTTAAAAGAGTATAAACTTGGTATAGGAGCAAAATTATTATATAAGTCTTTAGATTTTGCAACCAAATATGTAAAAGATAATGTGAATGATGATATTGATTCTATAGTTACCAATAGTTATGATAAATATTGTGAACTTAAGTCTATTTTAAAGTGCATAGATAAGACTTATGTTGATAAACTAGTTCTTGAAGAAAATAGAGATGTATTTGATTTATATAGAATAGAATCTCAAATAGAAAAATTATTAAATAAAAAAGTATGGTTGAAGAGTGGAGGTTACTTAATAATTGAAAAGACAGAAGCTCTTACAGTTATAGATGTAAATACAGGCAAGTTTGTTGGGTCTGGTAAACTTGATGAAACAGTTTATAAAACGAATCTTGAAGCTGCAAAAGAAATTGTAAGACAGCTTAGAATTAGAGATATAGCTGGAATAATAATAATTGATTTTATCGACATGCATAAAAAGAAGCATCAAAATGAGGTTTTACACATCCTAGAAGAAGAATTTAATAAAGATAAAAGAAAAGCTGAAGTATTAGGTATGACGAAACTTGGTTTAGTGGAAGTTGCTAGGCGTAGAGAAAAAGAATCTATTGATAAGTATTATTTAATGTCTTGTCCATGCTGTGATGGTGAACAAACAATAAAATCTGTACATCACATACTAGATAGCATTGAAAAAGAAATTATGAGAATAAGTGAACATACAATATATAAAAATATAATAGTAGAGTTTAATGATTTTATTTTTGAACAGATAAAAGAATTTTATATGGATATAATTGATAAAATTGGTGAAAAATATAATATAAAGATTTCTTTAAACGCAAATAGTACATTAAAACACAATAAAACCAACGTTATTTTAGATAAAGTAGTTGACAATAAAATGTAAATATTTTATAATTAATAATTGTAATGCCGCACAGTAAAGGTTTAAATCTTCCTAATGAAGTACCTTGTACTGGCGAGTTTGAGACCGAGGAGGTGTATTTAATGTACGCTATAGTAAAGACTGGTGGAAAGCAATATAAAGTTTCTGAAGGTGATGTATTATTCGTTGAAAAATTAGAAGCTAACGCAGGTGATGTTGTTACTTTAAACGAAGTATTAGCTTGCTCTAAAGATGGAGAATTAAAATTAGGTTCTCCAGTGGTAGAAGGAGCATCTGTTCAAGCTAAAGTTGTTGAACAAGGTAAAGCTAAGAAAGTTATAGTTTTCAAGTATAAAGCAAAAAAAGATTACAGAAGAAAACAAGGACATCGTCAATCATACACTAAGATAGTTGTAGAAAAAATAAATGCTTAGTTATTGGTTAAGTTATGATAAAGGTTAAATATTATTATAATGATGATTTCTTATTACAAGGTTTTTGTTTAAAGGGACATGCTGATTTTGCTGAAATAGGCTATGATATAGTATGTGCTGCAGTTACTTCTAATGCTATTGCAGTTATAAATTCTTTAGACAAATTACAAAAGATTGAATTTGAAAAAGTAGTAGGAGAAGAAGGTCATATAGAATGTATAGTTAAAGATACACATATAAAAGACGCACAATTATTACTAAATCACTTTCAATTAGCGGTTGGAGAAATTAAACGGGAATACCCAAAAAATATAAAAATTTTAAAAAAGTAGGGGGTGACTCCATATGTTAAACATGAATTTACAATTATTAGCATCTAAAAAAGGGGTAGGTTCTTCTAAAAATGGTAGAGATTCTATATCTAAAAGATTAGGTGTTAAGAGATTCGATGGTCAATTAGTAACTGCTGGAAGTATAATAGTTAGACAAAGAGGAACTAAAATACATCCAGGAACTAATGTTGGAAAAGGTAGCGATGATACTTTATTTGCATTAGTTGATGGTACTGTTAAATTCGAAAGAAAAGACAAGAAGAGAAAAAAAGTTAGTATATATCCAGTAGCAATAGCTGAGTAATATACATAAAAGGAGTGTTGAGGCACTCCTTTTTCTTATAATACTGATGAATTTATAATAGTATTTTTGGTAATGCTAATTAAAAGTTTTTAATTAAGTAGGTGAAGAATTTGTTTATAGATAAAGCAAGAATATTTGTTAAGGCTGGAAATGGCGGAAATGGTTCGGTAGCATTTAGAAGAGAAAAATATGTTCCAGCAGGTGGACCAGATGGTGGAGATGGTGGTCGTGGAGCAAACATCATATTTGAAGTTGATTTGGGTCTTAGAACTCTAATGGACTTTAAGTACCAGAAAAAATATCAAGCTCAAAATGGTGGCGACGGAAGTAAAGGTAAAAGAGCTGGTAAAAATGGAGAAAATTTAGTATTAAAAGTACCAGCAGGTACAGTAATAAGAGATGAGGCTACAGGTCTTGTACTAGCAGATTTAAAGAAAGAAGGAGATACAGCTATAGTTGCAAAAGGTGGTATAGGTGGTAAAGGGAATCAACACTTTGCAAATGCAGTAAGGCAAGCTCCAGCTTTTGCAAAATCTGGTACAGATGGAGAAGAAAGATGGATAACTCTTGAACTTAAAATGATAGCAGATGTAGGTCTTTTAGGATTTCCAAATGTAGGTAAATCAACATTTCTATCAGTTGTAACTAAAGCTAAACCAAAAATTGCAAACTACCATTTTACAACATTAACACCAAATTTAGGTGTTGTTCAAACTAAATTTGGAGATAGTTTTGTACTTGCAGATATACCTGGAATTATAGAAGGTGCTTCTGAAGGTGTAGGATTAGGTCATGAGTTTTTAAGACATGTTGAGAGAACAAAGGTATTGATACATATTGTAGATATATCTGGATTAGAGGGAAGAGACCCTATTGAAGATTTTGACAAGATAAATGATGAGCTTAAATTGTACAATGAAAAACTTTCAAAGAGACCACAAGTTGTAGTTGCAAACAAGTTTGATATATTAGAAGATGAAAGTAAGTTTGAGAAGTTTAAGAGTGAATTAGAAGGTAGAGGATATACAGTATTTAAAATGTCAGCAGCAACTCGTGAAGGCATTGACGATGTAATAGCCTATGTTTCTAAAATGCTAAAAGAAGTAGAAGATGTAGAATTAGTTTCAGAAGAAGAAATGTATAGACCAGAACTTGATATTGGTACTGAAGAAGAATTAAGTATAGATATTGAAGATGGTGTGTATGTAGTTACAGGTAAAGCACTTAGAAGAATAATGTATTCTGTAAATTTTGATGATATGGAATCACTTCAATATTTCCAAAAAGCTATGGAAAGTCAAGGTGTTTTTGATAGGCTTAGAAAAATGGGAATAGAAGATGGAGATGTAGTTAGAATTTACGAATTAGAATTTGAATTTTACAATTAAGTTTAGTATAGAATTATAGAGGTGAGAATATGTTAAAAGGAAAACAAAGAGCGTATTTAAGATCTTTGGCAAATACTTTAAAGCCTACTACACAAATCGGTAAAGAAGGTGTCACAGAAAGTTTCTTAGAGCAATTAGATGGTATGTTAAGAACTAGAGAATTAGTAAAAGTTACTATATTAGAAAATGCTGGTCTTGATGCTAAAGAAACTGCTAATGCAGTATGTGAAGCTTTAAGAGCAGAATTTGTGCAAGCTATTGGTTTTAAATTTACTATTTATAAGAGAAATATTGAGGAACCTAAGATACTTTTCCCAGGACATGAACAGGCAAAAGCCAAGACTAAAAATAATAATGTTACAAAAAAAGGTAAACCAACTAAAAGAGCAGTTAGATAATAGTCTATATTCTTTTAGGGAAATAAGTTAAAAAAATAGTGACAATTGGTAGAAATTGTATTATACTATTAAACATAAATTTAAATTAGCAATCTTATCAAGAGAGGCAGAGGGACTGGCCCTATGAAGCCCGGCAACCAGTATATTTTACTATACATTGGTGCTAAATCCTGCAGCAGTTATGCTGAAAGATGAGTATAAACCCGTCATATGGCTTGAGTTTATACTCAAGCTTTTTTAATTAGTATATTTATACATATAAATAATTTAATATAATCAAAATGATGGGGGTATGTAACAGTGAAGATAGCAATATTAGGGTATGGAACAGTAGGAAGTGGATTAATTGATTTAATAGAAAATAATACTTCAAAAAGAGATATAGAAATTGCTGGAATTTTAGTTAAAAATAAAGAAAAATATAAGTCTAAGAAGTATTTTGATAAGATAACAACTGATATAGAAGATATATTTAATAAGGATATTGATATACTAGTTGAAGTAATTGGAGGATTAAATCCAGCTTTTGATTATGTAACAAGAGCGTTAAATAAAAAAATACATGTAGTGACAGCTAATAAAGATTTACTCGCTGAAAAAGGTAGCGACCTTATAGAATTGGCTAACTTAAATGACGTTAGCATCAAATTTGAAGCATCTGTGGCAGGTGGTATACCAGTTTTAAAACCATTGATAGAATCACTGGAAGGCAATAACATAAAGAGCATAAATGCTATTTTGAATGGAACTTGTAATTTTATATTATCAAAGATGTATGATGAAAATTTACCATATGATGTGGCTTTAAAACAAGCACAAGAGTTAGGGTTTGCAGAAGCTAATCCAGATGCAGATGTTTTAGGATACGATAGTGCTAGAAAATTATCTATACTGTCTACTTTATCTTATGGGAAAATAGTATATTGGAAAGATTTGTTATTAGAAGGAATAACTTCAATAGATGAAAAAGATATAGAATATGCAAAAAAATTAAATTGTAAGATAAAATTGGTTGCTAGAAGTAAGTATGAATCAGGAGAAGTAAGTGGATTTGTTAGACCAGCATTAGTGGATAATAATAATATGCTTTCAAAGATAGATAATGAGTTCAACGTAGTTGTTTTAGTGGGCGACTCAGTAGGTGAACTTTCTTTTGTAGGTAAGGGAGCTGGAAGGGGTGCAACAGGTAGTGCTGTTTATGCTGATATTATAGATATAATAGATAATAGAAGTTCCAATATAAAGTCTTTTTCAAAAGGGAAACTGGATTTAAGTGGTCTTATAGAAGATGAATGTAGTGCTGTAGTTAGATTTAGTGAATATAATAAAGATGGGATTTTAAAATGTTTAGATAAATACATAAATAGCTATGATATCATAGATAACGAAGAACTAGCGATTTTTGTAAATGCAAAGTCAGAGCATGAAATTGATAGATTTTTGGCAGATGTAAAAAGAAATAATTACAGTAAATCAGTTAAAAAGTTATTGAAGATAGATTAAATTATTAATATAGGAATTATAAAAATTGAAGGTGAAGTAAATCAAAATAGTTATTTTGTTTTACTTCACTTTTTTAGTATCTGGTGAATTAATAAGATAATAGAAAAATATATACGTTATAATTACCCAATAAAGAAATTTTCACTGGCTTCATTGATAGCTTGCTGAGTTACCCTTATATATCGCTGTGTAGTGGCCACAGAACTGTGATTTAAGAGTTCCTTAACCAATTCTAAGTTGTTGTTACTCTTTTCAAATTGAGTGGTAGCATAGAGCTTTCTAAAGCTATGTGTGCTTATATTATACAAATTTAAGTGTTTACAAATTATCCTCAACTGCTTTTGAATAGCTTTTGTTTTTATGTTTACTAAGTAGTCATTTGATTTAAGATTATACTTTCTTGCATGTTCATTTATGCACTCAATTATATTTTTATTAACTGGTCTATACTGCAATTTACCTGTCTTTTTTTCATTTATTTCCAACATATTACCTTTAAAATTACCTATCTTTAATCTTAAAATATCTGATATTCTTAGACCTAAATTAGCTTCTAACATTAGTGCCAATGCAACTTTAGGATTTTTTCTAAATCTTTTTTCAACGCCATTTTCACTATAAGTAAAGCCAGTATGTAATAGTTCCATTATCTTTTTATATTCGTCTATTTCTATAGGTCTTGTTGCCATTTTCAACCACTCCTCTTAGTTTGATTTGGTAAGTTTAGGTCGGTATTTATTATATAATATAAATGAAATATTATATAATGGAAAAATATTCCAGTAAACTTATATAAGTGTGATATATGTGATTAAGGAGAATTTTTTGAAAAATGTTTCTAATAAAATTATCAAATTGTGATGAAATAACTTTGTTGTTAAACTAATTAAAAAGGTTATTAAAATTATGACAAATATAATAAAAAAATGGAAGTATTTAGTCAATTATTGTTAGTTTTATTTTTTTCGTAAGAATTTCTTAATAGAAAAAGTATTTTTATATCTTATTAGTTTCCCACTTGTAGATAAATTTTTCATATGCTTTTTAGCAATAAATAAAGCTGAAATTAGATAAATTATTACTACAATTTGAAGAATTGTGTCATAATAGCTGAGATAATAAAACCAGATTAAGTTATTATATATAACATTATATGTATCAGCAAAGCTAGAAACTAACACCGTAGAATTTGCAATTGGATAAAGTATAAATATAAAGAGAGCAGCTAAAATTCCATGAGCAAACTTACTTAGTATGTATAATTTTAAGTCTATGTCTGTTTTTGATAAAAATGTACAGCATTGAGCCAGTATGGATAATCCACTAAATCCTATCAAAAAGCTAGCTAAAGACGCTCTTAGGATTTCTGGAGCACTTGTTATACTAGATACCTTATTGCAACCTATAGTGATTTCAAATAGACCACTTACGAATGCTTGACAGAGTTCTTTACTAACACCTAAAAATGAAAGAGGTAAATATATAATTGATGCTATTAATGAGATTACATTAAAAAGAGATAGTATTTTAAATACTACTGAAAAAACAATTACAAATCCACCAACTGTAAGTAATGTATTTACTCCATTAAATACAGCATTTCCAAATAGAACAAAAAAACCATTCCCACTTGAATTCCTAATATTAATTATGTTTTTTATGTTTGTTTTTAAATCTAATTTTGTCTTTGGAAGACTTTCATTACCATAATTTCTAAAGAAAAGACCAACTAATATAGTCCCTAGATAATGGCATAGAATCATTAAGTAACCTAAGTTTGAATTTTGGAACATACCTGTGCCAACTGAACCTATTATGAATAAAGGTCCTGATGTAGAACAAAACGACACAAGTCTTTGTGCCTCATGCTTAGAAATTTGCTTATTACTTCTAAATTCAGAAGCCAAACTTACTCCTACTGGATAACCAGATACTGTAGATATAGCAAAAGCTAAAGCACTCTTTCCTGAAACATTAAACACAAGTCTAGTCAAGGGATTGATAATAAACCCTATAATATCCACTATTTTTAAATCAACAATTAAGTTTGCCCCAATTATAAATGGTAGTAGTGATGGAACTAAAACATTAGACCATATAGAGAAACCCTCTCTTGCAGATTTTATAGCTTCATTTGGGTACAGGATAATGCCTAAAACTAGAACTCCAACTATGATAGCTGGAGCAAAAAAAGCAATAATTTTATTTTTTTTCATAATATCACCTATAAATTTGAGTTATAAGATATTATATTAAAAGTAATAAAAATATATGAATGTAATGGCTTAAGATATATAATAGATATATATTACAACAACGATTATCATATTGGAGGAAAAAATGTTTAATAGTATAGTTAGTAAAAAAGTTTATGAACAAGTAATTGAGCAAATACAATATAAAATACTAAATGGAGAGTTAAAAAAGGGTGATAAATTACTATCAGAAAGAGAATTATCTGAGCAAATGAATGTAAGTAGAACTTCCATCAGAGAAGCCATTAGAGTACTAGAAACTATGGGAGTGATAGAAAGTAGACAAGGTGAAGGAAATTTTATATGTACAAATATAGAAAAAACTTTAATAGAACCCTTATCTATGATTTTTAAACTTAACAATGGTACACTTGAAGATATATTAGAACTTAGAATAATTTTAGAAATTGAAATTGCAAAACTTGCTTCAAAGAGAATAACTTCTTCTGAAGCTATAGAATTGAAGAGTATAATAGATGAAATGAGAATAGAAACCAATAAAAAAGATAATAATCGAGCACTGGTTTTATTAGACCAAAAATTTCACAGTAAATTAGCAACATTAAGTAAAAATTATTTAATTCAAAGTCTTTTTATGACAGCATCAAAATTATTTGATGGATTTATAGAGGATGCAAGAGAAAAAATAATCGCAGAACCTTTTAATGAAAACATATTACTTGAACAGCATGAGGCTATATACAATGCAGTTGTAGAAAATAATATAGAGCTTGCATGTGAGAAAGCAAAGGAACATATGAAATTTATAAGTAAAAATTATAGAAAAAATGAAAATTAAAAGTTTGTTATAAAATAAATTATTCTTGCAAATGGAAGATAATGGTACTATTATATAAATGTAAAACTGGTATGACCACCTACCAATTTTATAGTTTATTATAATGGGAGATTAAAAATGGTAAAGTTAAAAGTACCGTATTCAAAACAAGGAATGATTTTAGAAATACCTGAGAAACGTTTTCTTGGTGTTTTGGAGGCAAAATCGGATAATTATATAGAAAATAAGACTCAAGAAGAAATAGTTGAAGAATCTATGAATAATCCTATAGGCTCTAATTCACTGGAAGAACTAGTTAAGGGGAAAAAGAATGTAGTCATAATTACGAGTGACCATACAAGACCTGTACCAAGTAAAATAACTATGCCAATTATATTAAGACGAATTAGGAAGGTTAATCCAGAAATTGATGTTAAGATTATAGTGGCAACTGGATTTCATAGGGCAAGTACAAGGGAAGAACTAGTTTATAAAATGGGAGAAGAAATAGTAGATAATGAAGATATAGTTATGCATGTATCTACCGATGATGAATCTATGTGTAAGGTAGGAGTATTACCTTCAGGTGGAGATTTATATATAAACAAACTAGCATATGAGGCAGAACTTTTAATAGCAGAGGGTTTTATAGAACCTCATTTCTTTGCAGGTTTTTCAGGTGGGAGAAAAAGTGTACTTCCAGGAATAGCATCTGCAAAGACTATAATGTATAACCATTGTAGTGACTTTATAGATAGTGATAATTCAAGGACTGGAAAATTAAATAATAATCCTATTCATGAAGATATGGTATACGCTGCTAAAGTTGCAAAGTTAGCATTCATATTGAACGTTGTAATAGATAAAGATAAAAAAATAATTGCATCTTTTGCTGGTGATGTCGAAAAAGCACATACTAAAGGGTGTAGATTTGTAACAGAGTTATCAAAAGTAAATTCTATAAAATCAGATATTGTTGTAACTACAAATGGTGGATATCCACTAGACCAAAATATTTATCAAGCAGTTAAGGGAATGACAGCAGCAGAGGCTACCTGTAGAGATGGTGGAGTAATAATAATGATTGCAGCGTGTAATGATGGTCATGGTGGTCAATCTTTTTATGAAAATGTAGCAAATGCAGATTCACCAAAACAACTTTTAGATAAAATTAGAAGTATTGGCAGATGTGATACAATTCCAGACCAATGGGAATTTCAGATATTAGCAAGAATACTATCTAAATATACTGTCATAATGGTAACAGATAAATGTAATCCTGAAATGATAAAGAAGATGCATATGAAACATGCATTTAATTTTAAAGAAGCATTAGAAATAGCAACTAGTATAGTTGGTAAGGAGAGCAAAGTAGTAGTTATACCTGATGGAGTGTCAGTTATAGTTAAATAAAAAAGGAGTGTACTTTATGGAAATTTTGACATGTATTAAGCAAGTACCAGGAACAACTTCAGTAGAAGTTGATGAAACTACAGGAGTATTAAAGAGAGATGGAGTAGATTCAAAAATGAATCCTTATGACTTATATGCTTTAGAAACAGCACTTAGAATAAAACAGGAGAAAAGTGCTAATCTAAAAGTACTTAGTATGGGTCCTCCTCAAGCAAAGAAAGTAATTGAAGAAAGTTTTATGATGGGAGTTGATGAAGGCGCTTTAATAAGTGATAGGAGATTTGGAGGTGCAGATGTATTAGCTACTTCTTATACCATATCACAAGGTATTAAGAAGATGGGTAAGGTAGATTTAATAATTTGTGGGAAACAAACTACTGATGGTGATACAGCACAGGTTGGACCTGAAATAGCTGAGTTTTTAGAGATACCTCATGTTACTAATGTTACAAAATTAATTGATGTTAAAGATGAAAGTATAGTTGTTGAAATAGATATGCCAAATGATTTACAAGTATGTGAGATTGAATATCCATGTTTAATAACTGTAGAAAAAGACATTTTTCAACCAAGACTACCCTCATTTAAATTAAAATTAGATACTAGAGAGAGAAAAATACCTGTATATAGCTTAGATGACTTTGAAGATAAAGATGAAAATAACTATGGTCTTAATGGTTCTCCTACTCAAGTTGTAAGAATATTTCCTCCAAAGCCAAATACAGATAAAAATATTGTAAGAGGAAATGCAGATGAATTAAGTTCTGCGCTTGTAAATAAATTAGAGGAATTAAAATTAGTCTAAGGAGGAGTTATAAATGTCAAAAATAGTTGTAAATCAAGATAAAATAACTGATTTAAAGGGAGTCTTAGAAATATGTCCTTTTGGGGCTATAGAAGAAAAGTCAGGTGTAGTAGAAATAAGTGCTGGCTGTAAGATGTGTAAGTTGTGTGTCAAAAGTGGACCAAAGGGTGCATTTGAATTTATAGAAAGTAGTAAAGCACAAATAAATAAAGATGAATGGAGGGGGATTACAGTATATGTTGAACATCACAATGGGAATATACATCCTGTAACGTATGAGCTTATAGGTAAAGCTCGTGAGATGGCATCAAAAATAAAGCAACCTGTGTATTGTGTGTTTGTGGGAAAAGACATAAAAGATAAGTGTAATAATTTGATTTCTTATGGTGTAGATGAAGTATTCATATATGATGAAGATGAATTTAAAGATTTTAGGATAGAACCATATGCAAAGGCAATAGAAAACTTTATAAATAAAGTAAAGCCAACGATAATGTTAGTTGGTGGAACTACACTGGGTAGGTCATTAGCTCCAAGACTTGCTGCTAGATTTAGAACAGGTCTTACAGCAGATTGTACAATACTTGATATTCAATCAAATACTGATTTAGACCAAATAAGACCAGCATTTGGTGGAAATATAATGGCTCATATAAATACACCTAATAATAGACCACAATTTGCAACTGTAAGATATAAAATATTTTCAGCACCAGAAAAAGTAAAGAATACCACAGGAAAGGTAACCTTATGTAAAATAGAAAAAAAAGAATTAAACTCTAAGATTAAAGTATTGAGTGTAAAGGAAAAAAATAAAGAAATTGGTCTTGAAGAAGCTGAAGTAATAGTAGTTGCAAGTAGAGCAATAAAAAAACAAGAAGATATGGAAATGATATATAAATTAGCTGATAAGTTGAATGCTCAAGTGGCAGGAACAAGACCTGTAATAGAAGCAGGGTGGATAGATGCTAAAAAACAAATAGGTCTTAGTGGTAGAACTGTAAAACCTAAACTTATAATAACCTGTGGTGTATCTGGAGCTGTTCAATTTGTTGCAGGTATGCAAGGTGCTGACTACATAGTAGCCATAAATAAAGATGATAAGGCACCTATACTTGATGTAGCACATTTAGCTTTAATAGGTGATATTTATGATATTATTCCTAAATTGATTGAAAAGATAGAAAATAAAAAAGATGATAATCAAATGTATATGGCATCAGCAGCTAAATAGGGGGATAGAAATGTATAAATTAATCGATAAAAAAGATATAGATTTTTTAATAGATACTTGTGGAGAAGAAAATGTAGTAGTTGGAAGTGATATAAATGAAGATTTTTCACATGATGAGCTTGGAGGTATTGAAAAATATCCTGAAGTTTTAGTAAATGTACTTGAAACTGAACAAGTATCTAAAATAATGAAATACGCATATAAAAATAATATACCAGTTACACCAAGAGGTCAAGGAACTGGTCTTGTAGGTGCTGCTGTTGCCATAAATGGTGGAATAATGATTAATCTGTGTAAAATGAATAAAATACTTGAAGTTGATTATGAAAATTTAACATTGACAGTAGAACCAGGTGTTTTGTTGATGACAATAGGTCAATATGTTCAAGATAGAGATTTATTTTATCCACCTGACCCAGGTGAGAAAAGTGCTACAATTGCAGGTAATATAAATACTAACGCAGGTGGTATGAGAGCAGTAAGATATGGCGTTACAAGAGACTATGTAAGAGGTCTTGAAGTTGTACTACCAAATGGAGAAATTATAAATGTAGGTGGAAAGGTAGTTAAAAATAGTTCTGGATATAGTATAAAGGACCTATTAGTAGGTTCAGAAGGGACTTTAGGGATAGTTACTAAAGCTATATTAAAATTGCTTCCACTACCAAAGAAAAGTATAAGTCTACTTATACCATTTCCAAACTTATCAATGGCAATAGAAACTGTTCCTAAAATAATAAAATCAAAATCAATACCAACAGCTATAGAATTTATGGAAAGAGATGTAATACTGGCAGCAGAAGAGTTTTTAGGTAAAAAATTTCCAGATAATACATCAGATGCTTATCTTTTACTTACATTTGATTAAAAAATAGCTACGCACACTCGTGACTTTAGTCATGAGTTAGTAGCTAAATTAGTCAGCATATAGGGAAACTTATATGTAGAGATAGGATA
>NZ_OEZH01000090.1:0-2150 GCF_900243075.1 Clostridioides difficile
AATAACAATTCAAAATAAATAACTTATGTAAGAACCGTAGGAACTATGGGGATAGCCTGTGGAGAATTAGTAAGACATATTTTAGTATGCAAAATTCTGTGAAGCAGGAACCCTGTGACTTTAGTCATGGGAGGTTCAGAAAGACTTATTAAAAATGGATAAAATAGGTATACATCCAAATGATAATACTGCTACTGTATTTTTAAAGTTTGAAGATATGAAAAAGCTTATAGAACAAAATGGGAATGAAATATATTACGTGGAAGTATAATTATAACTTGATAAAGAGTGCAAAAGCAATGATTGCTTTTGCACTCTTTACATTAGTGTAATTGTTTTCTACAACTCTACTTTTACAATAGTTATTTATTTTTATTATTTTTTTCTTGCAGCTACAAGTAGCATCATAGGTCTTCGTAGTTCATCTTTCATTTCAGGAATTGTATTTAATAGTTTTTCCTCTGGTTGAGGCTCAACAATTTCTAATATTTCAAACCCAGTTTTATTTAAAGTGTTTAGATAAGTTGTTAGTGTTTTATGATATTTTGTAACTTCTTCTCCTAGAAAATTTGACTTACGTGCTCCTTCTTCAAAATATCTATCTACTGGCCAGTGTAGATTATTACCGTCTTTATCACAATACCATTCTTGAGTTCCATATGCAGTAAATATAGGATGTTCAACAGAGAATACAAAGTCACCTTCGCTTGAAAGGCAATTACTTACATTTTCACATATATCTTCAAATGATTGAATATAATGGAATGCTAAAGAACTAATAACCACATCAAAACTATCTTTTGGAAAATTAATATCTTCAATAGGCATACATATGTATTTTATATTATCAAATTGCGTTTTGTTTTTAGCTTCTTTTAACATTTTTTCTGAAATATCAATTCCAACAGCAGAGTTTGCTCCATTCTCAACTGCATATTGACAATGCCATCCAAATCCACATCCTAAATCTAAAACTCTTTTTCCTTTGAAATCAGGTAACATTTTTTTTAAAATATGCCATTCTCCAGCACCTGCTAGTCCATTTATAGAACGCTCCATTTTACTATATTTATCAAAGAATTTATCATCATCATATTTATTTTGTTTCATAAAATTACCTCCATTTTAAGTATATTTGTTTAGATGCAATCTATTAAATACAAAATATAAGCTTTTACTATTTCATATAAAAATAATAAAAGTTTATATAAATTAATTATTTTCATATAAATTAATCTAATTTATATTATAAACAAATTTTTTCTTTATGTATAATAGACAAAAAAATGATATTATTTTAATTTTATTACTTAGCTTATAAATAATCAATATAATTTACCCAATATTACACATTACTAAAAAAACTAAACATAAAACTCAACTTTATTTTTAAGTTTTTGTAGAAATATTATAAGTATAGATACATTTTTGTAACAACTATAATAAATATTTAATACTATATATTATTCGTATGTTTTATGGGAGGTATTTATTATGTTTAAAAAAATAGTCGCAATAGCAAGCTCTATCATTGTAAGCACAATATGTCTAACTGGATGTGATTTTAACTCTAGTGACAAAAAAGATGAATCTTCTTCGTCTAAAAATCTAGATAAAGTAACTATAGCAGAAGTTACTCATTCCGTTTTTTATGCTCCACAGTATGCTGCTATTACGAAAGGATTCTTTGAAGATGAAGGGATAAAGATTGACCTTATAAATACCCAAGGTGCAGATAAAACTATGGCTGCCTTAATTTCAGGTGAAGCAAATGTAGGTTTAATGGGTCCTGAAGCATCTATATATGTATATAATCAAAACAAAAACGATTATGCAGTAAACTTTGCACAATTAACTAAAAGAGATGGTAGTTTTCTAATTGCTAGGGAAAAAATGCCTAATTTCTCTTATGAGGATTTAAAAGGAAAAGAAATATTAGGTGGTAGAAAAGGTGGAGTTCCACTAATGACTTTTGAATATGTTCTAAAAGAAAAAGGTCTTACTCTTGGAGAAAACCTAAAAGCAGGTAATGTTAATGTAAGAACTGATGTACAAAAATCAGTATGATTATAACATAAATTTATAACATTTAAATTACATATTTTGTAACTATTAATTCAACATTTAACTTTAAAAGGGCTGTCTCAAAA
>NZ_OEZH01000090.1:2160-2255 GCF_900243075.1 Clostridioides difficile
TTTGGTGTAATGGCTGGAGCTTTTGCAGGCGGAGAGGGGGACTTTACAACAGCATTTGAACCTACAGCAACAGCTATGGAAAAAGAAGGTAGTGG
>NZ_OEZH01000090.1:2265-50967 GCF_900243075.1 Clostridioides difficile
TAGGGATAAGGCTCTTTTTCATGTTAAAATGATGAAAATATACTTGATTTCATACAAAAAAGAGTGCCTCATGAACTAAAAAGTTTATTTTGAGACACCTCTTTTTCATAATATATATTTTAGTTAACTTGATGCTTTTTAAAATTATTTTTAGCAAAAGGTAAAAAAATAACTGAAAGCACTAAGCATGTAAAAATAATCATTGTAGGTAAGGCTACTATTAAATTACCAAATTTATAGTCTATATAATTAGTAAATGAAAATGAAATAGCTTTTGATGGTAAAATGTTGAGAATCTGATTATATAATTTATTTGTTTCACTATATTTTAAAAATATTGGTACAAATAGTAATATTATATTTGTAATTAAAACTGGAAAAGGTGATTTCATACAAGACGATAATAAAAGTGTAAAACTAATTAATACTATTAATATCATATAAATAATTAACACACTTAGTAATATTGCCTGTAAAAATGTATATGGGTATGGAATTGAACTAGTTGTAAGTTGTAGTGGTAAATTCCATCCAGCAGTTCCAAAAGATAAAAGAAGTATGCCAATAGATACAATTGTATTTATTATAAAAATAATCGTACCAAATAAAAAGGAACTTATTATTTTAGCTGTTATAACTTTTGTTTTTCCATATTTAGAAGACAATATTACTGCATCAGCACCTGATTGGTATTCTCCTGAAAATACAGAAGCTATACTTATACAGACAGCTACTATAGTAAAAATTAGTAAATCTCTAGATAGTAGAAAAGCTTCCCATCCTTGATAATATCCATTTAAATAAGGCTCCTTTATATCCTTATTTTTAGATAACCAAAAATCCTTCTCTTTCTGCGTGTAATTTCCCTCTGGATATTCCATATTTAATATTGTATTTACCTTTTCATTTCTAAATTTATAAAAATTAATTCCATTTTCTAATGGCATGGATTTAATTACTACAGGGTTAAAATCATTTGGCTTACTATATGACTCTATTATAAAATTATAAAAAGTCTTATTTGGATAGAAAAATTTCCAATAAATATCTGGCTTAAAGTCTGAAAATCCAGCTTCATCTGTTACAATATTCTTTGGATTATTAAACATTTCTTGATATTCTCTAATTGAGTTTTCTACTTTTTTATCTGTTATGTATCCATCGTTTAATTTAGATTGTTGTTTTTTTAACTCAATAGCCTGTAGACCCCTATACTCTTTTCCGCTTTCATCATTAGCCTTTTCTTGGATTGGCATTAACGCAAAAAGAATGATGCTTAACAATAAACTTCCTAAAACAACTGCTATTGTAGACTTTCTTTTTATTATTTTTTTTAACTCAAATTTAATTAATGTAGACATACTTATCTCCTTATACATATTTATAGTACTTCATTAATACAATATAAATACAAATCTTCTAATGTTGGTTTTGAATTACATGCATTGTCATGTGGTTTTATATCGCTTACAATTCTAAGATTTGCAACACCCCCAGAATGCTGGATATTTGCTAAACAATATCTATCAGACATATAATCTATTTCATTCTCATTAACTACACATTTCCATACTTTATCTTTTATCTTTGAAGTTACTTCTTCTACTGAACCAGTTAAAATAAAGCTTCCTTTTTTCATTATTAAAATTTTATCTGCAATATGTTCTACATCAGATACAATATGAGTAGACAAAATAACGATTTTCTCCTTAGAAAATTCTGAAATTAAATTACGAAATCTAACTCGTTCTTTAGGGTCTAGCCCTGCTGTTGGCTCATCTAATATTAGAATTTTAGGGTCATTGAGAAGCGTCTGAGCAAATCCTAGCCTTTGCTTCATACCTCCAGAGAATGTTCTTATTTTTTTATTAATTACCTCTGATAATCCTACCATTTCTAATAATTCTTGTGTTTTTATTTTTGCATATCTAGGCATTAATCCTTTTAATGAAGCTATATATAGCATAAATTCTTTAGCAGTAAAATCTGGATAATATCCAAAGTCTTGAGGAAGGTATCCAATCATATCTCTAAAATCTTCTCCCATATCCAAGTTATTTTTACCATCCACCTTTACTTCTCCAGATGATGGGCTTAATATTCCGCAAATCATTCTCATAAGGGTTGTTTTTCCTGCCCCATTTTCTCCTAAAAATCCATATATACCCTCATTTAATTTAAAGTCAATTTTATCTACTATAATTTTATTGTTGTACTGTTTTGTTAAACGTTCCACGCTTAGCTCCATACTATCCCTCCTGATACTGTATATTCTTATTTTTTTTTACTTAGATAATAATATTTTCAAATGAACAAAGATGTTTCCATGTTTTTCTTATTTCATATATTAATGTTACTGATGTCACTAGAAAAACAATTAACCATTGGTTTATTACTTCAAATTGATATATGCTATTTCTAAAACTGCTAAGTGTAACTATTAATAATACAAGAGATACACCATATATCATACAATAATAATTTGTATGCTTACCTTTGTTTCTATTTATAATTTCCATACATCCTATACACATTAAGTTAAAAGGTACTAGTATATAAATTATTATATACAGGATGTCTACATCGATGATTTGTTTTGCAGATATTAAGATAATAAACATAAACAATAAATCACTTACTCCAAATACAAGCATTCTAGTAGCAATAATTTTATGTAATGTGTTTTTTGTTGAGAATTCTATTTCTAAAATACTACTATTATATACTTTTGATAATTCTTCTATGTTTGTTAGTACAAAAAGTGGTGATGCTATAGAAATCAAGGATAAAGTATTATAAAATGAATTACTATCTGCTGACATACTAAATAAAAATATACATACTGTACATAGTACTAGAAATTGTATAATCCAAGTTCTTTTTCGTATAAAACCAATTTGAGATATAAAAAAATCTATACTATTCATCCTTTTATCAGTATTAGTAAGTGTTAACTCATGTATAGTTTTAATAGTCTTTTCAAAAGCTGAAACATCATATTTTGGAACTTTATACTCCTGTAGACTTTTTTTTATTTCTTTATTATTCATAGTTTACCCCCTTCCAGATATAATTCTAATTTTTTTAATGCTCTATTCATCCGATACTTTGTAACAGAGACACTTGAATCCATAATTTTAGCAATGTCTTTAAATTTCAAATCATGGTAATACCGTAAAATTATTACTTCAAATTCTACTTCTGGTAATTTAGTCAAAGCTTCTTTTACAAATATTTTTTTTTCTACATCAGATAATTCTTGAGTTGATATTTCTTTATCTAATGACTCTAAATATATTGGTTGTTTTTTCTTCCAAAAATCTTTACACTTGTTTTTTGCAATAACATATAAATAGTTTTCAAACTTACCATAGTGTTTATAATCGCTTATATTCTTTATAACTGTTACAAATACATCTTGAGTTAAATCTTGTGCAGTCATTTTATTGTCTACATGGCGATAACAATAACAATAGATGCAATCATAGTATTTTTTTATTAGAGTATCAAACAATTCTTTTTTTCCTGCTTTTATTTGGGATATAATCCGAGCATCATTCACTATTATCACCTCCGTCATTATATATAACGATTTAAATTATAAAAAAGTCAGTATTAAAAAAATTTAATTTACCATTTTTATAATTATTTTTAAGCATAGCTCTATAACTATTACCTATACTAGTAATACATATACAAATAATCTTATTATATCAAATTAGATATTTTCCCCCTAAATATTTATAGTTTAAAAGCTAAAGAATTTTATATTTGTAAATGTGATTTAAATAACATAAATTATTCCTATCATCTTATATAACATTTATAATTGCAAAAAACAGTATGAATATTATAAACAAATTTTTATTAATTAGAATACTTGTCCTACATAATTTCATAAAGAAGTGCTAATTATTAGCAACTTCTTTATCTGATTTTTGTATTTTTAATTCTTTATCCAACATAATTTTTTCTATTGCTTCGTATATTATTGTATCTTTTTCTTGTTTTTCTTCTAATGTAAACTTTCTTCCTAAGATTGTTTCAGGAGATACTACATGGCATATGGTATTTCCATGTAGTACTGTCATGGATATTTTATAACCACTTTTGTCTGTTGGAACATCTATATCATCATTAAAGTATGTTATAGTAACTGTACCATTTAAGTCTTTTTCTATCTTTGACATTTAAATGCCCCCTTTTTATATTTTATGTATCTTAAAAATTGTCCTATTCTCAATCAATATTTATAATTGACCAACTAAACTTAGATTGATTAAACATAAATTGCAAAAAATAACGAACTATAAACATTGCTACCACATATAAAAATTAAACATTGAAATATGATATACTATCTTTATTAAGCTAGCTAATTTGTGCATAAAAAGAGAGGATGAACTATTTAAACAAATATATTATATAAATTACAAGGAGCTGATTTTATGGAATGGATTGAAAGACTAAACAAAGCAATTAACTATATTGAAGAAAACATAACAAAAGAAATTGAATATGAACAAGTGGCAAAAATAGCTTGTTGTTCTACATATCATTTTCAAAGGATGTTTGCTTATATGGCAGATGTACCACTTTCTGAATATATTCGCCGTAGACGAATGTCTTTAGCGGCTGTAGAACTACAAAATGATGATAAAAAAATAATTGATGTAGCTTTAAAATATGGATATTCTTCTCCAACTGCATTCAATCGTGCCTTTAAAAGCATTCATGGTGTTGCTCCATCAGTTATAAAAAAAGGAGAAATAACAACTTTGAAAGCATTTCCACCAATCAGCTTTAAAATTAGTATTAAAGGAGCCGAAGAAATGAATTATAGAATTGAAAAGAAAGAAGCATTTCGTATAGTTGGTGTATCTCAACCCCTTCACACTGAATTAGAAAAGAATTTTGAGATTGTTCCTCAAATGTGGCAAAAAGTTGCTTTAGATGGAACACTTCAAAAGCTAATATCTATGATGGATAGTCAACCTCAAGGTGTATTAGGTATAAGTATTTGTAATAATTCTGAAAAATGGAAGTATTGTATCTCTGTTTCAAGTACAAAATCTATAGATAATACATTGGAGGAATACACTATTCCAGCTTTTACTTGGGCAATATTTTCTGGAGAGGGACAATGCCCACAGGCAATGCAAGAACTAGAAAAGCGTATTATAACAGAATGGTTACCTACTTCTGGTTATGAATATGATAATGGTCCTGACATTGAACTTTACTTAAATCCAGACCCTCAAAATGCTAAATTTGAAGTATGGATACCTGTTGTAAAAAAATAGTTTAAAATTTAAAAGTTGAGTAAGATATGAAACTAGTAGTATAAATACTTACCTAAATTATAAGATTTTAAATATACTATCAAAATTACCATATAAAAATAAACCTGTAAAATATATTCTGTATTTTGAAGGTTTATTTTTTATGTTTTAAATATAATCAGCTTGCTACTGAATATAATATATTCAAGGAGTGTGATTTAATGAATGTGGCAATTTATTTACGCAAAAGTAGAGCTGATGAAGAAGCAGAACATAGAGGTGAATTTGAGACTTTAAGTAGACATAAGACGACTCTTTTAAAACTAGCAAGAGAGCAAAATTTAAATGTCATTGACATTAAAGAAGAGCTTGTTTCTGGTGAAAGTGTAGAATATAGACCTAAGATGCTAGAACTATTAGATGAAATTAAAAATAATAACTATGATGCTGTTCTAGTAATGGATATTGACCGTTTGGGTCGTGGAAATATGCAAGACCAAGGACTTATATTAGATACATTTAAAAAATCTAAGACAAAAATTATTACTCCTAGAAAAACTTATGATTTAAATGATGAATTTGATGAGGAATACTCTGAATTTGAAGCTTTTATGGCTCGTAAGGAATTAAAATTAATCTCTAGGCGTATGCAGAGAGGAAAAATCAAAAGTATTGAAGAAGGTAAATTTATAGCTCAAGCTCCTCCTTATGGATATGATATTAAATATTTAAATAATAAAGAAAGAATACTTGTAATAAATGAGGATAAAGCAACTGTTGTTAAAATAATCTTTGATATGTATTTAAAAGGAGATGGTGCCTGTAAAATATCCAACTATTTAAATGAACTTGGTTATAAGACTACAACAGGTAGAACTTGGTATGAAAAAGGTGTAAGAGATATCATAAAAAACAAAGTATATTGTGGGTACATAGTATGGAATAAAGTTGATAGAAAGAGAAATTCTAGTAGAACAAGAGAAATTGAAGAACAAATTGAAGTAAAGGGAAAACATGAACCAATAATAAGTGAAGACATATGGAATAAAGCACAAAACATAAGAAAAAAACGTAGTAATTCTCCTACTCCAAACAATAAAATAACTAATCCATTGGCTGGGATTGTAAAATGTGGATACTGTAATCATACTTTAGTAGCCAAATCAAATACTACATCAAGTGGATATGAGAAATATATGGTCTGTACTAATTGTAAAAACAAAGCTACTAAATTATATATATTGGAAAATAAAATATTAGAGGTCTTAAATAAATGGTTAATAAATTATAGCCTATCTTTAAAAAAAGAAAAAGATAATTTGAAATTTGAAGACACTTTAAAGCGTACCCTGATAAGTTTAAATAAGGAATTTGATAGTTTGGAAAAACAAAAAGAACGATTACATGATTTTTTAGAACAAGGAGTTTATGATAGTAATACATTTATGGAACGTTTAAAAATAATCACATCTCGCATAGAAAATGTGAAAGATTCTATAAATAAAACAAATATAGATATTGAACTAGAAAAAGAAAGAAATGCAGTTAAAACACAAATTGTTCCTCAACTTGAAAAAATTTTAAGTGAATATACAGAGGATAAAGAACCGTATCTAAAAAACATATTGCTTAAAACTGTAATCAATTATGCTGTATACAAAAAAGAACCTAATCAAAAATCTGATGATTTTTCTTTAATACTCTACCCTAATATCCCAAGAAATTAATTACATATTTTGATGTTATAATTAGACTGATTACCAATTTGGTGTAATGGCTGGAGCTTTTGCAGGCGGAGAGGGGGACTTTACAACAGCATTTGAACCTACAGCAACAGCTATGGAAAAAGAAGGTAGTGGATATATAGTTACATCTATAGGAAAAGACTCTGGGGAAATACCTTTTACAGCTTACTCTACTACAAGATCATATATGAAAAATAATAAAGATTTAATTCAGAGATTTACAAACGCTGTTTATAAAGGTCAAATATGGGTTCAACAAGCACCTAGTAAAGAAATAGCTAAGGCTATGCAACCCTTCTTTGAAGATATATCTTTAGAAGACTTAATAACAGTTGTAGATAGATATAAATCAATAGATGCATGGTCTCAAAATCCCGTGTTAAAAGAAGAAGGCTTAAAGAAATTAATGTCTGTTATGAAAGAAGCTAAGGAATTAGATAAGGAAGCACCTTATAAAGATATCGTAAACACTGAGTTTGCCAATAACGCTATAAAAAATATCAAATAAATATATGTTTAACCTTAATTAAATATTTTCTTAATTATATAATAAAAACTAATAAAAATATAAAAAGAGTCTTTAAAAGACTCTTTTTATATTTTGAGATTAAAGTTTATATAATAAAATAGAAATCAAAGTACTAATTGTACCTATATATATCTATCCTCTGTATTCTGCTCCAGCATTAATTTTTGTAATTTGAACAGCTACCATTTCTTCATTACTACCATTAGTAATTTCATGCCACTCTCCTGTTGGTACAAAAACAGTATCGCCGCTTTTTACATCACATTCATGTTCACCAAGTTTCATTTTACCTTCTCCTTTTAGGAACACAAATATTTGTTCACCATTAGGATGTCTATGAGCATTAAGAACTTGATTAGGTTTAAAATAATAAACTTCTGAAGTTATATCGCTACCAGCAAATACTGGTATTTTTGGAACTGCTGCATCATTATATTGAGCTAAACTTCCATCTAATAGATTTTTTTTATTTTCATGCATACTAGAAATACCTCTTTTCTATATTATAGATTTACTATTATTATTCCAATATAAGAAAATAGTATTCTCATTCCTTATAATAAGAATAAAATTCTTTTATTTTTAAATAAAGTAAAGTTATATTTTTATACTTAGAAAAAAGTATCTCTATAAAATATAACAATTAGCATAACATGATAAATTTATGGTGATTATCACAATAACAATTGTTACAGCTAAATAGTTAATGGCATAAAATATATTATTTTATGCCACTTTTATTTTATATAGTATTTTCAATAATTTTATAAAGATAAATTTCTATTTTGTCAGTAAAATGTCAGTAATTTTTTTATTATTTTTTTGCTTTTTTTAGATTTAAATAACTGAGAAATGTAACTTTATATTCTAAGCTATTGCATAAATATTATAAAAATCAAGCTTCATTTTCCAGGGTGTTTTTTATTCATTTTGCTTATTTTATTTTTTATTTCTTCTAATTATTTTTTGCTCCAAAATAACGTTTTTTATTTTGGATTTTAAATGGGCTATATAATTTTCAGCGATGTTTTATACCTTTTTAATGAAAATAAGCTTAAAATCAATTTAAATACCCGATAGGATAATTGAGTCTAAAATTTTCATTTTTGGTTGATTATATTTTTATTATGTAAACTAAAAAATTCTGTTGACTTTTTTATGTACTATATACTTTTTAAACCATTAATATAATCTTGAAATTATTTTTATATTAATTTATATAAATATTTATTTTATATTCATGGTACTAATATAAAATCCAAAGTGAATTTAGCCATGGGAAAAATATATTACAAAAAAAGTGCCTCATGAACTAAAAAATTCATTTTGAGACACCCCCTTTTTTGTTATCTATCAAAAACAATGGTTTTCCATAATGCAAAAAATTCTCTTGTGTAATAAGTAGGTACAAATGAAAGTTTTGATTTACTAGCATAAAAAGAAGTATTTTTATATCCATTTCTATATGCTAATATTTTACTTCTAAGAACATGAAAATCTGTTGTCACTATTTTGATTTTTAAATTTTTAAATTTTATTTCACTATGTTCTTCTATCTTCAACTTTGAATACTTAAAGTTCTCATAAGTATTAGTGGATTTATCTTCTTCTATTATCCTATTCTTATCTACACCATTTTTTATAAGATAATCCTTCATAGCTTTTGCCTCAGTTATATTTTCTCCACTTCCTTTGCCACCAGATACTACTACATAACAATCATCATTAATTTTTAAATATTTCAATGCAGTATCTAATCTTCCCTTCAAAGTTGTGCTTGGTATAGTCTTCTTTACAGAAGCTCCTAAAATCAATAGATAATCACTTTTTGACTCAAAACTATTTTTAGGATAAAAAACAATTAAACTCTCAGTGATTATGAATACTATTAAAAAAATACTGATTATTATCTTTAACACTCTATAAAAAACCTTCTTTTCTTTGATTTTTTTCTTAAATATTTGATAAACAATTAGTAGAATTCCTACAACTAAGAAAAGCTCACTAAATGAAATTCCTCCAAAAACTATTTTAAGATAAAAATAGTAAATTGCAAATATTATACCTAATATCAAACTTATACTATTTAACATATCGCCAAAATCCTTTTTATTTATTTTTTTATAAAGAAGTATCTATACATTCTATAAGACAGTTATATTCTCCATCTATCCAATTAATCCAACTTGCTATACTGATATTTGTATCAAATATATTTGTCTCCATTCTGAATTTTGAATGTTTATTTTCTTTCAATCCATTAAGAGGACAATTATTGCATGGGCTACTAGATTTTAATAATGCTTTATAACAAGTTTCTCCCAATTTTATCTCTGAATCTAGATGTGATACCTTATTGTTGATAAAAATAAGTTCATAAGTATTTGGATTTACTATATATACATAATTATCAACAGAATCAAGGACTTCTTTAAGTACCGACTTAGATTTTTCACATTCATTTGTTACTTTTATATTATTATCACTTATATTATTTTCAAGTTTATTCTGGTAGATACAATCATTATAAAGTGCATATTTATCTTTACCTTTACTCTTTGCATAATAAAGTGCTATGTCCGCTTTTTGATAAAGTTCTTTAAATATAGTTCCATGTTCTGGAACAAATGAGATTCCAACTGTACCAGATATCTTATATGTCTTTTTATTTTCAGTATAAGAATTTCTAAATATATCACAGATTTTTTCTGCTTTCTTTTTAACATTCTCGAAAGATTGGATGTTTTTTAAGAATACTATAAACTCATCTCCACCAATACGACCTACTATATCGTCTTTTCTAAATATAGGTTTTAGGTGTTTAGAAACTTCGAATAATACTTTATCTCCAAATACATGTCCTAAATTATCATTCACAGATTTAAAATTATCTATATCAACAATTAAAAAAGCATGAATTCCTGAACTTGCTTCCTCGGAATTTAAAAAATCATTAATCAACTTTTCTGTAGTACCTTTATTATATAATCCTGTAAGAGTATCTCTTTCAGCTTTTAGTTTTAATCTGATTTCTTCATTTTTCTGATTATCAATATCTTTGACATAAGCAAGTGCTTTTATATCATTCGTAATAGAATCTTTTATTAAGTGCATTGTGCAAATAACCCAAATCATTTTATTTTCTTGATTCATTCTTTGATATTCTAATTTTATTTCAGTTACATTGTTTTTATATGCAGTTAATAAATTTTCACATAAAAAAGTATTTAAAAATACTTCTTTGTTGTCTTTGTGAATAATACTGCTTGCTATAGTTTTTACCATTTCAGAATAGTTATTGTCAGGTTTAATTCCAAACGGTTTGTGCCAACTTTTATTTCCTTTGATAAAAGTATCCTTTGATACATTTATCTCATAAGTTATCATTGCTTCTGACAATATAGCTGAATGATATTTGCCTTCTTGACTATACCTTATCTCCGCTTCTTTTTGTTTACTTATATCTTCCTGTATACCAATTGCTCTTACAGGATTACCATCCTCATCAAAAATAGTAGTCAAAGTAATCTTATTCCATATATAACTTTCATCTGGAAGTTTTATCTTAACTACACAACTTGCCGTTTTTGCTCCATTTATTACATTCTCATACATATTTATGAAATCATCACTAAAATCTTTATGAATAATTCCTGACTCTACTAGAGAATATGGAACATTTTTAACCATTTTATAAATATTATATTTATCAAGTTCTTTACTAGTATTTAAAAGTGATTTAGTTTTTATATCATACTCAAATATGGTGTTTGATGTTTGTTTTAATGCAATTCTAAATCTCTCCTCATTGATTTTAAGTTTTTGTTCTGCATTTTTCAAGTCTGTTATATCAGTTAGAATCCAAATACCTTTTTTACTACCATCATCATCAATAATAAGTCTTCCTTTTATAGAAACCCAGATAATAGTACCATCTCTTCTTATTATTCTATGTTCACATACAGCTATACCTTTTGTATCTAACTGATGTTGTATATTTTCAAGAATCTTTTTTCTATCATCATAAAAAACAAGATTACATGCTTTGTATTGAAGTTCATTTTTTAATTGTTCATTTGTATATCCAATTATTGAAAGATAACCAGAGTTAGTGTATTTTATAGTAAAATCCTCATTAAATTCTGTTATGAGTATACCACCTAAAATATTTTCTGATACCATTTCAAGTTCTAGATTTTTTTGTTCCATTTCTTGTTCTAATTTTTTTGTTTTAGTAATGTCTACAGTGACACAACAAATATACTCTTTTCCATCAGGTTCTGTTATAAGTTCTCCCTTGTCCAAAACCCATACTATGTCACCACTTTTTGTTATAATTCTGTATTCTAATTCAATAGTTTTATTTTTGTAAAGTTGTTCAGAAATTTCTCTTTTTATTCTTTTAACATCATCTTTATGTATTAAATTATAAAAATTATTATTAAATAATGTTTTTAGTTCTTCTCTTGTATAGCCAGATAAATCTATAAATCCATCACTTAAAAAGTTAAACTCGCACGTTTCACCAATAGTACACTTTTGTACTCCTCCAGGAATACTATTTGTAATAGATGATATTTCTTTGTTAGCTTTTAATATATGTTTCTGTGATTTATTATTTTTATAAAATATATATATTATAAGTATGACAAACAACAAGAACACCTTAAAAATAAGCGAAAATGCTAATTGGTTTATTTTATCAATATTTTTTCTTACAGTATATTGTGGTATTACAGAAAGCACATACCAATCATTTACACCAATTGGGGTATAAGTAGCATAATGATTTTCTCCTTTGTATTCATATGATACAAAACCACTCTTGTTACTTTTTGTATCTTCATATATTTTTTTATAGTTGTAGTCATCATCAAAAGAAGCCTTTTTAAATATGTCATATATATTACTACTTGATTTAATCAACTTGTTTGTATGTAAAGATTTTAGAACAAACTGTCCACTAGATTCAAATATATCTATATATCCTTCACTGTTAAAACTTGTTATATCTATGAATTCAGCTAATTTGTCATTGTAGTAAGAACCATACAAAATACCCATTACTTTGTTATTCTTATTAAGTATAGGGGTAGCTATAACAAAAGTATCTTTTCCATCAATTGGAGATTTTACAACTTCAGATATATTACTTTCTCCACTAATTGCTTTCTTAAAGTATTGATAATTTGCGACATTCATAATTTTACCATCACTAGTATGGCTTGTACCATCAGGAGATACAATAGAAATTCTTTGAAAATCAGATTCTTTTGATACACTAGCTAATAATGGGATTATTTCCGGTTTATCTATAGTGTCAAAGTATGAAACCATATTTGCCACACTTTTTATAAAGGATAAGGAACTATCTAATTTTATTTTTATAGCATTAGAACTTTGTAAAGATATTTCTTTTAAATTAACTTTATTATTTTCTTCTTCTTGAACATTCGTTTTAAACGCAAAATCAGAAAAAGAAATTATTGTAAATAAAAATATTAAAATAATACTCAGTACACTTTTTAACGATTTTGCTCTTATCACTTAATCATCACCTCCCATTTAAAATTTATTGACTATATTTTATAGACTAATTTTTCAAATTCTTTAATTGGTAATGGTTTTGAAAAATAATATCCTTGAACAATATCACAGTTTGCTTTTTTTAACATTTCTATTTGACTTTTTGTCTCGATTCCTTCAGCAACAACACTTATTCCTAATTGTTTAATGAGAGAAACTATACTTTTTATAACAATTTGACTCTTATCAATATCTTTATCATCTATAAAAAATCCTCTATCTAATTTTATTACATTTAATGGGATATTTTTAAGCATATTTACAGAAGAATATCCTGAGCCAAAATCATCCATTGAAATTATAAAACCAATATCCTGTAGATTTCGACTTACATCAAATAGAATATCAGTATCTCCAAACATACTAGATTCAGTAATTTCAACCTCTATTAAATTATATGGTACTTTATATCTATCACATATATTTACTATTTTTGAAATAAAGTCTTTTTTTAAAAAATCAACTCTTGAGAAGTTTACAGATATAGGTAAAGGTGAAATTCCTTTATCAAATAAAGACCTGATTTCTTTACAAGCTTGTTCTAATATGTACATATCAATCTTTTTGATAAATCCATTTTTTTCAAAGATAGGAATAAAATCACCTGGATATATGATTTCTTTTTCTGTATATTGCCATCTGACTAGGGCTTCACTTCCACAAAATTTATCTAATTTAATATTATATTTTGGTTGTAAATACATTACGAATTGACCATTTTCAAGTGCATATTCCATTTCTTTTTCTATCTTATCTTCAAGTAATAATTTATCTCTTAATTCATCATTAAAAAATGCAAAATTTACATCACTATTATTTTTTATTGATGATTTTGCAAGTGAAGCTCTATCACTATATGCACTTACAGATAGAGTCTTATCTTTGATTTCATAGATTCCAAAAGATAAGTTTATAAGTTCATTATTTATAATAATTCTTTTGATAATATTTATTATATCTTCTTTTGTGTCATATGTTAACAATATATTAAAATTATCAGCACTTACACGAGCAAAAGTTTCATTATCATCAGTTAATTCACTTAAAGTATTGGCAATGTTTTTTAAGATTACGTTTCCCTTTTTATGACCATATATGTCATTAATTGCTTTAAATTTATCAATATCAAATATAACCATTGCATATTTATCATTTTGTGATGCTTTTTTCAATAAATTTGTAACATCTAATTCAAATTTTCTCCAATTGGAATAACCAGTCACAAAATCTGTATACGCTATTTTTTCTATAGTTTTTTGACTATGTGCCTTTGAGTATAATATGTAGATTATGATACCTAAAAATAAAAATGAAAGTATAATCCATCCAATAATTGTAACTATTATTAGACTATTTAGTTTTTTAGATACAACCATTTTTGGAACAAAAGATGCTATAAACCAATCATTGATTTCTAGAGATGTATATGCCATATAAAATTTTCTCTCTGATTCTTTAACTTCTACTACACCTTGGTCTGATATTTTCATATTTTTAAAAGTAAAGCTTTTTTCAAAGTTAATTTGAGCTAGATTTGTAATATTCGAGTTTAAATTTTTATGATAAGGCGGAATAATTATCTTACCATTACTATCACATATAAGTGAAAAACCTTCGCCATTAAATGTAGAAATAGACAAGAATTCAGATATAAATTCAAAATTATAATCGGCTGCAATTACAGCAACTATCTTACCTTTATTATATAATGGTACAGCGTATGTTTTAGTAAGTTTTCCAGTAGATTTATCTATTAATGGTTTTGATATATTAGCTTTACCTCTAATAGCAAGTTTAAAATAGTCTCTATCTGAAAAATCTGTTCCAAAGATTCCTTCAGCATAACCTTTCCCATTAGGTAAAATCATCCCTATATTATTGTAATCACTTCTTTTATTAAATGATTTCAACATTTTTAAAGTTTTTTCTAAATTGAAATCTTCCTCGGTTTCTAAAAGTTTAGAAATATTTTCTAATTCTTTTAAATTACTTGTCAATTTGCTATTAATGACAATTTTGCTTTCTTCACTAATTTCAGATAAATAATTTTTTGTTTCATATTCTAACACTCTATCCATATTACTTACGTAAAAAAATGCAAATATACTAAAAAAGAATAATACTATAAATGCTATTGATGTATTTTTTACTATCGGTCTACTGTTTTTCAAATATCTACACCTCACCCTCCTTAGTAATTATAATATAATTGATTCACTTTATTTTACTATTAATAACTGTTTTTTACAATTAAGTTTTATAAATTATTGATAAAGGGCAATTTAAATAAATACTATTTACAGGATAATAATATTTAAGGGTATAAATACATCAATAGCATATTTAATTATATTGAATCTATAGTTACTAATATAATTAAATATACTATCGTTTATATTTATACCCATCTATATATAGCTTAAATAGCAATCTTTATTTTTCTAAAGCCTCTCTTCTTATTGATGATTTTTTAAAATATTCTATCAATTTGTTTTTATCATTATTAAAGATAGCATCTTTTACTAAGTTTACTTCTGATTCAAAATTCTCTATAGCTTTTAGTAAATTATCTCTATTCCCTAAAAAAAGTTCGCTCCATAAGTCTTCATTCATATTTGCAATTCTAGTTAAGTCCCTATAACTATCTCCAATAAATTTACCTGTATCTCTACCTTCTTCATCACTATTTATTAGAGCAACTGCCATAACATGAGGTAGCTGAGATGTAAAAGCTATAATCTCATCATGCTTCTGTGAAGTTAGTTTTTTTACTCTTTTGAATCCTATATCTAAAATTAAATTTTCAACCAATTCTAAGTTTTTTATATTATTTTTACCAGTTGGAGTAATTATGTAATTTGCACCATTAAAAACTTCTTCACTTGCAAAATCAATTCCCTTTTTTTCCCTACCTGCCATGGGATGACCAAATATAAAATCTATATCACCTGGAATAATTTGCAACACATCATTGATAAGTGTTTCTTTTATTCCTGTAGTATCAGTAATTATAGTTCCTTTTTTAAAAAAGTCTTTATTATTATTTAAAAAATCTACAATTAATCTAGGATATATAGACAATATAATTAAATCAGCTTTTTTAAATAGCTCTTTACCTGTAGTACATCCTTTTTTTATAATTTTTGCTTCTTCTGCTTTCTTTAAAGTTTCTAAGTCTACATCTACTCCAAATACATTTTCATATCCAGCTTTTTTTAATGCCTTAGCAAAAGAGCCTCCTATAACTCCTAGCCCTACAATAACAATATTCATTATTCTTACTTCCTCCTAGATTATTTTTCTTTAAATGCAAATTTAAAATTTTCACTGATTGCATTTGTAATGTTATATACAGCATTATTTAACGATTTATCATTTAAAATTTCTATATCTGAAAATCTTTTATAAAGATTTATTCTCTCATTATAAAGATTATACAATCTATCTTTTCCATTTTTTAATAAGGGTCTTGAATTAATATTTATATCTTCTAAAATCCTTTGTATAGGTCTATTAATAAAAACTATTATACCTGTTTCTTTTAATATATCCATGTTGACATTCTTTTTTATTACACCACCACCTGTAGATACTACTGTCTTATCACTTATAGAAAGTTCTTTACATGCTTGAGTCTCATAGTCTCTAAAAACACCTTCTCCTTCTGAAAATAATTCTGTTATACTTTTTTGAGATATTTGACTTATGTAATCATCCATATCACAGAAACTACAATTATATTCTTGAGCCAGAAGTTTACCTATTGTAGTCTTTCCACTACCAGGCATACCTATTAATATTAGTTTTTCTTTTACTTTATTTATCATAACAATCCCCCTTATAAAAACTCTAATTTTAATTCATTATATATAACATCTAAAATACCAGTATCTATTTTAGTATCTTGCCAAATTTCCTGAGATTTTATTGCTTGCCCTACCAACATATATAAACCATCACAAGTTTTTTTACCTATACTATTACCAACTCTTAAAAATTCTGTTTCTCCAGGATTGTAAATTAAATCTACTAATGTATCAAAATTTTGTATAATAGATTTTGGCACTGGCGATATTCCTATATTAGGGTACATACCTACTGGTGTAGCATTTAATATTATATCTCCTTTTATACATTTAAGTTCTTCATAGTCTATTAATATAGCTTTATTATTTAATAATTTTTTGTTCCCTTTTTTTCTGGTTGAAACGTAAACCTTCTCTATTCCAGAATCAAGAAGATATGTAAGGGCGGCTTTAGATGCTCCACCAGTTCCTAATATCACAGCTACTTTTCCTTGAACATCAATATTAGCCTTTTTAAACATACTGTCGAGACCAAAGTAATCTGTATTATAACCGTATAACATATTTTCCTTGAGTAAAATTGTATTAACTGCTCCTATACGTTTTGCCTCTGGTGATATGAAATCCAGATATTCCATAATACGCTCCTTATATGGTACAGTAACATTTATTCCTTGGATTCCTAATAATTTTATAGCACCATCTAACTTAGATATATCTTCTTTTGAAATTTCAAAATTTTTATAGGCACTTTCAATATTTAATATCTCAAATATTCTCTTGTGTATTTGAGGGGAAACACTGTGAGAAAGTTTTTCACCTACTAGACCAAAAAAATTCATATTTACACCTCCTGATAAATATAGTCAAACAAAGAATTATATTGATTATTCAATTTTATTTTTATATACACCCATAAATTTAAAGTATGCTGTATTATGTTCTATCAACTCCAATAAATCATATACTTTTGAATTATATATAGAACATTCAAAATCTATATAAAAGAAATATCTCCATGAAGTATTCTTCATAGGTCTTGATTCTATTTTTGTCATATTTATATTATTTTTAGCAAAGTATCCTAACACTTTATAAAGTTTTCCTGCTTCATGTTCAACAGAAAATACTATGCTCATCTTGTTTGATTCTTCCTCAATGTGTATCTGATTACTAATTACTACAAACCTTGTATAATTATTTGTAATATCATTTATACAAGGGCTTATTATTTCTAATCCATAAATATTTGCAGCTTTTTTACTTGCAATTGCTGCTTTTGTTTTATCTTGAAGTTTTTTTACAAGTTCAGCACTTGTTGCTGTATTATTAAATGGTATTAATTTCCATGTACTATTTTGTTTTAAAAATTCACTACTTTGTCCTATACCTTGTGGGTGAGAATATATTTCTTTTATATCTTCAAGTCTTGTACCTTTTATTCCAATCAAATTTTGGTCTATTTTTATGCATTCTTCTCCAACTATATAAAAATCATACTTTCTTAAGAGGTCATAAGTTTCAGAAATCGCTCCTGTAGATGAATTTTCTATGGGTATTATTCCATAATCTAGTTCTCTGTTTTTAAGTGCTATGAAAACATCTTCAAATTCTTTGAATTGTTTTTTGTATATTTTTTTGTTGAAGAATTTGTTGAGTGCTTCTTCTGTAAATGAGCCTGATATTCCTGGAAAACCTACTAGGATATTTTTTTTATTTAATTCGTATTTTAAAGATTTATATTTATCTATATGTAACAAATCAAATTTCCTATTTGATGCATCTAGACTAAATTCAATTTTCTGTTCACCATCATTATTTATTAATCTTTTTTGTAACCCTCTACTAATTTCCATTATAGAATTAAAAAATTGTATAGTTTCTTGTGAATATGCTTTATTATCTAAATTATCTACAGCCCTGCTTAATACTTTTTCTTCTCTATCTTTTTGAAGTATCGTAGTGTTATTTTTCATTTTATGTTTAGCAATTTCAAGAACTGTATTCATTCTCTTTTCAAATAATTGAATAAGTTCTTTATCTATATTATCAATTTCATTTCTATAGCTAGTTAAATCCTCCATTATTATCGTCCTTTCATCAAATCAAAAATTCCAATAGCCGTTACTGCTTCTATTACAGGTATAGCTCTTTGAACTATACAAGGGTCATGTCTTCCTTTAATAGATAAAATATCATTTTTTTTATCTTTTATATTAACTGTGTCCTGCTTTCTACTAATTGATGGAGTTGGCTTGATTGCCACTTTGAAAATTATTGGCATTCCAGTTGTAATGCCTCCAATAATCCCTCCATTATTATTTGTTTTACTCCTAACTTGATTTCCTTCATAATACATTTCATCATTACTTTGAGAACCATACATATCTGTAAGTTCAAAACCTAAGCCAAACTCTACACCTTTTATAGATGGAACAGAAAATAATAAATGTGATAAAGTAGATTCAACAGAATCAAAAAATGGATTCCCTACCCCTACATTAACACCCACCACTGCACATTCAATTATACCACCAACTGAATCACCTTGATTTTTTGCATCTATAATAGTATCCTTCATAGCTTTTTCTTTTGTTAAATCAAGTAAAGGTAGTTCTAAAGTTTGCAAATTTAATAATTGTTGCTTTGAAATACCTACATAATCAAAACTCATATCTTCTATATTTTTAATTTTTTTTATGTGTGCTCCTATCTCTATTCCTTTTTGCGATAGAATTTGTTTACATATAGCACCGCAAAATACTAATGGAGCTGTTATTCTACCTGAAAAATGGCCTCCACCTCTGTAGTCATTAAAGCCGGAATATCTCATATATCCTGTGTAATCTGCATGTCCTGGTCTCATTAAATTTTTAAGCTCTCCATAATCTTTTGAGCGAGTATCACTATTTCTTATGATTGCACATAATGGTGTTCCTGTAGTTCTTCCATCAAAATATCCACTTAGAATTTCTGGTATATCACTTTCATTTCTGGAAGTTGATATAGAATTTTTTCCAGGAGCTCTCCTCTTCATTTCTTTATCAATCCTATCAAGGTCGAGTTCAATTCCTGAAGGAAGTCCATCTATATTTATACCTATAGCATTTCCATGAGATTCTCCAAAAATAGATATTTTTAAATTATTTCCCCATATTCCACTCATCAATTCGTCCTCCTAACATCTCAAAGTCTTTAAAAAAATGTGGATATGACTTTGATACACACTCAAAATCTCTTAATATTATTGGTTTATCACATCTACAAGAAGCAATTGCAAGTGTCATAGCAATTCTGTGGTCTTTGTGACTCCATACCTCTACTCCACCATTTAATTTACTTACTCCTTCAATTACCAAACTATCTTCTTTCTCTTTTATATTTGCTCCAAGTTTACTTAGCTCAACATTTATTGCATGAAGTCTATCACATTCTTTAATTCTAAGTCTGCCAGCATTAATTATTGTAGTTTTTCCTCTACTTAAAGCTGCTACCACAGATAATACAGGTATTATATCTGGGCATTGAGATGCATCTATCAAAGTACTGTTTAAACAATTTGTTATTCCTTTTATTTTGTTATCTTCTCTTAATATTTCCATTCCCATCCTAGATAAAATCTCAATTACTTCACTATCTCCTTGAAGAGAATCTTCTCTAAGGTCCAATATACTGATATCTTCTCCTATAGCATCTGCTGATAAATAAAATGCTCCTTGAGAATAATCCCCTTCAACTTTATAATCTCTCGCTTTATACCTTTGATTTCCTTTTATAATAAATTCTTTATAGTCGTTATTTATAATTTCTATTCCAAAATCTTTCATAGTTGAAAGAGTTAAGTCTAAATATCCTTTAGACTCTAGCTCAGTTGTAATTATTATCTTTGAATCACTCTCTAATGTAGGCAATATAAATAATAAACCTGTTATAAACTGAGAACTTATATTTCCTTTTACTCTAAACTCATCTGGCTTAAGCTTTCCTGATATAATCAAATCCAGTTGATTTTCTTTATAACTATATTCTATATTCTGTCTATCGAATATCTCATAATAAGTATCAAGTGGTCTTTTTCCAAGATTCCCTCTACCTATAAACCTTTTTACACCATCAAATGCTAAAGATATAGGTACTAAAAATCTCAAAGTAGAGCCAGATTCATTACAATCTATCGTTAATTTAGGTTGATTTAACTGATTTTCTCTATTTAAAATTCCTTCTTTAGAAAAAATTCCTGAAACCTCTAAAATATCTTCTTTTCTTTCTATAATAGCTCCTAATGATATCATTGCTCTTATAGTAGCTATAATATCATCAGAAAAATCTATATTAGAAATTCTACTTTTTCCATTGCTTAGAGATGAACAAATAACTGCCCTATGAGCCATACTTTTTGATGGCGGGATTTTTACATCTCCAGATAATTTACTTGGATATATTTTTAGACTTCCCATTACCTTACCTCCTGAAAAAATTTAGAAGTAGTATTATATATAATACTCTCTCCAATATCCTTTAAAAGTATTATTTTTAATGTATCACCTAGATTTTTTTTATCAAGAGATATAGCATCTATTATGGATTTATTATCTCTTAGTTCAATCTCATAAGGCAAATTATAGTTCATTAAAATTGCTTTTATAAATTCTGATGTACCTTTTTTTGTAATTCCTACTTTTTCACTTTCCAAAGTTATCTTGTACATTCCTATCCCAACAGCTTCTCCATGAGTATAGCCTGTAAAATTGTAGTATTTCTCAATAGCATGACCTAATGTATGACCAAAGTTTAGAAGCATTCTATCTCCAAAATCTTTTTCATCGGATTCAACTACAGTTTTTTTAATAAAGCAACATTTATGTATAATGTATTCTATATGTTGCATTACTTCTTCTCTATTTTTTAAGCTTAAAAGCTTATCAAAAAAAGTTTTGTCTTTTATACATCCATATTTTATAACTTCTGCCATTCCATCTTTATAGAATTTTTCTGGAAGTGATAATAATACATTTGGGTCGATAAATACAGCTTTAGGTTGATAAAAGCTTCCCACTAAGTTTTTTCCTCTATCAAGGTCAACTCCAACCTTTCCACCTACAGAACTATCAACTTGTGCTAACAAAGATGTTGGAATTTGCATAAAGTTTACACCTCTTAAAAAAGTTGCTGCCACAAATCCACCTAAATCACCTATTACCCCTCCGCCTAAAGTAATAATCAAATCTTTTCTAGTTAACTTAAAGTCAAGCAAACTATCATATATCTTCGGAAGAGTGTTAAATGATTTCGTTTCTTCACCGGATTTTAATATTATAGATTTAATTTCAAATCCAGACTCACTTAACTTATTTTTCACTTCATTTAAATATAATTTTGCTATATTTTCGTCAGTTACAATAAAAATCTTATTTCCAGAATATATTTTTTTTATTTCTTCTCCTATATTCTTTAGTATATTTTTTTTAATAAATATATTGTAGCTATTTTCTTTTAAATTTACCAATAATTTTTCTTCCACGTTTAACCATCCTTTTATAAATTATATTTCTCTTCCAACTGCTGATGCGATAGTCTTTAATTCACTTATTAATTCATCATATTCATTTGGTTTAATTGATTGTTTTCCATCACAAAGTGCATGTACTGGGTCATTATGAACTTCTATTATAAGACCATCTGCTCCAACTGCAATTGCTGCTTTAGATAGAGAGTCAACCATCCATGATTTTCCTGCTGCATGACTTGGGTCAACTATGACTGGTAAATGACTAAGTTTCTTTACAGCTAAAATTGCACTTAAATCCAAAGTATTTCTAGTATATGTTTCAAAAGTTCTTATACCTCTTTCACAAAGAACTACATTTTCATTTCCCCCAGCCATTATATATTCTGCTGACATTAACCACTCTTCAATTGTAGCAGATAATCCTCTTTTTAAAAGTATTGTTTTATTTGTTTTACCTAACTCTTTTAATAAATCGAAGTTTTGCATGTTTCTAGCTCCAACCTGAATTACATCTACATTTTCTTCAAATATATCTATATCTTGTGTTGACATTATTTCTGTAACTATAGGAAGACCTGTCTTTTCTTTTGCTTTCTTTAATAAATCCAAACCATCATATCTCAAACCTTGGAAAGCGTATGGTGATGTTCTTGGTTTGAATGCTCCTCCTCTCAAGAATCCTGCACCTGATTTTTTTACATCTTCTGCTATAGATACTATTTGTTCTTCTGTTTCAACAGAACAAGGTCCAGCTATCATAGCAATTTTTTTTGAACCAATTTCCATTCCATTAACATTTATAATGGAAGGTTCTGGATGAAACTTTCTATTGGCCTTTTTAAAAGGCTCTACTACATGCATAACTTTTTCAACTATCTTATTTGCTTCTATTCTTTTAGCATCTATTTTACTAGTATCCCCAACTAAACCTAAAACAGTTAATTCTGTCCCATCTATAGGATTAACTTCTACTCCTTCTCTCCCAATAGCTTCTATTAACTTCTTAACTTCACTTTTATCTGCTCCTACTTTTAATACTACTATCATTTTTACTACCTCCCAATATTATAGTTTTATGTTTAAAATAAAAAAGAGAACTCACTAATGAGTTCTCTAAAATAATCTATCAAGCATTAAATCTTACATAAATATATAAAATAATCACTTTTATAAAATTTACTTATGCTCAAAGTCATTAAAACAAGGCCTCACCAGAAAGGAATTACATGTATTTTTGTAAAAGAAATAGCCAGCGCTAAAATAAAAGCCCCAGAACATAAAGTAAAAAAAGCTATAAAGTTTTGCTGTTAGTTCTTTTAATATTCCTTTCATAGTATTATCCTCCATTTTTATAATTTATTATTCTTCTTGTTTAATAATTATAACAAAGAAAATATAATTGTCAATATTTTCTATAAATATTTTCAATTTAAAATATTTTTTTATTTACTTAAATTAGTTTCTCAATTGATGTGTTTTTATAAAATCATTTAAAAATTATCTGTAATTTACAATAATTTTTTTATTTTAAATATTATAATTCCAACAAAAATTATACATAACATAAAAAATAAAGTTGCTGGATATCCATAAACCCAATTTAGCTCTGGCATATATCTAAAGTTCATTCCATATATACCAGTTATAATTGTAAGTGGTGCTGATATGGCTGTTAGTAAGGTTAATTTTGTAATCAAGTGATTTGTTTTTTCACCTACCCTAGAAGAATAAATATCTAATAGTTTATCCGCTAACTCTCGTGTTGATAATGCGAAATTGTATAATTTATCAATTCCAAAATCTATACCTTGAAAATTTTCTAAATTATATTTTTTCACATTTGAATATTTTAAATATCTTATATTTTCTTTAACTATTCTATCTCCAATATACAAAAGAGGTCTAGTATTCTTAACTATGGTTCTTGTTAATCCTCTTACATCACTTATTCTAGATACATGATTTTTATCAATGTTGTCCATCATCTCATCTTCTATTTGAAGAATTAATTCTTCAACTTTTTCCAAAGACTCAAAACCATTTTTTATAACTTCTCTAAGAATCAAATAGTTTATCTTAAATAGGTTGATAACTGGATTTTTTTCAAGTTGAGAATTTTTCAAAATAATATTTTTTACAAATTCAAACAAAAAGTGCTCTTCATTGACTACAACCAATATAAAATTATCTGATAAATACATATTTACTTCTTCTATAACAGCTTCTCCATCTCTTAATTCAAATGTATTTAGACTCAAAAAATCATAATTGTCAAATAAATCAAGCTTGGTAATTTCATCAAACTTAAGACAATCATTAAAAGTTATTTCATCTATATCTAATATTTCCTTGAGTAATTTTAAATTTTTTGGAGCACTTAATATAAGATAAGAATTTTCTGCTATATAAAATTTGTCTCTAAAATCTTCAATAGTCTCTCTTGTATTTAAATTCAGTATATACATACATCTACTCCTAAATTTCAATTTACATTCTAAAAATTTTCTATAATTATCATTGTAATTATTTTACACTATTTTAATAATTATTATTTATTATAAAGTAAGAATTGAATATTTTTATTTTTTAACCTAAGTTTTTATTACAGATTGTATCATATATTTATTTTAAAATATATTTCATATTATTGATACTAAAAAATAAAATGTATATACTAAATTAATAATAGCATACACACTTTATCTTCGTTTTGTATAAACTGTATAATTGTAGCATACATTAAATATCCAATCTAATAATATATCACACCTATTCATCATTTAATCTATATCCTACACCAACTTCTGTAATTATATACCTTGGGTCAGCTGGTTGTTTTTCTATTTTTCGTCTTAATGTTGCCATAAAAACTCTCAAAGACTTGGTTTCATTCCCTATAATACTACCCCATATTTCTTTTATTATAAAATTATGAGTAAGTACTTTACCATGATGTTTTGCAAGTAATGAGAGAATATTATATTCAATAGGTGTCAAATGGACTTCAACATCATCAACAATAACTTTCCTTTTATCAAAATCAATCAATAACTTATCTACTTCAAACGTAGATTTAACATCATCTTTTTGTTGTACTTCTACTTGCGAATGTCTAAATGCAACCCTAACTCTTGCTAATAATTCTATTATTGAAAATGGTTTTGTTAAGTAGTCATCTGCACCTGCATCAAATACTTCTACCTTATCTCTATCTTGCTCTCTAGCTGAAACTACAATTATTGGTATATTTGAAAATTGTCTGATAGCTTTTATTACCTCTATTCCATCCATATCTTCTAAGCCTAAATCTAATAAAACGACATCTGGAGAATGTGAAACAGCAATAGATATCCCTTCTTTGCCAGTTATAGCCTCCTTAACGTCATAATCTTGTGTTAAAAGTGCAGTAGATATAAATTTTCTTATTGTCTTATCATCCTCTACTAACAATATAAGTTTTTTACTCATTTCTTCCTCCAAAACTAAATTTTAAAATTTGATACTATTCATTTTCCTTAGGCAAGCTAAACTTAAAGGTTGAACCTTTATCTTTATTGTTTTCCACCATGATTTCGCCTTTATGAGCTTGAATTATAGATTTACAAATTGATAACCCAAGTCCAACACCTTTTCTAGAATCTTTAGTTCCTTCTTCTCCAGTAAAAAATCTATCAAAGATATGCTCTTTGAGTTTCTTTGATATACCAGGACCATTATCAGATACTTCAAACCAAACATAATCTTCTTTTTCATATACATTTATGTCTATCTTACAATCTTCTTTTGAGTATTTTAAAGAATTATCTATTAGATTAATTAGAACTTGTTCTATTAATTTTGCATCCATAGGAACAAATAATATCTGTTCTGGTATATTAATATCTATAAGTACATTTTCAATTCTTTTTTTTATTTTTTGTAACGCTTCTGATATAATTTCTTCAACAAGCTCAGAATGTTTTTTAACCTCTAGCTTTCCTTCATCTATCTTAGTCATACTAAGTAAATTTTCAACAAGCCTTATTAACCATTGAGTATCTTCATATACACCACTAAGTAATTCATCTATTATATCTTGACCTATAGTACCCTTATTTTTTATAATTGTACTTACTGCTCCAGATATTCCTGCTAGTGGAGTTCTAAGGTCATGTGAAACTGCCCTTAAAAGGTTACTTCTTAGTCTCTCTCTTTCTATCTCAAGGTTGGTATTTTCTTTAGCTTCTGATAGTATTTCTCTGTCAAGCGCTATTGCCATTTGAGCAATTATTGTTTCAATTAGGCTTATATCTTCTGTATCCAATTTTGAATCAACACATGATATTCCTACTACTCCTAAAGTTAAATTCATCCCTACAATTGGTATATAGTATCCCTTTGACCCAGGAAGTGTATCTGTATCATTCCCTGCTACTGTTGAATTAGATAAAACCCAGCTTGCAACAGCTTTTTCATCTTCACTATCCAAATCGTTTTTATCCTTATTAGTAGTATTTTTTTTATAGAACTTCGATTTATTATGCTTATCTACATTTAAATAACAAACTACATCTCTGCTTAAGCTAAGACACAAAAGTTCTATACCTTTATTTACTATATCATCTTTGTTTGATAATCTTAAAAATCCCTTAATTATTTGATATATCATTTTTGTATTTTCTTCTCTTTTAGCAGCAGTTTCTGCTTCATGCTGTATCTTAGATGTAAGAGTACTAGTTATTATGCCTACTACTGAGAATACAACTAATGTTACTATATAGTTTGAATCTGCTATTGATAATGTATATAATGGTGCTGTAAAAAAATAATTTAATAGAATTATATTAAATACAGAACTTATTATACCTGTACTATACCCTTTAGTCCACATGGAAACTAAAACTACACCCAACATATATATTAATAATATATTTTCTCTTATAAACCCCATACTTTGTACTGCATACGCTAAAACACTTATCATTAAAGTAATAAATATGAGCTTTATAAAATCAACTTTACTAATTTTAAATTTTGATTTTATTGATAACTTATCTTTTTTAGGTTTATATTTAACATCTGATGCAAATTTATATGGAATTATATGTATATCTATATAATCAACTTCATCAATTAATTTGTCAACTATATCTTTTTTAAACCTTTTACTAAATTTCTTATTACTTGAATGATTTCTACCTATTACAATTTTTGTTACATTTCTCAGTTTTGCAATTCTAAGTATTTGCTCTATTATATTTTCACCATGTAAAACAATTATTTCACCACCTAATTTCTTGGCTAGTTTTAGGTTATTTTGTAATTGTTTTTGTTCATCAAACGGCAACCTTGCTGTATTTGGAGTTTCAACATATAAAGCTATCCATTTTGCAAATGTACTGTCTGATATTCTAGATGCAGTTCTAATAACTTTTGCTGAAGATGGAGATGTACTTATACATGCAAGAAGTGTATCTGATGTAGGTACTACAGTTACATCACCCTTTGATAGTCTAGTCATTTGAACTTCTTTATTCACTCTCTCTGCAGTTTTTCTAAGTGCAATTTCTCTAAGTGCAACTAGATTATCTTTTATAAAGAAATTATCTTTTGCTCTAATAGCCTGCTCTTTCTTATATATCTTACCTTCATTGAATCTTTCAAGAAGTACATCAGGTTCAACATCTATAAGTTCTAATTGTGTGTTTGTATCCAAAAACTTATCTGGTATAGTTTCTTTAACTGATACGTTTGTAATTATCTCAACAATGTCATTTAGACTTTCCAGATGTTGCACATTTACAGTAGTATAGACATTTATACCTGCTAATAACAATTCTTCTATATCTTGCCACCTTTTGGTATGCCTTAATCCGGTAACGTTAGAATGGGCAAATTCATCTACCAATATAACTTCTGGTTTTCTTGCCAAAGCAGCATCTAAATCAAATTCTTTAAGTTTTATAGATTTATATTCTATCTCCTTTACAGGAAGAATTTCCAAGCCATCAAGTAAAGCTAATGTCTCTGGTCTAGTGTGTGGTTCAATATATCCAACTACTACATCAACTCCTACCTTCTTTAAGTTTTGCGCAGATTCCAACATAGAATAGGTCTTTCCTACTCCTGCTGCATAACCAAAGAATATTTTTAATTGTCCTCTACTTAGTTTTTTTTCTTCATTTTTTATTTTTTCTAATAGAGTATCTGGATTGGGTCTATCCATTAAAAAACCTCCTTATACCTTTCATTACTATTATAATATCAATTTCAGTATAAAGTTGTAGTTAATATGTATTTTTAATGATTAAGATTATGTAAAGATTTAAATATATTTTTTTTAAAATTTAAATAGTTTAATTACAAAATAAAAATGCCTAACAATAGGCATTTTTATTTTGTATAATAATCACTTTATTTTAAATTAAGTATTTTCATAAACTCATCACCTGTAATAGTCTCTTTTTCTAGTAAGTATTCAGCAAGTTCATGTAATTTATCAATATTGTTTTCTAAAATTTCAATTGCATTTTTATGACAAGTCTTTACTATTTTAAATACTTCCTCGTCTATTTTAGCAGCAGTGTCTGAAGAACAAGCAAGAGAAGTGTCTCCTCCTAGATATTGGTTACTTACTGTCTCAAGAGCAACCATGTCAAATTCCTCACTCATACCAAGGCGAGTAACCATAGCTCTTGCAATTTTAGTGGCTTGTTCTATATCATTTGAAGCACCTGATGTACAAGTATTAAAAATAACCTCTTCAGCAGCACGTCCACCTGTAAAAGTAGTTATTTTATCGATAGCTTCTTCTTTTGACATAAGTACACTCTCATCTTCAGCAACTTGCATAGTATATCCCAGTGCACCTGAAGTTCTAGGTATTATAGTAATCTTATGGACAGGAGCAGAATGTTTTTGCATAGCTGCAACAAGTGCATGACCTATTTCATGATATGCTATAATTTTCTTTTCCTTGTCTGAAATTACAGCTCCTTTACGTTGATATCCAGCAATTACAGTTTCAACAGATTCATCAAAATCCTGTTGCTCTACTATATCTCTACCAGATTTAACTGCTAAAAGTGCTGCTTCATTTACAATATTTGCAAGCTCTGCACCTGATGCACCTGATGTGGATCTTGCAATTGCATTATAATCTATATCTGAGCTTACATTTACATTTTGAGCATGTACCTTTAATATAGCTTCACGCCCTCCAAGGTCTGGAAGTTCAACTGGTATACGTCTATCAAATCTTCCTGGACGAAGTAATGCTTTGTCAAGGCTGTCAGGTCTATTTGTAGCCGCAAGTATTACTACGCCTATTCCACCATCAAAACCATCCATCTCACTTAGCAACTGATTTAAAGTTTGCTCACGTTCATCATTTCCACCTAATCCACTTCCATTATCACGCTTTTTACCAATAGTATCAATCTCATCTATAAACACTATACATGGAGCTTTTTCTTTTGCTTGTTTAAACAAATCACGAATTCTAGAAGCTCCCATTCCTACAAACATCTCAACAAATTCAGAACCAGATATTGAGAAAAATGGTACATTTGCTTCACCTGCCACAGCTTTTGCAAGGAGTGTTTTTCCTGTACCTGGAGGTCCTACTAAAAGTGCACCCTTAGGCATTTGTGCTCCTATTTTTTTATATTTTTCTGGATTGTGTAAAAAATCTACTATTTCACTTAAAGCTTCTTTTGCCTCATCTTGGCCAGCTACATCATTAAATCTTTTTCCACTTTGAGCAGATACATACATTTTGGCGTTGCTTTTTCCAAATTGCATAGCATTACCACCCATTCTCTTTTGCATCGATTTCATCATTAAATTGCCAAATAGCATAAGAATACCTATAGGTATTATCCATGTAAGTAAAATACTTAAAAGTGGTGAATTTTCCTTAGGAATAACCTTAGTAAATTCTACCTTTGCATTTTTTAATCTATCTACCAATTCTGGGTCATCCATTCTACCAGTTATGTATATATTCTTATCCTTACTACTAGATGGATTTATTGCTATTCTATTGTTTTCTATCTCAACAGATTTAACCTTTCCTGTATCCAACATTGTAAGAAACTTCCCATAGTCAATCTCAACCATTTTTTTATCCATTAAACTTGGAAATATTAAAGCATTTAAAAACATTACTACTATTATTATAACTGTATAATAATAGAGTGCAGACCTTTTTTGGGGTTTATGTTCATCCATAATTTTAATCTCCTTTAAATTATTTTTATGTTATTTGCAATCAATGTGAGTTAAAAGTTTATTTAGTTTCTCTAAACCTTCTATTATATCTTCCATATCTTGCAATTTTTCACTAGTCATATTTTCAAAATAACTATCAAAAATACTACTTGAAATATTCTCTTGTATATCCAATGATTTATTTGTAACTTTTACTTTTACAATTCGCTGGTCTTCTATATCTCTTATACGATTTAAAAAACCATTTTTTTCAAGTCTTTGACAGATTACTGATACATTACTATTTGTCATGTTTAAGTTTTTCCCTAAATCGCTTATTTTTTTCTCCCCATGTTCACATAACTCTGATAAAATCAAAGCTTGCACTGCGGTAATACCAAGTGGCTGATAAAACTTACTTAATAAAGTTGCAAACTTCATATTTATATCTCTAGTCAATTCTAATAGTTCTCTCTTAAAACTCATCTCATCCATACAAACGCTCCCTACGAAAATACTTTATTTTACTAGTTATTAACTTTAGGTTTAAGTGTATCTTGTAAATAAATATTTAATACTATAATGTTTAATGTATTAAATATTATAGTATTAAATATTTATTGTCAATTACAATATTGTAACTTCAGCTGGAATTTTATTATCTTATTGATATTTAATTTTACACAATTATCTTATTGATATTTAATTTTACACAATATGTTTTTAATAAAAAATCGATGTATATATTTTACACCGATTTCTCGCTTTTTAATCCCATTTAAAAGTTAAAATATAAATTCATCAATAATATAAAAGTTTAGTTCCCTATTATCATATCATGTACAAAATCAAAACTACCTTTATCTGCACCTAATGTTGTTTCCATGATGTAAACAAAAGCTTTTGTTTTTTGCAACATTTCATCTTTATTCCAACTAAACATTGATTCATCAAATATACACTCAGAAGAAGCAATTAAAAACTCTATTGTTTCTTTTGGATATTTTGTATTGAATATGCCTTCTCTTACACCTTCTTCTACTACTTCTGCTAAAATTGGTGTAAAGTTTAAAATGGTTTTAACTATCGTCTTTTGATGCATCTCTGCATTGTTTGGTAAATGGAATTGCTGAATTACTTTTTCTTTGCTATCTCCAACCTTAGGTCTTTGAGACATTAATATTTGAAAAAATTTTTCAAGGACTGGTATTTCTGGATTTAAAGCAATTTTTTTTGCTATATTTATATCATTGTCTATAATTCTAGTTATGATTGCATCCATTACTTCTTCTTTGGATTTAAAGTAGTAATAAAAAGTTCCCTTTGCAATTCCAACTTCATTTAAAATATCATTTACAGTAGTTTTTGAATATCCTTTAGTGCAAAAAAGCATTTCAGCTGTATCTAGTATTTCACTTTTACGTTCTTCAGGGTCTTTTACGATTCTCATCTATTTTCTCCTTTCAATAGACCGTCAGTCGGTTTAGTCTTATTATATAAAACTACTACTATAATGTCAAATTTTTAAAAATAATAAGGTATAAAGAATAATTAAGATTACCTTTATACCTTATTATTTATATATCTTTATTTAGTTAACATTTATATCCTATTAAAATTTATTATATTAAATAATTTTTTATCCAATTTCTAAACAATAACTCTGAATGTTTTTTCCATTTAACAGTTGGCTCTTCTGAAGGGTCATTATTAATATAATAATTTTGAGGTATTGATATTTCTTCTCCTCTGTTTATATCCCTCTTATATTCTTTATCAAGAGTGTATTTATCATACTCGCTATGACCCATTACAAATATATCTCTTGAATTTGTAATTATATAAGGACCAGCTTCTTTAGAATGACTTACAATACTCAACTCCTTATTCTCTTTTAGAGCTTCAATATTTACAGTAGTATGTCTTGAATGTGGAGCAAAAAATTCTTTTTCAAACCCATCTACTATCTTACTGTTTTTATCTACTTTATGCTTAAATACTCCAAAACATTTTTGACTTAACGGAATTTTTTTTACATTGTAGTATTTGTAAAGACTTGCTTGAGCTGCCCAACATATATATAATGTAGATTTAGTTTTTCTTTTAGAATAATCCATAATTTCCTCTAGTTCATTCCAATAATCAACTTCTTCAAACTCCATTTGTTCAACTGGAGCTCCTGTTATTATAAAACCATCAAAGTATTCTTCTTTGGCTTTGTCAAATGTTTTATAAAACTCTTTAACATACTCATTACAACTTCTCTTGCTTTCTCTTGTTGAAATTTTAATAAATTCCACAGATACATTAAATCCTGTTTTATCTATCCTTCTTAGTAAATCTAATTCTGTATCCATCTTTATAGGCATTAGATTCAATATAGCTATCTTAGTATCTATGTTTTCTTCATATTTTAACTTCTTATTGAAATCTTCTTTGTAAATTACATCTATTCCTTCATCCAATAATTTATTAATAACAGGTAATCCTTTTGGTAGTATTAAAGCCATATCTTTTCACTTCTCTTTCTCTTAGACTATTAGAAATTTAAAGCTTGATTTAAATCAGCTATTAAATCCTCTACATTTTCTATTCCAACAGACAATCTTATTAGTGAAGGTAATACTCCAGATGCAATTAATTGTTCTTCTGTTAATTGTCTATGAGTAGTTGAAGCTGGGTGTATGACACATGTTCTTACATCTGAAACATGAGTAACCAATGATGCTATCTGTAATTTTTCCACAAATTTTTTGGCATTTTCTAGTCCTCCTTTTACTCCAAATGATAAAACTCCACTACACCCTTTTGATAAATATTTTTTGGCATTCTCATAATACTTGTTATCATCAAGTCCTGGATAATTAATCCAGTCTACATTTTCATGTTTTTCTAAAAATCTAGCTATTTTAAGTGCATTTTCACTATGTCTTTCCATTCTAAGGTGCAGTGTTTCAACATTTAAATTAGTAAGATACGCATTAAATGGGCTTAAACAATTTCCATAATCTCTAAGTAATTGAACTCTCGCTTTAGTTGCATACGCAGCATTTCCAAATTTTTCAGTATAACTTATTCCATGGTATGTTGGGTCTGGTTCAACTAATTCTGGAAATTTGCCATTATCCCAGTTAAAGTTTCCACCATCCACAATAATCCCTCCAACACTTGAAGCATGACCATCTAAATATTTTGTAGTAGAATGAGTAACTATATTTGCTCCATACTTTAAAGGATTACAAAGTACTGGCGATGCTAATGAATTATCAACTATAAATGGAACATTAATTCTCTTGGCTACATTTGCTATTTTTTCAAAATCTATAACTTCAAGAGTTGGATTAGCAAGTGTTTCTGCAAACACAACTTTAGTACTTTCATTTGCAAGTTCTACTATCTCATCTTCACTTGAATCTAAGTCAAATGATATTAAGTCTATTCCAAATTTTTTAAGACTAGGTCCTAATAAATTAAATGTTCCTCCATATACTTTTGAAGAACAAAGTATGCTGTCCCCTGATTTACATATATTTAAAACTGCCAACATATTTGCAGATTGACCTGATGATACAGCTACAGAAGATACTCCTCCTTCTAGTAAACTTATTTTTTCTTCAAAAGCTTGAATAGTAGGATTGCTTATTCTTGAATATATATGTCCATCAACCTTTAAATCAAATAGGTCAGCAAGTTGGTCTATACTACTATATTTAAAAGTTGTACTTTGATATAAAGGTAATACTCTTGGCTCTCCATTACCTGGCTTATAATTTCCTTGCACACATATTGTTTCTTTATTATACATTTTTGTATCCCCCTTAGATTTTAGTTAAAAAAATTAAACTGTTTATCAGATGAGATTTAAAATAAATAAAGCCTGAGTATATAACTCAGGCTCTGTATAAGCGTAATTATACTCATCTCTCAGCTTTCGCCGCAGGATTTAGCACCAATGTATATAAATATATACTGGTTGCTGGGTTTCATAGGGCCAGTCCCTCCACCTCTCTGGATAAGATTTATTTAATTTTTCTATGTTTTATATCTTATATATTTTTCCTAATTTTGTCAACTATTTTTTTAAAATTTTTCTTTTAATAACTTTCCCAACCTCTACTTGAATTACAGACATTACAGCTAAAACAATTGTTATAAGCCACTCTGAACTATTTAAAATAGTTAAACTAAAAGCATTTCTAAAAACAGGTACAAACAGTATTACTGCTATTAGCAACGCAGAAGTTAAAAATGAAATTAAAAGAAATGGATTTTTACCATTATTTCTATTAAACATTGAATCTGTATTTGAACGCTGACTAAATGCTCTTAACATCTGTGAAAATGCTAATACACAAAATGCCATTGTTTGACCTACAGAATGATTTTCTATATTAAGACCAATTTTATATGCTAAAATAGTCATTATTGCCACAAATATACCTTGAGTAACCACTCTTTGTATAAGGTTTTTTTCAAATAAAGTGGTTGATTTCACTGGCTTATGCTTCATTATATTTCTACTTGGTGGGTCAACTCCAAGAGCAAGAGCTGGGAGTGTAGCAGTTGCAAGGTTTACCCACAGAATATGAACAGCAAGAAGTGGAGTATCCCAGTTTAATAATATTGCTACAAACAGCGTAAGTATCTCTGCTATATTACCAACAAGCAAAAATTGTATAACTTTTTGTATGTTCCTATATACACGCCTACCTTCTTTGATTGCATAAGCAATTGTTGTAAAGCTATCGTCCATTAAAATCATGTCAGAAGAGTCTTTTGCAACATCTGTACCACTTATACCCATAGCTATACCAATATCAGCAGACTTTAATGCAGGAGAATCGTTTACGCCATCTCCAGTCATAGCTGGTACTTCTCCAATTCTCTTTAGAGATTGTATAATTCTAAGTTTATCAAATGGGGACACACGAGCAAATACTGTAGTACTTTTAACAGCTTCATCTAATTCACCATCACTCAAATTATCAAGTTCATCACCAGATATCACAGTATTTTCTTCACTCCATATTCCTAACTCATGAGCTATTGTTGTAGCAGTAACTTTATGGTCACCTGTTATCATTATGGTTCTTATACCTGCTTCTTTACAAGTACTTACTGCATCAATTACCTCAGTTCTTGGTGGGTCAATCATACCAACCATACCTATAAATGTCAAATCATATTCTATGTTTTCATTGTCTTCCTTTGGTATAGATGAAATCTCACGCTTAGCAAAACCAAGTACGCGTAATGCATCTTTAGACATTGTAAGACATAATTCGTGTATATTCTTTTTATCCAATTCCGTAATGTTTCTTTCACCTTTTGAAGTTAATATTTTAGTACATAGGTCAAGAATTTCGTCTACTGCTCCTTTAGTATAAGCAATAATCTTTTCATCTATATTATGAACAGTTGTCATACATTTTCTATTGGAATCAAAAGGCTGTTCAAATAAACGTGGATATTTATCTTCAAGAGCATCTTGGTCTATTCCAAATTTGTTAGCCATAAAAATTAATGCGCCTTCTGTTGGGTCACCTAATATTTCATCTGTTTTGTCTGGATTAATACATGCATCATTACAAAGTGCACCAGCATAAACAATCTCTTTATATACTAGTGGATGTTTTTCAGATGCAGTATCTATTGATGTTACTTTTCCAGATTCAAAATCTCCATTTACAGCAATATGTGTAACAGTCATTTTATTTAAGGTTAATGTACCAGTTTTATCGCAACATATTACTGTAGCTCCTCCTAATGTTTCAACAGCAGGTAATTTTCTAATTAAAGCATTTCTTTTAGCCATACGTTGTACGCCTAAAGCCATTACAATAGTAGCTGTTGCAGGTAATCCCTCTGGAATAATTGATATGGCAAGGGAAATTGCAATCATAAACATTGGCAAGAGAGGTCTCTGATAAAATGCACCTATTGCAAATATAACAACGCATACAATAATACCTATGACACTTAATGTCTTTCCAACAGTATTAAGTTTACGTTTTATAGGAGTGTCAAAATCATCTTGTGAATCTAAAAGATGTGCTATGTTACCCACTTCTGTATCCATACCAGTTGCAACTACAACACCTACACCTCTACCATATGTGACGATTGAAGATGTATACGCCATATTGCTACGGTCTCCTAATACACATTCTTTAGGTAAGATTGTATCTGCATCTTTTTCTGATGGAACAGATTCTCCTGTTAAAGAAGCCTCTTGAATTTTTAAACTTGATGTTTCTATCAAACGAAGGTCTGCTGGAACCATCGCTCCATCTTCTAAAAAAACAATATCTCCTACTACAAGATTACTTGCTGGAATAACACTTTCTTCACCATCACGCATAACACGAGCTATAGGTGAATTCATATTTTTTAATGCTTCTAATGAGCTTTCAGCCTTTTTCTCTTGAACAATTCCAATAACTGCATTTACTGTTACAATTATTAGTATTACAAAAGCTTCTGTAAATTCACCAAATATCAAAGACAATATTGCTGCTCCTATTAGTATAAGAACCATAGCATCTGTAATTTGACTCCAAAGCATTTGTAAAATTGTTCTAGGTGTTTTTTTTCTCAGTTCATTTAAACCCTTCTCTTTAAGCCGTTTTTCCGCCTCGGTATCGGTGAGCCCCTCCTCTGATGAATCTAGACTTTCTAAAATTTCATGCGTTGCTCTTGAATGCCAAGGCATCTGTTTGTGATTTTCCATTTTGGAAGACCACTCCTTTCTTTTTTTGATTTAAGAATAATTATATTTTAAAATCAGGTTCAATTCAATACACAATAAGTATATTTTACCTAAATTTAACAATGCGATTTAATGCTTAATAAAACTTCTACTCTTTTACAAATATGTATTCTCTATTGTCAGATAAATTTTCTTGATACTTATATCCTTCTAAATTAAACTTTTTCAGTTCCTCAATATCTCTTATCCTATTTTTTATAATGTACTTTACCATCATCCCTCTAGCTTTCTTTGCTTGTGTAGATTCCACTTTCAATAAACCATTTTTGTTTACTTTAAAAGTACATGTAATATATGTATCACTATCTTTAATAAATTTTTCTATGGACTTGCTGTATTCATTTGATGAAAGATTAACGATAGCTGTTTTTTCTTTGATTAATTCTTTATATATACGATTTCCCCAATATTCATATAAATTCTTAAACTCACCTATCTGTAATTTCGTCTGCATTTCTAACCTATATTCATATATGCTGTCATGTGGTTTTACAACCCCATACAATCCACTTATGATTCGAATACAACTGTCTGCAAATTCTTCATCTTGCTTTGTAAAATTTTCTGCTTCTATATTTTTATATTGTATTCCATCATAAGTTAAGATTGCAGGGCTTCCTAATCTATCAAACTTAATGCTTTCAAATCTATTTTTATTTAATACAGCTAATTTTTCATTAATTTTCATTTTACTTTTAAAATCTTCTATGCTAAATGTCTTTATATTTTCCACTATTTCTTTTGTGTTATCTATAAAACAGGGCAAATTCAAATCTCTATCAAGTACTTCTATATTTTTCATATTTTTAGCTGGTGATAACATTATAATCATAAATTCTTATTGCTCCTGTTTTTCCAAATATTCAAGAATCTCTTGTGCATTTGTATCTGGTTTTGCTTTTTCAAAAACTTTTTCAATAATTCCATTTTCATCTATGATATATGTCGCACGTACAACTCCCAATGCAGTTTTTCCATACATTTTTTTCTCTTTCCATACATCAAAGGCTTTTATAGCAACTAAATCAGGGTCAGAAAGTAAAATAAAAGGAAGTTCATGCTTTTCTGCAAATTTTTGATGTGATTTTATACTGTCTTTACTTATACCAATAACTTGTACATCTTCCTTTTTAAATCCATCATACGCATTTCTAAAAGCACAAGCTTGACGTGTACATCCTGGTGTATTATCTTTAGGATAAAAATATACTACTACTTTTTTTCCTTTAAAATCTGACATACTTACTTTATTTCCATCTTTATCTTCTAATGTAAATTCGGGTGCTTTTGTTCCTATACTCAACATAAATATCTCTCCTTTTGTTTTTATTGATAATTTTATATTACTTTTATAATGTCTATATAAATTTAAACCCTTCAACATCAAACAGACCTAAATCAGTAAGTCTTATTTGTGGAACAACAGGAAGTGCCATAAAAGAAAGCGTAATAAAAGGGTCTACATACTTTGGAACTCCCATTTTTCTTGCTATCTCCAACATATTATCAGTAGTTTCTTGTACTTCTTCAGCTGTAAGAGTACTAATTAATCCAGCTACTTGAAGACTTAGGTGTGCAATAACTTTTCCATTTGATACAATCACATAACCACCTTGTATTTCTTTTAAATAATTTATGGCAACTAGAATATCATCATCGTTATCTCCTGCAACTAGAATATTATGAGAATCATGAGCCACAGTAGTAGCTATTGCTCCGTTTTTTATACCAAATCCTTTTAGTGGAGCAATTGATATATTTCCAGTCATTCTATGTCTCTCGATAACACAAAGTTTTGAGTACTCTTCATTTGGAACAAAATATCCATCTACACTTGGTAGAGATTCATATACTTTATTTGTCAAAATTTGATAAGGTACAATTTCCATTACATAATTTTTTTCACTTGCTTTTAACTGTATTTTTTCTTTATTAATATATTTAAACTTGACCGTATTAAGCAATTTTTTATCTTTAATCTCATAATTGTAAGTAGAGAAGATTTCTTCCTTTACTAATTTACCATCTTTATAGACACTATCCACTTCCATTTTATCTAAATCACTTAATACAACAATGTCCGCCTTATATCCAGCGCCTATTGCTCCAATTTTCTTTAACCCATATACTCTTGCAGAATTATAAGTTGCAATTTTTATAGCCTTGATAGGGTCCATACCCAAATCAATCGCACATTTTATATTCCATCTTATGTGACCTTGTTTTTCTATATCATCTAGATGCTTATCGTCTGTGCAAAACATAAATTCTTCAATTGGCAAGTTATACTTTAACATACCACTTACTATAGATTTTAAGTTTTTTGCTGCACTTCCTTCTCTTATTAAAATTTTTAACCCTGCTCTCAATTTTTCATATACTTCATCAAAAGTTATACATTCATGGTCATTTTCTATTCCTGCACATACATATGTCTGAAGTGATTTTCCACTTATATTAGGTGCATGTCCATCCACAACCTTATTTTTGAAAAGCTCTAGTTTATCCAAGATTTCATTTTCAGAATTTATAACATCATTGAAACACATTACCTCTCCTAAACCTAAAATTCTAGGATTATTTATGTAGCTTTTCATGTCTTTTGCACTAAATTTACCAATTCCGTTAGTTTCAAAGCTCGTTGCAGGTACAGATGAAGGCATCATAATATATACATTAAGTGGTATATCCTTTGTTGATTCTAATAAAAAATCTATTGCACTTGTTCCCTTTACATTAACCAACTCATGTGGGTCAGCTATGATAGTTGTCGTACCTGATTTTAATAATTTTTTTGATAATTCAATTGGCATTACCATTGTAGACTCAATATGCATATGTGCATCAATAAAACCAGGTGATATATATTTACCACTACAATCAATTTCTATATTACCCTTGTAATCGCCAATACCAACAATAGTATCTCCAACTATTGCTACATCTCCTACTATTAGCTCTTCTGTAAATACATTTATGATTGTCCCATTTTTAAGTACAATGTCAGCTTTCTCTCTTCCACTTGCCACATCACACTGTCTCTTTAAACTACCCATTTTTACAACTCCTCTTAAGTTTTTTATATCAACATACTAGTTATATTACATATTATAGTTTGATTTATTAATATATATTATATATGAGTTTTGATAAAAAGTATCACTTGAAATTTGTTCCATTATTCATTTAATTAAATAGAGAGAACATGAGGAATAATATAATTTCCCATGTTCTCATTAATATTTAAGTTATATTGAGTTTTTTCTATTTCTACATTTAATTAGCATTATTATTACAATATAAATTTATGTATTTTATTGTTTTTTCAATACTATTTTTATTTATAATTGTATTTATCCTAAAAGTACATAAACTATCATACCTACAAGTATTGCTGGTATAGTAGTAATAATCATGGCCCATAAAGAAGATTTTTTATCCATTGCCAGAAGAGGGAAAAGTGCATCCCCATCTTGAGATATAGAGTTAGCTATCACTGCCCCAAGTGGTATAGTTCCCTTTAAATAAAATGACATAAGCACAATTTGTATACCACACCCTGGAATAAGCCCAAGACCTGCACCTATAAATACACTTATTACACCTGTTGATAACACTAGTTTAACCAAGTATTCATCTCCACCTAAAATTAATATTATCAAATCGTAAATAAGATATGCAATAAAAATCCATGTAATTACAAATGATATTTCACCAACAGAATGTATCAGCATTTCTCGTAGAGAAATCTTTTTATTTTCTTCCTCTTTTTGATTAGAATTTTTAAATACCTTTTTAAAACACCACATATAAATTATTGAAAATAATATTCCAATCACTGCTATCGCTTCTTCTAATGAATGTAATTTCTCAATTATAGGAAGATTAATACCAGAATGAGCAAGTGACATAAATATAAATCCTATTAATATAATTCCTATATAAATTTTATATCCCTTTCCATGTGTTATTATAAATGCAAGTCTATTTGTATTTCCATGAGATTTAGCTAGATTGTCCAAAATTATTTCATCATGATTATGTTGTTCCTTATTTTCTTTAGAGTTATTTTTACTTATATTGTATTTATCCCATTCTCTACGGTTTTTTAGCCCTAATTTTTCTTCTAGTTTAAAATAATCCACTAGTTGCCCAGTTATTATTCCTGTAATAGTACTAACTATAGTAACAAAAAAATACATTTTAATATTTGATGAAATAAGTACAAATGAGGCATCTCCCATACTAGCTATTAAACTTGCAATTATTGCTCCAAAACTTAATTTCCCCTTTATATATAATGGCATTATTGCCAAACTTCCCCCACAACCTGGTATAGCTCCAATTAAAGCACCCATTAAAGGTTGAAGTTTTCTGTTTTTTGATATGATATTAGTAAAATTCCCACTAGTTTTATAATTAATATATCCAAATAACAAAATAAAAAATCCAATCATAGAACCCACATGTAAAAATGCTTCTTCAGAAGCAGATATTAACATTTCCATTAATTTACCTCCTATACTAACTTTGCAATAATTATATTTTATTTTATTTTCTATTGATAATCAATATCAATATTTCTTTTAAATTTCTAATATTAAAAAGTGCGTATCTTATATTATCAATTTCTCGTATTAAGATACACACTTTTTGATACTAGGTTATCTATTTACCATATGTAATATGAAATCAAAGGTGGATATTATGATAAGTTCTACATTATAACAATATCCACCTGTTTTTATTATCTATCAAATTTATAAATTTTCAAGGAATGTTACAACTTCTTCTATTATCCAATTAGGTGTAGATGCTCCTGCTGTAACACCTAAATTTTTATATTTTTTAAGCATCTGTGCATCCAATTCATCCTTAGTCTCTATTGCAAAAGTTGGTACTAAATCTTCACAAACCTTTACTAATTTTTGAGTATTGGAACTATGTTTACCTCCTATAACTACCATACAATCAACTTCTCTAGCTAGCTCTTTAGCTGATTCTTGTCTTGTTTTTGTAGCTGAACAAATGGTATCATTAAATACTATATCTTCTAGTTTATCTGATAGTTTAGCAACTATACTTAGATATAAATCTGGATTTATTGTAGTCTGTGCAACAAGACAATATTTTTTTGAATTATCAAATTCCATATTTTCCATTTGTTCCAAAGTCTTTATTATTATTGCTGAATTTTCACACCATCCATTTATACCTATAACTTCTGGATGCTTCATATCTCCAATAACTATTATTTCATAGCCCTTATTATGATACTCACTTACTACTGTATGTATTTTTTTTACAAATGGACATGTAGTATCCACAATTTTTAGTTTTTTTTCTTTTGCTTCTTTATATATATTCTCAGGAACTCCATGAGATCTTATTATCATATTTTCATAATTTGGTATTATATCAATTTCATCAACAGTCTTAAGACCTTTTTCTTCATATTTTGCTACTGCTTGTTTGTTGTGAATAAGAGGACCTAAAGCATATATGCCAGAGTCATTTTTTTCAACTTCATCCCATGCCATTTTCATCGCTCTCTTTACTCCAAAACAAAAGCCAGCATTTTTTGCTATTTTTACGTTCACAAGTTTACCCCCTTATTTTGAATATTTAAAGTAATTTTGTTTTATCACTTCTAAAATCTCTTGTGATATTCTTTCATGGTCATCATTACTCAATTTTTCCTTAAAATGTTCTTCAAACGATATTGGCTCTCCAATATATACAATTACTTTACTAAAAAGTTTGTATTTAGATATTATTGATACTGGAACAACTTTAGATTTACTCTTTATTGTAAATACAGAAAGACCTGCCTTAGCCCTACCAAAAGAATCTCCTTTTATTCTAGTTCCCTCTGGAAATATGCCTAATACATAACCATCTCTAACTGACCTTAAAATAGTTTTTATTGTAGATACATCTGGCTTTTCTCTATTTATAGGCATAACATGCAATTTTTTTAATATAAATCCTAATGGCTTGACTCTAAATAATTCTTTTTTTGCAATTGCAGCTATTTCTCTATTTTCTATGGCAGCAGCCAAGAATATAGGGTCAAGATTCGACTTATGATTTGATGCTATTACTATATTACCTCTATCTGGAATATTCTCTGCACCTATAACTTCATATTTAAAAAATATTTTAGAAAAACCTTTAAAAATATTTATTGCAAATCTATAAAAATTCACTTTTATCTCCCTTCAACACTACATTATATTTTCATTATGATACTTAGACTAAAGATTTATTTTAGATATAACTTCATCTACAACATCTTCTATATTTTTTCCTGTAGTATCTATTTCTAGTGCATCATCAGCTTTTACTAATGGTGCAAATTCTCTATTTGAGTCAATTGCATCTCGCTTTATTATATCTTCAATTACTTCTTTTAAAGTAGTATTATATCCTTTATTACAAAGCTCTTTGTAACGTCTACTTCCTCGTTCTTCTGGAGTAGCTACTAAAAAGAATTTGTAATCTGCATTTGGGAAAACATATGAACCTATATCTCTACCATCTAATATTACTGAACTTTTTGTACCTATTTTTCGTTGAACTTCAACCATCAACTGTCTTACTTTTTTTATTTTGGCTACATTAGAAACATTGTTACTTACTTCTATTGTTCTTATTTCTTCATTTATAACTTCTTTATCCAAGTATATACTATTGTCCTTGAAATCTATATCCGAATTTTCAGCTATTTGAATAACTTCCTTCTCATTATTGACATCAATACCACTTTTTAAACACTTATAAGTAACTGCTCTATACATAGCACCTGTATCTATATAATTTATATTTAGCTTTTTTGCTACTATCTTGGCTATTGTGCTTTTTCCAGCTCCTGCTGGACCATCTACAGCTATAACTAAATTACCCATATATACACCTCTATCTATTCATATTTAATTATTAAAAGAACTATATTTATACACTAATACCTGCAAGATATCCAGTTGAAAATGCTATTTGTAAATTGTATCCACCAGTTTCTGCATCTATATCAATTACCTCACCTGTAAAAAACAAGTTTTTAATTAATTTAGATTCCATAGTAGAAGAATTAATTTCTTTAACTGAGATGCCACCAGAAGTAACCATACCAGTGTTTATACCTGTGGTTCCATTGCAAGTTAGCTTCATATTTTTTATATACTCAATAATTTTAATTTCATCTGCCTTAGACAAATCACTTGCCTTTTTATCACTCAAAGATAGTAGAGAAAGAACTTCTTTTAAGAAATTTTGAGGTAATATTTGCTTAAGATTATTTAAAATATTTTTATTTGGAAATTCTCTAATTATTCTAGAGATTTCATCAGCTTTTAGATTTGGTAAGAAATCTATATTTAATTCTACCTTTTCTTTTTCAATAATCTTATTAATATAAGAAGACATTATAAGCACACAAGGTCCTGTTATTCCAAAATGTGCAAATAACATATCCCCTAATTTTGATATTTTCCTTTTCTTAATCTTACAAGATATTTCCACATTCTTCATAGATATTCCTTGTAAACCTTTAATCCATTTTTCCTCTATTGTAAGTGGAACTAAAGCAGGATATAGTTTATTTAATGTATGTCCATGGTTTTTAAGAATCGTATACATTGAACCATCTGAACCCGTTTTTGAATAACTTACTCCTCCAGTTGATATAATAATCTTGTCTCCGAGTATCTTATCTCCATTATCTAAAATGACTCCTCTTATTAAATACTTTGACTTGTCCTTACTATAGTCATCTTTTGGAGCTATTTCTTCAGTCATAATGTCTGTAACTTTTTTATTATACATTATCTTTACATTGTGACTGAGTAAATCTTTATTTAATACTTCTATTACTTCTATAGATTTATCATTTTTTGTATATACTTTGTGGTCATTTTCTTCTTCAATCTTATATTCTAAATTTCTACTTTCAAAATACGAAATAAGATTCTTATTTGTAAACGTATAGAAACTACTGTAGAGAAATTTTTTATTATTAACGACTTTATCAAAAAAATCTTCTATATCTCTGTTGTTGGTAAAATTACATCTACCTCCACCAGTTGCCCTTAGTTTCCTTCCCAATTCTCCATTTCTCTCAATTAATATTACTTCATTATTATTTTTTGAAGCTGACAAAGCTGCCATCATTCCGGAGGCTCCTCCACCAACTACTATAACTTTACTCATAAATTTCTCCTTATAATTGCTTCTTACTCTAATGCAGAATTATTTATCTTTACATGATTTTTTATATGGCTTGTATCATTCATTTTTATTATAACAGGACCATAATCTTTAAATTCTACTATATTTAAAGCAGTATTATCCTGCTTAATTCTATATATATTCTCCATACCTGATTCTAAAAATGACAATAACATAACTCTTAATGTAATTGAATGTGTAACAAGAATTATATTTTTATTATCATATTTTTCATTTAATTCCTTTATAAAAGTATCTACTCTTTCTTTTATAATTTTAAGAGTTTCGCCTTCTGGTATATTTACTAAGTGTGGTTCATTTCTCCATGTTGAATATATATCTGAGTAATCTTTTTGGATTTCTTTTATTAAAAGACCTTCCCAAACTCCAAATCCCATTTCCCTAAGTGCTTCAGTTTTTTGAACTTCAATATTAAGCTTATCGCCTAAAATTTGAGCTGTTTGCACTGCTCTTCCTAAGTCACTACTAAAAATATAATCAATTGAATACTTGCCAATATCTTCAGAAAGTTCTTTTGCCTGCTCTATCCCTTGAAGTGTAAGGTCAGAATTACCATGACCTTGTGTTTTTCCTAATAGATTCCAATCTGTTTGTCCATGTCTTACTATATAAAAAGTATTTCCCATATGTCCTCCTAATATATGCCTATTTTTATTAAATATAAATTATTACTTCTCAAAACTTAATTATATCATATAATACTTTACTTTGTTTCTATTTTATAACTTAATCTAACATATTATTTACAATAAAGCTCTTTTATATTTCTACAAGTTATTGTACTATTAAAGGATTTTTCTAAATTTATAAACTCAACTTTATTATATTATTTATAAAATTCTTCAAATCTGTACTCTTGAATTGAATTAACATACTTATCTGTATCTACTTTTTCTAAAAACATGTCCAAAGGCCTTGCAAATATTCCTGTATCATCATATAAAGTCTTGTATAAAACCAAATCATTAGTGTCATCTTCTTCTTTATGATAAAAATTTCCATCTAAATTTCTATATACATAGATATCTTTTTCTCTTTCAGTATGTCTAATGACTAACTTATATTTATTTTTATTTTGCGTTAACTCTTTTTTACTGTATAGTTCACATATACTCTCTACATTATCACTAGCTTTGCTAAGCCCCATTGTTGCATAATATTTTCCTTTAAAATGTTTATAGATACAAGGATATTTTAACTTTCTTTCACTATTACCTGAGTTATTTTTTAATTCAAGTGTTTTATTATAATCTCTCATATCTCGTCCCTTTCTTTTAAAAAGTATTTTATCTTGAAATAAGTTACTTGTTTTATATTTTATCATAGTTTGAAATTTATTAATAATACAATGAATAAATAAAGAGGCTGTATAAAATACAGCCTCTCAAGATTAATCTTCATAATCATATAATTTTTCTAATTTCTTTTTTAACTTCTTTTTTCTTTCTGAACCTAAAATTCTTATAAAATTATTATTGACAAAAATACAATTATTGCTGAGATAAAATTCACACTTGTCTAGATTTACAATATAACTATTACTACATTTGAAAAAATTTTCTTTTTTCATTAATTTTCTTATACAAGAATCATTTTCTCCAACTTCATAATTCCCATTTGCAGTATAAATCTTTGATTCATATTCCTGCTTTTCTATGTACATAATTTCTTCGATATTAATTGAAAAACGTTTATCTTCGTATTCAATATTAATAAAATTTTCCTCTTTCATTGCTATCCCTCCAAGTACTTTTATTAATTTAATTTTAGTGTTTTTTATCAATATAATCTATCGGAAATATATGTAAGACTGATTTATTTAATATATTTAAATAAATACTTTCAATATTAGTGTATAAGTTCACTTTTTAACATTAATTTTTAAAGTTAAAAAGACTTTTTTTTATCATATTTCTATATATAATTATATGCGTCTTTAATAAAACAACTTTTATAGAAAATCATGTAAAATTATACATAAAAAAGTAATTATTAACTTTTAATTTCAATTAATTGTATTAGGATTTATCTTACTTTTCTGACTTTAATCTTAAGTATTATATGTATTAATACAAAGATTGAAATGTTAGATAATATCAATAGTAAAACTATTACTAAAAAAGCAATTCTTCTTTCAGGAGAAATTTTTACAAGATTGATAATATAATCATAAAGTATAAAAAATGACAATAAATTTGCTATCATAGGAATACATATGTATATCTCTTTTTTGCTTATTTTAAAATTTTTAAAAGAAATCTTATAAATATAAAGTAAAATACCTAACACTAACTTACCTAAGAATATTGCTTCATACCTATATAAGCTTCCACTAAGTAAAACATTCATATTATCCAAATTATTTACTGATACTACTAATAACATACTTAATCCATTTATACCTATTAATACTAACCAATAAAAAAACGAGATTACCAGAGATTTATATACATTAACTTTGTAATTAGACTTATAGAAAATAAAAGTTACAAGTATGCATATTAAGATTCTACTATTAGCTCCAATATTTATATAGAAAGAAGAAATAATAAGAAAAATAGAAAAAAAGAAATATATATTTAGTTTTTTTAAATTAGTCTTTGTCTGACTTGTATAATCAAAGACTTTTTTACATGCCCATATTTCTATAATAGAAGAGATAATTGTTATAAACATATCTAACATAATAATATCCTCAAAAATGATTAAATTATACTTTTTATAAAATATATCATAAAAAATACATACTAATTATATCATAAAAATACGCTTAGATTTGATGTGATTACTTAATATATTTTCAATAATTCCCTAAAATAAACTGTTGGAAATTGATGAATAAGTTATTAACAATAAAATTTAAAAATCATTCTTACTTTTAGTTAGCCTGTAATAGCAAAAACAAATTTATGTTGTAAACACTTAGAAATAATTAAGTATATTTTGATTAAAAAATAGCTACGCACACTCGTGACTTTAGTCATGAGTTAGTAGCTAAAATAGTCAGCATATAGGGAAACCTATATGTAGAGATAGGAT
>NZ_OEZH01000166.1 GCF_900243075.1 Clostridioides difficile
CAAAGCGGATTTACCTACTCTGACTGCCTCAATGCTTGGGCACACATAACCAACAGTGTGCTTAGCTTATCCTACTGTGTCATCCCATCTCTCAAACGGTTATCGGTAGTACAGGAATATCAACCTGTTGTCCATCACCTACGCCTTTCGGCCTCAGCTTAGGTCCCGACTAACCCAGGGCGGACGAACCTTCCCCTGGAAACCTTGGGTTTACGGCCTGTGGGATTCTCACCCACATCTCGCTACTCATGCCAACATTCTCACTCCCATACTGTCCACATGTCCTTACGGTCATGCTTCAACCCGTATGGGAAGCTCCCCTACCCATCATTGCTGATGCCGTAGCTTCGGTAGTAAGTTTTAGCCCCGGAAATCTTCGGCGCAGGATCACTCGACCAGTGAGCTATTACGCACTCTTTGAATGAGTGGCTGCTTCTAAGCCAACATCCTGGTTGTCTGTGCAATCCCACATCCTTTACCACTTAACTTACATTTAGGGACCTTAGCTGACGATCTGGGCTGTTGCCCTTTCGACTATGAATCTTATCACCCACAGTCTGACTCCCAAGTATAAGATGACGGCATTCGGAGTTTGATAGTCTTCGGTAGGTGCAATACCCCCTAGGACATTCAGTGCTCTACCTCCGTATCTCTCACCTTGAGGCTAGCCCTAAAGCTATTTCGGGGAGAACCAGCTATCTCCGGGCTCGATTGGAATTTCACCGCTACCCACAAGTCATCCCCGAGCTTTTCAACGCTCGTGGGTTCGGACCTCCACGAAATTTTACTTTCGCTTCATCCTGCTCATGGGTAGGTCGCCCGGTTTCGGGTCTACGTCAAGTAACTGAACGCTCAGTTAAAACTCGCTTTCGCTACGGCTCCACACCTTAAGTGCTTAACCTTGCTACTTAACGTAACTCGTTGGCCCGTTCTACAAAAAGTACGCGGTCACACAAGAAATGTGCTTCCACAGCTTGTAAGTGCAGGGTTTCAGGTTCTATTTCACTCCCCTCCCGGGGTTCTTTTCACCTTTCCCTCACGGTACTATACGCTATCGGTCACTAGGTAGTATTTAGCCTTGGAGGGTGGTCCCTCCTGCTTCCCACAGGGTTTCACGTGTCCCGTGGTACTCTGGATCATA
>NZ_OEZH01000163.1 GCF_900243075.1 Clostridioides difficile
TCCTATCTCTACATATAGGTTTCCCTATATGCTGACTATTTTAGCTACTAACTCATGACTAAAGTCACGAGTGTGCGTAGCTATTTTTTAATCAAAAAGATGATGATTTGCTGTTAGTCCTGGTAAAAAAATTAAGTTCTTTGCAAGCACACTATTGCTTTCTTTTATCCAATAATATATTTTTCCTCGGTCAGATAAGATATATTTTTCTTCCATAATGTTCACACTCCAAATTCTCACTTTTAAATTATTACACTAACGACTATGTTGACCAATCATAAATCAAAATATCAAATATTATCAAAATTCTAGTTATAAAACAGAACAAACGTTATTTTATTGGCTTTCCTATATGTTTATCTAATCTCCACTGTGGCACATTGTCATCCTCTCCCCAATATTCATCAATAGAAATAATCTTATCATCTTCAAGATTAATAAATGAAACGACATGAAATGATAGTGGTTTATTTACTGCATAAACATGTGTCACTGTAATTACTAAATTTCCAAATTCTAGCACCTTTTCTACTTTACCATCCCATTTATCAGGATACTCACAATTTGCAATGATAAATTCTTCTAAAGTAAAATGCTCATTTGTATCATGCCAATTAATATAAGCATCTTCATGAAAATATTTTCTTATCTTAACAGCATCTTGTGCCAAAGTGTCATTCCAAAAACTATATACATTCATTTACATTTCTCCTCTACAAATTCTAATTTATATGGCTATTGTATAACTATTCAATATCACTAGCAACTAAAATCACCAGTAACTTATTTTTTACACTTCATCTGCTAATTGTGATTCTACGGATTTTACTGTACCCGTAACAGAATTGATAAGTTCTACTTTTGTGTTATGCTCATATTCCTTTAATGGGCAGGGATTAGCACCTGTATTTCTTTGTATTTAAATCCAGTAAACAAGTAGTAAACTACTTAATATAGATTTAGTAAAATATATTATATAAGTTTAGCAAAGTATCTGATATAGATTATTCTGTTAGTAAAATTATACACCTAATTCAAAATTAAGTTTACCTTGTTCTATCCCATTAACAATAATAGTAATCGAGTGGATACCTGGATAATGTCTCCTTACACTTACATCTGCAAATGAGTGCTTTTTCATGTATAACTTTTTCTCATTTTCTTTTAATGAAACTTCCGATATTTTAAATATCTTCCTATTCCTTTTTCCACTGGATTTCACATAATCAATTCCGTATTCGAGCCTTATTTTTGTCGCTTTTTTTGCTAAAATCTTAAATGAAAAAGTTAAATCATCTCCAATAGAAATAGACGTTGTTTCTAAGGTAAAGTCTTGAATATTTGTCGAAGTAGTATCATCATATCCAAAAAGAGCCAATACCTCACGATTACCTTTTTTTAGTAGAGTTCTGCAACCATGCTTTACAATCCAGTTGGTAGATTTGTTTTTACCATACCAATCTTTTGCTATATTTGTAACTAAATCTGGATGTGTTTTTGAAATATCGTTTAGATTATTAGCAACACTCTTTTGTACATATGTCGATGTATCTGTTTTAAGTTCCTCTAATATAGGCAAAACAGGTGTAGGGTCTTTTTTAAATTTGACTATTGCTTGTCCCCATGGCAACTGAGGACGACAGCCTTCACTTGCAAGTCTTCGTACATGTTCGTTTTTATGCTTAGACCATTCACGCATCTGTGCCATCATACGCTCTTCATCTTTTATGATAAATGCTCTCACAGCAAATTCAGAAGACCAATATTCAGTATTTCTTTCTAATGCACTTATAGATAAATCCCAATTTACGTCATCCTGACCATAAACTTCAACAAAATCTGGAAAGAAATAGGCAAATGGAAAACCCTTGACTGATTTTTCAAGAATAGAAAGAGCTTCCTTGTAGTCTTTTGGTAAATACATTCCTAAATTCGTACTTATTTTTCGACATCTGGCTTTTAACTCTAAGTTATTCCAGGTTTCATCCATTGTCGAGTTTATGAACTCGTCCACTTGAAATGAACTGTAAACTGATTGGATAGCCAATGCAGCCTTATGAAGTGACTCGTGATTAAACATGTTTTTCAGTAAATCTGGCATATAAAAATCTCTCCTTTTATGTTTGATTTATTAATCATATATCAGATGACACGACAACAGTGTGTCATATTGCTAAATCTTTCTAATAAAATACAGTAATCTTATCTTTGTTTTTTATATATAATTATTTTCCCATATTAAGATTGCTAATTTATACTTATCTTTATAAAGTCATTTATCATGACTATATTGTCTTTTATTTCTATACATTGCCAACTTATATTTATCCTTATAAATTTTAATATTCTATCTTAGTTAAGTATGATTTATTCAAAATATACTTTTCAGTTTGTATACATTCGTTACATTTTTTCCAATATCTCATTCTCAATTATTTTTCCAATATCCTATTATTAACTATTTTCCCAATATCTCATTATTAACTATGATAGCTCTTGCCAATGATTAAGTTAACTTCTCTAATCATCATTCCCCATACTATCTTTTAGAGAATTTATCCATGTTTCTAATGCTTGGGCTAATACCAGCTGTTGGTCCAATACTGCTTTTGCAGTCTCTGGTACATGTGTCTTTGTATTTATGTTTTCCTCAATAGTTTTCTTCAATTCTTGTACATTCTCCTCAATATTATTAAGGCATAATTTTTGCTTTTCTAGTGTAAGACTATTTAAATTTACTATAACAGCATTAAAATCTAAAAGAATATTTATTGGTTTAGAAGCTGTATCAAACATTAAATCTAAAAAATGCTTTTCACCCAATTCAGTTAATGAATAAACCGATTTTTCTGGCATTTTTCCCTTCTTCACAGCTTTACTTTCAATATATCCCTTTTGTTCTAATTGAATTACTTTTTTATAAATTGATGGGGTACTTATTTTAACCCAACGTGATATATTTCTGTATTCCACTGCTTTTTGAATATCATAAGCACTCTGAGGTTGTTGCTTTACTATTCCTAATACAATTAAATCTATTGTAGCCATAAAAAACATCTCCTTTAGTTTTCTTACTATTGACAAATACTATAAATTATAGAATTATTCTCCATACTTACTATAATTTATAGTATTATAATTTAGAGTTAATGTCAATAGAAAGGGAGTGTTAAGTATGAAAGAAAGTAACAAAAAAATTGAATTATTAGGGTCTGCCCCAATACCAAAAGCATTGTTATCTATGGGATTACCTACCATGATAGGTATGATGATAACTGCATTGTACAATTTGGTCGATGCATACTTTGTAGGTGGACTTGGAACAAGTCAAATGGGTGCTATATCTGTTGCATTTCCATTAGGTCAACTCGTTGTGGGATTAGGGCTATTGTTTGGAAATGGAGCTGCTTCATACATTGCCAGACTTTTAGGTAATGGTGATAATGAAAAAGCAGGAAAAGTAGTTAGTACATCTATTTACAGTAGCATCATAGTAGGTGCATTAGTTATTATTATGATTATGGTTTTTCTTAATCCTATTTTAAAGTTATTAGGAGCTACAAAAAGTATTATGCCTTATGCAATGTCTTATGCTAGCATTTATGTAGTATCATCTATTTTTAATATATTTAATGTCACTATGACCAACATTGTCACAAGTGAAGGAGCTGCTAAAACAACCATGTGTGCTATGTTATTAGGTGCTTTGCTTAACATGATTTTAGACCCAATATTTATTTATACTTTGGGTATGGGTGTAAAAGGTGCTTCTATTGCAACAGCTATCTCACAGATTGTTTCCACACTTGTTTATATAGGATATATCTTCAGTAAGAAAAGTATATTTAGTTTTAGAATTAGTGAATGTTGTTTTTCAAAAGAAATTTTATCAGAAATCTTAAAAATTGGTATACCTACCTTAATATTTCAATTATTAACTAGTCTTGCTATTACATTGACTAATATGGAAGCTACAAAGTATGGTGATTTTGTGATAGCTGGAATGGGCGCAGTAACACGAATAACGTCTTTGGGTAGCCTTATTGTATTTGGTTTTATAAAAGGTTTCCAACCAATTGCTGGTTATAATTTTGGTTCAAAGAACTATGATAGATTACATACAGCAATAAAAACTTCTATATTATGGACTACAATATTTTGTGTAGTGCTTGGTCTTGTAATGGTACTCTTCCCAAAATCTATAATTTCACAATTTACAAGTGGTGACATGCTATTAATCGAAAATGGTAGCAAGGCTCTTAGGGCAAATGGATTTTCATTTATGCTATTTGGATTCTATACAGTGTATTCTACATTGTTCCTTGCACTAGGAAAAGCAAAGGAAGGTGGATTTTTAGGTATGTGTAGACAAGGAATTTGTTTTATCCCTATAATTTTAATTATTCCTGTATTTTATGGATTAAATGGTATCTTATATGCACAACCAATAGCTGATTTTGTAGCTGCAATAATTGCAGGTTTCATGTCAATAAGATTACATAAAGAGCTTAAGTTTTTAAAAATAAACTCTATTTCTTAAGCTATAAATAAATTTTAAAGTATATATTAGTTACTAATATCAAGGATTATTGTATAGACTAGTTATACGAATCTATTATTATCAAAGGGTTGAAGCTATTGTATATCTTTTGTAGACTCAAAGAATTATATGGTAAATTCACTATCATATAGTTCTTTCAGCTTACAAGGTATACCTGTGCTAAATTCATGTACTTCTTAATGTAATAACTGTGGAATTATAGCTTTGGAATTATATTGATATATTATAAACTACTTACCAATTTATATAATTCACTTATTTATATGACTTAGTAACTTATATTATTTATTTGTTTATATGGTTTACCTATTAATCTCACTTCCCTGCTTATATAATTTTCTTATTAATAGTAAAGAATATAGATATTATCATATTTTTTCTACAAAAATCATACTATTAATATCTGATTAAATAATCCTATTAACAAACTACTTGTTATTTTATCCATTCACTTGTATCATGGGATTATAATACCTTAAGAAAGGAGACATTATATGATTTCACAAAATGATATTGATATACTTACACACAGTTTGCCTTTTTGGGATGAACTCACTGACTTGCAAAAAGACTTATTAATCTCTTCAGCAAACATCTCCCATTATAAAAAAGGAAATCCCATACATTGTGGTGATAGTGACTGTATTGGTATCTTGATTATAAAGTCTGGAACAATACGAACATACATACTCTCAGATGAAGGTCGTGAGGTTACACTCTTCCGTCTTGATAATGGAGATGTATGTATTTTATCAGCTTCTTGTATTCTAAAAACAATAACTTTTGATGTCTATATAGATGCTGAAACAGACTGCGATATTATACAGATTAGTTCGTCTGTTTTTGCAAAATTATCTACAGAAAATGTTCATGCAGAGTTATTTTCATATAGATTAGCTACTGAACGTTTTTCTGATGTTATGTGGGCAATGCAACAAATTCTCTTTATGAGTTTTGATAAGCGTTTGGCATCTTTTTTAATTGATGAGATAGCTAAAAATGGCAGTAGTACTATAAATATGACTCATGAGCAAATTGCTAAGTATATGGGTAGTGCTAGAGAGGTTGTATCGAGAATGTTAAAGTATTTTGCTAGGGAAGGCATTGTGTCTTTATCTCGTGGTGGAATAAAAGTATTGGATAAAGATAAACTTCATTCTTTGACAGTATAAGAGGCTGTACCCTATCCTTATTTATTTTACTTTATTAACTTAGAATAATTTTATAGAGAAAATGTTTCCTTATTTTTTAAAATTTAATGTAATGATTATTAATCATTTCAAGTTAATAAAACCTAAAGTTTTTAGCAGTACAGTTCTATTTGTTAGCAAATTAATTTAACATTTTACTCAGTATATTATGCTAACATATAATCTACTGTAACTTTCCATTGAGTTTGTAGCATATATCAATGTTCTTATCTCTTGAGGATATTTAAAATATGTTGCTAACTCATTCCAATTGCTTCGCCAACTTCTTAATGCTATCGCATACTGATTGCCCCATTTTTCCTCTAAGAGCGATAGCTCACTTAACGCTACCTCTTCTG
>NZ_OEZH01000108.1 GCF_900243075.1 Clostridioides difficile
AAAGAGAACGATATTATTTGCATAGAAGATTTACAAGTAAAGAATATGATTAAAAATCATAAACTATCTCGCTTAATTTCTGATGTATCATGGTCAGAATTTGTTCGTCAATTAGAATACAAGGCTAATTGGCATGGTAGAAAAATTGTAAAAGTAGGTAAATTCTTTGCAAGTTCACAAATATGCAATAAATGTGGGTATAAAAACGAGGAAGTTAAGAACTTAAATATAAGAGAATGGATTTGTCCTAGTTGTAATGAAACTCACGATAGAGATATAAATGCAAGTATAAATATATTAAAAGAAGGATTAAGACTAATAACGATTCAAAATAAATAACTTATGTAAGAACCGTAGGAACTACGGGGATAGCCTGTGGAGAATTAGTAAGACATATTTTAATATGCAAAATTCTATGAAGCAGGAACCCTGTGACTTTAGTCATGGGAGGTTCAGAATAGGGATTTTTTTATTGAGTTAGAGGTAATTTTTAAATCTGGAAGAAAAGAGTTTAAAGGAATTGCAATAGAGGAAGATAATAAATATAAATTTAATTTTAAAGGGAAATCAGATTTATATACATTTAATGAATTGCTTAAGAATATTTCTAAAGAAGCAGAAAACTATGATGGATTAGTGTTTAAATATGTTGAGCGAGGAACTATTGTTGTAATTGAAGGAGACAATAAGAAAGTAAATGTAAAATATCTAGACAATAAAGAAGAAGTCCCTAAAATAGACGAATTTACAGCATCTCAAATAAAAAACAGAGATTATTATGTAAAAGTAGGACAGGCAAATGCGCTTTTAAAAGAAATTGGAGTACTTACAAAAGATGGCAAAATAAAAAATGATAAAATAAGAAAATACAATCAGATAGACCATTTTGTTGAATTGATAGATAATATCTTAAAAGAAATACAGGATAAAGATTGTATAACTATCTTGGATTGTGCTTGTGGTAAATCTTATCTAAGTTTTGTTTTAAACTTTTATATAAAAGAAGTATTAAAGAAAAACTGTTATTTTATAGGTATAGATTATTCAGATGTAGTTATAGAAGCATCAAGAAATATGGCTAAAAACTTAGGCTATAAAAATATGTCATTTATAAAAGAGGACTTAACTAATTATACACCTAATAGAGATGTTGACCTTGTGATAAGTTTACATGCTTGTGATACAGCGACAGATATGGCAATAGGTCTAGGAATTAGAGCAAAATCTGAAGCTATAGTAGTAGTACCATGTTGCCATAAAGAACTATTAGGGCAATATAGATATGAAGCTATGGAGCCAATATTAAAACATGGAGTATTTAAAGCTAGATTTGCAGATTTAATAACTGATGGTCTAAGAACTTTGTTATTAGAAGGCAACGGATATGATACTTCTGTGGTAGAATACATATCTCCACTTGATACACCAAAAAATTTAATGATAAGAGCAATAAAAACTAAAGCAAATAATGATAAAGCATTAAAAGAGTATAAAGAGCTAAAAGCACAATTTGGAGTGGAACCAACCTTAGAAAAACTTATATATTAGTTAAAAATGTAAAATTTACGAAAAGCTTGCTTAAATATGCAAGCTTTTTGGTATTATATAGGTATAGTCATATCTAGAGTTTTGATTTATAATTAAAGCTGTGTTATAATATTTGATTAATCAAATCAATAAATGTTACATGGAGGTATAAATGAACAAATTAAATATATGTATTGATATAGATGGAACAATAACAAGCCCTTATCATTTTCTTCCATACCTAAATGATATTTTTAATAAAAATATAACTGAAGCAGAGTGTGTTACCCATAATTGGGAAGAATTATATGGTTCAGGAATAAGAGATGTATATGCAGAGTTTAACAATAAGTATAGACATTCCTATGATGAAGCAAAGATTGTAGAGGGAGCTACGGAAGTAATTAGCGAATTATCTAAAGGGCATAATTTATCTTTTGTAACGGCTAGACATGAGTGTTTAACTGATGTAACTAAAAATTGGCTTTTAAGACATGGATTTTCAGATATAGATGTTTACTTATTAGGAAGTGATTATAAAGTTGAAAAGGCAAGAGAACTGAGTTGTGACATATTTATAGAAGATAATCCTTTAAACTCAGTACAACTAGCTGATGAGGGTGTTAAAGTAATACTTTTGGATACTAACTATAATAAATATGTTAAACATCAAAATATAGTTAGAGTTAATAATTGGATAGATATTAAAAAGATTATAAAACAAAGTGTTTAAAATATTAGTAAATTGAAAGGGGGAGCATATGATAGATTTAAAACTTGAAAATAGAAAAGGAAAAATTCATGTAAAGAGCAGTGAAATAAAAGATATTTTAGAATTGCGTCCAGATTTTGAATATGTACAAGATATATCAAATACTATAAATCAAGAAAATATATTGGTATTTGATTGTCAGTTGACAGGAAATTCTTTTGATATGGATGATTTAGATATAGAAGAAATATTGGAAGAATTAGGTGAAGAAATAGATGAGTCTTATTTTAATGTTTTATTTGAAGATGTAAGAGCGTATCTAAAAGATGCTACTGATGAGATAGAAGCTGATTTGCAAGAAAATTACTTATTTGATAATTTGAGATGTTATTTTGATATATACAACATAAATCAAGAATTTACTGATTTTAAGTTTGTATTTTTAGTCTCTTTTAAAGATATAAAAATTTCTTCATTAGCAAACTTAGCTAAGATTGTTTCTAAGAGACAGCTTATAGGTGCATCTAAGTTTTACAGTTAAAATGGAATCTTATGATAATAAAAGCTAGTAGCCTTGTAAAAATATAGGTTGCTAGTTTTTTATTTGTCCATTTTCACAAAATTTCAGAAAACTATTTACATTCCTAAAAAAGTAATGTATATTAAACATAATGTACAGTATAGTGGATAAAAAGGTTATATTAAGTTACTAAATCTATTAAATAATCAAAATAAATTGTTTTTATTAAGTATATTAGGGGGAATTTATGCAAAGTTTAAATGAAATAATTGCTGAGAACTTAAAAAAGATAAGGAAAGAAAAACATCTTAGCTTAGATAAGATTGCTCAACTTAGTGGTGTAAGTAAGAGTATGCTGTCTCAAATTGAAAAGTGTGAGGTAAATCCTACCATATCTACTTTGAAAAAAATAACTAATGGACTAAAAATCTCATTTACATCATTGATGGAGAGACAGGAAAGTGATATAGAATTGATTCAAAAAAGTGATGTAGACCATTTTATTGAAGATGATGGAAAATATATAAGCTATCCAATATTTCCATTTGATTCTAAAAGAAGGTTTGAGATATTTATGATTGAAATAGTAGAGGATGGAAATTTAGATTCAAATGCTGAACTTCCAGGAACTCAAGAGTTTATAACTGTTTTTAGTGGTGAGGTAACCATTAAAATAAATGGAGAAGATTATGTTGTATCTAGTGGAAATTCTATAAGATTTAAAGCTGATGTATCACATATATATAGAAACTCAGGCAAAGGTATAGCTAAAATGAGTATGGTAGTATATTATGTATAAATAATTTAATGAATTATATAGTGATATTTAGATGAGTTTAGGTATGAGAATATATTATATTTAAATAATAGGAGTGTGATTTATAGATGAATAACAAAAAAGCAGTTTTTTTCTTTTGTAATGATTTGAAGAAAGACCCAGTAGCTAATAATGTGATGAGGTGTTGTGAGGAAATAATGGATTTAAGGCAAACAGATGTTGTTATTGATGATAGTTTTGTATTAGAACTTGAAGATAAAAATAATAACTTATTTCAGTTTGTAAAAACAAAAGATGTGATAAGTCATGATTATAAATATTATCTGCCAATTTTAAATAGGTATTTCAAAGATTTTGATTTTGCAGGAGTTGTAAATTGGCATGAAGGAGAAAATGCTCCAGAACATATTTTAACAGCTCATACGATTGGAGATGTACCAACAGGAGAATTTGGAAATTCAAATCCAAGATATTTTAAAAACCTAATTAATGCTATTGAAGATATAAAAAATGAAAATTCACTTGATGAATTTACTACATTAACAGAAGCAACCCACTGGTCTGGAACCACATATGGTGGAGAATCTAAATTAATTACAGAATATTCTGTACCTATGTTAGATATTGAGATAGGAAGTAGTAGCGATAGTTTTAATAATAAGATAGCAATACAAGTATTGGCAAAATCACTGGTTAGAGTATTTGATAGTGATGAACCTTTAAAGACTTTACTATGTGTCGGAGGAGTCCATTTTGAGAAATCTTTTGCGGATATTATAAAAAATAAAGAATACAATGTATCAATTGGACATGTACTGCCAAATCAATGGATTGTAAGTGGGATGTATGATGATGAATCTGGATTTGAGAAATTAGAAAAGTGTGTAAATAGTATTGAAGGTGGAATTGATGGCATAGTTTTTCATGATAAATTAAAAGGAACTTATAAGGAGCAATGCCGTAAGTAGGTGAAAAACTTAATATACCTGTATTTAAGCATAAAATATTAAAAAATCCAAAAGATTTACCTATATGGTAGTTTTGTACAATCAATATAACAATAAGTCAGATTAATTTTTAAGTGAGGTCAAAAATGATATTATCTTATTTTGCATTATTAATTAGAGTAGTGCTATTAGCTTTTGAAAGAGTAGTTGTAAGATTATTGGGTGATGAAGAAGGAGATATTTATAAAAATATAGCTTCGTCATTTTTGTTTTTCTTTATAGGAGGGGTATGTTTACTGCCATTTAGTATAATGGATAGAGTTAGTGATTGGTCTTTTTTAATACCATGTTATATAAGTAGCTTAGTTTATTCAATTGGTTCAGTAGCATATGTGACATCTTTAGCAACTGGTGAAGTTTCTCTTGTTACTCCAATAAACAGTCTAAATTCATTGTTTTTACTACTTTTGTCAGTCATATTTTTAGGTGAAGGGTTAAGTTTAGCAAAAGTTGCAGGAATTGTAATTATGATTGGTGGAGTGTTTATATTAAAAAAAGTAAGTTCTTTTTTAAAGAATGTATCTGTAATTTTTAATAATTTACCATGTAGATTAATGTTTTTGTACATATTTTTACAATCAGTAGGAAGGGTATTGGACAAGGCTTTTTTTGTACAAGTATCTCCTATACTATATTCAACTATACTTTATTTCTTTGTGGGTCTAAATTTATTTATTTTTTTAGTATTTAAAAAGAAACAAAAAGTAATTTGTGAGATTTTTAGTAATAAAAAAGGGCTTTCAATTTTAAGTGGTGCTATTAATGGGTATTCTTATTTGGCATTATTAATTGCTTTAAATAATTTGGAGCTTAGTATTGCTGAGCCATTTTCTCAAGTATCTATGATAATAACTTTGATACTTGCTCATTTTATATTCAAAGAGAATATAAAAGAAAAAATACCAGGTTCAATTTTGATACTAATTGGAGGATGGTTATTGTTACTTTAATTTATTAAAAAATGAATTATAAAGGTGTGATTATTTAGTATCAGAAAATTTAAAAAAGTCTTGACAATTCTTTTAGGCAAATGTTAACATAATGGTATAAAATAGTATAAATAAAAGACATGTTACTGGTAATGCAGGCAGGATCTAATAGATTACTTTGATTTTTCAAGGTGTTTATATAGGTTCTGCCTTTTTTGCATCTTGAATGGCCATTCATAAAAAATTATAGAAAAGGAGATTACAAGATGAATTACAAAAAAACTGCCATTGACATTATTAAACAAGTTGGTGGTTCAAAAAATATTTCAGCTTTAGAACACTGTTCAACTAGACTACGCTTTAGTTTGATTGATAGAAGTAAAGTAAATCAGGATGCTTTAAAAAAAGTACAAGGTGTTATGAGTATAGTTAATGGGTCACAATTTCAAGTTGTTATTGGAAATAGTGTTGTTGATGTTTATGATGAAATTTTAAAGGTTTGTCCTTTAAATTCAAATGATAGTACTATAAAAACTGAAGAGAAAATAAATTTAAGAACAAAATTTGTAGAATTTATTATTAATATTTTTCAACCGTTGGTTTTTGCTATTGCAGGAGCTGGTATTTTAAAATCATTGTTGATGTTATTAGCAATGTTTAATATTTTGAAAACAGATTCTACTATATATACATTGTTAGTTGCTATTTCGGATGCAACATTCTATTTCCTACCTCTGATGGTTGCTGTAACTACTGCCAATGTATTGAAATGTAATCGTTTAGTAGCTATTGCTGCTGTAGGATACTTATTACTTCCAGCAACAACAACTGCTTTAAATGAAGGAGTTCAGCTATTTGGATTTACGATTCCAAACATTGCCTATAATGCACAAGTTTTCCCTGCTATCTTATGTGTGTCTTTCTTGGCAATAATGGAGAAAATTTTTAACAAGTATTCGCCAAAACCAATTCGAACTTTCTTTGTTCCGATGATGTCTTTGGCAATTACTGTTCCAATTACACTGACTGTTTTAGGTCCTTTAGGATATAACGTTGGTACAATTTTTACAACCATTATTTTATTCTTATATAACAAAATGGGATTTTTGGCTGTAGGATTACTCGCTGCTATTCTTCCATTTATGGTTGTAACAGGAATGCACAAAGCATTATTACCTTATGCAATTAATACAATTGGTAAGTTGGGTTATGAGGCATTATATATGACAGCTTCATTAGCTCACAATATTTCTGAAAGTGGTGCTTGTTTTGCAATCGCTTTACGTGCAAAAGACGGAACATTAAAACAAACAGCATTATCTGCAGGAATTTCTGCTTTGATGGGAATTACAGAGCCAGCTTTATATGGTATTACTTTACAACATAAAAGAGCAATACTAGGTGTTGTATTGTCAAGTGCGATTTCTGGTACATTCTTAGGACTATTTACAGTAAGAGGATTTGTAATTGTTGGGCCAGGACTTGCCAGTATGACAATGTTTATTGATCCAAACAATGGAAATAATTTAATTTTTGCAATCATTGGTTTTGTTGTTGCAATATTAGGTTCGTTTATTATTACACTGATTGTTTGGAAGGAAGATACAAATACGAAAGAGTCATCAATTGAAGGTATTGTTGAGGAAGAACTAATAGAAGAAGAAAAAGAGGTAAATATCTTAGTATCTCCAGTAGAAGGAAAAGTAATCGATTTAAGCAAAGTTAATGATAAATTATTTGCAAGTAAGATTTTAGGAGATGGGGTTGCAATTATACCGACCAATGGAAATTTATATGCACCTTGTGATTCGGAAGTTATGATGCTATTTGAAACAAAACATGCAATTGGTTTAAAAACAAAAAATGGGGCTGAGATTTTAATTCATATTGGAATAAATACTGTAAGTATGAATGGAGAAGGTTTTAAAACATTTGTTAAGACAGGCGATAATGTAAAAGAAGGAGATTTGTTAATTCAGTTTGATTTAGACAAAATCTCACATGCTAATCTAGATTCAACTGTTATGATTGTAAATAATAATGGGTCAGATTATGCTTATAAAGTGTTAAATCAGTCTTATGGCAATGTAGAAAAAGGAAGTATCTTGTTTGATGTAAAGGGAGGAATATAAATATGAGAAAGTTTCCAGAAGGATTTCTTTGGGGAGGAGCTACAGCTGCCAATCAAGTTGAAGGTGGTTGGAATTTAGGTGGTAAAGGATGGTCTGTATCAGATGTAGCAAAAGCACATTTTGATGCAGATGTAAAAGACTATAAATCCAATAATGAAATAACAACAGAAGATATAGAAGAGGGATTGGCACATCCTGAAGATGAAGTGAATTATCCAAAACGTCATGGTAGTAATTTTTATCATCACTATAAAGAAGATATTGCTCTGATGGCAGAAATGGGATTTAAGACATATCGCATGAGTATTGCTTGGTCTCGTATTTTTCCAAATGGAGATGACAAAGAACCAAACGAAGAAGGTTTACAGTTTTATGATGATGTATTTGATGAGCTAATAAAACATGGAATTGAACCACTTGTCACTATGTCACATTATGAACCACCATTAAATATTGTTTTAAACTATGATGGATGGTATTCACGACAAGTTATCAACATGTTTGTTAGGTATGTAGAAACTATCTGTGAAAGATATAAAGACAAAGTGAAATATTGGCTTACATTTAATGAAGTTGATTCTATGATTCGTCATCCCTACACTACTGGTGGGTTGGTTCGAGACCGTTTTGAGGATAAAAACTTTGAAGAAGTTATTTTTCAAGCTATGCATCATCAATTTGTAGCTAGTTCTCTTGCAACAAAAATTTGTCATGAGATTATTCCAAATTCAAAAGTGGGGTGTATGCTAACTAAATTAACATATTATCCATACACATGTAAACCAGAAGATGTTTTGGCAGCCCAACAAAAAATGAGAAGTATTTATGCATATAGTGATACACAGGTTTTTGGTGAGTATCCAGTGTATTTATTGTCGTATTTTAAAAATAATAACATTCAAATAGTAAAAGAAGAACATGATGACGAAATCATGAAAAAGTATCCAGTAGATTTTATTTCATTCTCTTACTATATGTCTTCTTGTGAAGCAGCTGATACAACTGGATTAGATATCACACCAGGGAACACATTGTTAGCTGTAAAAAATCCTTATTTAGAAACAAGTGAATGGGGTTGGCAAATTGATTCAATTGGTCTACGTGTATCTTTAATTGAATTATATGATAGATACAGAAAGCCTTTATTTATAGTTGAAAATGGATTAGGAGCCAAAGATATTTTAACAGAAGATAAAAAAATTCATGACCAATATAGAATTGATTATTTAAAGGAGCATTTTAAATGTATGTTAGATGCTATTATTGAAGATGGTGTTGAACTTTGGGGATATACCTCATGGGGTTGTATTGATTTGGTCAGTGAATCAACGAAACAGATGTCAAAACGTTATGGATATATTTATGTGGATGCTGATGATTATGGGAAAGGTACATATAGTCGATATAAGAAGGATAGTTTTTATTGGTATAAAAAAGTAATTGAAAATAATAGTATAGATTTTAAATGACCAATAGAAAGTGAGCAAATAAAATGAGTTACATAATAAAGAAAGTTTTGAACTCGAGCGTTGTTTTAGTTCATGATGTAAATGATAATGAATTTATTTTGCTCGGGAAGGGAATTGGATATGGTAAAAAAACAGGAGAATATCTTTATGATTCCAATAATAATCAAATGTTTGTCCCTGTTGAAAACACAAAATCAAAACAATTTTTAGAATTAATGGACGATATTCCTATTGATGTTTTAAAAATAACACAGGAAATAATAGTAGAAGCAGAAAAATTATTAAACTCATCTTTTAATAAAAATTTATACTTGATATTAGCAGATCATTTTAACTTTGCAATTGAACGGATGCGCAAAGGCATAAGAATTACAAATCGAGTATTTTGGGAAATAAAAAATTATTATCCAAATGAGTTTAAGGCTGGAATGGTTGCAATTTATATGGTGGAAGAAAGATTGGGAATTCAATTACCAGAAGAAGAAGCAGCCAATATTGCCTTCCATTTTGCTAATGCTATTGCTTCAGATGGTAATTCATATGATACGATTAAATATGCCAAAGTAATTGGAGAAATAATTAATATTTTTGTTTTTTCTCTGAATAGAACATTAGATAAAAAGAATATACACTATATGAGATTTATAACACACATAAAATTTTTTGTGGAAAGATTTTTTTCAGATAGTATGTTAAGCAGTAGGGATGATTTATTATTCAATCAAATGAAAAGGTCAAATCCAAAAGAGATGTCAGTTGCACTAAAGGTTCGAGATTTTTTAGAAAAGAAATATGGAAAAAAGTTAACAAATGAGGAAATAGCTTTCTTGGTTGTCCATATAGCACGAGTTAATCAATAGGGTAAATTACGAATATTATCTTAGCTGTCTATATGGTAGAAAGTTGAAAGAAGGTAAAGTATATAAAGAAACTGATACATATTATTTTATTGTGCATTGTGTTTATTTTATGAGTGTATCCTGTTAAAAATTTAAGTCAATATTTATAATTAAAATATATAAATAGTTAAAATAAGTTTATGTGATTATGAATTTATTTTAACTATTTTTTTGTTTAATGGAAAATATGTTTTATAACTAGAATTTTATTTTTAATTAATTATAATACAGAAAACTTTATAAAATCTTCAGAATTTCTTAAAGAATATGTAAGTAACATAAGATATATTATATTTAGTTGATAATATAAAGGGGACAATATTTATGAAGAATAAAAAATTCAATGTTATAACACTGATAATAGTTGATAATCATATTGATGCCATTAATAAAGAGCAGATTAGTACTAATTCAAAAAGAATTTACTTTGAAAAAAGTCAATTTTTCAGTGATTATAAGTGAATAAATATATATAAACATTTAATAAATTTAGAAGTTAAATGTTTTAATACGAAAGGATACACATATGATAAATTTAGAAGAAAAGTATTTAACACGAAAAGACACATATATGATAAAAATTCTAGAATACAATGGACATATTCGAAACTGGAAAGTTCTCTGTGAAGAACTTGGAATCGATTCTTCATTATGTAGAGATGAGCGTGAACGAGCAATTTTAGTGGAAGCATACAAGACATGGGGATATGATATGGCAAATCATATGCATGGAATGTTTGCTTTTGCATTATGGGATACTGTGGAAAAGAAACTCTTCTGCCTAAGAGACCAGTTTGGAGTAAAACCTTTCTATTATTATGAGACGGAAAAAGGGAAGCTTCTTTATGGTTCATCTATTCGTAAGTTTATGGAACATCCAGAATTTGTGAAAGAGTTAAATGAAGAAATGTTACAGATGTATATGTCTTTCACATATGTAGCAGGTGAAAATACATTCTTCCGTGGAGTGAAGAAGCTTATGCCAGGACATTACCTTGTCTATCAGAACAAAAAAGTAAGTATTGAGCGTTATTGGAAGCCTGAATTTTATCCTGATTACAGCAAGTCTATTGAGGAATGGACAGATGAAATTCATACAACACTTCAGAAGATTATGTTAGAGGTAAAATCAGAGGATGAAACTGCAGAGTTATTCCTGTCAGGAGGTGTTGACTCATCTTATGTGCTGGCAATGTCTGATATAGAAAAAACATGTTCATGTGGTTATGAGGAAGAGTGGTTTGATGAATCAAAATTAGCACAACAAACAGCTGATATCCTTGGGCGTAAGAATTCGAGGTATATAATTAAACCTGAGGAGTATTTTACGGCAGTACCTTATGTAATGTACCATATGGAGCAGCCAACTGGAGATGCATCTGCTATTGTTTTTGGCATTGGATGCAAGTCAGCAGCAGAGGATACGAATCTTTGTTACTCTGGAGAAGGAGCGGATGAGTTCTTTGGTGGATATAATATATATCATAAAGCAGAGTGTTATGGAGATAATCTGAAGACATTTTATATTGGAAATACGAACATTATGAATGAAGATGAGAAGCAAAAAATTCTTAAGAAATACAATCCTGATGTGCTTCCTATTGAACTGGTAAAAAGAATTTATGAAGAAACAGAAGAACTGGATACACTTACTAATATGTCAAATGTAGATATTCAAATATGGTTGGAGGGAGACATCTATTTTAATATAGATAAAATGAGCACTGCAGCTGGATTGGAAGTCAGAATGCCTCTTACAGATACAAGAATATTTGATATTGCATCGAGAATGCCATCAGAATATAAAGTGAAAGAAAAACAGAACAAAATTGCTTTCCGTACGGCTGCAGAAAAAGTATTGCCAGAAGAGATTGCTTTTAGGAATAAGTTGGGATTTGTTGTGCCAATTCGTATATGGATGGCTGATGAGCAGTATAATCAGGATATTCGAGATAAATTCCATAGTGAGATAGCAGATAAATTCTTTAATATAGATGAGATTAATGAGATTTTTAATGATTATATCGGTGGAAACTCCGATAATTGGAGAAAGATTTGGACGATTTATACATTCTTAGTATGGTATGAAATCTATTTTGTGAAATGTTAAGCTAAGAGGAAGGGGCTGTCGCACTAAAAAATAGTGCTACGCCCTTTTTTGTATAAAAAAAATAAATCCCAAGTTCAAAAGAGCCTGGGATTCTTGTATAATAATT
>NZ_OEZH01000012.1:0-26045 GCF_900243075.1 Clostridioides difficile
CTTTGGAGAACTATACCAAATCGTAGTAGCTTAGGCAAGGCGAGGTTCAATGAAGAAGGAAAAATCTCGATATGGATATATTTGACCATATTTTGAGTGGCAGGTGTAATAACTTTGAAATTAAAAATTATTGGTAGTGGCGGTATGTCAATTATTCCAAGTTCATTTTGTAAATGCAAAATATGTGAAGAAGCTAGGCAAAAAGGCGGAAGATATGAACGATTAGGACCAAGTCTATATATTGATGATATAAAAATGTTAATAGACACGCCTGAAGATATTGCAGTATCCTGCAACAAACAAAAAATATCGGAAGTAAAACATCTTTCAATTTCTCACCATGACCCAGACCATGTTAAAGGTATTAGAATTGTCGAAAAAATCGGCTGTGACTTTATCACAGGCGAAAATATGCCCATTGGTTTTTATGCGCTTCCTGAAGTAATTGAAGATATAAACCGAACGAATCTAGATTGTCTTAAATATTATGGCGATGTTTTGAATTGTATTTCTGTTAATGAAACTTCACATATAAAGATAAATAATTTTGATATTGATTTGATTAACAACAATCCAGACAGGAATATAACCTTCTATGTTATCAAAGAAAATGGAAAAAAAGTCATATACGCCTGCTGTAATCCCAAGCCGTTTACTCATAATGATATGTACTTTGACGCAGATATTTTAATAATAAGTTTAGTTTCTGATGATGGCATATTAAATGGTGGTACAGAACTTAAAGACACACCATTTAAAGATGAAATATTTACTTTAGATGAGATTATTGAAATTAAAAACTATTATAGAATTAAAAAGATTATAGTTACACATATTGACGAAATGTGGGGGAAATCATATGGTTATTACAGTGAATTAGAGAAGAAACTTGATAATATTTACTTTGCATATGACGGTATGGAAATTATAGTATAAAGCATAAAATAATAAGTATAATACAAAATCAGTAAATTTCAATTTAATAGTTTAGTCAAAAGAAGTGACTTCAAACTATCACTGCTTTTACCTGTATAAAAATTCAGCCATACATAAATTAAAATCAAAATATAGTTTATCTACATTCTGAACGGCTTATCAACATTAGATAAGCCCCTTTGTTATGGCTTGTCATGGCTTTGTTTGTTCGTGGAAAAGTCTAGCATAGTTTATCACAATCGTGATTGAAACTGTAACCCATACTCCGTTTGGATTTGATAAACTCTGGCAGGTCAGGAGCTATTTTCAATTTTTCGCAAAGCCGACTAATTTGTGCAGATATTATTTCACTTGTGTTTTAAACAGCAGTATTTTATCTTGTCTACCCTTGTGCAAAACGTATAACCTAAATAGAACATCATCTAAAACCCTTATTCCTTAATATGCTGTTGCTTTAACCATACCTTCATCATCATCTTTTGAGGCAATAGTTTTGCTAATAAATGACTGGCTTTTGTATTGATACCATACACAGAAATATCTTTATTTTTCTTTGTATCCTTTAATGCTTTTTTAGCGACAACATCTGGAGTTACTATGCCTGAGAAATTTTTTGTCCCTTTTTTAGCTACAACTATACCTCTCTTAAATAGGTTTGTACTCATCCACCCTGGGCATATAGCAATTGCATTTATTCCTTTACTTTTAAGTTCAACATTTAATGCTCTTGTATAATTTCTTACAAATGCTTTAGTTGAACTATAAATATTTTGATATGGCAATGGCTGGAATGATGCTTGTGAAGAAATATTTATGATATGACTTTCCTTTTTCATATATGGAATACATATAAGTCCCAATGCTACAACAGCACTAATATTTAAATCAATCATATTAATAGATTCATCTATGCTCAAATCATTGTATGAACAGAACTTTGCAAAACCTGCATTATTTATAAGGTACTTTATACATATATTTTCTTTATTTAAAAGGTTATCAATTTCTTTTACTTCTTCTAATTTTGATAAGTCTTTTGAAAAAACTTTTACTTTAATCCCAAATTCATCTACTAATTGATTTAATCGTGCCTTGTTTCTTGCAATTGCCCATATCTCAGTTATTTCCTCCTCATTTATTAATAACTTTAGAAACTCTTTACCAAAACCACTATTAGCACCAGTTATAATTGCAATCTTCTTATAACTCATAATTTTTCTCCTTTAAAATAAGTTTATACATTCAAACTTGTAAACTTATTTTTTACAAATAAAACGCCCTCTATTCAGGCGTTATATTCATATCATTTTCAATAATTATTATATATTATAAAAATCAGTGTTAATAATAGTATAAAAAGCAGTATTAAGAATGGTTTATATATCAATAGATTCACTTCATTTTTATTGCTTTACTATATTTGTTAATGATGTTCCATTTACCATTTTCCTTTCTTAATTCAAGGCTTATTTTTGAATAATAATCCTCTCCAGATTGTGTTACTATAACCTCATCTCCAGACTTATTTTTGTAAATATGTTCTTCTACCTTATTTTTCGTATGACCTACAACAATAGCATCTATTCCATCTACTGACATTGCAAGTTTTTTTACTTCACTGCTTGGATTTTTTAGAGTGACATTGTTATCTGAATGCACAACTACAACGATTACATCAGGATTTTCCTTTTGCATAACTTTTACCCACTCTTTTGCATCTTGTACTAGGTTGTTGGTATATAATTTTTCTGCCTCTTTAGAAGTTTTCAAAGTCTTAGAGCCTTTGCTTAAACTTAAGCCACTTAAGTCTTTTTCATCCTTATCAGTATCCTTATCAGTAGTAGTAAGACCTAATACTCCAACCTTTATATTTCCTTCCCTAGTTTCTACATTATGAATTATATACGGTTTTACATAATTTTCTCCAGATTCATCATATATATTAGCCGATAAAACGGGTATCTTCATTTCCTCAAAGTTTTCTATAATATAATCCAATGTAGATTTTTTTTCTTCAAAATTATCTTTATCGAATGTAAATTCATGGCTACCAAGTACTACAGCATCATAACCAAGATATACAATTGGCCATTCGTTTATTTTTTTATGTATACCCTTATTTTCATTGTACTGCCACTCTTTAGCCCATTTAGTCATTTCTTTTGTATTAGTATTTAGAAAATCTCCAGTATCTATAAATATAGGTTGAACATCCCTATCTCTTTCACTAAACAAATTAACTGCCATTTCATCTGAAAATTTTGGATTTATACCAGATGTTGTGATTATATTTACTTCTTTTCCAAACACTTTTAATTCACTATATTTATCTTTTATAAACCACTTATCATTCTTCTTATCTAACTTGAAATTAATCTTTGATATACTATTACCATGAGCTCCAGGCTGTGTTACTATTACTTCTTCGCCAGAACTATTTTTATATGTGTGTTGCTCTATTTTTTCATGCGTATGACCTGCTACAATAGCATCTATTCCCTCTACAGTTGTTGCTAGTTCTTTTATTCTATTTCCTGGATTTTTAGGTTTTTTTGGTTCTTCACCTGAATGTACAATAGCAATTATTATATCTGGCTTTTCTTTTTTCATAACCTTTACCCACTTATTCGCATCTTCTACTAAATCATTTGCATATAGTTTCCCTTTATATTGAGGTTGCTCCCCAAGTTCTCTAGCTTTTTTATCTTGCTCGAAATTTTTAAATCTTGAACGTTCTCCTACTTCTTTTATAGTCAGACCAAGTATTCCAACCTTTACATCTCCCTTATCAGTCTTTACATTTTTCATTACATACGGCTTTACATAGTTTTCTCCAGATTGTTCATATACATTTGCTGACACTAACGGTATGTTATTATTTTTAAAATCAGAAACCAATTTATCAAGGCTTTGCTTGTCATTAGAAACAAATTCATGATTTCCAAATGTAACTGCATCATATTTCAACTTTGCCATTTCTTTAGCTATGGGAACCTCACCTTCACGTGGTTCAGCTATTTTTTTGTACTCCGGTATACCATCTTTAAACCTCACTAATTTTTGTCCAGTAAACCACTTGTTCATTTCATTACTTTGCATATCAAAAAAATCACCTGCATCTACCATAAGCAGATTCTCATCATATTTTCTTTCTTTATCCACATAAGAGACCAAATTATCTGGAATAATTGAATGTAAATCACTTGTAGCGAGTACATTGATTTCTGTATCTTTAGTACTTTGACATCCTATGAGTAATACTATTAAAAATATTATTAGTGCTACTATAATAAATTTTATTTTCATAAAAGCCTCCCCCTTAGATTTTTGGATGATAATAAAATTTAATATCATGCTTTATCTTTACTATAATAAGTTTGTACTATTTATTATACTAAAAGAACTATACGTAAATTCCTTTTTAATCAAATCTACATATAGTTCTCAATATTTTTTATTAGTCAAATAAGACTTACTCTAGTACACTTAAATTATCAAGTAAAATTTTCCCTAGTATACTCACAATATATTTAATACATTGAAATAGTCTTATATATCCATCTTGTCCATACTACTAACATTAGACACTTTACCTTATCTATAAATTTTATACAATTATTCAACTGCAATTGTTTTACTAAATTTATCATTCACAATCCATGAACCATTTTCTTTTTTTATTTTAAAAGTAATTTTGGAGTAATACTTACCATGTTCACCTGGTTGCGTTACTATAACTTTATCTCCATCCTTATTTTTATAGTCATGTTCATCTATTTTTTCATGAGTATGACTAGCTACAATCGCATCAATTCCATCTACTGTAGTTGCTAGTTCCTTTACTCTATTACCTGGATGTTTTGGATTTTTAGGTTCTTCTCCTGAGTGTACTACTGCAACTATTATATCTGGCTTTTCTTTTTTCATAACTTTTACCCATTTTTTTGCATCTTCTACTAAATCATTTGCATATAATTTATCTTTGTATTGAAATTGCTCTTGTAAATTTACATTTTTAAGACCTTTACCTACTTCTTTTATAGTAAGACCCAATATTCCTACTTTTAAATTTCCTTCATTTGTTTCTATATCTTTTATGATATATGGTTTAACATAATTTTCACCAGATTGCTTATATATATTTGCTGATAATACAGGAATCTCCACCTGTTCAAAATCCTTTATAACAGAATCTAAAAGACGCTTGTCTGACCAAAACTCATCTTTTTCTGATACAAACTCATGATTTCCAAATACTACTGCATCATACATGCCCTGACTCATAGACTTAACCATTGGACATCTACTAATCGTCTTGCCAGTATTATTATCCCTTATATCTTTCCACTCTTTATACCATTTAGTCATTTCATCTGTTTGAGGGTCTAAAAAGTCACCTGCATCTACTACAACAGGCTCAATTGGATTACGTCTTTCATTAACAAGACTGTTTGTTAATTTATCTGAGAAATGTGAATGTAAATCTGCAGTAGCAATTATACTCACTTCTTTATCAAATATTTTTAATTTGCTAGACTTTTCCTTTATCTGCCACTTACCATTCTTATTATTTAATTTAAAATTAATCTCTGACACACTATCTGCATGTGAACCAGGTTGTGTGACAATTACTTCCTTACCAGAGTTATTTTTATATGTATGCTGTTCTATTTTTTCATGAGTATGTCCAGCTACAATAGCATCTATACCATCTACTGTAGTTGCTAGTTCCTTTACTCTATTACCTGGATGTTTTGGATTTTTAGGTTCTTCTCCTGAGTGTACAGTGGCAATTATTATATCTGGCTTCTCTTTTTCCATAACCTTTACCCATTTCTTAGCATCTTCTACTAAGTCGTTTGCATATAGTTTTCCTTTATATTGAGCTTGTTCCCCAAGTTCTCTAGCTTTTTTATCTTGCTCGGAATTTTTAAATCTTGAGCCTTCACCTACTTCTTTTATAGTCAGACCAAGTATTCCAACCTTTACATCTCCTTTATTAGTCTTTACATTTTTTATTACATATGGCTTTACATAGTTCTCTCCAGATTGTTCATATATGTTTGCTGACACTAATGGTATCTTATTCTTTTCAAAATCAGAAACCAGTTTGTCAAGACTTTGTTTATCATTAGAAACAAATTCATGATTTCCAAATGTAACTGCATCATATTTCAGCTTTGCCATTTCTTTAGCTAAAGGAATCTCCCCTTCACGTGGCTTAGCTATTTGTTTATACTCTGGCATACCATCTTTAACTCTCACCAGTTTTTGTCCAGTAAACCACTGGTTCATTTTGTCACTTTGTATATCAAAGAAATCTCCTGCATCTACCATAAGTAGATTTTTATTCTTTGCTCTTTCTTCTTTTACATATGAAACAAGAGAATCTGTCACCATTGAATGTAAGTCGGTCGTACCTAATACTTTAACTTCTATGTCTGATTCGGATTTTTCCATATTTTTAGTACTTTGACACGACACCAGTAATACCATTAAAAATATTATAGATGACATTATAACAAATTTTATTTTCATAAAAGCCTCCTTCTTAAATTTTTAGATTACAATAAAATTTAACATCATACTTTATTTTAAACTATAGTAGTTTATATGATTATGAGCAACATTCACTTAGTCAACGGATTATCACCTTTCATATTTACTACTTCCTTTTTTAACTAAATCAATTATATATTTTTTTAGAATATACAGCAAAGTAAGGATTTTCAAGTTTTAGGTGCTTAATTGTGAGAATTTATATGTTTTTTTACAAGTTTAATTGAGATATATGTAAATTTTAACTTTTTACATAATTTCTCTAAAATGATATCATTCTCATATAAATTGTATAAGATAGGTATATTATGTAGAATAATTTTATATTTCCTATATGAAAAAGGAAAATCAGTATATAGGATTGCATGAAAATGAATTTCAGTATATTATAACCATAAAAAATAATAGTCCTAAAATACATTATGATATTATGGACATTAATTAGTAAAACGCTAAAGAACTGTATTGTACCACTCCACATCCTTGTGTCAAAGGGTACAATGCAGTTTTATTTTATTTATATTAGTTTTTATAATTTATAAGTTCATTCATTACTTTTTTGGGTTTACAAGCTCATCGAGTAATTTTGGAAGTAACTCATCTATTTGCTCATCATTAAATTGGCAAGTTCCAACAGCTTTGTGTCCACCGCCACCATACTTAAGCATTAGGCTACCAACATCAACACTTGAAGTTCTATTTAAAATACTGTATCCTACAGCTACAGAACACCCTTTTCCACCTTTGCCATTTACAATCCACGCAGAAATATTTTGCTCTGGATACATACTGTAAATCATAAAACGATTCCCTGTATAAATTGGCTCTACCCCACGTAAATCAGAAATAATAACATCTCCCTCTACACGTGTATATTTAGCAATCATCTCTTTAAATTTACTTGTTTGCTCAAAATAAACTTCTATACGCTCCTTTACATCTGGTAAGTTTAAAATTTCTTCTGTACTTAAAGTTCTACATGCATCAATCAACTTCTCCATTAATTGGTAGTTAGATATAGTAAAATTTCTCCAACGCCCTAACCCTGTTCTTGGGTCCATAAGGTAACCAATTAAAATCCATCCAGCTGGATTTTGTACCTCTTCTATAGTAAGATTTCCAGAATCAACCTTGTCTACTGCTTCTAACATTTCATTAAAGTGATAAAATCTTTCATTTCCACCATAATATTCATAGATAATTCTTGCACAAGAAGGCGCAATGCGACTTTCACCTTTATACCTTCCTTCAAGCTTATTTCTCTCAAATTCACTAGAATGATGGTCAAACCAAAGACCACACCCCTCAACAAATGGCACATTTGCAAGGCAATCATCTTCTGTTACCTCAACTAATCCATCTTGTAAGTCCTTAGGATGAGCAAATTTCCAATTATCAATAATACCTGCTTCTTTTAATAATGCACCACACACTAATCCATCAAAATCAGAACGTGTAATTAACCTCATAAGTTTCAGCCCCTTTACTTTAAATATGTCATATATATACAATTTTTCCTTAAATATATCATATCACTTTATATGTCAGCTTGATATACATTTTATTGTATACACTAAAATAAAATACTATAAATAAAAATAACAGCTCAACATAAAAATCAAACTGTTATTTTTATCTTCTATTTGCCTTCATATCCTTTAGGTGGCGTAATTATTAGTCCTATAGAATGCATTCTTCTACCTTTTTCCTGTGAATTATTTTTCAGAGGTTCTAGTATACTAGCAATCTTTTTGCTTGCTTCAACTATCTCATCAATACTAGCATATACTGGACAGACAGAAAATCCTGAACCATCTTTTATGATATCCTTTTCCTTCCTTTCAGCATACTCATAAAATTCTCTTAAAAATCCCATCATATATTGAGTAAACAGTTGGGCATATTCTTCTCCAGAATTTTCATCTATAATTTTGTTCACATCATTAGCTATATCTAGTTTCATAGCATATACTTTTTCAACAGTTCCCCTTATTTTATTTTCTTCAACCACTTTTATAATGTCATCTTCCAGCATTTTATTAAGATAACGATAAAGTGTGGCTTTTGATATATCTTGAAATTTTTCTCCTAATTGTTTAGCTGTAGTTCGACTATTTGAAAAAATTTCAAGTATTAACTTGCATTTAATTGGGTTTACAAAACAATCCATCAGTTTATCATTCATATTATATTCCCCCTGTATACGTTCTTAATAAGATAATATTATCATATTGATAATATTAATTCAAGATTGATTGGAAATTTTATACATATATCAATGTCGCTTTTACGATAACTTTTTATAATTCTCATAAATAATTGTAATATTTTTTATAATAAATCTAAGTAAAGTCTATTGTATTGCTTATTTTATTTAACATTATAAAATTGATTGTACATGACACTGATAATTCTTTTTCAAAAAATAAAAAAGCCCTTGAATTATTTACATAACTCAAAGACTTTACATCTCATGATTCAATACTAAGCTAATTTTGCTTTAGCAACTTCTGCTAATTTTGCAAATCCTTCTGGGTCTTGTATAGCCATTTCAGATAACATCTTTCTGTTAACTTCAATACCAGATAATTTTAATCCATTCATTAATCTTGAATAAGATATTCCATTCATTCTAGCAGCTGCATTTATTCTTTGTATCCAAAGTTTTCTGAAGTCTCTCTTCTTTAACTTTCTTCCTATATAAGCATTTTTTAATGCCTTCATTACGAATGTATTTGCTGGTCTATATAATTTGCTTCTAGATCCTCTGAATCCTTTTGCAAGTTTTAATATTTTCTTATGCTTTTTACGAGCGTTCATAGCTTTTTTAATTCTTGCCATCGTTATGACCTCCTTTTATATCCCTCTTCTATAGTTATTATTTATAATCTGTATCCTAGTATGGTAATAATTGTGCTATTCTCTTAGCATCTCCATCACTTACTAAAGTTGATTTTCTTAAGTTCATTTTAGTTTTTGCAGATTTTTTAGTTAATATATGTTTTTTATAAGCTTTAGCTCTCTTTAACTTTCCAGTTCCTGTTTTCTTTAATCTCTTTGCTGCACCTCTATGAGTTTTCATTTTAGGCATGACAAATTCCTCCTCTCAGTTAATCATCTATTTTTTTGGATCTATAATTACAACCATATTATTCCCCTCAAATGTAGGGGCTTTTGTTGGTTCTCCAAACTCTTTTATTATATCTAAAAACTTAAGCATAACTTCTTTACCTATGTCTTTATGTCCTAATTCTCTTCCTCTAAATCTAAGTTCAACTTTGACTTTATCCCCTTTTGTAAGGAACTTTATAGCATTATTAGCTTTCGTATTTAAATCATTTTGTTCAATACCTGGTCTAAGTCTTACTTCCTTTACAACTATAGTTTTTTGTTTTTTCTTAGCTTCTTTCTCTTTTCTCGCTTGCTCATATCTAAACTTTCCATAATCCATTATCTTACATACTGGTGGATTTGCATTTGGCGAGATTTGAACTAAATCTAAGTTTTTGCTATTAGCCATTGCTTGAGCTTCTTTAGTAGGCATTACTCCAAGTTGTTCACCTGTTGGTGAAAGGACTCTTATTTCCTTATCTTTTATTTGTTCATTGATTGCTAATTCTTTGCTAATTGTAGGACACCTCCAAATTTTTTATAAAATAAAAAGCGGATGACGTAATCATCCGCAATATAAGTTACCAAATTTAAACAAGTTTAAATTAATATTAAACTTTAACTTATATTTACCTTACTAACCCTTGGCGTAAGGTGAGAAGCGGACTTCTTCTTTGTTTTATTCTTACTTTATTTACTATATCACTTAATCAAATTATTTGCAACTATTTTTTTAGTTTAGGAAAAATTTAATTACTTTCTCCTACTACTAATTATATGTCTGTGCTACTCATTTTGATATTAATTTTTTACTTATATTAAAAACATACTACCCCCAAATCAAAATTCTTTTAAAACTATAACTAAAAACACCTACTTAGTCAATTTTATACATAATACTATGCTTCACACCCATCAATACATACAATATAATATTTTTTATCATTTTCATTTTATTTAGATTTATCACATTTTATTCAATATTATCTATATTTATCACTTTATTCATCAATTTTTATTCAATATATAAAATCAATACCTATATACATAAATTCACTTTTTCATACATTTAACAAATTTATTTTTATTTAGATAAGATGTATATTTTTTCCACGAAAAATAAATAATAAAAAATAGTAAATATGGAAAATATAAAATTGATTAACAATAATTAATTACCTGAGGTGTGAATATGAAAATGCTAAACAACTTTTTTAAGAAAATCAACAATCCAGCTCCTGTCTTTGCACAAACAAAAATGGAAAGAGACAATCAAACAGATGATTCACTTTCTACAAAACCAAAGACTACATTTAGAGACGTTGCTGGATTAGACGAAGTAAAAGAAGAACTATTTGAAATAGTCGATTTTATGAAGTCACCACAAAAATATCAAAAAATGGGTGCAAAGATACCTAAAGGAGTATTATTTTATGGTCCTCCAGGAACAGGAAAAACTTTACTTGCATCTGCTGTAGCTGGTGAAACAAACTCATCATTTTTCAATGTTACAGGTTCAGAATTCGTTGAAAAATATGTGGGTGTAGGAGCAAAAAGAGTTAGAACTCTATTTGAAAAAGCTAGAAAAGAAGCTCCAAGTATAATATTTATAGACGAAATAGATGCTGTAGGAGCAAAAAGACATCTTGAAAGTAACAACGAAAAAGACCAAACTCTAAACCAACTTTTAGTTGAAATGGATGGATTTAATAAAGATTCCAACGTATTAATAATAGGTGCTACCAATAGACTTGACTTATTAGATGAAGCTTTACTTAGACCAGGAAGATTTGACAGACACATTCATATAGGTGCACCAAATTATCACACTAGATTTGAAATTCTAAAGGTACATACAGATGACAAGCCTATAGACAAATCTGTAAATCTAGAACTTTTAGCTAAAAAAACTCATGGTTTCAATGGAGCCCATCTTTCAAATATAGCAAATGAAGCAGCTATATTTGCAGTTAGAGATGACAGTGAATGTATTACATCAGAACACTTTGACAAAGCACTTGAAAGAGTTATTGCAGGGCTAGAATCTAAAAACTCTGCATTGGTTGAAAAAGAGAAAAAAATAGTAGCATATCATGAAGCTGGACATGCTCTTGTAAGTGATATAGTAGGAATTTGTCCTATACAAAAAATATCTATAGTTCCTAGGGGACAAGCATTAGGTTATGTTCTTCAACTCCCTGATGAAGATAGATATATATATACTAAGGATGAGTTGATTGGAAAGATAAAAATATTACTTGCTGGAAAGGCGTCAGAAGAATTAATATTTAACCACAAATCTACTGGTGCAAAAGATGACTTAAAGAAAGTCACTGAAATAGCTAACCAAATGGTTTGTGAGTATGGTATGAGTAACTTAGGATTTATGACTATTGATGGAAATGATAAAACTTTCTTATGTGATAAAGTTCAAAAGGAAGCAAATCGTATAGTTGAAATTTGTTATAAAGAGACTTTAGAGATGTTAAAAGATAATCTTGAAGACTTACATTCTGTTTCTAAATTCCTATTTGAAAAAGAGACTATGACTCATGAAGAGTTAAAGGATTTGATAGGAAAAGAAGCTGTAAACTAGCATGAATTAGTTTAATAGTTATTTTAAGAGTAACTATATTAAATTTAAATAACTTTTAAAATCAAGATATTTCAAATTAATTGTATAACAAATTAATTATATAAAAAGTATATTAAAACAAAAAGGCTATAAGTTTAATTTTACATATTAGACTTATAGCCTTTTATGTGTTTGATTTTACACAATAATACTCTGATAAAATAAGCACATATAATTACCCCCTTCTCTTTCTCAAATAAGTACGATAAAATAACTTAAAAAACCTTCCAAATATAAATTAAGTTTACTGACTATCTACATATTTACTGATTTATATATCAGTTATATATTTCAATTATATATAACTAATATTAAATATAATAATTGTCACTTTTACCCTGATATAAGTAATTCTTTGACACTTACAAAAGAATAGCTATCTCGTTCATATAAGGAAATTATGGAACTATTTTCCATAGATGTATTAATAGTAGCATATTTATATTCTCCATCAGCAGATTTTGAACAACCAGCAATTGTTACAATCAATAAAAATAGCTCCATCAGAATTAAAAAGAATAAAATTTACTTGGAATTCAGATACTCAAATAGCATCAATTAATGCTGTATAAAGAAACTTTAAGAACCTCTATTAAAAACTTTGAAGAATAATCCTAATGTATTATCTTTGATATGAAATTAATATGTAGATTTTCTTGATAAATGGTAGTGTAAAATAATTTGTGCTTTAAGATTAATACTAAATAATCAACCATTGCTATAAAGTAAAGAATATGCTTAAAAGCACAAATTAATTTACAGTATATTATAAGTTAAAACAACAAAAAAGGTTTAAAACGTAATATTCTACTAGGTCTGCCATATTTGCTCATAAGCTGTTCACTAACTACCTCACAATAACCAGAATCACACAATCTAAGTATAATCCTGTCCATAGTTCTGATGCTTACATCACATATAGTAGCTAATTCTTTTGATGTAAATTCAGTTTTTCCACTATTTATTATTTTGCTGAATACCTTATATACAGTATTAGCACTTAGACCTGTTTCTGTAGCTATTTGATAAAAACGTTCATCAAAACTATTCTTCTTTTTAACAGTAGGAGTAGACCCCAGTGGTCCCATAATTTCTCCATTTTCAAAAACTACATATGCTGCATCATTTTTTTGACGTTGAGCCATCTTAATACTCTCATAAGCGTTAAATTTAGCTTCATTTGCTGTTTTTCCATAACCAATTCCTATGTAAGAATTTATAACTGAAACTTCACGAATCATATCCAACAAATAAATATCTCTATACTTCTTCGTTTCTAACTCGAGTATTTTTTTGGTTGTAAAAATCATAAATTCACTTCTACTCTGTTCTACCAACACGCCATCTATACGACTATTGAAATGATATAGTTTATCAAGTATCTTAATCCTTTGTGAAAGATAAGCGTATTCGTCTTCCTTCATCAATGAATACTCTGAAGGCATATTTAATTTGATAGCAAGAACAACAATCTGATTCTCATTGTTTTTCTTTGCAATATAACGCATCTGAATGTTTTTTATACTTTGCACCATTACATCCTCAGAAGGCAAAGCTAAAACTACTGGAATATCATCCTTTTTCATTATATGATATGCCTCTTCAAGACCTGTAATACAGCAACATATATCATTATTTTGATAATTATATTTGTGAAATTCAAGCACGAACTTTATATAATCATTTTCTAGATACTTTTGCTCTGCAAAAAACATCTGTTCATCCTTAAATTCAACTCCAATTTCTTTATATAACCTCTTCATCATTGCCTTATCATAAGTGTCTATACTCAGTCTACTAATATCGAATTTAAGCAAATATGTAATTTCAAGCAGTACTCTGTACAATGTTGTTTCATGCCTAGGAATATAATCAGACAAGATAAAATCTTTTTGTCTTTTTTCAAAAAACTTAAACGGAGATTTTCCTGTAAAAAGAACTGCATCTACTCTACCTTTATATTTCTCCAATAAATCAGGTACTTCAACGTATCTATCATATCTAATAAAATATGTTTCAATATTCGGAAAGTTCTTTTTACTTACTGATAGTATTTTGTCAATCATCATACCTGGTCCTACATAAAGTATTTTCATTTTGTCTCTCCTTTCTTAATGATACTGTTATCTCTTAAAACACTTTATCAACTATCCTCATATAAAAAGCTACTTCAAGTTTTTTTACTTATAACTATCTGTTGAAATATTTTTGTACTTAAATTTTATACATTAATATTAATTACATTTTACAATTAATATATTGTTTTTTCTACTTAAAGTTAAATTCTTTAGAAAACACAAGTAGAACAATTTTTATCAATTTAACAAAAATAGCCTTCCTTATATTTAAAGAAAGACTATTTTTCTAAAGACTTTTAATATATTTTATTTTGCTCTGCTAAGAGGATTTTTAATTACACGTCCAGCACATACATCAGTTTGTTTTCCTTCTGCCAACGCAATTTTACCATTTACCAACACATATTCTACTCCGACTGTATACTGTTTAGGATTATTGTAAGTCGCTTTATCTTCTATTGTATCTGGGTCAAATACCACGATATCTGCAAAATAATTTTCCTTAAGTAGACCTCTTTCTTTATAAATACCTAAGCGTTTTGCAGAAAGATAAGTTATCTTTTTGACTGCTTCCTCAAAAGTCAACATGCCCTTTTCTCTAACATAGTAAGAGAAAATTTTTCCAAAAGTACCAAATGCACGGGGATGAGGTTTCCCAAGAGAAAGTAAACCTTCTGTAGAAAGGTCCATACTATCAGAACCTATACATGACTTTGGATGACAAACAACTTTATCTGTATCCTCTTGACCTTGTGTGTGAACAACCACCTGAATTTTACTTTTTTCTTCAATCAAAAGCCTGAAGAATGTATCAAATGGATTTTCATTATTGATTTTGGCTACTTCCATTAAAGTTTTTCCCTCTACGTATTTATTTGCTTCAGTCATTACAGAAGCCAGTACAACACCATTCCATCCACCTGCTAATTGGTAGAAACATTGCCATCCAGGAATCCCTTCTTCCAACTCTTTAATAATTCTATCCCTGTTTTCTTGTACTTCTAATCGTTTTACCATGTTTTCTACACCACCTTCAAAAGCCCAAGGAGGTAAAAGTGCACCCAAAGATGTCATTCCAGCTGTATATGGATAACAATCAAAAGTTACTTCCAAACCATCATCCTCAGCTTCATCTAGCTTTTTAAATATTTTATCTATAGTTCCAAAATTCTTATGACCCATAATTTTTAAATGAGAAATATGTAGAGGAACTCCTGCTGTCTTAGCTATATAAATTGCTTCATCAAGAGCTTCCATTTCTTCATCACCTTCATCCCTAATATGAGATATATAGTATCCATTATATGGTATTAACTCTTTGCATAATTCAGCCATTTCTTCTTTCTTTGTATATGCTCCTGGTAAATAAACTAATCCTGATGAAAGAGCTACACATCCAGCTTCCATAGCCTTTCTAACTTCCAACTTCATATTTTTAAGTTGTTCTAAAGTAGCAGGTTCCTTTGAAAATCCCATTTCATTGATACGTACAGGTCCTTGTGCTACATAAGCTACAACATTGACTGCTGGAGAATTTTCAGTTAAGTAATCAAAGTATTCCTGCATTGTATTCCAGTGAAGCTCTAATTTTGTTGGAATTGTACCAATTATCCTCGTTCCAAGATAGTCAATTAACTCTTGTTTCTTCTCTTCTCTTATTGGAGCAACTCCTATACCACAGTTTGCAATAACATCTGTCGTTACGCCTGTATAGATACGACTCCTTGTATATTTGTCATATACAAGAGATAAATCAGAATGAGTATGAAAATCTATAAAACCAGGCGATACAAACTTCCCAGTTGCATCTATAGTCTTTTTAGCTTCTTCTTGACTTAAATCTCCAATAGCCTTGATTTTATCTCCTACAATCCCTACATCACCTTTATATCTTGAATCTCCTGTACCATCAACGATTATTCCATTGATAATTTTAACATCAAACATAGTTCTTCTCCTTTCAAAATTAATATATATTCTTTTTTCTTAATAAGTAATTTTATTCTTTCTTCTTAATAAACAACTCTATTTTTTTCTCAACAAACAATTCTATTCTTTTCTCAACAAATAATTTTATTCTTTCTTCTTAACAAACAATTCTATTCTTTCTTCTTAACAAACAATTCTATTCTTTCTTCTTAACAAACAATTCTATTCTTTCTTCTTAACAAACAACTCTATTCTTTCGTTTTATTGGTATCAATCACAAAGAAAACTCTTGTGATGAGTATACCGCCTAATACAATAAACAATGTTAATAATCCACCTGGTATACCAACTTTTTCACCAAAGTACATAATCGCTAATGCTGCAGCAATTGTACATCCACCAGCTCGAATATCCTTACGTGCAATATCAACGTAAATTGCTCCAAATAGTGCTGGAAGTATATAATTAAATGAATTAGTAACAAATTCAGGTAACAAAGGAATTACTTTATAGCCTACAATAGTAAAAAGGGTAATCATAGAAGCTGATACAAATATTGAGCAACATGTACCAATTGTTCCAACAACTTCACCCTCATGTGTTCCAGCCTCTACACCAGCAATTTTCTGTGCCATTGATGCTGCAGGCATACGTATATCTCCAACAGAACCTGCAAGCCAACCAATATAAGAACCTGGAGCTCCCAGCGTTGGGTAATAGGCTATAGGTTGAACAAGCCAGCTAATCCCATAAGTTGTGGCAACTAATCCCCAAATTTGGAATATAACAGAAAGCATTGGCATCTCCCCAAAACGAAGACCTACATATATAGCTGGAATAAAGTTTGCAATAATTGCAAGACCTATGGAAATTCTTCCTATTTTAATCATCTTTTTATCATACATAATTATCACCTCTTATCTGTTTTAATCACGATAATATAATCTGTGTACCAAACATACCAATCAACATGGCAATACCTAATGACAATTCTTGCAATCGTTGATTCTTTTTAAATAAAGTCGTCAATACTAACATAACTATAGCTGAAATAATTGCTGGTGTAAGTTTTGGCATTTCAAATGTTTTTATTTGATTTGAAAGAAGGTAAGCAAATAACCCAACTGTAGCTCCTGCAAGTAGTTTTTTAACCCAAGTAGGATTATATTTCATGTTCATTTTTTCAACAATCCCACGCATTCTATGCCCCAAAATAAATACAACAAGCAGCCAACCTAAGTTATTTAAAGCCATTCCCCATAGTGCATATGAAAAAGCTTCTGCTCCAAATGCAGCACTACCTACTTCTACCCCAGACAAATTTGATGTAAGAGATATTACTCCAAGTTCCGTTCTAGCTGCTCCTACATCACAGAGTCTCATCCAAGTCGTAGGAGCACCAATTACAGCTACAAGTGATAATAATGTAATAACAGGAGATAGAGAAGGTCCAATGGCTGTAATACTAGCGGAACGAATTGCAGCTTTAATTCCTTTCTTTTCAATACCAAGAGTTGAAGCCTCCTTTAGTGCCGCCTTCATAAATACGATTGCTTGAACAACTGAAATAATTACTAAAAAACTAGAAACAATCCAAAGACCCGGACTATTAATCATTTCTTGAAACTTCATACTTTATTCCTCCTTAAAATAAATTTTTTGATGTTTCATGATGTGCTTTCTTTTTTAATCTTATTCTATTTTTGTTTTGTTTTAATTTATTTTATCTAATATATAGTATCTTTAATAGGTCATTATCTGTCTTAAAGTCCTACTAAATTTATTAAACTTTAGACACTTTATTGATAATTAAAAAATATCAGAAAATTGCCACATTATTTTTTCTTCTGTAATTAACTTATAAAGTATTTTATTATTTTTACATTTCAATATAAAACTTTTACTCAAAAAACTTTATTATTTTCCAAAAAAATTATTATTTTTATAATTTATATTTTTTATCTTTATTTATAATTATGTTTATATAAAATGAGTACATTTCTTTATTCTTAATTCCCATTTAAAGGTCATTGTTTTTTCTCAAAAATCTACTTTTAGTCAAAATACTGTGGTTTTTAGTGCTATTTAAAGAACTTATTTTAAATCTATACATTAAGTAAATAATCTAATAACATTATTTTCTAATTACTCAATATTTTTCTAATTACTCAACATAAATACTTGTAATAAAACTAACTATATAGTTTCTAAAATTTCATATATCTATATAGTTTTAGATGTGACTGAAAAAAAGATATTTTAGGTATTTGAATAGAAGAAACAAGACTTTTAAACTTAAATTTATCTAATAATTATTAAAAAAAGTGAACCATCTATAGTAAAATTTTATCTAATAAGTGAAAGGCAAAAAAGTAGCGCTACGATTTGCATAGAAAGGTAGGAATTCAGTTGGATAAAACTACATTTACAAATAATATACTTGAATCAGAACAGACTTTGTATCGTGTATCTAAGTCTATCCTAGGAAACGACCAGGATTGTGAAGATGCCGTCAACAATGCTATTTTAAAAGCATATGAAAAGTTAAATTCTCTTAAGGAAGAACAATATTTTAAAACTTGGCTGATTAGAATAGTCATAAATGAATGTAATTCATTAATACGTAAACGATTGAAGTTTCTATCATTTGAAGACGTCTTCAAAAACAAAAAAATTGATGAAAAAGATGACTATAGTGATTTGTATACTGCCATTTGGAGTCTCCCTAAAAAAATTAAAATTCCAATAGTTCTTTACTACATTGAGGGTTATTCAGTAGATGAAATTAAGGAAATATTAGATATACCTCAAGGAACTGTAAAAAGCAGGTTATCAAGAGGAAGAAAATTATTAAAAACTAAATTAGAAAACACGGAGGTAATCATATGAATAAAAATAGCTTAAATAATTCGTTTCCAAAAGCTCCAGAAAGCTTTCATAATAGTTTAAATAGAACATTAAATAGTTTACCAGAAAGGGATGAAAATTATAAAATGATTAATAATAAAACACACAAAGTACCATTTAAAAGAGGTTTAGTTGCAACTTTAGCCATTACTTTAATATTAGGTACAACAGCCCTTGCAGTAGGAGAGATATCTAGCATAGTTGGAAAATCAAGTACTAAGGCTACTTATACATCTATCCCAACTACAGAACAGGTAAAAAAAGACTTTAACTTTACCCCTAATATAGTTTCTGAATTTAGCAATGGATATAAATTTAAAGGTGCATATACTGTAAATGAAGAAGCACTTGACAAAGAAGATAATGTTTTAGGAGAATTAAAAGCACTTAGTTTTGAGTATAAAAATGGTAATGATGAAATATCTCTTGACACAGCAAACAATGTACTTGGAAAGAGTTCTGACAATCTAAAAGTTGTAGACACTTACAAGAATATTAACATTTCTTATGAAGCATTCGCACAAAAGTTTGTACCAGAAGGCTATAAAATGACAGAACAGGATAAACTTGATGAAAAATCAGGCAAATACACATTTAGTGAAGGACCAGGTAAGGCATCAGATAAAGTAGAAGTTAATGAATTTAAGTTTTTGACATGGAAACAAGATGGAGTTTACTACTCTTTTACAGCCCAAGACTCAAATTTGTCTATGAATGACTTAGTTAAAATGGCTCATGAAGTTATAGATGCAAAATAAACATAACTAACAATAAGTTGTTTATGAGTTTATTATTTATGACTTTAAGCTTCTTATTAGTAAACATAGTTGTATCTTCCATCTTTATATTTTCTTTAAATTTAATATATAAAATTTTAGATGTTTAGCTCTTTAAAAAAACTGCTATTAAAAAGCCCTTAAAACCCATGTTATATGGAATTTTAAGGGCTTTAAGTTTATTTTATATAAGTGTAAGTTCCATTTGAATAACCTCTTCTTTTACAGGTCTATCGTTCCATGTAAATCCACTAAATACTGTATTTACCTCCACAAACCCTAAAGATTTGTAAACATGAATAGCTCTGCTATTACTTTTTAATACATCAAGCTCAATTTTTTCATATCCATATTCTTTTGATAAATCAATAATTTGTTTTAGAAGATTACTTCCAATACCTTTTTCTCTATACTCTTTAAGAATTCCCATACCTAAATAGCCAGTTGTTTCAGTTTTAGGTAAAACATCACACCAACCAATACAGTTATCTGATTTTAAATCAATTATAAATAGTTGTGGGAAGTTTTTAATCATAGTATTTTTTATAAATTCAACTGTTTCTTCAAAAGGAAATGCCTCATCCATAGCTAGATATTTCCTTTCTTTTGCTATTTTATCAAAAGTCTGCCAATACGAATAAATATACTTTTCTTCTGGCTTTATAAATTTTATCCCTTCCATCTACTTGATATGTCTCCTTTTTTAATTTATGATTGTAGTTAACTTAGTCTCTATGATTCTAGTTTATAATGATATGTAAATTACTACAAATTAACTTAAAATAACTTTGTATGTTTCTTTAAAATTAAAACCAATGTATCTATCTCGTATATCTCTATTAAAATAAATCTTAATAGTATAATAACATAACTCCTTAATCTTTTGAGTATATACTTAATCATCTTAAAATTTAATTTAAAGTATAATAAAATATATAAAAAAACATCTAAAATGATACTATAAAATTTTTAACCTTCATCAATATCTTTTTTGATTTCATTGTTAGAACTGATTTTTATACCAATTTATTCCTCTGTAAAAAACTCTGAATGCTGTTTCATCAACTGTTCAAATAATTTTCCTCTTTAACTGCAACTCATTCTTAATATTTTTAATTACAAAATTATTCGTATATCACCCCATCTTTTATGGTTATAATCTTATCTGCCATAGATGCTATATCATTATTGTGTGTAATCATTACTAAAGTTTGTTTAAATTCCTTTACACAAGTTTTCAGTAAATCCATAACTTCTATAGTTGTTTCACTATCTAAATTTCCTGTTGGCTCATCTGCAAATATTACTGAGGGTTTATTTGCTAATGCTCGGGCTATAGCAACTCTTTGTTGCTGACCACCAGACAATTGATTTGGATACTTATTTATATGTTCTCTTAGTCCTAGTTTATCTATCAACATATCAATATATTTTTTGTCTATTTTTTCACAGCCCAATGACACAGGCATTATAATATTTTCATATACCTTAATGACAGGAATCAAGTTAAAGCTTTGAAATATAAATCCAAACTCCTCTCTTCTTATCCTAGATAACTTCGTATCATCCATGGTATAGATATCTATATCATCTAAATATATATGACCTGAGGTAGGCTTATCTAATCCTGCCATACAATGAAGTAATGTAGATTTACCTGAGCCACTAGCCCCTATAATTGCTGTGAATTTATGTGGATTTATGTCTAAATCTATGCCATTAAGAGCATTAACCTTATTTTCATTCTCTCCATATATTTTTCTTATACCTTTCAAGCTCAAATTTCTCATACAATATTTCTCCTTCTTATATTAAACTTAATTTTCTCTTATTTGATTAACTATGCTATGTTTATTAATGATTTTAAATGTAAATGTTACTGAAATTAAAGATATAATAATTGTACTTAATATAAATACTAGTGTTGGTATTACCGGAAATATGAATAGTGGCCCCTCATATGGTATACCTTGAAACTTTGCAGTCATTTTTAGTAAATGTACCCAACTAATGCCTTTATAAAGTATAAATAATACACCTACCGTGGAACTTATTACACCATATATCAAACCTTCATACATTAATATCCTCTTTAAATCCTTTATAGATAAGCCTATCGCTCTCATCAATCCTAATTCTTTCTTCCTCATAGTTATACTAGTCACTACGCTAAAAACTATATTTGTTAATGCAGTTATACTAAGCATAGCTGAATTAACTATGTTTCTAATTATAGTTTGCCATGCTAAGCTTCCTTGTTCTTGATTTATGGTGTTTTTATCACTATATTTTATATATTTTTTATCTTTAAGTATAGTTTCAATAGATAATTTTATATTTTCTAAATCTTGCTCTTCTACCTTTATTTTTACTTGAGAAAAGTTATTATCTCCAGTTATTTTTTTGTAATCACTTGAATCTACAATTATATCTGGAGTTTGAGAGTTAGTATATGTTCCTTTTGTAAACCACTCTTCACTTAAAAATCCAACAATCTTTATTTCTATATTGTTATATTTTTTTACTCCTTTTTCTTCTGATAGAACTTTAAATTTTAATGTATCACCTATTTTTAATTTTTCACTATACTTTTGTTGACTATGAGTATAGGTTTGATCTAAGAAATAGTTGCTTACTACAGCCTCAATTACATTATTATTTTTTTTATATAATTGCCCACTGTCTAAAAAACTATCATATTTAGATAAAGCTTCTTTATTTAATCCTATAAAATCGAACTTCATTTCTATTTCTCTACTATCCTCTTTTATAGATAGATTCTTTCTATATGCTGAAGATAAATCTTTTGTTTTAATTTTAGTATAAGCAGTTGTTGAGTTAAATTTATAAATATCTGAAACTCCATCAATGGAAGATATATTATCTAAATCCTGTTGTGAAATAAGAGAATCTTCTAATTTACTAATACCATTATAAGTTAAGTCTATACTATAATCTCCTAACCTTTGAAGTAATGGATCACCTATGCTTGATACTTGTTGAGATGTTATAAACTGTCTTACTCCATAAAGCCCAGCCATACCAACAATAATTGCTGTAGTTAATATATAGATACTATTTCTCTTTGAATTGTTTAATGCTAGATTCCAAGCTACATTATCTCTAAAAGATAATTTTCTTTCTAATTTAAATAAATTTTTTATCTTTTTTAGAGAATTTATGCTTACAATCTTTAACTTTCTATAAATCTTTATTTTACTAAAAATTTCATCGAAAATGTTAAATGGATTTCTTAATCTACCAGACATCATATTTACTGGATAAGATTTTAAAGTTATTATAATTGGTAATATTGTCGATACTAATAACACAGATATTGTCAATTTAAGCGTTTTAAATACTGCGGATTTACTCACATAAATAGGTGCATTTGAAACATCAATAAATCCACTTGTTAAATTAAAATGCTTTATCATCAATTCTGCAAGTAAATAACCTCCTAGAAATCCTATCAATGACCCAATTAATAATACTACTATATTCTTCAGTATAAATATAGATAGAGATTGCCTCTTACTCATACCAACAACTCTTAATAATCCTATCTCTTGAACTAGTTCTTTCATCATAATATTAAAGACATTAAATATAATACAAATAGATGCCACTATAGTGCCTGTATCAAATAAATCAAATCCTCCCAAAGCAGATTGACTATCTTCTTTTGCTGCAGCTAGTGTTTTATTACTCTTTATATTTAATTCTCCTGAATCAAGCTTAATAGATAATTTATCAATTTCAGTTTGTACATTCTTAAACCCAGTTTTTAAATCAATAAATCCATTATATGTAGTCAACTGCTCAGGATATTCAAAATCTTTACATACATATATTCCTATCCCTTCTGATGAATTTTCCATAATACTTGTCATATTGTAAGTTCCAACTACTTTAAATTTATGAGTTTGATTAAATATTTGGTGTTCTTTTGAATTATCTACATATTCTTTTGAGTAACTTAATTCAACCTCATATTCTTTTTTATCTGAATGTGTATTAATTAATTTCAATTTATTTTGTGATTCTAGTTCTTGAAATAAATTATTACTAATCATAATCTCATCTTTTTGTTTTGGAAATCTACCATTATTTAAAGTATGTTTTAATTTTTTAAAGGAAATTTTATTATACTCTTCTAACACATAAAATTTTTCATTATAACTAAAATTCCCATAATATTTTCTTAATACTGAACTTTTTACATTATCATCTCTTATTATTGTTTCAAAATCTTCTTCACTTATATTACCGACTTCAATCTGGTAACTTGGACTTTGTTTATAAATTTCATCAGAAACATATTTTGATTGGCTTAACCTTGCAATTGTAGTTCCAAAAATTATAGTAGTGGAAACTGATATAGCAAATATCATTATTAAAAACTTTTTTCTATTTTTTATGGCGTATCCTCTCAACAATACAAATATCATTTTCATATTCTTACCTCCCCATTTTATAAAACTTAACAATCATATATAAATATAATATTAAGAATATACTTGCTGCTACTAAAGAAAGAGTACAGATTATATTAACTGGTAATTTATATGCTTCATATTTTGGTTCTTCACATACTATATGGCAATAAATTTCTTTTCCATCAGAAGTTCTTAACTTACTTGAAATAAATGCTTCCCATGTATTCTTTTTTAATCTATTTTCATAAGAGTACATTAAACTCATATTTTTTTTATTGTGATTCTTTGGATTTGGATTAAGATATACTTCTATTTTACTCACATTTTTAAAATTTTCTGTATTTAATAATTTGGATAACTCTTCTTTATATACATCTTTATTTTTAAAATTATCATGCTCTATCATACTATCAAATGATATTCCTAAATCGTTATATATTCTAATAAGATTATCCCTTGGAGCTCCTGTAACAAGTGATTTAATAAAAAAAGAGCATACACATAGAAGTAAAGATACCATAAATAAAATTAAAAGTATTTTCTCTTTACTCTCTATTAATTTTATATTTTTATTAATACAATTATTGTATAATTTAAATTTTTTCATTCCAAACATTCTCCTTAAACTTATTTATTTAAAATAATCACAAAAATAAAGGTGTTATCTTTTATGTTTAAAAGATAACACCTTTATTTTTTTTACTCAATATATTTGCCCAAGTGGTAATTATACTGTCGTAACTATCATATTTAAAGTGTAGTTTAACTAATTTTGTAATGGTATGTATACGTTTAATGTAAAATTATATTCTCCTTCAATTATCTCTAATTCTCCATCATATTTCCTTATAGCTGACTTTATACTTTTTAAGCCTATACCATGAAGAAACTTATCATCTTTGCTAGTAATTAGATTATTATTTTTAAATCTTAATTTATCATTTTTGGAATTTTCACATGTAATGATAAAATAAGATTTTACTATGACTCCACGTAATTTTATATATCTATCCTGTTTTACTTTTTCACATGCTTCTATTGCATTATCTAATATATTAGAAAATATGGATGATATATCTATCATCTGTATAAATTCACATTTTCTTAAGTTTATATCACATAATAATTTTATATTATTATTTCTACAATCTATACTTTTTTCATTCAAAATAATATCAAGTATTTTATTTCCTGTATTAAAACTATTTTCAAAATCTCTTAATTCTTCATTTATACTTTTTATATAGTTATCTACTTCTCCATTTTCAATTTTTTTGATACATGCTAAATGATTATTTATATCATGGTATATTTTCCTAACTTTCATATGAGATTCTTGAATATTTAAATAATAATTATATTGCATATTTAATTTGTTATTTATTGACTCTAATTCTGACTTGGCTTTCATTCCTCTTCTGAACCTCCCATGACTAAAGTCACAGGGTTCCTGCTTCACAGAATTTTGCATACTAAAATATGTCTTACTAATTCTCCACAGGCTATCCCCATAGTTCCTACGGTTCTTACATAAGTTATTTATTTTGAATTGTTATTAGTCTTAATCCTTCTTTTAGTATATTTATACTTGCATTTATATCTCTATCGTGAGTTTCATTACAACAAGGGCAAATCCATTCTCTTATATTTAAGTTCTTAACTTCCTCGTTTTTAT
>NZ_OEZH01000012.1:26161-26686 GCF_900243075.1 Clostridioides difficile
CACATCAGAAATTAAGCGAGATAGTTTTTGATTTTTAATCATATTCTTTACTTGTAAATCTTCTATGCAAATAATATCGTTCTCTTTTATTAATTTAGTAGATAGTTTTTGTAGAAAATCATTTCTTTGATTAGCTATATGTTCTTGAAGTCTTGCAACTTTTAATCTTGCTTTATTTCTATTTAAACTACCGATTGTTTTTCTCGATAATTCTCTTTGTAATTTAGCAAGTTTGTTTAATGACTTCTTAAGATACTTAGGATTTTCTATAAATTCTCCACAACTTGAGATACAAAATTCTTTAATTCCTAAATCTAAACCTATCTGATTATTAGTATTTTCAAATACTTCAATATCTACATCAGTACAGCATAATGATACATAATATCTACCACTTGGTTCTTTAGATATAGTAGCATTAAGTATTCTGAACTGAACCCTACTTAGTAGACAGTTTTTAATAAGATAGTTATTTTTAAGCAGCACGCTTATATTCTATAGGTGTGCTGCTATTTAATTTAGATT
>NZ_OEZH01000091.1 GCF_900243075.1 Clostridioides difficile
AAAGGTGCTAGAGGTCCTCAAGCAGAAAATATAACTATATTATAATATATAGATTTTTCGGGAAAGACTCTTTTTAGGGTCTTTTTTTATTGTTAATATATACACTATAATTTTTTTAACTAACAAAAAATTATGTTTGAAATATAATATATTAAAAAGGTGATAGAAACTACCTGTCACCTTTTTTCTAACATTTAAATTAAATTTATCTACAACTAAAATAAATTTAAAAACCATTTAAGAAGTTAGATAATTAAATAGTATGTTAAAACATAATGGTAAAGATAAAAATATAAAATTTTTTATAGTCATAAGTTTTATCTCATCATCTTTATCTTCTTCATTAAGATAATTATCTTGATAAAAGGTAGCTCTATTTTGATAACCTGTTTTTAATATACCATTTTGAATTAATAGTAGTATAAAAAATATTGCTAATAAAATAAAGTTATAACTTTTTTCTTTTAATATAAAATTAATCATAATAACTATAAAACTATATAAAATCCATAAAACCTTTCTCATAAAAAGCACCTAAATTCTATATTTATATTTTATTTTAAACCAAATCTAGTTCCTATAAAAACATCTACATAATCAGTCCAAGTAAGACTTAATACACTTCTCTTTGCTGTTTAACATCGCTTTACTATTAGGTTCTTAATCAACAAAAACAAATGCTACACATACCTAAAAAATCATCAGTACTAATATTATAAATCGTACAAACTTTTTAAATTTCATAAGAGCACTTCCTAGTTTATATAAATTATAATATAAATATTCAGAAATTTAAATCTATTTTTATGGAATAATTATTTTTTTGATATTCAATATATTATCATTAAATTTTATTACATATATTTGTAATATTTTAGACACTCTTTCCAATTATGTTACTGCTATACTTTGATTAAGAAAACTAAATTAAATACAAAATGAATTGGTGATTATAAAAAAGAAAGTAATGTTTTAAATGAGGGAGGGGTTCTATTGAAAATACAAGAAAAATGGATTAATTTATTAAACCCAAGATATATTGAAAACGAAGCAAAAAGAAAGAAGGTTCAGATTATAATATTTTTTGCTATAACTTTTGGTTTAACTTATTTATTAGGTTCTCTGTTATATTTCAATAAATTTATTGACCCAGAAAACTTTGGATTATTCATGATGGTATTACCCTTATCTTCAGTTGCAATTGCAAAATTTTATACAGAAGGAATGACTAATGATAAATATAAGTTTTATTCATCAATAATATTATTTTTTCTAATTTATTTATTTTTACTTATTATTGAATTATTAAACTTAATAAATAATCAGCAATTTCAATTATTAAATACTATATTGATTATTACAAGTAGTTTGTTTATTATTCTTTATTCTGATAGTATAAAAGATTTGTATCCTATAAAAAATATTAAAATAGGTTCTTTATTAATTTTTTATTTCATGCTTTCCAAAATTATTCCAGTATCAGTTAGCTTGATAATACAAGGAAATCAACCTAACTATGAAGGTATTTTAAATTATATATTCTCTTTTATGATGTCCTTCTTCTCTATATATCTTTTTTTTGGTGAAGAATACGGTTGGAGAGGGTTTTTGCAAGATATTTTTTTTGATAGATTAGGTAAAAAAATAGGTATTATAGCACTAAGTATGTGTTGGAGTTTATGGCATTTACCTCTAATATTTACATTATATACACCTGAAACACCAGTATTAGGCTTAATATGTCGCTCAATATACATATTTGGAATTTCAATATTTTTAGGATATGTCTATATGAAGACTAAAAATGTATGGTTTTGTGCTATAATACACGCTTTAAATAATACATCTTTTCTTATATCAGCTTCTAGTATTACCCTATGGTTCAGCTATTACTCATTCTGATATAGTAGAAATATCCATACTCATTTTAATTTTTTATGTTCCATTTCTATTTACAAAAGAGTATAAACAAAACACATAAAGATTATTATGTAAGGAGATATCCCACATGAATTATTGGAACACCTTACTTATCCTTATTGGAACAGAAAATATAATATGTACTACAATAAGATATTTAATTAAGCATAAAACTAACTTTTGCAGTGAAAAATATTTTAATAAATTAGAATCAAGATATGAAAACATAGCTAGAAAAAGAACTGTTAAATTAGAAATACTTTATCATTATTTAATAGACTTGGAATATATAATAATGGGTTTATTAATAAAAAGTTCAGATGCTGTAATGATAGCAGTAATATTGGTATCTGTTATAACACTGGTATCATATTACTTAATTAGAAATAAATATATAACTATATAAAAATTTAATAATTAAATAAAAAAAGAAGGTAACAACTAGCCCTGAACAGCACCCTAGTTGCTACCTTCTTTTTTTATTTAGCTAATGTCTCTACTTTACTAAATGTTTTATCATTTCCACCAATTTGAGTTATATTTTTAAATACTAAAATATCATTAATATAATATTTAAAATAAATGCTTCTTTTCTTTATCTAATTTTAAATCCATATAGTTAATATAAAAGTAAAAATACAATTAGTATTAATTTTCTAGTTTTAAAATATCAAAGATTTCTATTGCTGTCTGTGGCTTTCCAAAGAAATATCCTTGTATATAATCTGGTTTCATTTGTTTAACTAAATCATACTCTTCCTGTGTTTCTACTCCTTCCAAACAAACTTTTATTCCTACATCATGACAAATTGCAACAATAAAATGTATAAATGTAGCATCAAACTTGCTTTTTAATATATCTTTGACAAAGACTCTATCAATTTTCACTATATCTATTGGAGAAAATTTTAAAACTTCTAAAGATGAGTAGCCAGTACCAAAATCATCCATAGCAATATGAATTCTTAAGTCTTGCAAAACCTTAAACTTATCTTGTAAAATACTCATATTTTGTACTGTATGACTTTCTGTCAATTCTAAAACAAGATTTTGATAAGGAAAATTTTCCTCATCTATAATTTTTATTGTATCTTCAATAAATGTATCCTCTAATATTTGAACAGCTGAAACATTTACACTTACTGTAAAAAAAGGATAATAATTAATCCAGTCCCTGCAAGTACGTAATGCCATTCGAAGCACCCATGCTCCCACAACATTTATCATATCATTTTCTTCTAATATTGGAATAAATTCCAAAGGAGAAATCGCTTTACATTTATCATTGGTCCATCTTAAAAGTACTTCTACACCTATTATCTTATGACTTTGTGTATCCACTTGTGGCTGAAATCGAAGGCTAAATCCTCTAAAATTATCATTAATTGATGCTTTCAAATCCCACATCATTTCTAATGAATACATTTTATTTTTTAATATTTCTTCAGAGAAAAAAACAAGCCTATTCTTTCCATGCTCTTTAGCATACTGTAAAGAGTAACTAGCGTATTTATAAAGTTCTTTTACTGTATCTCCATGTTTTGGATATATTACACAACCAGCAGAAATCGTTATATTTAATCCATATTTCCTCCATAACTGAAGATGTATAATCATATTCTGTATTTGTTCATATAGAATTTGAATTTCCTTTTCTTCAACATTATCAACGAGAATTCCCATTTCATCTCCATCAAGTTTATAAAGTTCAGCATTACCTGGTAAAATAGACTGTATAGATTGTGCTAAAGTTTTTATTATATTATCTCCAAAATCTCTATCATACATCTCATTAACATTTTTAAAATCATCAAGATTTAGTAATACTATGCATAATTTTTCAATCATAGGATTTGAAATTTTATTCTCAAATACACTCATAAATTCATAGTAATTCAACAATTGTGTCAATGAATCAATCTTATTTTGTTTACCTAACTGTGTCATTATTCCTGCAAAAATACTTGGTTCTCCAAATTCATCACGCATTAGTTGTCCTCTGCATCTTAACCATACATATTCTCCACTACGATTTTTAGCCCGAAATTCCACTGAATGACAGTCCATATGATTTTTACCTATTTCCATGTTCGATTTATAAAAACGTTTCCAATCCTCTGGATGTACAATTTTTTTCCAGTAACTAAGTGGATTTTTCACAATTTCTCCTGGTAAATCAAATAATTCAACTTGTGATGGTGAATATCGAAACACTCCTGTTTTCATATTACAAATATATATATATTCGTCTGTACCTCCAATCAAAGCATCATAAAGTAATGTAGAATCATAATCAAATTTACCTCTTAAGACATTAAAATCTTCTTTTTCTTCTTTGTTATTTGATATTTGATAAAATTCATTAACCTTAATTTGTTCATTTAAGTTTGTGGAATTTGTAATATCTATAGATTGATGTATATGAACAACTGTACCATCTTGCCATGTAATTAAACTATCATAATTTTCAAAAACACGATTTAACTTATTACATTCTTCATACCATTTTATTAGTATTCCTTTTTTATTATTCTTTAACAATTCTAAAACCTTACAAAAACTACAAGGGGCATTTTTTTCAGGATATAATACCTCCCAACAAACTTTTCCTTCTGGAGTTAAAATATTATATTCTTTTTTCATATTCTCATTCATGAAAATAATTTTATTAGTATGAATATCTGTAACGTATATATTAATCTGTAGTTGATTTAATATAGCCTCAAGATTATGTTTATTCATATACTTACCTCCTTCATTATTACAACTATTTATAACAATATTCCTAAAATTATTTTTGTTACAGAAGATTTATTTGTCATTTATATGTAAGTTAAGTGTGCCAATTTAATTAGAAAATTTATTACTTCATATTTTAAATTATAGTTGATTAAAAAAAATACAGCAATATAGTATTATCATTTTAAAATAAATTATTATTACACAATAGATATTAATCTTACATTAGATTTTAACTAAATATCATAATTTCTTTTACTTATATTTGATTTTATTATATAAACTTTTATAGAATTAATTGTCAATTTTTTATTAAAATGGTAAAATGTTCATTGGATGGTATCTTGCTATAAGAACTATACTTTAGATGTTTTTAATTATTTTGTCTTATGTAACTCATATCCTCAGGAATGAGATTGGAAATTAAGATGTTGTATCACAAAGTGGAGGTGATACTATTAAAATAGGATTTATTGGTTCTGGAAAAGTTGGCACATCTTTGGCAAATTATTTTTTATCAAAAGATTATTGTGTAACAGGCTTTTATGGAAGAAATCAATTATCTTTATTAGAATCAACAGATTTAACGAAAACAAAGATTTACAATAATTTGAAAGATATTATTTATGAAAACGATATATTATTTATTACAACATCAGATGACTCTATTGAAATTATAGACAAAAAACTTTCCAAATTTAATTTAAAGCATAAATACATTTGCCACACAAGTGGCTCTTTAAAATCTAGTATATTGTTCTGTTCAAAAAAAGCAGGTGCATTAATTTATTCTATCCATCCTATATTTGCATTTTCCAATAAAAATACTGATATAAAAAAAATGAAAGACATTTGTTTTTCCATAGAAGGTGATAATGAAAAAGATGATTTATTTATCCAAAATTTTATAAATAACTTGGGAAACCAGTTTTTTATAAGAGATAAAGATACTTCATCTACTTATCATTTAGCTAATGTTTTAGTTTCAAATTTAGTATTATCTTTACTGGACGTGGGAGTAAATTACTTTATCAAATTGGGTTTATCTGAAGGAGAAGCTTTAAAAGCAATAAGTCCTTTAGTTAAGATAAATATAGAAAATATATTTGATGATGGATTTACTAAAGCTCTTACTGGACCTGTTGTTCGTGGAGATATAACACCAATAAGAAAACATTTATCAGCATTAGATAACAAAGATAAGGATATTTATAAAATCCTCTCTCTAAATCTACTAAAAATAATAGCCTTAGCAAATGACAATTCATTAAAACATACAAAAAATATTACTATAGAAAATGCAGTCGAGAATTTAATAAATAAGTCTGAAAAATACAAGGAAATTTACAAAATTTTAGGAGGAAAAAACAATGAAAAACACTATACTGACTTTTAAAAATGCTAAAAGTGAAGGAAAAAAGCTATCTATGCTTACTGCTTATGATTACTCAATAGCAAAAATAATGGACGAGTGTGATATAAATGGTATTTTAATAGGAGATTCATTGGGAATGGTTATAAAAGGTGAAGAAAACACTCTATCTGTTACTATAGATGAAATTATATATCATACAAAAGCTGTAAAAAATGGTGCAAAAAATGCCTTAATCGTAAGTGATATGCCTTTTCTATCTTACCACGTTTCTATAGAAGATGCTGTCAAAAATGCTGGTAGACTTGTAAAAGAAGGTGGCGCTCATGCTGTAAAGTTAGAAGGTGGCTCAAACATTATAAAGCAAATAGAAAGTATTGTAAATGCTCAAATACCTGTAATGGGTCATTTAGGACTAACTCCTCAATCTGTAAATTCATTTGGTGGGTTCAAGGTTCAAGGAAATACTAGTGAAACAGCAAAACAACTTATTGAAGATGCTAAATTAATAGAAAAAGCAGGTGCATTCTCTATTGTTCTTGAAGGAGTTCCTACAAAAATAGCTGAAATGATAACTAATTCTATTTCAATTCCTACAATAGGGATAGGAGCAGGAATTAATTGTGATGGACAAATTTTAGTTTATCAAGATATGTTGGGAATGTTTGGAGATTTCGTCCCTAAATTTGTAAAGCAATATGCAAATATAGGAGATATAATGAAAGATTCAATTAAAAATTACATACTAGAAGTTAATACAGGTGCATTTCCACAAGAAAAACATAGCTTTTCAATAAATGAATCTGAATTAGAAAAACTATATTAAGATTAAGGATGGTACAAAATGCTTATAACAGAAATAAAATCACTAAGAAATATAATTAAAGACTGGAAAAAAGAAGGTTATTCTATAGGGCTTGTTACTACAATGGGATTTTTACATGAAGGACACCAAAGTCTTATTAAAAAAGCTGTAAAAGAAAATGATAAAGTAGTAGTAAGTGTTTTTGTAAATCCAACTCAATTTGGACCAAATGAAGATTTTAATAGCTATCCAAGAGATATAGAAAAGGATTTTAAATACTGTATGGATAGTGGTGCATCAGTAGTCTTTAACCCATCATCAGAAGAAATGTATTTAAAAGGCAATTGTACTACTATAAATGTGTCTGGACTTACAGATTTTCTTTGTGGATCTAAAAGACCTGTTCATTTTGGAGGAGTTTGCCTAGTTGTTTCAAAATTTCTAAATATAGTAACTCCTGATAAAGCTTATTTTGGAGAAAAAGATGCTCAACAATTGACAGTAATTAAAAGAATGGTCAAAGATTTAAACATAGACACAGAGATAATAGGCTGTCCTATAGTTCGTGAAAATGATGGGTTAGCAAAAAGTTCAAGAAATATATATCTCTCAGATGAAGAGAGAAAATCTGCTCTAATCCTAAATGAGAGCCTAAATTTGGCAAAAGAAGAACTAGCAAAAGGCAATCTAAATTTAAAAAATATAAAAGAATTAATAATATCTAAAATAAAATCTGAGCACTTAGCAAAAATAGATTATGTTGAAATTGTAGATAGTGAAACATTACAACCTGTTGAACAAATAGAAAGTTCTATACTCATAGCAATTGCTGTGTTTATAGGAAAAACTAGATTAATTGATAACTTTACATTTAAATTAAACATATAACTGTAATTTTATACAATATATTCTCTATAAAATGATGTTTTATAATAGTGAAAATTTTAAAATTAAAGTTTCTTGAGAATATGATTAATTGTGATTATATAAGTGTACTACTAGTACACTTATATAATTTAACTTATTAAATATCTGCCAACTTAACTATCTATAATCAGATTTGAAAATGGAGTATTTCTCTTTTTAAATAAAAACTTATCCAGTTTTACAATTATGATAACCAGTTTTACATATCCTCTTGTAAAATATATCCAAGCAATATATCATACTATATAGATTTATGAATGAAATAATATCTGCTATTTACTGAATATTTTTATTTTTCGTTTTTTAGGGGGATTTGTTGTGTTTAAAGATAAGATTGATGAATGTGTTCATATAATGACTGCATATATTGCTAGTTTAAAAGAATACTATTCATTCATAGAAACTCAAATTGGTGATTTTATAAAAAAATATGGAGAAGATATTGTAGAGTTATGTCTCCATAGAATAATGATTCTACTATGTGAATGCGGCTTAGCATAAAATTAAATATATTAAAGTTGGGTAAGAAGAATCTTATGTAAAATTCTTCTTACCCACTTTAATATGCATGCTTAGTTTAATGTAAATGACCAGATTACAAAATCATGCTATAATTATCATGTCAATGCAACAAAATTTTTTTAATAAGGCAGAATAGATATGAATAAAAAGAATTTAATAAAATGGCTATACAGACAAATTAATCTTTACAGGAGGCATTGGAGATGGAAATGAAGAATCAGACGCTTATGCTGCAAAACAATATGCAACAAATTAAGGGATACCAGAAGAAGTAATATTACTTGAAGAAGAATCGAATATAACACAGAAAAATATAGAAAACGCAAAATTGATAATGGATAAAAATTCATATCATACAGCAATCATTGTAAGTGACCCAATACATATGAAAAGGGCAATGTTAATGGCAAAGGACTATGGAATAGAATCTTACAGTTCTCCAACACCTACAACAAAATATATAAGTTTAAAGAGCAAACTACCATTTTTAGCAAGAGAAGAATTTTTTTATATAGGGTATAAAATATATAGAATTTTTCAGTAAATTATTATCCATATATCCAATAAAAATAGTGGTAAGATAATTTTTTCACCCATAATTCAATAGGAACTATTGATATTAGTAGCAACTGAATTCAGTTAATTTATTTATAATATACATAAATTTAAATATTACGAATAAAGTATTATAAATAAGATACTTTCTAAAGGGAGGAAATTATGATAGATAATCAAAAATATGTTATTTTATCACTGGAATTACATTTATTTTTTTCAAGAATTATGAAAGAGCATGCTCTTTTTTTAGAAGCAGGATTTACAAGTAAAGATTATAATCTTGTTATGGAAGCTGACCATTATAAAAAACAATTTGAAGATTTATTATCATATACTGTTAGTGCTAGTAATGGTATAATTAGACCTGATATATTATATTCAGAAGAAATTGTAACTACTCTCACATTAGGTGCAGAGCAAAAAACACAAGAGTTTACAGGAATAGAAATAAATCAAAACATAACTACAAGAGAATTAAATCTACAAAGTGGTGTAGATCCACAAGTTGGTCAAGACTTAGTAAATTATGTAGCTCAACTTAACTCTGATGCAATAAGATTGCTTGATGGGCTTATTAATTTAAAAGAAAGAGTCCTAGATGGAGTACTATCATGTACTCTATTTACCTCAAACTATCCTCTACTTATTGAACATCTAATACATGAAGCAAACTTATACCGTTCTTATGTAATTGACCTTGAAAATAAAATAGACATTGACTCAAAAAATGCTAAAGAAATCGAATTATTCTGGAACCATATTATGATGGAACATGCCCTATTCATGAGAGGATTACTAGACCCATCTGAAGGTGAGCTAATAAATACTTCAAATGATTTTGCTATGAAATTCAATGACTTAATTGAAAAAGCAAATGAGATGACTGATTCTAATATTGAAAGTATTACAGAAGAAACTCTAAATGAAACTGTTGAATTTAAAGATTTTAAAGAAGCAGGAACATCAGGGATAGATCAATGTAAGATAAAATCTATAATATTACCACTTTTAGCAGACCATGTTTTAAGAGAGGCCAATCATTACATTAGGATATTGGAAGGTTATAAAAATATGTAATTAAAAAATACTTTTAAAATACTCTTTACATGTTTAAGGAAAATAAAGGTACATCTAAATTGTACCTTTATTTTTTATAATCTATAAAATTTAAATCCTTTATTTATAAAACAAAATTATAATTACTTATAATTCACAATTTTATTTTACATAAATATAAAATAAAATAAAAAATATCAGTAACTATATTTTTATAAGTATATCTATATCCAGTTATTTGTCTAAAACTAATAGTAAATCTTATACTAAATACATATTTATGTTATAACTATATTGTAACTATTTTCATAATCTTAGGAATATAGTAATGATAAAGTTGGTTTTATACAATAATACATTGTATAAGTTTAGTTAACATAATAGTTACAACATTAAAATTTAAATAAAGGAGTGATTTTATTATGATAAGACAAACACCATTAGAAAAACGATATGACAAACTAGCTCCTCATATTGTTACAGCACTCAAAAAACGTTATTTTGATGCTTATTACTGTAGAACTAGAAATGAGGCTTTGCAACAAATTTTAGATTTAATTCCTCAAAATCATGTAGTATCATGGGGAGGCTCTGAAACTCTTAAAGAGATTGGCGTACAAACTGCTATCAGAGAGAAAGGGTTTAAAGTTATTGATAGAGATTTAGCAAAAACTCCAGAAGAAAGAACTGAAATTATGCGTCAAGCACTTCTATGTGATACTTTTTTGATGAGTAGTAATGCAATTAGTGAAGATGGACAACTCTTCAATATTGATGGAAATGGTAATCGTGTAGCTGCAATGATATTTGGTCCAAAAAATGTTATAGTTGTAGCTGGTATGAATAAAATCGTAAAAAACATTGATGACGCAATACAAAGAACTAGAACAATTGCATCGCCAGCAGTTGTACAGCGTTTTCAAGATGTCAATACTCCTTGTTATATTACTGGAAGTTGTATAGATTGTACAAGTCCTGAAAGCATTTGTGCATATATGGTCACTACAAGAATTAGCCGTCCAGCAAAAAAAATAAAAGTAATATTAGTAGGAGAAAATCTTGGTCTGTAAAATATACATATATGTAAATAACTCTATAGATAATAAAATAAGATGAAATAACTTATTCCTAAGAGTGGTAGAATAAATTCTTCTATAAGAATTTCATTCTACCACATTTATATTGTTTTAAATTTACTTTTACATTTTTGATTCTAACTTATTTACATTTTCTTAATTTTAGGAATTAAAATGTCTACACCCCTTATTTGAACCTCAATAATATGCAAACTTTGAATTGTGTTCCTACATTTTCTAAAAAATATAAAATAGCACTTATAATCAATTATAAACCTATCTTATATTTAGTTTATATCTTTATGATTAACTACTTTGATTTTCATAATTTTTTTGTTCTTCATCAAGTTGTTTATAGTAATCTTTATTGTAATCAGCCAAATAGTCTGTACCACCTCCAGTAATTGCGTTTAACAATTTCATTAAAAATTCTTGGGTAACTTTACAAACATAATTGTCGCCAGATTTAACAAGCTCTAATTTAATATTAAATTCTTTTTTATTTGCGGAATCAATATCTTTCATAGTTGGATTTGGCATCATTTCTCCTAGTTTAGGAGGATTCTTTTTTAGGATAGAAACCATATCAGTATTGTTAACTTTCAAATCTATAATCACTTTATCCTTATTCTTCTTTATATCTAAAATCTCCCAAGTCATATTTTTAGAATACATTTTAAATCCTTCTTTATCTTCATATATAAAATTACCTAATCCTGATTTTGGGAAATACTTATCTACAGTATCTGAATCTTGTGTTTTTATTGCATTGAACATATTATCTACTTCACTTTTTATCTTATTGTTATTGGTACATCCAACTAATACTAATGTTGATATTACAAACATTATAATATATATAGTAAATTTCTTCATTAAATTATCTCTCCCTATACTTTTTTTGTAGAAATATTTTTCTCTTTTATATTTTTTGAAAAAGTTGTAGTAATTGCATTATGTGGACAAACTTTTATACATTCACCACATCTGATACAATCTAGACTATTTATATCTTTATATACTGGTATATCAAGCTTACATTTTGATTGACATGCTGTGCAATTAGTACATTTATCTTTATCAATTTTAAATCTATATATTGAAATAGGATTAAAAAAGCTATAAATTGCTCCCAAAGGGCATACATATCTACAAAATGGTCTATAAATCATTATTGATATCAGAAATATTAATACCAAAATACTCAACTTCCAGCTAAATAAGAATCCGATTGATTCTTTTAAACTCTCATTTTCTAAAATGAGTGGTATTCCTCCCAAAAGTGTGCCTGAAGGGCAAATCCACTTACAAAACCAAGGGTTTCCTCCTCCTGCTACATTTACAACAGCAACTGGTAAAATAATTACAAATATTATTAATACCATGTACTTTAAATATTTTATATATTTATCACCATAAACTTTTTTTATTTTTACTGGAAATGGTATTTTATATAACAAATCTTGAACAAGTCCAAAAGGGCAAAGCCATCCACAAACAAATCTGCCAAAAAAAGCACCAAATGCCATTAAAAAACCAACAACATAAAATGAGAATTTATACTCTCGGCTTGATAAAACTGCTTGTAGCGAACCTATCGGACATGCACCAAGTGCACCTGGACATGAATAACAATTCAATCCAGGTACACACAATTTTTTACTTTCTCCTCCATATATAGTCCCTTCTAAAAATCCATTTATATATCCATTTGTTAATGCTGTAAATGCAACTTGAGTAATGTCTTATATTATTAGTTATCTTAGATAATAATTTCATACATCTTCTCCTAACCAATCCCGATACACTCAAGACAAATCATAATTGCTTTAGTTAATACTGTATTTGCTTCTCCACGATATGTACCTAATACAATAAATATAATACTAATTGCAATAATAGAAATGCCTTTTTTATTATCTTTAATAAAGTTACCCATTGGCTTTTACCATTTTTAGTCTTTCATCTATAATTTTTTTCCACTCTTCCTTACTATTTGCACCTGTGACCTTTTCACCCACAAAGTTTCCTTTCTTGTCTACAAAATAGGTAGTTGGAAACTCTATAATTCTCTTAAAATCAGTTTTTTTAAGTCCTTCAGAGACAGTCAATTGTTGATAAGTTGCACCTGATTTTTTCATAATCTCTTTAACTAAATTTTTCTCTTCATTTGAAAGACCAATTCTCACATCAGTTTCGTCGACTTCTACAACTAATCCCTTTACAGCTACATTTGAATTATTACTCTCATATTCTTTTGATAATGCTTCAAGTTCTGGCATTTCACCTACACATGGTCCACACCAAGTAGTCCAGACATTAATAAGAGTAAGCTCTTTATCTGAAAATATCTCTTTTGTTACCTTATTTCCATCAACATCCTCCGTCTCTAAATTATTAAACCATTCACTATTATTCTTATTTGTTTCTACTGGCTTAGATTCTTTTTTGCTACAACCAGAAATCATACCTAAAACAAAGATACATCCTAAAACCATTATAAAAAACCTTTTCATATCTCACACTCCTAGAATCTATATAGTATATAAAATCGTTGCTTGAAATGAAAATAACTTATCTTCTATATTAAAGTCATTATATTTAATAAATAAGAGCTAATTTAAAATAAGTTGTATAAAAGATATACAGTTAAAATATATTTCTTTTCAGACAAAATCTTATATCTATATAATAGATTGTAAATCTTAAGATTATATACATATATTTCTAAAGATTTTCTTAAGAAGCAGTTAAATTTTACTAATACAATATATCTATTTTTACTAATATAAGCTTATTAATTATCATTATACTAACTCATTTCAATATAATTTTTTGTTGATTTTAAGCTGTTTATCGTATAAATAAAATTTTTCTTGACTATATAGTTACTATATAGCTTATTATATATAGAGAATAATAAAAGGAGGTAAAATTTATGGAAAATTTATTTACAAGAAAATTCACTACTTTTGAATTTCTAAAATTTGTTTCTCCTGCAATTATATCCATGATATTTATATCTTTATACACAATAATAGATGGTATCTTTGTATCAACATTAGTTGGTTCAAATGCTCTTGCTAGTATAAATATTGTACTACCTATAATCAACCTTGTTTGTGGATTTGGAATAATGATGGCAACTGGTGGAGGAGCTATAGTTTCTATACGTATGGGTGAAAATAGACAAGATGAAGCCAACTATACATTTTCTTTTATAGTTTTGTTTTCATTGATTGTTGGAACTTTATTCACAATAATCTCATACTTTTTCATCAAAGAAATATCTATTTTGCTTGGAGCGACAGATAAGTTACTACCATATTGTATAACTTATGGTAAAGTTATAATTTTATGTACACCATTTTATATTTTAAAATTTATATTTGAATACTTTGCAAGAACTGATGGAAATTCTAAGTTTAGTTTATTTTTATCAGTCATTGGTGGTGTTACAAATATAATATTAGATTATGTATTTATTAAATATTTTGGAATGGGTCTTTTAGGCGCTGCAGTTGCAACTGCTATAGGTATTATTTTAACTTGTATTTTAGGTATTATCTACTTTTTATCAAGTAAATCTACATTAAAACTAAGAAAACCAAAAACTGATTTTAGGCTTATAAGAGATACTATGATAAATGGTTCTTCTGAAATGGTTACAGAATTGTCTACAGGAATTACAACATTCTTATTTAATATAGTGGCTTTAAAATTAGCAGGAGAAAATGGACTTGCTGCTCTTACAATAGTATTGTATGCTCATTTTCTAATGACATCAGTTTATTTAGGATTTGCTGCTGGAGTATCTCCATTAATAAGTTATAATTTTGGTGCTGAAAACAATGATAAGTTAAGAGAAACATTTAAATATTCTCTAAAATTCATATTTGTTTCTTCTATTTTAGTGTTTATTATTGCTTTAGTTTTTGCACCATTTATTGTTAGTATTTTTGTAAATCCAGACAACACAGTATTTGAGTTAGCCTTACAAGGATTAAAAATATTTGCCTTTGCTTTTTTATTTGTTGGTATAAATATATTTGCATCAGGATTTTTTACAGCATTTCACAATGGAAAAATTTCAGCTATTATATCTTTTAGTCGTGCCTTTGTTTTTATAATCATAGGAATCATAATTCTTCCTCCTATGTTGAACCTAACTGGATTATGGCTTACTGTTCCATTTGCTGAAATTCTAACTATATTTATATCTATTCTATTTATAAAAAAATATAAAGGTAGATACAATTATTAAAAATCAATATTTATTAAAACTAATGAAGGGGTGTCTCAAGGTGAACTTTTTAGTTCATGAGGCACTCTTTTTTGTATGAAATAAAATATATTTTAATCATTTCAACAATAAAAAAGACTTATCTCTATTTTGAGACAGTCTCTTTATTTTACTTATAATAAGTCATTTGCATAATCTTTAATTGGTGCCTTTCTAAGTAGTAAAATTATAAATATTATACAAATAACTATAATTCCTACTTTTGTTCCGAATAAAATAAAAGGATTCTGAAATGAATAAATAATTTTTTCTAAAAACATCAGTATCTTATGCATATTTTTAGTTGCAAAATTAACTATATAAATTATAATTAGTATAGGTAATCCTATCAATATAGTAACACTAGTAGCCTTTCTAACCCTATATGTAAAAGCACCCAATAATGCTCCTATAAGACCTATACATATTTCATTTATACATATTTGTGCAAAATAATTTAAATAAGTTAGCGGTATACTTGATGTTGAAGGCTCTATTAGTGCAGATATAGACGTCCAAATCATATCTCTATTTAGTAAAACTGATAAGTCTATACTGTAACCTGTCATAATTTCTATAAATAACTTTGATAAAAAAATCAAAATTATACCTATAATAGAAATTACAAAGCTTAAAATAATTAAATCCATCACAATAGCTTTTATACAACTTTTTCTATCTGCTCTTATACTTAAAGCTCCTGAAAAATCTTTATTTGCTATATTTACTCCATACACAAATATCAGTATAGCTATATAGGTAAAAATAGGATTCACAATTGTAGATAAATTATTTTTAGATAATTCACCAAAAATTTTGAGGATAAATACTGGCAAAATGTTCATAAGAATTCCCATAATTACAAACATAATTATATATAACTTAGTATTTTTATTAAAAAATTTTATATATGGCTTTAATTCATTCAATTACAATCCCTCCTTCTTAGTCATGTTAACAAACATATCTTGTAGTCCCATGTATCCTACATCAATATTTGAATTTTTAAGTACTTTTTCATCATTTTCACTAAAGTCACCATAGTAAAAATAAGCAATTGTATTTCCAAATGCCTTTTTAGGCTTTATATTTTTTATACATTCTAATTTTTCTAACTCTTCTTTATTTCCAGTAATATAATGAGCTTTTTGTTTTATAACATCAATTTCTTCATCTATAATAATTTTTCCCTCATTTAATATTATTACATGTTCCAATAAATCATCTATTTCATCAATCAAATGAGTTGATATTATTATTGTCCTTGGATTTTTTATATAATTATCTAAAATTATGTTATAAAACTCTTGTCTATTTACTGCATCTAAACCAATTGTTGGCTCATCAAATATAGTAATAGCTGAATTAGAACAAATACCTATTATATTTGAAAGTATGGTTTTCATCCCTCTTGACAATTGTTTATACTTTTTTTTAGTATTTAAATCAAAATATTTACATAATTCTGCTTCTAACCCCTTATCATAGTTTTTATAGAAACTAGAAGAAAATTCAAATACCTGACCTACTTTAAAATCTGGGCTATAAAATTCTTTTTCCCTCACAATGCAAACTTCTTCCAAGACTTTTACATCTTCCTTTAGGTTCTTTCCTAATATTTCTATCTCACCTTCATTTTGAATTAACTGATTTACCATTATATTTAATAATGTGGTTTTTCCAGCTCCATTCTTACCTAATAAACCATATATCTTATTTTTCTCAAAGTTTAAAGACATATTATTAAAGACATTTTGTTTTTTAAAACTGTGAGATAAATTTTCTATCTTAATAGAACTACTCATATGTTAATCCTCCTTGAAATTAATTATAATATCAACTAATTCTTCTCTATTTATTTCTAATTTTTCAGCTTCTTGAAGTAGATTTTTTATGAAATTATGTTTAAAATTTTCTTTTCTAGCTTCTTTTATAATAGTTTTTGCACCCTCTGATACAAACATCCCTATCCCCCTCTTTTTGTATAAAATATTCTTATCAACCAATATATTTATACCTTTTAATACTGTAGCTGGATTAATTTTATAAAGCTTTGAAAGCTCTGTTGTTGATGGAACCTGTTCTTCTTCTTTTATTCCATTTGACAGTATCTCATCTTCAATTGCTCGTGCTATTTGAATAAATATAGGTTCTTCATTGTTTAATACTAATCTCATAGGTTCCTCCTTTCCAAGTTGGTTAATTACTCAACTAACTAACTATAGTACTATCTTATATTAACATATCACATCTGTCAATATTAAATAAAAAAATATACGAAAATTTTTATCAAGAATAAGCTTTGATAGATATTAAAAAATATTATATTTAACATACTATATATGTATATTATGAATTAAAAAATCCAATAGGTTTTCCTATTGGATTTTTTAATTCATAATATATTAATAATATTTATCAAATTTACGTTTAGATTATCTAATATTTTAGAATATTCTATTTAAAAATTCACATCTTTTTTTATTATATCTATTTACAATCATTTAAATTACTACTAATTATACAATTATTAGTCCATATAAAATATTTAATATTCCATTGGATTTTCGCTATTTAATATTTTACATATTGAACTTGTGCCTAACCTTTGTGCACCTGCTTCTATGAATTTTTCTGCATCAGATATTGATTTTATCCCTCCAGCAGCCTTTATCTTAACACCTTCACCAATGTGCTTTTTCATAAGTTTTATATCTTCTAGAGTTGCTCCACTTGTTCCCATACCAGTTGATGTCTTTATAAAATCCGCACCTGAATTTGTTACTATTTCACACATCTTTATTTTTTCAGATTCATTCAGATAACATGTCTCTATAATTACTTTTAATACCTTATCTCCAACAACACTTTTTATTTCCCTTATTTCATTTTCTATTTTTTCATATTCCTCATTTTTTATATCAGAAATATTTACAACCATGTCAATTTCAACTGCTCCATTTTCAATAGCATCTTTTGCCTCAAATACCTTTGTTTTAGTAGTTTGATACCCTAAAGGGAAACCTATTACTGTACAAATATTTACTCTTCCATTTAAATACTCAGTAGCACCTTTTACATATGATGGTGGTATACAAACTGATGCTACATTCATTCTTATAGCTTCATCACACAGAGTTTTAATGTCTTTCAATGTAGTTGTTGCCTTTAACATAGTATGGTCTACTGCCTGTAATATATGTTTCATAAAAACCTCCTAAGTGTATAATTAAATTACTTGTTTAAATGTAATTTCCTTTTAGCAATATTTAGTATCATATCAACTTCTTCAACTTTAAAAAGAATCATCAGTGATGTATAAACTGAGAATCCAATTACTACTGCAATCGTCAGAGATATTAATTCGTTAAGTGTACCTAAACCCAATATACCAAAAATAAATTTATAAATAAAATATGCTATGAAACTCATAACACATGAAGATACTAATGATTTAAAAGTAGTTCTTATTATTTTATCTTGTCCAAAATATCCTACTTTTCTCTTTAAATTAAAAAAAAGCAATAATATACATGCTATTGATGATGAGCTAGTTGCCAGTGCAAGCCCCCCATGAGCCATAGGTTTTATCAAAACTAAGTCTAATACTATGTTGACTCCAACTGATATAATACCATTTACCATAGGTGTCTTTGTATCCTGTAAAGAATAAAAAACCTTTCCTAATATGTCTCTTAATCCAAACGCCGTCATCCCAACTGCATAAAAAACTAAGGCAGTAGCTGTCATTTGAGTAGCTCTAGAATCAAATGCTCCTCTTTCAAATATAATTCTAACAACAGACTTAGCAAATACAATAGATGCAACAGAAATTGGAATCATAGAAATTATTATCATATTTACACTAGACTTAACTGAACTTGTAAACTTTTTTTGGTTATTTTCTGCATTTAATTTCGATAACATAGGATACATTACAGATACTATTGAAGCTGTAAATGTTCCTGTAACAAACCCATTTAACCTATCTGCATAAGTAAGTGCTGGAATACTCCCCTTAATCAGTGTAGATGCTAATGTTGTATCTACCAGTGAATTTACTTGGTTTACAGCTACGCCTATAAATACAGGTGATAATAGAGCTAGTAGCTTTATTAAACTTTCATCTTTAAAGTCCAAATAAAATAAATATTTGTAATTTGTTTTATTCACAAAAAACAGATAAAAAAACAGCTGAACTATCATAGCAACTACAGCACCAACAGGAAGTATATATGGTCCTAGTACAGTACTTAATATTATTGAAATAATTATTACAATATTATAAGGTATACTACCAAACCCAACTACAATAAAATTTTCTTTTATCTGTAAAAAAGCCGACATAACACTGGTAATCCCTATAAATATTATCCCAACGATAAGTACTCTAGTGAATTTTACAGTAAGTAAAAATCTTTCTCCCTCAAATCCTATGGCAAATATACTTACAAGTTGTTTTGAAAAAATAACTCCTAATATGGCTACAATTATGCATATACCAACTATTATATTTAAAACATTGTTTAAAAACTTTAATGCCTCTTTTTCTCCTTTTTTACTATTTATATCTTGATACATAGGGATAAAGGTAGTAACTATAGCAGTTCCTATTGCTGCAAATATAATATTTGGTATATTCATAGCTGTTAAATAACTTTCTGTATACAAGCCAGTCCCATAAATCGAAGATAACACTAATTCTCTACCCATTCCAAGAATCTTAGATATTATAGTGACTATCATCAAATAAAAAGTCGCTCTAGCTACTTTGCTCATTTTATCACTCCACTCTTCTCGCGTTTCTTCATAATTTTTTTAGAAGAAAAGTACTTATATCAGCTATATTTCTAAATACCATTTTCTTTATTTTTTTATCAATCAATAATTTTAAAAGTAGTGGACACAGAAAATCACTACTTATTTTCAAAGTATATTCTATCATATATTGTTCATTATGAAAACTTTTTATGTTTTGTCTTAATTCTTTAGGTATTTTAAATATATAAAAACTAGAAATTTTACTCCATGTGAAACTTATAAGTAATAACAATGTTTACATGGAGTAAATAAAAAACTACCCAAAATTCGGATAAACAGCTTCTTCTAATGGCTTTTCAATGGGTTTTGCATCTATATAATCGAGAAATACAGTCTTGTTACTAGAATTTTTTTGTTTCTTATATTCAATTTTACCTGTTAATAGAATCCATTCTCCCTCTTTCCATTTAGGAGGTTGATTCATATTAACAATTGGACCACTTGGAATCATGTCAGCTGCACAACACACCATAATTGAACGTGCAGCTATAAACTGATTTTTTTCAAGAGAATCATCATAATGAGCAAATACTACATATGTTACTTCTTTTCCCTCAAGAACTGACTGTTTTGTATATAGTAGATTAAGAAAATCATATATTTCTGTATTAAATACGTCAAATTTATCATCATATATCCGCTCTTCTAATGTTCTATCTCGATATTCGTCTTTTTCCGATATTTTAACTTGATATTTTTCTTTTTCCTTATGTTTTTCAACTTTCATTTTTTCTTTATCTATATTCAAACCATTATACGATATTAGTAATGTTGTTATTAAAAATGATAAAATAATATATTTAGTACTTCCATAATGATAATTATGCTTAGGCTTTGTTAGTATCATGATGTAAGAAAGCACTATGAATAATAATATACAAATTGAAATTACTAAATATGGAATCATCCTTGGGTGTATATAATACACGATTTCTTTTTTCCATAATAAATATATAATCTGAACTAATATTACCATAACTGTTAATAATTTTATCAAATACTCTTTATTTATATTTTTCATAATCAATCTTCCCCATAATCAATCTTACCTTTTATCAAATTTTGAGATAACTAATGTAGATAATAAAATTTATTCTTTACTATAAAAAGATAAATGCTAGATTATAATTTTATTTCCATATTGAAAAAACAAAAAACATAATGTAGCAAATAAGCAGAATTCCAATAAAAAGGGACATAAATTTTTTGTTAAACCTTGATGACATTACAATTAAATTCTTAATATCCAACAAAGGACCAAATACCATAAATGGTATTACGCTCATAAGTGGTAGAGAATTAGTAAATCCTTTAGCAATAAAAGCATTGCTTGAAGCACATATAGAAAGAAAAATAGATGCAAAGAGCATATATACAAATGCATAGTCATTAGTAAAATAACCTGAAAATGCTGGATTTATTTTAAGAATTTGTGCAATAGTAGAAATAAATGCACCAATAATTATAAATATCATTATTCTTAAAAATTCATTTCCTATATGAATACCAAGTGCAAGGAATTTGGAATTCTTACTTTTTTTAGTAATTGTTGTAATTTCATATTCAATATTATTAAATAAAGGTATTTTGTTTTTTTTATATGGCGAAAATTTATTATTTTTTTCAAAAAAATAAAAATTTATTCCTACAAGAATAGAAAGCATAATACTAACTAATATTCTTATCCATATAACCTTATTGTTTTCAGGAAAAGCATAAATTGTTGACAATATGACAATAGGATTAATACTTGATGATATACAGAAAAAAGTCATAGCATATGATACTTTTAAACCTTTCTGTATAAATTTTTCTGTAATTGGAACCATTGCACAATCACATAATGGTAAAATACAACCCATAAATAAAAGGATTGGATAAGATAATACTCTATGCCTACTAGCAAAATATATCAATTTATCTTCCGAGACAAAAAATTGAATACAAGAAGAAAGGACAATCCCAATTAAAAGAAATGGTATAGCCTGAAGTATTATGCTAAAGAACATTCTATTGAAATCATTGATAGCTTGTACTTTGATAATTTGTATTTTAACCCCCAACAGTAATAAAAAAAACAGTATCACTATAACAAGTTTAATAATTCTATAAACAAGATTTTTAAGTTTTAAATTTAGAGAAAAAATTTTTTTGTAGTTACCAGATTCATCAATATCAAAAATATCAGCAGAAGGTTGTAGTGCTCTTATATACGCTGCGATTTTTTCTGTTTTTTCAATTGAATTACTTCCACTAATATAAAATTCATCACTATTCATTATCTGCTCAACCATAGAGTCTATATTACTAAAATACACATCAAATGTATCTGCATTGACTAAACAGTATATCTTACCTAAATAACATGAATATGGAAGCTTTATATCAAGAAACTCTTCTATATTCCATGTCCCATTATATTCAATCAAAATGTAATTATACAGATTACTACATTTCTTAAGATATTCTTTTGTCAAACAATTAATGTCTTTAAATCGCTCTATCTTTATATGGCTTTTCGACGAAAATGGAATTGAATACTCAGTAAAACCTTCCTCTAATACAATCAATAGAACACTGTCTTTATCCTCATATTTTTTATTCCTTAAATATTCATTAATAAACTTAGTCTTTCCAGATTCTAAGAATCCAGCTACTATATCAATTCTAGTACGCATTTAAACAAAAGCTCTTTCTAACTTCTCTTTATTTGGTTTAAAACCAACTACACAAATACAACCACTATTTATATAATTACAAGGCATAACTTTTATTTCGTCAGGTACAAAGTTAAACTCATAAAACAAATCATCTTCACATTTAAATATTCCTTTTGCTCTAATAATATTTCCAAAACTGTCACTATTAAACTGTTCTAAAATCTCTTTTATATATTCATACTTATAGCTTTTTTCTAGTTCAATACCCCAACTACTAAACACATCATTCGCATCATGTACTACATGATTATGATGACAGTTACAATGCATATCATTCTCACTAGGCATTACAGGTTTTGTACTCATAATATAATTAATAATAGTCTCATCTAATAAATTCTGCTCTAAAGATACAACATATTTTTTAGGATACTTATTTTGTAAAGAACTTATAACTTCCCTTACTTTTATTTCATCACATACATCAACTCTAGATAACAAAACAACATCACAATATTTAATCTGGTCATCATAAAACTCTTTAAAGTTTTTTAAATAAACACTGTATTTCATTACATCAACTATTGTAAACTTGTGGTTTATATTCACTAAGTTTTGTTTAACTAGTGGAATACAATTTTGTATGACTTCACTCAGTTTTCCAACTCCAGATGGTTCTACAATTACTGTGTCTGGCTTAAATATTTCTATAACCTCTTTTAATGATTTCGTAAAATCCTTATTTAGAGAACAGCAGATACAACCAGAATAGAGTTCTCTTACTTGAATATTTTCATTTTTAAACAGTAGTCCATCAACTCCAACTTCTCCATATTCATTTTCAATAAGTACTACTTTTTTATCTTTATAATAAGCACTCAATAACTTTTTAATAAAAGTTGTCTTACCAGAGCCTAGAAATCCTGATATAATATCAATTGTTATCATTTGTATCTCTCCCTTTTATTTTTATTTGTTCTTATATTAGTCTAACCTTTTTATTTAGACTCTCTTTTTGAATAAAAGAATAATCATTAATGTTATGCTACCTAAAATAACAATAGTTCCTCCTGGACTAAGTCCTATATAATATGAAATAGTCAATCCTGATAATACGAACAACATTGATAAGAAAATTGCAATAAGTAATGTTGATTTATAACTTTTTCCTAATATCAACCCACATGCCACTGGGAGTACTAGTAATGAAGAAATAATCAAAGCTCCAACAACTCTTGCAGAAATTGAAATAGTAAGCCCAATTAAAATTGTGAATAGTATATCTATTTTTCTAGTATTTACATAATGTTTTTGTGCTTCTTTTTCATTGAAAGCATAAAACATAAACTCATAATAATACTTAAAAAATATAAGCAAAATCAACATAGCTAAGGCAATTACTAAAGCAAACTCTCTCCCACTAATTGATATAATACTACCAAATAAAAAACTATTTATATTTACACTAGATTTTATGTAGTTTGATAGTATTCCACTAATTCCTACACCTAATGATAAAATAACAGCAATAGCTATTTCTTCATTATGTTTCATTCTTTTACCTATAATAGAAACTGAAAAAGAGGCTATTATACAACTCATAATTGCTCCTATTGTAGGACTAATACCAACCACAAGACCAAAGCATACACCTGCAAGTGCTGTATGTGACAATGCATCTCCCAACATTGAAAATCTTCTTAATACCAAAATTAAGCCCACACATGGAATTGCAATGCTTACACATAGACCAACAAATAAGGCTCTTTGCATAAATCCGTAACTAAGCATAGTTTAATACCTCACATTTTATTGTATGATTCTCACATATTAATATCTTGTCTGCAATTTTTTTTAATTGTTTATAATCATGTAATATAAGAAGAATTGTATGTCCATTATTATGTAAATCCATTATCATGTCCATTACAGATATTTTATTTATCTCATCTAGTGCATTTAAAGGTTCATCAAATAATATTATATCGGGTTGATTCATAATTGATTTTAATATCATTGATTTTTGTAACTGACCACCAGATAGAGATTTAAGCTGCTTCTTTGCATAATGTTCCATATTATACTTTCTTAGTAGCATCATTACATTTTTCTTATTTTTAAACAACTTTGACTTTTCTTTATGTTGATACATTAGTAAAAACTCCATCAATGTTAATGGTGAACCTTCTGCCATCACTCTATCATTTTGACCTAAAAAACTCGTAGTTAATGAATCAAAAGTAAAAATCTCTCCACTTTGTAACTTAACTTCCTTTGCAATAATTTTAAATAGTGTTGATTTTCCACTACCATTTTCTCCATAAACTCCAACTAATTCATTTTTATTTATATTTATATTTACATTTTTAAAAACACTACAATCTGTATACGAAAATGCTCCATCTTTTATTTCCACTATATTTTTCATACTTATTTTGATAATGCATATACCAAGTTTTGAAGATTAGTTTTCATAACTGATATATAGTCCTCTCCCTCTTTTATTTTTTTATCTGATAATTCTTCTAATGTGTTTAATACTTTTGTTTCTGAACCTGTTTCTTTTGCTATTGTCTCAGCTACTTTTGGATTTACAAGTTCTTCATAAAATATAACCTTGATTTTATTCTTTTTAGCAGATTTAATAATTTCTGCCATACGTGCAGGGCTTGGTTCTGAATCTGGAGATAATCCTTCAATTGCAATCTGTTTTAAATTATAGTCTTTGCAAAGATAACCAAAGGCTTGATGAGCCACAACTATAGAACGTCCTTTATATGGAAGTAGTTCTTTTTTGTATTGCGAGTCTAAAGCGTCAAATTCACTTGCATACTTATAATAATTCTTCTCATAATATGTAGCATTATCTGGGTCTTTTTCACAAAAAGCATTTTTTATTTTCTCCAACTCTTTCTTTGCATTACGAATACTAAGCCATGTATGAGGGTCCATACTATCTGAATCTTCTTCTCCTTTCATCAAATCAATTCCATCACTTGCTTTAACAATTAAAATATTTCGATTATCCAAACTTTGTATAATATCATTTACCCAATGTTCCATATTGTCCCCATTGTAGATAAACATATCAGCATTGCTCAATCCTTTTATATCATTTGTTGTCGGCTCAAAATCATGAGGTTCAATTCCAGCAGGTGTCATATTTTTAACATCAGCTTTAGCTCCAGCAATTTTTTTAGCAAAATCATACATTGGATAAAAACTAGTATATACATTCAATTTTTTATTTGAGCTTGTCTTTTTAACTTCTTTGAGACTACACCCACTCAACAGTAACAAACTACAGCAAAATAATAGTACAAATTTTTTCATTTTTCATAATCGCCCTCCTTTTTTGCAAATGCTTCGCATTTGCATTTTCATAAGAATTATCTCATTTTTTTATCTACTTGTCAACTAATTGTGTTGTTAAATTATATTTTATGATATATGATAATAATAGAATCATAAAAGAATGGTGGTTTTATATATGAATAATTATTTGAAACAACACAACTTAAAGAGTACAGAAAAAAGAGAGGCCGTAATTAAAGTATTAGAAAATAGCAGTGTCCCTATGACAATAGAAAGTATTCACGAAAAAGCAAATACTATAGTGGAAATGAATTTAAGTACTATTTACAGAACAATAACAACTTTATGCGAAAAGAACATTACAGTCTTAGTGGCTACCCATGATGGAAAATCTTATTATCAACTTAATAAACATAGACATGAGCATGTGTTAATTTGTAAAGAATGTAAAGATATTATTATCATTGATGAATGCCCTTTGCATGAGTTAGAACATAAACTTGAAAATGAAACTGGTTTCGATATTCTCGAACATAAGTTAGAATTTATTGGCATATGTCCTAAATGCAAAAGAACAAACTCTAGAATATAAGCCTAGCCCTCTTTTTTATTTAACTTATTTTTCTTGCAAATATATACTTATAGATTATGTAGAGTTAACAAGGAAAGATAATTGTAAAGCTTAATGAAATTATTTTTAGAAAAACTCTTTTTCTCAACAAAAAAATAGAGTAGAAAAAATTTTCTACTCGAGTCTGGAAATATTTATGTGTATTATTTCAATAAGATTTTGTTTCTGTTAAACATAAAAAGTGTGCTCCTTCCTTTAATATGATGATATTTGATATTTTAACTATCACCACTTTTTGAAAGAATACACACTTTATTTTAAAGACCTTTTCTACTCTATTTTATATAATTTCTAACAACTTAATAAAAATGCTTTAATTGTTTTAACTTACTTGGATGTCTTAATTTTCTTATTGCTTTAGCTTCTATTTGTCTTATTCGTTCTCTAGTAACTCCAAATACCTTTCCAATCTGTTCTAGTGTCTTAGGGTCATCATCATCAATTCCAAATCTCATTCTTAAAACTTGCTGCTCTTGTTCTCCAAGACCTGTAAGCAATTCTTCGATTTTTTCTTTTAAATTATGCTGTTCAACTTCATGTATTACAACATCCTTAAAGTCAGCATCTGATGGTATAAATTCAACTAAACTACTATCCTCATCTTCTTTCAATGGAGTATCCAAAGATACAACATTTTTATCTCTTCTTAATAATTCCAATACTTTGTCAACTTCTAGACCACATGCATCTGCAATCTCATCCACAGTTGGCTCTCTTAATAATACATTTAAAAGTTCTTGTTTCTTTTTCTTTACAAAATTTATTCTCTGATGAAGATGTATAGGTATCCTAATAGTATTTTCGCAATCATCGATATATCTTGTTATGCTTTGTTTTATCCACCAAGTTGCATAAGTGCTAAATTTATATCCTTTTTTATAATCGTATTTTTCTACAGCTTTTATAAGTCCTATATTTCCTGCTTGAATTAAATCTAGCATATCAATACTATCTCTTTTATACCTCTTTGCTATACTAACTACCAACCTATAATTTGAATTTATAAACTTTTCCTTTGCTACTGAAGATGAGTTGATTATTTCCTTAGCCAGCTCTACCTCTTCCCCTGCTGACAACATTTTGTATTCCTCGATTTCCTTTAAGTACATTTTCATCGCATTTGACACATTTGATGAACCCACACAAATATAATTTTCATAATTATTTTCTTTTTTAGTATCCATAATCAAACCCCTTCTATTCATAGAATTTGCTAAAACAAAAATAAATAATTTAAACCTACATAATCTACAATTACATAATATCTCCTTCTTCAAATAAATTGTTTTGTATATTATGTATACAAAGTTATAAAAACTATACCTAATTAATATTATTCTACTTCTGACACCAATATCCTCCTTATATATATAATTTATTTTATTATATCTTGTTATATTCTTAGTTTTTAGAATGATATATGTCTAAAAAAAGACTGTTTATTAAACAGTCTTTTTTAATATATATGCTTGATATTTAATTTTCATGATGATTACATCCGCATCCACAATTTTCATCATGGTGATGATGTTCTTCTAAATCTTTTACTTGTTGTTCCATTTCATTAAACTCTTTTACCATTATATCATAAGTTGGAAGAGCTGCCTCAGTGTCGTATTCTTCGCCTCTCCAATCAGCATACATCATAGCATCACCATTAGTTAAAACCAACCTACCTGACATAGTTATATTATCCACTTCTTCTAAAAATTCTATTTGTTTTTGTAAAACTTCTCCTTCTAACTCCACATCTTCATCTAAACATTGAACTATCATTACAGGTGCATAATAATCTTCTTCGTCTTTAACATTTACAACAATATCTAAAATTCCTTCTGCACCTTCTTCAAATTCTGCTAACTCAACATTTGTATCAATCATATCTTGAGGTACCAATAAATCTTCTATTAAATATTTTATTACTCTATCTTTTACTAATTCCTTTGACATTTATATTTCTCCTTCCGATTCTATAACATTATCATAATCATTTCTATATTATAGTATACTACATTAATTGTTTTTTCAATCTCTTAAAAAAATTATTTTTTATTATCTTCCTTATATTGCCTTTTTTATTACAATGTTGTAATCGCATTGATTTAAAAAATAGTTTATATTTAGTATAATAGAAATATAGTACATATTTTTATTAAATATATTAGTAAAAATAGATTGAAAATGTAATGTATGTTAAATCTAGGAGGAATATTATGAAGTTTAAAAAACAAATTAGTTCTATTATTGTATCTACCATGCTTGTACTTGGAAGTCTTAATCTTTCTTATGCAGATGGTACAAATGTAGTTACACTTGGGGCTAACTTATCAGAATCTCAAAAGCAGCAAATGCTTAATTACTTTGGAGTAAAAAAAGACCAAGTCTTAGTTTTAGATGTAACAAATGCAGAAGAAAGACAGTACTTACAAGGTGTTGCAACAGAAGGTCAACTTGGAAAAGTTACTATATCTTGTTCATATGTTGAACCTACTAAAAAGGGAAATGGAATTAATGTTAAAACAGCAAATTTAACTTGGGTAACTAGCTCAATGATTGCTTCAACACTTACAACAGCTGGTCTTGAAGATGCAAATGTTATTGCTGCTGCTCCATATCCTGTAAGTGGTACTGGAGCATTAACAGGAATCATGAAAGCATTTGAAGATGCTTCAGGAAAGAAACTTGATGAAACAAAAAAAGAGATTGCTTCTGAAGAATTGGTAGTTACAGGTGACTTAGGAGATGATATAGGTCAAGAAAAAGCAACTGGTGTAATGAATGATATAAAAACAGAAATTGTAAAAAATGGTACAAAGGATACCAATCAAATAGCAAATACAATAAATAATGTTGTAAACAATTACAATATTACTATTACACCAGAACAAAAAGAACAAATTAAAGGTGTAATGAAAAAAATAGCTGACCAAGATTATGATTATAATAACATGAAAAATACATTAGATAATGTATCAGACAATGTAAATGAGCAATTAAAGAAATTAGGTGAAAGTGTTAAAGGTTCTGGCATACTAGATACTATTGGTGGATGGTTTAGTGGAATAGGAGACTGGTTCTCTGGTTTATTCTCAGGCGGAGATAAAAAAGATTTAGGAATCTTAAATAACACTAATGATGAATCTCTTGGCTCTGATGCTGTAATAAACTCTACAGAAGGTGTTCAAATAAATCCACAAGATAACACTGGTTCTAATAATGACAGTGATACAAATAAATCAGAAAATAATAATGATAGTAATAATGAAAATAAAGATGCTTCTCAGTCAGGTCAAAATGACACAACAAATAATTCAGAAAATCAATCAAATAATGATGACTCAGTTGGTTTCTTTGAAAAAATAAAAAATTGGCTTTCAGGCTTATTTTAAAAATTAAGTAAATAAAAAGAATTGCCTAAAATAGAAATTTTCTATAAAAGGCAATTCTCTTTATTTGCAATAAATTTTTATTAATCACTCATCTTTTTAGATTTTTCTATGCATGCACATATTGCTTTTATCACAGAAGCTCTAAAACCTTCTTCTTCAAGTACTTTAACTGCCTCTATAGTAGTTCCACCAGGTGAACATACCATATCTTTTAACTCACCAGGATGTTTTCCTGTCTCAAGTACCATTTTTGCAGAGCCCATAACTGCCTGTGATGCAAACTTATATGCTTGTTGTCTTGGCATCCCTGCAATTACTGCTGCATCTGCTATAGCTTCTATAAATAAAAACACATATGCTGGTGCAGAGCCACTGGCTCCAATTACTGCTTCTATAAGATATTCTGGTACTACTTCAGTATTTCCAAAAGAATTAAATACTTCTGTAACCACTTTTAAATCTTCATCGTTTATATTTTTATTTATAGAAAGTGAAGACATAGCTTCATTTACAAGAGCTGGAGTATTTGGCATAGCTCTAACTATTTTTTTATCTCCCCCTATAATTGACTCTATATCTTTTATAGATTTTCCTGCTGCTATTGTAACTATAATTTTACTGTCATCTATAAAATCTTTTATATCTTCTAAAATATCATCATATATATCTGGTTTAACAGCCACAATTACTATATCAGAGGTTCTAGTTACTTCCTTTGAATCTTTTGTAGTATTTATTCCAAAACTTGCATGTATTCTATCAAGAGTTTCTTGACTGTATGCTGATGCTATAACCATATTAGGTTCAACTAATTTTGAATTTACTATTCCCCCTATCATAGCGCTTGCCATATTTCCTGCACCTATGAATCCAATTTTTTTCACTTTAGTACCTCCTTATTAGCTAACATTTAAGCTTCTTTAACTGTATCAGATTTCTCAAATGGATTTGGTACACTTACCACCAAAATTTTCACTAATTTATTAGTATAGTTAACCCAATTATGATTGTTCTTTTCACTATTATAGTGTATTGTATCTCCTGGATACATTTCTATTTGCTCATCCCCCAAAAACACTGTAAGAACTCCCTCTAATACATACACAAACTCCTCACCGTTATGTACGTAACAACAAATTTCTTCACTACTCTTACTTGGAAGAATCTCAATCAATCTCGGTAGCATTGTTTTTTCCTTTAAATTAGATGATAAATGATAATGTATAAATGTTGAATTTTCTACATCAAATACCTCTTTTTCATAACTTCTTAATACAGCTCTTTTATGCTCTTTTGGCTTCATAAAAAAGTAAGTTAATTCTACATCTAATACACTTGCTATTTTTCCTAAGGAATCTGTTGCTACACTTGTCAACCCTCTTTCAAGTTGTGATAAAAAACCAATTGATAAGTTTGTTTTTTCACTCATATCTTTCAGTGTCATTTGCTTTTGAGTTCTAAGTTGCTTTATTTTTGCTCCTATGTCCTTATTCAAAACCATCACCCCTAAATAATTTTAATTTTTTCATAATATAAATATAAAAATATAAATATAGGCTGTTTAACCTATTTTTATTTCATCTAGAAAAACTTTTTATTAGTATTACTATAATTTATTAATCTTTTTTTGTCTACATTTTTTCGATTATTTAGATTTATTTTTCACACATTTCTAGTTAAATTTACCAACTAAATATACATTTTTTACAAGTATGTTTTTTTTCTAATAAAACTTAAGTTATTTATATGATTAAATTTATTATCAAAATGATTCATAATAGTGTATTAATCCCATAAATATACTTTAATCTAATAAATATATCTAAATTATATTTTGTGTGTTGCAGCATTATTTAACTTTAATTGTTAAAAACTCAATTTATTATCTTACTATTTCTACACATTATTACATCCTTTAGTACAATTATAACATAATTTTACAATTTAATGATGTCTATTTAATGTCTTTTTTTACTCTGCAACATCTTTTATTTTATAGTTTAATATTATATATATTTTTTAGATACAGCCTTGTCAATTTTTAGATTGTCAAGAGTTATTGAAGTGCTTTACATACATTTAAATTTCATCCTCTAATTTTTCATTTAATAAGAATTGCTTATGATAAAAAATATAATCTCATCTCAATAAGATTCTTTTAAATATATCTATATTCTAAATATAATTTCTTTTTTTGTCAAAATTTCTTCATTCTTTAATAATTAATTTATTATTTATAAAATAAACTAATTATCTGTATAAATTTTATCATTTTTAATAAAAGACATAAAAAAATTAATTTTTATAGCTTATTTCGTCAAAATACACCTTTATTTATATTAGCAAAATAATTATAAATTTATTAGATATATGTTTGTAAATCCATAAAGTTATTTTATTAAACTAAAAATTCTATAAAAAAATAAGATATGTATCTATAAAAACACTTTCCCATAGATACATATCTCACCTATATCAAAATTTATTCTATGTAAAAACGCCATAGAAAGTCTTTTGCTTCTTCTGCATAATCTATATTTATACGCTTACTAGTTTTTATATCCAACTCATCTTTACTAAATACTTTTTTTCCTTCATCATCATAATAAAAATCACTTATATATAATTCTTCACCCATTATACTCTTACTATTTAGACTTCTATCTATTTTTAAAGCCTTACAAAGTTTTCCTGGTCCATTAGTAATATTTTTTATTTGATATTTACTCAAATCATTGTAAGCTTTGTTGTATCTATTTATAGATATTTCATCTAGAGAAGTTATCGGCTCTACTCCTCTTATTAACACACACTCTGGTATATTTTCTATGTTTGCTGATAAATTTAAACAGTTATACATCCCATAGATTAAATAAACATATATATGTCCACCATCTAAATATAATGGCTTAGTCCTGTCTGTTTTTTTATTACCATATACATGTGCTCCCTTATCATTTATACCCATATATGCTTCTGTCTCTATGATTTTAGTAACAATCACTTTATTTTCATATTTCCTTATTAAATATTTACCTAATATTGATTTTGCTAAATCAATTCCATTTTTCCTAAAAAAATCCTTTTCCAAAGTTTCACCTCATAAAATTTATTTGTATTGAATTAAATACAGCTAAAATAATAAATAAAATTAACCTTATTAATCTAATACTAGTGTATAAATAATAAATTTCATATTTGTTATTTATATATATCAAAAAATTCTATCTCAAACTTTTCAATATTGTCATTGTAATTTGACTTATCATAGACCTCCTCAACAACTTCTTTAATTGGGAATATAATTTTTACATCAGTTCCTTCTCCTACCTTACTATCTATGTAAATTTCCCCATGTTGAATTTCAATCAACGATTTTGTAAGACACAGTCCTATTCCACTTCCAAATTCATTTGATATCCCACTGTTTTCAATTTGTTTAAATCGATTAAAGATGTCATTTAATTTTTCTTTGTCTATACCTACTCCAGTATCTTTTATAATTATCTCTACAGTTTCACCTTTTTTATATATACCTACAAGAATTTCTCCACCTTCTAAAGTAAATTTTATAGCATTTGATAATATATTCAGTATTATCCTTTCTATAGATTCTGGGTCAAGACCTACCATCACAGTTTCTTCATCTGTATCAAAAATCAAATCTATTCCTTTAGATTTAGCATAACTGCTAATAGATGTCACTATTCTTTCTGTTATGTCAATAATATCAAAATTGACCGCTTTAATCTTATATATATCTGACTTAACTTGAGAAATGTTTATTATATTATCTATTAGTCTTAATAATCTAAACATATTTTGTTTAGTTGTTTTTATATGTTCTCTTAGTATATCCTGAAAATCAATTATCTTTCCTTTTTTATAAAGATTTTCGACAAGTTGAACTGAACTATATATATTATTTAAAGGCGTCTTAAGTTCATGAGATATATTAGCATAAAACTCCATCTTCATTTGGTCATACTGCCTTTGTTTTATTAATGCTTTCTTAAGTCTTTCAGACTCTCTTTGCACACTTAAATCTTTAATAATTCTCACTCTACTTCTTTTTTGTCCAAAGTATAATGTCCTTGATATCATTTTTACTTCTTTTATGTGATTATTTTCATTTACTATATGAATACTCTTCTCTCTTTCTCCTATATTCAAATTGTTTATGTATTTTTTTACTAATATATTTCTATATTTTTGTGTTGTTACTCCTAGTACATCACTAGAAATTCCGAACAACTCTCTGAAAGCTCTATTTGTATATAGAACTCTTGATGTACTTAAATCCTCAAGAAAAATAGCCTCTGGTATAGCATCCAGTAGTTTTTCATATATTATCTTTTGTTCATTTACTGTTCTAAGTATATTTATCTCTTTAGTTATATCTCTAAAGGTAAGCAATTTAAACAATTTATTATCTGACCAATAATCTCCAACTCTAACTTCTTCAACATGTTCTTCACCTTCTGAATCATACATCACAAAATTAACTATACAATTTGCTGTATCATTGTAACTCACTATTTCAGCTTTCTTTTCTTGTGTTAGGTTTAATCTTTTAAATTTCCTATTATCAAAGAAATCTATGTTGAAAGTTTCAAAATATTGTTCTAATGTCATATTGACTAAATCACTTGAAGTACATTTAAAACTCTTTTCATATTTCTTATTTATACTGATGACCTTATTCTTCTTTATACCACCTTCAGCACTTCTTACAAGTATTGGAGATGGAATATTTAATATAATGTTTTCATAGTCTTTATTTATATGTCTTATTTCTTCATCTATTTTGATTTCATTTGTAATATCATTTAAACTTATTAAGTAGTTTCTTTCGTCTTTATTATTACTTAAACTTAACAAATAAATTTTGTCATTTAACTCTACTGGCTTATCAATTATACTTATATCACTGTCAAATTTCTTTAATTTTTCATCAACTTTTTCATCTTTCTTTATAAAGCTTAATATTTTATAATAATTATTCATATCTTTTGAAAATTCATCTTTAAATTTATTATTTGTGTAACTTATATTAAAATCATAATCTGTTACTATCCATACATTTGGCATTGTATCAAGAGCTTGTCTAAGTAACTCTTTTCTCTGGTCTATGTAGTTCTTTAATGTTCTTTGTATAATCATATCCTTTTCTATTGCTAAATTTATCTTCCCTAGTTGCTCTGATTTTTTACTTAATTTTTTATTTATTGAATCAAGTTCGTAATATGGATATACTACTCTATTATTAAGACTATATACATATACATAATAAGTATGATTACATAATAATAAATATACTACTCCTATTAATCTATCTGTATCTACTATACTAATCTTAAAAATTGATATAAGCCCTATAATAGTTGTGAAAAACACAAAATATGATAAATCTTTTATTAACTTATAGTGTTCAATTTTACTATCAAGTTTATTCAATAAATATAGTAAATTAAATAAAGATATAGCAACATTAATTAATATAATAATCATATTCCAGTTGATATTACTAAAAGTATTTCTTATAAAGTAATCTAATATCACAAAAGCACCATAAAAAATTAGTACTGGACTTATTCCTATTTTTTTTACTTTAGAAATGGTTAAGTATATAAAAGTAGACATATTAATTATACTTAAATTGAGCAATACAATTTGGAATTTTTGAATTTTTAAATTCACTACTCCTAAAATACTTACAAAAACTAATACAAGACATGCTACTTTCAATATATTTATAAATTCATCTTTTTTAAAACTAGTTATATGAACTATAGAATATCCAAATATCCAAAGTAAAATTATCCTATACATATTTATAGAAACTGTGTACAAATTTATATTTAAAAGTGCAATAATCAAAAATACCCCATTAGCTAGTATATAGACCTTATTCTTACTTAAAGTTCCTTTAGATTCCATATTCCTCACCACTTCTTCATTTTTATATAGTTTTACCTATAAATATGTTACCACAATTCTTCCAAAAAATTTGTCACTTTCTAGTTATAAAAAAAAATGAGTAAATATTTTTAATTTTACTCATTTTATAGATTTTGTATATTTAATTTAGAAAGCTGGAACTATACTTCCTTTATATTCGTCTTGTATAAATTTTTTAACCTCTTTACTATTCATAGCCTCTGATAAAGCTTTAATCTTATCACTATCTTTATTATTTTCTCTACAAGCTATTATATTTACATATGGAGAATCACTTGATTCTATTACTATTGCATCCTTAGTAGGATTTAGGTTAGCTGTTAAAGCGTAATTGGAATTTATTACTGCTCCATCAACATCTTTTAATACTGTTGGTAATTGTTCTGCATTCATTTCTTTTATTTGTATATTTTTAGGATTTTTAGTTATATCTTTTTTAGTTATAAGCTCTCCATCTTTTACTTCTATCAATTTATTTTTTGCTAATAATTTAAGTGCTCTAGCTCCATTAGTTGCATCATTTGGCACAGCTATAACAGCTCCGTCTTTTATTTCATCTAATGATTTAACTTTTTCTGAATAGAATCCCATTGGCTCTATATGAACTTTAGATGTATAAGTAAGTTTATATCCTTTCTCCTTCACAGTTTCCTCTAAAAATGGAATATGTTGAAAGAAGTTAGCATCCAAAGAACCTTCATCTAAAGCTGTATTTGGAAGTACATAGTCATCAAATATTTTTACTTCTAAATCATATCCTTTTTCTTTTAACAAAGGTTTTGCAACTTCTAATATCTTTGCATGTGGATTTGATGAAGCTCCTACTAGTATTTTTTTATCCTCTTTGTTTGAACAACCTACTGCTGATATTGCTATTGCTGACACCAATGCTACTGATAATAATTTCTTTAATTTCATTTTTTACTCCCCCTCTTTAAAATGTTTATAATTAAATTATTTTAGTTTCTTATAAGCCAGATTTCCTACTCCTTGGATTATCTGAACTAATATTACAAGTGCTATTACTGTATATACCATTACTGCTGTATCAAATCTTTGATATCCATAAATAAGTGCGATGTTACCTAATCCTCCAGCTCCTACTGCACCTGCCATAGCTGTATAGCCAAGTATAGATATTATTGATAATGTAATTCCAGATACTATTGAAGGCATAGCTTCTTTTATCATAACTTTAAATACTATTTGTCTCTTTGTAGCTCCAAAAGATTTTGCTGCTTCTATCAATCCTTTGTCCACTTCATTTAATGAGCTTTCTATAATTCTAGCGATAAATGGTGCTGCACCAATAGTTATTGGTACTATTGCAGCAGTTTCTCCTATACTTGTTCCAACAATTAATCTAGTTATTGGAATCATTGCAACTATAAGTATCATAAATGGGAAACTTCTAAATATATTTACTATAAATCCTAAAGCACTATTTATTGTGCTATTTGGTTTTAATCCATCTGGTTTTGTAACTACTAATATGATTGCTAATATAAACCCTAAAATTGTTGCAACTATAGTTGGTACTATAACCATATACAAAGTTTGTAACAATGCATTTGGAAATAGTGTTGTCAAAAAGTCAATTAAACTATTCATTTATCATTTCCTCCCATCTTATGCCTTTGTCAGTCAGATATTGTTTTACTTGCTCTCCACTTTTATCTGAAATGTTTATAATAAGTGAACCTAAAATATCGTCTTTAAATTGTTCTAATTTCCCAAATATTATGGATACATCTATATTTAGTTCTCTTGCCATAGTAGTAATAATAGCTTCATTAGAAATATCTTTAGGGAATAGTATCTTTATATTTGTTCCCTTTGGTAAGATTATACTTTCTTCACCTATTAATTTTCTAAGGCCTTTGGTATTTCTTAAAAAGATTTCTTCTGTATCTCCCACCTCTAAGACTTCCCCATTTTCCATTATTGCTACTCTTCCGCAAATCTGCTTTATAACTTCCATTTGATGAGTTACAACTATTATTGTTATTCCCAATTTTTTATTTATATCTTCAAGTAATGAAAGAATTGATTTTGTAGTATTTGGGTCTAATGCTGAAGTTGCCTCGTCACAAAGAAGTACCTGTGGGTTTAGTGCTAAAGCTCTAGCAATTGCAACTCTTTGTTTTTGACCACCACTTAGATTTCTAGGTTTATCATTTTTCTTTTCAGATATTCCAACTACTTCTAATAATTCTAGAACTCTTTTTTTGATTTCTGCCTTTGTATATCCAAAACATTCTAATGGCAATGCTACATTATCAAATACAGTTCTTCTTTCAAGCAATGAAAAGTGTTGAAAAATCATTCCTAACTCTTTTCTTAAATCTCTCATTTGCTTTTCATTCAATGACTTTACTTCCTTATCAGAAACAAGTACATTACCTTCTTGATATTCCTCTAGTCCATTTATACATCTAAGTAGTGTTGATTTTCCTGCACCACTATGACCTATTATTCCAAAAATTTCTCCAGATTCTATCTCAATACTTACATCTTTAAGCACTTGAATCTTTCCATAATACTTATTAACATTTTTTATGCTAATCATAAAATTTCCTCCCATATATTCTGCTCAGTTTTTATGTTTATCCTCGCTTATGTATTACAACAAAATAAAAGCCCGAGTATAAACTCAGGCTTAGAAAGCTATTTATACTCATCTATCAACTATATTAGTTGCAGGATTTAGCACCAATGTATATAAAATATACTGGTTGCCGGGTTTCAAAGGGCCAGTCCCTCCACCACTCTTGATAAGACGTTATTTAATTCGATTATCATTTGTTGCTATGTTATATATAATATATTCATTAATAATATTTGTCAATGAATTTATTTAAATTTTTTATTTTTTATTATTACTATGTAAAAACAAATAACTATTTTTTGTTGGTTTTCTAGCTCCTAACACTTTACATTTTAATGTCTATGAATCCCTATGTAGCTATAGAATATTATTATAAAAAATATACTAAATGATATTAATATATCTAAATCACCTATAAAATAAAGTGAGAAAGTTAACATTTTTTCAAAACTCTATTTTACCCTAAACAGAATAATTTAAAAATAATTTTGTCATAAAATAATATTAGTTAGAGACAATGATGATTGTATAGCTCCAACACTTTAGATTTTATCAAAGATTTGAGTTCTATTGGTTCTATTATTGTAGCATTTTTTCCAAAGGTTAGAAAATATTCTGCTACCCAATCAAGTGTAGATTTGGGTATATGCATATCTATGTACCCACCTTTAGGCAAAATTTTCAATCCTCTTGCCAACAAAAATTCTGTTTCACAACGTTTTACACCCACATCCGTCAAATTAACTTTAATATGATAATCTGTACCTACTCCCATATTCTCAAGATAATCATGTATAGAAGATGAAACCTTATATTTTTTATTTGGTACGTTTTCTATACTCAAAATATTCACAATTCGGTCTACTCGAAACTCCTTAACAGACTCTGATTTTATACAGTAGGCTGGACAATACCAAAGTCCATTCATGGCATACAAACCAATAGGAATAATGACACGTACACTATTTTTTTGCTTTGATGAATATTCAATCTTAATTGTAGAACCATTCATTATTATATCAAATAACTCCTTCAATAATGGTGTTGGACAGTGCCTATCTGGTGTCCAAAAAACAATTTTACGCCTCATATTCTCAATATTATATTGAATATCATTTGGGATACAATTTAAGAATTTCTTTAAAACAGAAATAGTTTCTTGCTCAAATGGTAAATCATTATAATATTCTAGTGATTGACATGCAAAGAATATAGATTTTGCCTCACTTTCTGAAAATGTAATTGGTGGAAGTATACGTTCTTTAAGTATATGATATCCTCCAGCCGCTCCAACTTTTGAATATAATGGAAATCCGATATTTTCCAACACCTGTAAGTCTCTTAGTATTGTACGTTTTGATACAGAAAATTCTTCTGCTAACTCTCCTGCTGTAAAACTTCTTTTTGCATTTATAGTTATCATCAGTTCAATTAAACGCTCAGCTCTTGACATAATCATACTCCTAATTTCAATATAGTGACAATAATTGTCACTATTCTATGATAAGATATTCTTACATTTAAAGCAATAATAATAGTAAAAAAGAAGGGACTGATATTTTATGGAAAATAATATCATTAAGGCTGATGATATTATCAATTATTGTCTGTCAAATTTAGATGATGTTGTACTAATGAATAGTTGGGGCGAAAGAGCAATCTACTACAATCCCAATGGTGTTTTAAAACGAGGAGTATATGTTCTTACCATTAAAGAAAAAGACAGTAATAATGATAAAGGCTCATTGGTTAGTCGTCCAAATGTATACCGTGTGAACATAGGATTAAAAAAAGAAACTTTTATTGAAATGTTTGGATATATTCCAAAACGTCCAGGTGTTGGTCAAATAGTTAATATGGATTTTGATTTTACATCATTGGATACAGTCATGCCACACCCTATCTATGCATGGATGGGATGGATATGCGTCCTAAGCCCTACTGAAAATACATTTGAGAACTTTAAAACTTTAATAGAAGAATCATACAATTTTGCAAAACAAAAATTTAAAAAGAGAAAAAACAAGTAAAAACATAAAAAAGTAACCTCTAAGTAAATTATAATAAAGATATTGAGATGACAAGATAAAAATGGGTATTTTGATAACATACAAAAAAGCGAAGCCAAAAAATATACTATTTATAAGGCTTCGCTCTATTTCAAATATTTATTTTTAATTTTGATGCTATTTGTTTTATTATTTTTTATTATTTCCTGTTATTCCCAATCTATCATTCATATCTTTTATCATTTTTCTAAAACCACTACCTATATCATTTCCTACGTCTTCAGTTCCATGAACTAATTTCATGAAGTCATTTTGACCTTTTTTCATGTCTTCATCAGATACATTATCTAATTTTTTTATTCTCTCATCTATATCTTTTACTAATCTTTCACCTTCAGCGATTAGGTCATCATTCATTTTCTTTAACTCTGTATCTTCTGTTTTACCATCCTTTTTAAGAGATGTTACAAATGATTGTATTTTATCTCTACTATCTTTATACGCAGCCTTTACATCACTCAGATATTTTTCATTTCCTGGATATTCTTTATCTTTAAACTGATTATTTATACTCTCTGGAGTATCATAAATAGAATATCTATTTAAGCCTGCTATATAATCATTATAACTTGTTGAATAATAATTCATATATCCTTCATTGTTATTTACAGATTCATTAGGATTTTTTCCTGCATTTTCACTTGGTTTTTCATTTTCTCTAGCGCATGCAGTCATTCCTATAGCTAATACTAATGCTAATCCTACAAATAAAGTTCTTTTTAATTTCATTTTTATTACCCTCCTAGATGTTTTATACTACCAAGAATTTTAATAATTTTCTTTCTAAATTTAGTATTTCTCTATTTTTGTTTTTTATTTACTAAAATTAAACAATATATAATTTATTTTTTTGGAAATCATAATAGATAAATAACGAAACGAAAAAAATATAATTTTATTATTGATATTGATTATCATTCATAGTATAATTTAATTAATTGATATTAATTTTCATTTAAGGGAGGTTATCTTTTATGTCTTGTTGTAATTCACAATTTTGTTGTAAAAATAAAATTGAATCATCATATATAAAATGGCTTTTAGAGGTTTTAGGCCCAGTTTTTTTAGGTTCTAAACCTGCTGAAATAATAAATATTTCATTTACTGATGTAAATAGAGAAGAAAAAATTAATGATATTTACAAATATCTATATAAATGTAAAAAGATAGATTTTATAGTTATTGACAAGGAGAAAAAAGGATTAAAAATACTATTTGTAAACAAAAAAGCATTATCAGAAAGATTAAAATGTAAAAAAACAGTAAACTTTTTAAAGTTTTTAGGATACAAACAAAATACGAATGTTAATGCTTATTTAGAACATTTAATAGATAAGCTTAAGGGCGATGTTTTTCCTGATGAAATAGGTATTTTTTTAGGATACCCTCTTAAAGATGTAATTGGATTTATGGGATATAGCAATTACGAAGTTTCTATGATTAAATATTGGAAGGTTTATGGCGATACAAAACAATCAGAAGACACATATTCCAAGTTTTTACTTCATCGTAAGAAAATGAGAAAATTACTAGACTACATAAGTGTAGATAAAATAGTAAGTTGTTTTTAATTGTATTTTTATGTATAATAATAAAAATACACCCTTTTTACTATACAATTTCATAATAAACAAGGGTGTATTTTCTGCTTTAATATTTTGAAATATTCTAATTTTGATTGTACAACATATCTTTAATATCTATTTTCTTTTCTTGCATTCCGTTAGACATTAAGAATTCCTGTGTATCTTCTAATTCTTTTATATCCTTATCTGTTATTTTAGAACTAAAATCATACCAAGAATACATTTCTTTTGTTTCATCTAAAGATAAACCAACTTCTTTAGACACAACATCCATTACTTTATCCTTGTTTTCATCCATATATTTTAAAGTTTCTTCATGAACCTTCATAAATCTTTTTACTAATTCAGGATATTTTTGAGCAAAATCATCACTTACCGCAGTAACTATTATTCCACTAACTAATCCTTCTCCATTTACAATCATTTTAGCACCTGAATTTATTGTTTTTAACGCTACTGGTCCTGCAAGCATTGCGACATCAGCACTTTTACTTTCTAATGCAGAAGCAGCACTAGGAATATCCATATTTACATATTCAACATCATCTATAGTGTATCCTTCCTTAGCAAGTGCAGCAATTAACAACTGGTGAAGTATAGTTCCTTTTGGTCCTACAATTTTTTTACCTTTTAAGTCTTTTATAGATTTTATGTTTTCATTATTAGTTATAAGCATATACCCTTTTGGCGAACGGCTATAAATATTTGTAATTTTAAGACCAACACCATTTGAAGCTGCTATTATTGCAGATGTCCCCCCCAATGCATGTAAAAAATCTAGCTCACCTGCTGCTAGTGCTTGAGTTTGTTCTGGTCCTGTTGTCAATTCATGAAAATTAACTTTTATATTGTCCTTTTTAAATTCCTTTCCAAATAAATCATCCTTTTTTTCTAATATACTAGGAACATTAAGTGGTGATTTTACATAAGTTAAATTTATTTCCTTAGGTAAACTAGCTTCTTTTTTTGCAGGTGCATCTTTCTCATCATTTGTTGTTGAACAACCTACAGTACCAACCAACACCATTACTAAAGATGTCATTACTGCTAAAATCTTTTTGCTTCTTTTAATCAATTAAAACTCCCCCAATTCCCTTAATATTTCTTTTTTCAAGCTTATATAATAGCTTTTAGTTAAATTTCTATTATATTCATCTTCGACACTAAACTGTTTAATCCCTTTATTTTTACTAAAAACAATTATTTTCTTTGCTATTTCCATAGCTTCTTCGATATTGTGAGTTACAAATACTACACCTTTTTTAGTATTTTTGTGGATATGTACAACTTCTTTTTGCATTTTTCTTCTTGTAAAATAATCTAGTGCTGCAAATGGCTCGTCCATTAGTAAAATATCTGGATTAAAGGAAAGTGCTCTTGCTATACTTACTCTGTGTGCCATTCCTCCTGATAATTCATTTGGATATGAGTTTTTAAACTTTTCAAGCTTCATCATTTTTAAATACTTGTCTAAATCAACTTTATTTCTATTATTTTTTTCAGTATGTAAAAGTATATTTTCACTTACATTCAGCCAAGGCATAAGTCTACTTTCTTGAAATACCACTCCTACTTTTGGAATACACTTTTTATCATCATTAAAGAAATATACATTTCCACTAGTTGCATTTTCAAGACCTGCTAAAATTCTAAGTAAAGTTGTCTTTCCGCATCCACTTTCGCCTAATATAACAGTTATTTCTTCACTAGATATATTTAAAGAGATATCATCAAGAACTAAATGCTCTTTATTATCAACTAAATATTTTTTGTATATATTTTCTAGTAAAAATCCATTCCTAACCATTTAAATCAACCTGCTTCCCTTTGCTAAATCTTGTTATTGCCTTTGAAAATAGATAATCTGAAAGTATACCTAAAAATCCAATAACAAAAATTCCTACCAATACAACATCAGTTCTAGACATATCTTTTCCATCAGAAATCAAATACCCTAGCCCTGAAGAAGCTGCAATAAGTTCTGCACCAATTATAGCTCTAAAACTATATCCAAGTCCTAAACTAAGTCCAACAACAATATCTAACATAGAATTAGGAATTATTATTTTATAAAAAATTCTCTTTTTAGATAAATTAAAAGATTTACCTACTTCTATTAATTTATTGTCACAATTTTTTATACCTTTTAGTGTATTTAAAAATATTGGAAAAAAGGATGCCAAAATGATAATTATAATTTTAGATTCTTCACCTATACCAAACCATAAAATAAGCATTGGAACCAAAGCTAGTGGAGGTGTACTTCGCATGAATTCAAATAATGGTTTGAAGTATTCATACATTTTTTTATTTACCCCAAATACAACTCCAAGTGGTATTGCTATCAGTGAGCTTATTAAAAAACCTATCAATATTCTTCTTATGCTGGCATAAACATTTAAGAAAATAGAACCATCATATATCATTTTTATAAAAGTATCTAGAACTATTTCAGGTGGTGGCAGAATATAGCTATTCCATATACCTAAAACACATACAATCTTCCATAAAATTAAGATTATAAAAAAAATATAATATCCTTTTAACTTTTTATGAATTTTCTCAAACATATAAAACTCCTTTTAACATATCTATCCCTACCACCCTTTTTATTTTTTAATATCCTAAATAATAATTAATCTATAATAAAATTTAATCTATACCAAGCCTTAATCCACCTGAACTCATTCTATCAGAAGGTGTAGAATCTGTTTTTAATCCAGACAATCTTTCAGATGGCTGTATAATAACTATTTGTCCAGGTTCAACAAATTCCATATGATAAGATTCCCCTGAAGTCTGACCAATAAAAGTCTTCCATGATAGTTTTGATACTTTAGGATATGGTTCTCTTCCAGTCCAAGCTACTAATGCATCTGGGTCAACACAACAAGGTCCTTCAAGTATTAGAGGGTTACCATCTGTTATTATAGCAACATCTTGATTTTGACCTGTTTTATTTACTAAATGTGTAGTAAAAAGACCTTTTTGAGATATTACCCCTGAGCCAATCAATTTTACACTGTAGTTTAATTGTTCAGAAAACGCCAATAAGTTTTCACTCTCAACATAAATTGAATCACCTGGGTCAATTGATATTACATCTACATGATAAGCATTTTGAGCTAGGTAAATTTCACCTTCACCTTCAACAACCATTATTGGCATTTGTTCTCCTGTCAATGACCTTTGAACATGACCTAATAATGCTCTTCCTAAACCACCACCATTATTTGGACCTAATAACAATTTTTCAAAATTAAAATTTCCTTTAAAGGCTACCATAGCACCTTTTTTTGCAAAAAATTTGCCACTTCCCCTTGCTATACACATAAGTTCATTTGTTATATCAAATTTAAACATAATATTCACTCATATTGCTTAATCTAGCAATAATTCCTCCTAATCATATATTTATATATAATTATACAGTAAAATTACAACATAGTCTAACCTACTTCAAATATGAAATTTGTTATTTATATAAAAAATAAGAACCTGATAATAAAGTAATTTAAACTTTTTATCAGGCTCTTATCTTATCTATCTCTTAGTACTATGACAACTCTTACTACTTGAGCATCCAGAACAACCACATCCACAACTACTACCATTCTTTTTTGAATTTTTAACCATATGCATTACAGCTAATGCCATTAATACTACTACAATAGCTGCTATAATAAATGTAGCCATATTCATCACTCCTTATTTATATGAATTAATTTTTCATATAACTTAATTTACCAATTTTTTCTTTTTTCATATTTCTATTTGAATAAGTTAAAACTGCAAAGACTACTGCTACTGGTATAATTATAGATATTATTGCCCCAGCAATACTTCCTCCAGTACCTAGAACTAAACTTCCAACTTGATTGATAAGGAGAGCAACTATATATGCTGTTAAAGTCTGGAATCCTAATGTAATCCATGTCCATTTCCATGAACCCATTTCCCTTTTTATAGCTCCAATAGCTGCAAAACAAGGCGCACAAAGCATATTGAATGCCATAAATGCAAATGCACTGGCTACTGTAAACATACTTGCAACTGAACCAAGAAGTGCTGGGTCTTGTTCTGTTGCATCTGATATACCAAATAAAACTCCAAATGTTCCCACTACATTTTCTTTAGCTACTAGACCTGTAACTGTTGCTACTGATGATTGCCAGTTTCCAAATCCAAGAGGTGCAAATATTGGTGCAACTATATTTCCTAAGCTAGCTAATATGCTCTCTCCAGCATCTACCATTTGTAATGACCAGTTAAATGATTGTAAGAACCAAATTACTCCACAAGCAACAAATATAATTGTTCCTGCTTTGATTATGAATGCTTTTCCTCTATCCCACATGTGTATCAAAACACCTTTTGCACTTGGAATATGATATTGAGGTAATTCCATAACAAAAGGAGATGGTTCCCCTGCAAATAAACTAGTTCTCTTTAATATAATTCCACAGATGATTATCATTACAATACCTAAGAAATACATTGATGGAGCTACCCATGAAGCACCTCCAAATAATGCTCCTGCAAATAATGCTATTATTGGAATCTTAGCTCCACATGGAATGAATGTAGTTAACATAATAGTCATTTTTCTATCTCTATCATTCTCTATAGTACGAGTTGACATAACTCCTGGAACTCCACAACCTGAACTTATAAGCATTGGTATAAATGATTTTCCTGAAAGACCAAACTTACGGAAAATTCTATCCATTATAAAAGCTACACGTGACATGTATCCACAATCTTCTAATATTGACAATAGTAAGAATAAAAGCATGATTTGTGGTACAAATCCTAATACTGCTCCAACTCCACCAATTAGCCCATCAACTACAAGTCCTTGTAACCACTCTGCTACATTTAAAGAAGCTAGAAAATTACTTACACTACCTTGAATAATTTCTCCAAACAGTACATCATTTGTCCAATCAGTCGCTATAGCCCCCAACGAACTTACTGCTATATAGTAAACTCCCCACATTATAAGTGCAAAAATAGGTAATGCTAGTATACGATTTGTTACAATCTTATCTATTTTATCTGATACAGTTTCTTTACCTTTTCTATTTTTCTTTATTATATTTGAAATTATTGAACTAATAAATTCATAACGATTAGCTGTTATTATACTTTCACTATCATCATCCAATTCATCTTCACAATTTCTAGTTATTTCTTCAATGCTATTCAATACTGTTTTAGAGATATCAAGCTTTTGTATAACATTTTCATCTCTTTCAAATAGCTTTATAGCTAGCCAGCGTGTTTCCATATCTATGTATGGAGTCTTTTCTTCTATTATTTTTTCAATTTTTTCTATTGCTTCCTTACTTTCATCAACGAATGGCAATTTAAAATCTAATTTATTGTTACTACTTGCAAGTTCAATTGCCTTTTCAGCAGCCTCCATAATGCCTTGACCTTTAACTGCTGTTACTTCTACCACTGGGCAACCTATAACTTCAGATAGTTTTTTAATATTTATCTTGTCACCATTCTTGTTAACAATATCCATCATATTAAGAGCTATAACAGTTGGTATACCTAACTCTAAAACTTGAGTTGTAAGATATAAATTTCTCTCTATATTTGATGCGTCTACAATATTTATTACTGCATCTGGCTTATCATCTAGCATAAAATTACGTGTAACTACTTCCTCTAATGTATATGGAGATAAAGAATAAATACCTGGTAAATCTACTATTTCTACATCTTTATTTCCTTTTAATTTTCCACCTTTTTTTTCAACTGTTACTCCTGGCCAGTTACCAACATATTGCGATGAGCCTGTAAGCCCATTGAACATTGTTGTCTTACCACAGTTAGGATTTCCTATGAGACCTATTTTTATTGACATTTCCATTCCCTCCATTATTATTTAGACACATAACTGTTTTGATACAGAAAATCATTCTCATTATATAATTGCATTAACCCTATTCTAATTAATTTTATTATTCCACAATAATTTTTTCTGCATCTGATTTACGAATTGATAGTTCATAATCTCTGACTGTTATTTCAATTGGATCTCCAAGAGGAGCTACTTTTCTTACAAATACATCAACCCCTCTTGTAATCCCCATATCCATTATACGTCTTCGTGTGGCTCCTTCTCCTTCTAATTTCTTGACTTTTACAGTCTCTCCACACTTAATATCCTTTAGTCTGTTCATGCCATTACCTCCCTATATTATTATTCTACTTGCCATTTTTTTATCTAATGCAACTCTAGTATCTTTTACATCTATTATTAAATTACCATCTATCTTAGAAATTATTTTAACATTTGTACCGACTACAAAACCTATACTATTTAAAAAAGTTCTTGTCTTATCACTTCCTGAAATTTTCTTTATAACTACTTCTTCACCTGTATTTGATAATATCAATGGCATCATATAATATTCCCCCTCTTAAACTAATTTAAATTTACAAGCAATCGTTATCTTATATATAAATTATAATATCTTAAATTTTAACCTGTTAAAATAATCACCTATTTTTTCCCTTCTTTTTACAATTCCTAATTTTGATTTAAGTCTATCACAATAGTATAAGTTTTGCAAGTGATTATTGTATTCTTTTGATTTTTTTTCTCATTTGATTCATTGTATTAATAAATCCCATAAAAATTCATATAAAAATAAAGAGGCTCTAAAATAGCATATTCAACTATATTAAAGCATCTCTATTTATAAGTTTTCACATTACTTATATATTGTTTTCTTCTTTTTTAAAAGCGATTTTCTCAAACTCTTTTACAGGTATTGGCTTAGAAAACAAGTATCCTTGTACCATATCACACCCAATTTGTTTTAAAAATTCTACTTGTGAAATAGTTTCTACCCCTTCTGATATTACCTTCATTTTTAGTTCCTTTGCCATTCTGATGACATTAGATATAACAATTTTTTCATTATTATTCTCATCTTTTTCTGTAAAAAATGCTCTATCTAATTTTAATATATCAACAGGCAATTCTTTTAAAAGATTAAGTGAAGAATATCCTGTACCAAAATCATCCATAGAAATTACAAATCCATTTTCTTTCAAATGATTCATTGTATCAAGTAATCCTTCTATATTATCTAATACTGCTGTTTCCGTTAGTTCTAATTCTATAAGGCTTGTTGGGATTTTATATTTATCTACAATTAATCTAAACTGCTCAATAAAATTGCTATTTATAAAATGCATTCGAGACAAGTTGACAGATATAGGTACCACTTTTTGACCTTCATCCATCCACTCTCTAATCTTTTTGCATACCTCTTCAAATACATAAAAATCAATATTTACAATAAAACCATTCCTCTCAAATACAGGAATAAACTCTATTGGTGGTATTAAACCTTTTTTTGGATTATCCCAACGAACAAGTGCCTCTGCCCCTGTAATTTGATAATCTGAAAGACTATATTTGGGTTGAAAATAAACAATAAATTCTCCATTCTTAAGAGCATCTACCATTGAATTTTCAATTTCTTTCTCTTTTAATATTTTTTTATGCATTTCATTGTCATAAAAGGCAAATGAATTTTTATGACCACCTTTTATAGTTTTCCTTGCAGTATTTGCTCTATCCATAATAGTGTTTATATCATTGTCACTCTTACTTATTTTATATATGCCACAATCTAAAATCAATTTATAATAGTTTATTTGAGGATTACTGAATATCTGAACCTTATTGTAAATATTATTTAACCTTGCTTTAATATCTTCATCTGTCTTATATTTAATAAGAAGAACAAAGTGGTCAGCAGAAACTCTTGCAAAAATTTCATCTTCCCCTAATTCACTTGCAATAGTATTTGATATGTGTATCAAAATCTTATTTCCCATATTATATCCAAACATATCATTTATATATTTAAATTTGTCAACATCCATATAAAACAATACATATTCTTGTGGATTATTTTTAGCAAACAATTTACTCGAATTGATTTTAAACTTATCTATACTATCTGCTCCTGTTAATGAATCTGTATAGGCAATCCTCTTTAGAGAGTCCTCTTTCTTCTTTTTATTATAAATTATATATTTAATAGCAATTAAAAATAAAATACATACAAAAAAAATAGTTTGTATTGAGTACTCTTTAAAAATTATACTGAATGGCACTTTATATGGCTTCTCAATAGTGTTAAAATATATACTATCACTTAATTCTTCTTCAGTAATTTTATCTATTGATTTATTTAAAATTGATACCAATATAGGGTCAGTTTTATTTGATACCCCTATACACATTCCATAACTGGTATCTAAAACAGACATAATAGATAAACTCTCACTCTTTCCTTCCCTTAAAAGTTCATCAAGCTGATAAGAACTAAGTATCATCAAATTTGCTTTCCCTGTATTTATAGCATTTAAACAGCCTTCTACAGACTTATAAGATGTTGTCTTAGAATTTTCAAAACTTTTTTCTATATAAGAATCAATAGACTTATAACTACTAGTTAAAGCAATATTTAAATCATCATTGAGATTGGTTCCTAACTTTCCGACCATAACCATTGGAATATTTATGTATGGGTTTGTCAATTTCATATTAAATCGTTTTTCTTTATTATATTCATTTATTGAACCACATAACATATTTGCCTTTCCATTTTTTATGTAATCAAGACTTTCATTATAATTTTTTGTTTTAATATATTCAAATTTTATACCACATTTTTTTGATATAATTGACATTAAATCAGAACTTATACCTTTAAATGAATTACTTTCTTTATCATAATACTCAACAGGAGACCAATCTGAATCGTATACCATAGTAAGCTTTGGATTTGTTTTAATAAAATTTATTTCTTGACGAGTAAATGCTAAGGAATTGGTAATCTCTCTTTTAAAATACTTTTTATATAATTCCAACTCATAATACATATCGTTCGTTTTTGCTTCTTTTAAAGCATAATCTAGTTCTTTTGCTAAGTTAGGTTTCTCTTTTGTAGTAGCAAAATAAAAAGGTTCTACAGAGAACTTACTAACTATTTTCATTCCTTTAGCATCTATAATACTTCCACAGACAAGTGCATCTGCCTTATTTTCATTGACAGACTCAATCAATTCACCAATAGAATTACAATATATATATTTCACTGAAAAATTATTTTTTTCTCTATACTTCTCAAATGCAATATTATGAAAATTCCCTCTAATCACAGCTACTCTCATGCCATCAAATGAATTTATATCTTCATAAAACATATTATTATTACTATCACTGGTATATAGAGTACCATATTCATATCCTGAATTTAGTTTAGGAAAATTAAATATTTTATTTCTTTCATCATTATTCTGTAAAGGTCCAAGTAAATCTATTTCACCTTTTTCTAGCCTGTCTAAACACTCTTTCCAAGACCCTTTTACAAACTCATACTCCCATCCTGTATATTTTGAAATTTCCTTTAAATAGTCATAACCATATCCTGTATAAGAATGTTCTTTTGATGAAGATATTATTCCATAGTTATCACAATATCCAACTCGTATTTTTTTTGAATTTTTAGATTCAGCAGCAGAACATTGAACATTATTAAAACATAATATAATAAGTAAAAATGTCAAAGAAAGTATCAAGAAGTGCTTTTTAAATGGTTTCATATTTAAAAACCTCCTAATTTTTCAACTTACTTTAACTTATTTAGTTTTTCAGTTGTAGCTATCTTTATTGTAATGGTAAATATATCAAATTGCAATATTCTCATATAATATTCTTATTCAACTATAATTAATTTCTTATTATCTATTTAAATACCCTGTCTAATATTAATTTCTCATAAATGATAAAAGCATAATTAACACTATAATTCTAGTGATTGATTCAATTTCAAAAAATATAATAACACTACCAATATCTTAAATATCAATAGTGCCATAAAAAATTTTTCAGATTGATTAAATCTTTTTATATATTTTATAATAATCTATATTATCCTAAGTATTTAGATAGAAAACTTTTTTCTTTAATACTAAATACTTGTGTTTGAATATCAGAATAATTTTTTGAATATTTATCTATAAAACCATGGTTTGCATCTAAAACCTCGATTTGAATATTTTGTTTTTTAGAAAGTTGAAAAGAAACAGAATCAACATCAAATGAATCATATTTTGCAAATACTAATAAGGCAGGACATTTTGGAATTACATCCATATAGTCTCTAATCCGAGAACCATAGCAACAAATTATACCATCACAAAGAGAATCTTCACTGCATCTCCATGCAATGGTTGCACCTACACTATACCCAACAACAAGTACATATTTATATTCTGACTTTAAATCATTTATAAATTTTTCTACTTTTTTATAAATATCAAAACCAACATTATTTATAAAAAAATCATATGCCTCTTGGACTTTTGAATATGGAAAAACTCTTTTTTCTCCCAGAAGTTCAGGACAAAATACATCATATCCATATTTATAATACTTTTGGCAAACATCTTCTATAAAGCTATTAATCCCATAGATTTCATGCAAAACAACAATAGCTACATCACTTTTATGTATATACTTTATCAGATTATCCACCACCTTTACAAAAAAAATAAATTTTTATATTTAATTTAATGTATTCCTCTAAATATGTCAATTTTATGTTTTAAAACTTAATTTATTTCTTAATTCAATATCATTTATTATGCATTCCTCAAATTAAAAAGACATATATCCTTAATCAGATACATGTCTATAATTATACTAGTTAATTTACAAAATTAGCTAGACTTTAACAATCAATTGCTTATCAAATTAGAATTGGTTAAATAGGAAAAACCAAAATTGCTGTAAAGACATTATATAGTATATGTAGTAAGTACGAACCCCATATACAATTAGTTTTTCTATATACTAAATCACACACAAAGTGAAGAAGTATAAGACATACTACATAAAATCCAGATAAAATTGTAATTGAAAAGCCAGATGCTGCCCATCTTACAGGATAGTGTGTAGATAGAAAAAGAAAAGCATTTATACATGATGTAATTACATTGTTTTTTATCAATCCAGTTAATCTTGTTTGAATATATCCTCTAAAAACAACTTCTTCTGAAATTGCAACAACAATAAATGTAATAACTGTAATAATAGTAGGCAATTGAAAAACAACTTTTTTCCCTTCTATAATTGTATTGGATAAAATAATGAAAGTTAGGAGTATAATAAAACCCAAAATTCCATACAAAAAACTTTGTTTTAAATTTTTTCTTGTAATTCCAATTGTATTTAATTTTTCTTTTGATAACAATACAAACCCCAATCCTACAAATAAAATTAAGATTGAAAGTATTCCTTGCGACATAGTTAAAATAGTTGAACTTAAATTTGTCTTATATAAATATCCTTGTAAAAACAATTCTAACATAGTTATTAAATAAAGAAATATTGCTTTTATTCCGTCATTTTTAGAATAGTTCTTACATAATAGTTTGTATTCCTTATTTTCAACTTCAATATTAAACATTAATATTATTACCTCCTACTCAAAGTTATCTTTATTTAACTTTTATAATGTATCATACTTATCCTACATATGTCAAATTTTGACTCATACATTATTCATATTTTGATATATCTACTCTATTCATTAGTTTTGATGCAAAAGTATGCATTAACTTTTTTACAATTATTATACCTATTTCACATAGTAGAAAATCTCTATAACCCCAATAATCACAATGTTTTTCTACCTACTAGTTTTTGTTTACTGCTTCCTAGTTCCTCTCAATTAATTTTGTAAAAACCTGTTCAAATATTAGTCATTTTTAGCTAAAATTTAATAACTAAAAAAGAGTACCTCACTTATAATTTTAAAAATTATAAAATAAGATACTCTTAAAATCTATTTTATATTAAATTTATTTTCCAAAATATCTATTTAATAATCCTAAGAATGCTTTACCATGTCTAGCTTCGTCTTTACACATTTCATGTACTGTGTCATGTATAGCATCTAATCCTAATTCTTTAGCTTTCTTAGCTAATTTTAATTTTCCATCAGTTGCACCATACTCAGCATCAACTCTAACTCTTAAGTTTTCTTTTGTATCTGCAACTACAACTTCTCCAAGAAGTTCTGCAAATTTAGCAGCATGCTCAGCTTCTTCAAAAGCTATTCTCTTATAAGCTTCTCCTACTTCTGGATAACCTTCTCTATCTGCTTGTCTACTCATTGCTAAGTACATTCCTACTTCTGTACACTCACCAACGAAGTTAGCTCTTAATCCTTCGATTACTTCTTCATCTACACCTTGAGCTACTCCTATTCTGTGCTCGTCAGCCCAATTTTTTTCGCCTTTCATTTCTTCAAATTTATCAGCTCCAACTTTACATACTGGACATTGTGCTGGTGCAGCATCTCCTTCATGTATATATCCACATACTGTACAAACAAATTTCTTCATAATTACTTTCCTCCTAAATTTTATATATCAAATTAAATTTTTTATTTATTAAGTTAATCTATATATACCCGCACCATATACCTTTAAACAATTTTTTTTAAAGTTTTTTCTAAGTACTTATTTTCCCTGCGTTAATAGTATGTTTCTATAATAATGTCCTTTTAATTTTATCAGCTCTTCATGATTCCCAGATTCCACAATTCTACCATTTTCTAAAACTATTATATTATCACAATTTGATATGGTACTTAATCTATGGGCTATAATTATACTTGTCTTTCCATAAGTTAAACTATTTATTGCCTCTTGAATCTTAGCCTCTGTTGCTATATCTATCTTACTTGTGGCTTCATCCAAAATAAGTATAGGGGCATTTTTTAAGACTGCTCTAGCAATACTTATTAGTTGTTTTTGACCTTCACTTAAATCTTCACCCCTATCCGATAATACAGTGCTATATCCTTCACGCATTTTCATTATAAATTTATGTGAATTTGCTATTTTACTATCATATATAACTTCTTCATCAGTAGCTTCCAGATTTCCATACCTTATATTTTCCATAACTGTATCATTGAATATATAACTTTCTTGTGGAACTACTCCAAAACAAGTTCTCAAATAGTTTCTATCAATAGAATATATATCCTCACCATCTAAAAATATACTTCCTTCATCTATATAATAGAAATTTGTAATTAGATTTATAATTGTTGTTTTTCCACTTCCAGTTTCTCCTATAATGGCATTTGATGTACCAGCTTTGATTCTTAAGTTTATATTATCTAAAATTTTCTTTTTTGAGTCATAAGAAAAGCTTACATTTTTAAATTCAATTTCTCCCTTTACTAAATGAGAATCTAAATTATCATTCTTATTGTTATTAAGCTTACTTTTAAACACACTATCTACTTCTTGTTCTTCTTTTTCATCCATAATTTCAAAAACTCTTTCGCATCCAGCTATGGCTGAAAGTAATGTATTAAATAGATTCGCTAACTCATTTAAAGGTCTTGTAAATTGCCTCACATAACTTAAAAAACTAGCTATAACTCCTATAGTTATAATATCCTTAGATGCAAGAACACCACCTATAATACATATTGTTGCAAACCCTATATTACTAATCACATTCATAATAGGCATTAAAAGAGATGTATAAATTTGCGATTTAAGTGAAATATTTAGAAGTCTATCATTGACTTCCTTAAAATCATTTACAGACTTTCTTTCATAGTTGAAAGATTTTACCATGTTTATATTTGATACCATTTCTTCAATATGAGAATTTAGCTTTCCTAACTCAACTTGTTGTTGCTTAAAAAGAACTCTAGTCCTCTTTGCAATAAAATTACTTATAAACATTACAATTGGTATTAATATGATGCTACAAAAGGTTAAAATTGGACTTAATATAAACATCATAATAAAAGTCATTAATATATTTAAGATTCCTGTAATTAATTGTACTAATGAATTTGAGATTCCTGTACTAATATTATCAACATCATTTGTTATCCTGCTCATAATATCTCCAGTAGAACTTTTATCAAAGAAGGTTATTGGTAGATTTTTAAATTTTAAAAATAAATTACTTCTCATCTCTTTAACTATACTTTGAGATAATCTAGCTGTACATATACCCTTAGACAATTTAACTGAAAATTCAATTATATAAAATGAAAGTAAAATAATTATTCCTTTAAAAAAAATGGATTTTGAATAGGTTTCAATATTTATTATATCAACTACTTTTCCGAGAGCATATGGTATTATAGTCGATATAATTGAGTCAATTATTACTAGCAAAAAAATAAATCTAGTAATCTTTTTATCTTTTTTAAAGTACATAAAAATTCTTTTAAAAGTTTTTTTAAAATCTTTAGGCATTTCTTTTTTCTTTAACCTACTGACCTTTTGATTTCCAGTACTTAAATTCAATATGCTTCCTCCTTAATTTACATCTTCATTTGCTAAGTTCTGCAACTCAAAAATTTTTTTATAAATTGGAGAACTAACCAGTAAATCTTCATGTGTAGCAAATCCAACCACCTCTCCCTCATCTAAGACTAAAATTTTATCACAGTCAATTATAGAGCTAATCTTTTGTGAAATAGTTATTACAGTGCATTTCTTGTTTTCCTTTTCTCTTAAAGCGTTTATATAATCTTTTATATTCTTTCTTATAGTTGTCTCTGTATTAATATCCATTGCACTAAAACAGTCATCAAGAATTAATATTTGTGGTTTTTTTGCTATAGCTCTAGCTATAGTAATTCTTTGTCTTTGTCCTCCTGATAGATTCTTACCCCTTTGAAATAAAACCTCATCATAAGAATTTTCGAGTTTTGTTATAAATTGATTTGCATTTGCTATCTCACATGATTTTATAACATCTTCTCTACTTACATCCTTATTTCCCATAACTATATTTTCTAGTACGCTTTTTCCAAATACACTACTATTTTGAAATACTACACCTATTCTTTCCCTTAAACTTTCTTCAGAAATACTATATATACTATGTCCTCCAATCTTAATATCTCCTCTATCAATTATATATAATTTTTGAATTAAATTTACTAAAGAAGTCTTTCCTGAAGCGGTTTGACCAATCACACCGATATTTTGACCTTCTTCTATTTTAAAGGATATATCTTTTAATATTTTTTCATGTGTGTTTTTATTATACGAAAAATCTACATTTTCAAAGATTATATCACCATTTTTAAATTCCAAATTTTTTTCTTCACTATCTAAACTAGTATTTTTCTCAATTATTTCTTCATCATCAATCAAAACTTCACTTATTCTTTCATAAGAAGCTTTTGCTCTAACAAAGACATTAAAAACATGTGAAATCATTATAAGTGATGTCAATATTCTAGTCATATAATTTACATAAGCAACTATAATCCCAATTTTAATCTCTCCTGAATAAACTAAATATCTTCCAATCAATAATATTATTATTATGGATACATTAATAATTATTGTAATTGTTGGTCTAAAAAATGACATCATAGTCGTAGCTTTTTTACTATTTTTAAAAAGCTCATTATTTAACTCTTCAAAACTTTTGTTCTCATAATCGTATCTACAAAATAGTTTGACTACTTTTATTCCACCTAAAAACTGTCTTAATTTTGAATTTATTTTATCTGTACTTTCTTGTACATTTTTAAATAGTCTATATCCTACCTTCATATTGAGTAATATTATGATAAATATAATTAAAACTGCAATTAGGATAATTGCTGACATCTTTAAGTTTAATTTTATGGCTATAATTAAACTTCCTATACACATGATTGGAGATTTTATAAAAACTCTCATCATTCCATGAACAAAAAGTTGTACTTGATTAATATCATTAGTAATTCTTGTTATTAGTGAAGCTCTACCAAATTTATCTATTTGTTTTAATGAATATGTATTTATCTTTTCAAATACATCCTGTCTTAAATCATACGAGAAACATTGAGAAACTCTTGCTGAGATTATACTTCTTATTATTGAAAATATTGAACCTAAAAAAGTTATCCCTATCATTAAAGCTCCTGTTGATAATATGTAATCTAAATTCTTATTTGAAACCCCTATATCGATTATTTTTGCCATTATAGTTGGTTGAGCTAAATCACAAAAAGCTTCCAATGTCAAAAAAAATACTGCTGTTAGAAATAGTGCTATATATTTTTTTATGTATTTTTTAAAATACCTCATTCAATCATCCCTTCATAGAATTTTCCCATTATTAAAATTATATCACAATGGCTAATTTAATTGATTATATCAATTATAAATATTTGTTTTATTATTAATTTTTATACTATACATTTTATAAATTATTTGTTTTTATTTCCTATATTTATATATATTTATAGCATACTATTATATATAATATATATGTATTAAAATTAAGACAAAACTTTAACTTTACTATTTGTGTAAAAAGTAATATAATTTAAAATTGATTATAAATCTAACTTTTTCTCTATCAAAATATTTTAGGAGGTGAGACATTTGAAAAAAACTAATAGTTTAAAAGAAATTTTAAACTGGAATAATATTAAGAATTTAAAGCCTTCAAATGGTTTAAAAAATATATTAGAAATTTTTAAAAATGACCTAAAAGATATACGTGGAAATTATGCGGTACTTATAATAGTTTTAGGTCTTGCTTTTTTACCCTCTCTCTATGCTTGGTTCAATATAAAAGCATCTTGGGACCCTTATGGAAGTACTGCTAATATGCTTGTAGCAGTAACAAATGAAGATAAAGGAAATGAAATAGCAGGACAGAAAATTAATGTAGGAGACCAATTAATTGAACAACTTAAAGATAACAAAAGTTTAGGTTGGCAATTTGTAGATGAAAAAACCGCTCTTGAAGGTGTCAAAAAAGGTACTTACTATGCATCACTTAAGATTCCAAAAAATTTTACAAAAGATTTGACATCCTTAATTACAGATGATGTTAAAAAAGGCGAAATTATCTATACAGTTAATGAAAAAATAAATGCAGTTGCACCAAAGATTACAGATAAAGGTGCTTCTACAATACAACTACAGGTTAATCAGACTATAGTAAAAACAGTTAGTGAAATCGTTCTTGGTATATCAAACGGAGTTGGTGCAGGAATTGAACACAGTCTTCCAAAATTGACAAAAGTTGAAAATTCCCTTATTGACCTTCAAAAGAGATTTGACCATATAAATAAGACTGTTGATTTAGCTTCTGATGCTACTTCAAAATTATCTGATACAGTTAAAGATATTAAATCTGATTTACCTACTATTAAAAAGACTCTGAATGATACAAAACTGTTATCAAGTGACTTAAAAAAATTCTTAGAGGATACAAATGATAATTTAGATGAACTTTCTCCTCTTATTAAGTCTGACTTAAATTTAATGGTTGACCTTTCATCTTCTGCTTCTTCTCTTACATTAAATTTAATTGATGCAGTAAATAGTGGCAGTGAAGATGTACCTAATTTGATAGATAATTTATCAGAAAAACTTTCTAACTTGCAATCTTTAAACGATACTTTGGTGGATTTTTTAACTAAATTAAATCAACTTACATCAAATAATAGATTAGATGATGTAATAGATAATCTTGAAGACTCTAGCAATAAAATAGATTCATCTATATCAACACTAAATGATATTAAAAACAAAGTTATATCTGGACAACAACCATCTGTAAGTGCTTTGAATAATGTTTTAAGTCTATCAAATGGTATTGGAAGAATTAATTTAAATATCTTAAATAATTTTGATTCAAAAATATCAAAACCTATAAATAGTATATTTGCAAACAGTATAAAAGTAGCAAATGATATAATTACTGTTTTAGATAAGGCAGAAGCAAAACTTCCAAAGGTTGAAGAAATACTTACTACTTCTCTAAAACTTTCAGGAAATGCACAGGAAAGTATATCATTGATAAGAGAAAGACTTCCTTTAGCAAAAGGGATGTTGGATGATTTGATTGATACTTTAAGCAAGATTAGTAATGGTGAAGATATGAAAAAATTGGTCAGCTTACTTGAAAGTGATATATTGACAAAGTCTAATTTCTTAAAAGAACCTGTTGAGGTGAAAACAGAGAAATTATATCCAATTGAAAATTATGGTTCTGCAATGACACCATTTTATAGTGTTCTTTCTACATGGGTTGGTATATTACTTATTTCAGCACTATTGTCTACATCTGTACATGGAAACTATAAGCCATATGAAACTTACTTTGGAAGAGGTCTTACTTTTTTAAGTATAGCTATCGTTCAAGGTTTCATAATTGGAGCTGGAGATATACTGTTATTGGGAGTAACAGCAAAGCACCCAATTTTATTGATACTTCTACTCATGTTTACTAGTATGGTATTTAACTTTATAGTGTATTCGTTAGTTTCTGTATTTGGAAATGTAGGAAAAGCAATTGCAATAGTACTATTAGTCGTTCAGATTGGTTCTTCTGGTGGTACATTCCCTATACAAGTTACACCTACATTCTTCCAAAGAATAAATCCTATAATGCCATTTACCTATGCAATAGGTGCTACAAGGGAAGCAGTTGGTGGTATATATGCTCCAAATTTAACTAAAGATATATTAGTTCTGTTACTATTCATGATTCTGTCTATTTGTTTAAATGTTCTTCTAAAAGGACCTATAAACAGAATTATAAAACCATTTAACGATAAATTTGGCGATAGTAATTTAACGGGTCATTAAAAAATTAATTTTGTATTTAAATATATTTTTTTACAATATTCTAAGTTCATATTAAAAGGGGCTGTCGCAGGAGCAAATTAAATTTGTTCTGTGAGAGCTCTTTTTTACTTACCTTAATAGATATATTTTTAATTATTTTATATAAAGTTTATGTTGTAAGTAAAATTATGCATGACAAATAAAGGTATGAAAATACCATTTTTTCAGATAATATTTGAT
>NZ_OEZH01000094.1 GCF_900243075.1 Clostridioides difficile
AATCTAAATTAAATAGCAGCACACCTATAGAATATAAGCGTGCTGCTTAAAAATAACTATCTTATTAAAAACTGTCTACTAAGTAGGGTTCAGTTCAGGCATACAAGTGCTACCTTATTGCTTTTAGGAGGAACTAATATGAAAGTAGTTTCTGAAAGACTAGGTCATACAGATATAAAAATGACTATGAATAGATACTCTCATGTTTTAGAAGAAATGGACAAAGAAGCTTCTGACAATTTAAGCAAAATGTTATTTAAATAAAAAAACTGACTGTCAGTTAAATGTCAGTTAAACCTGTAAAAATAGGTTTTGTCAGTTAAATGTCAGTCAGTTACCTTATACTCTTTTAGTCCAAACACCTGTAAAAATGCACATTTTGATGTTTATCAATACTTATTAATATATGAATATTATTTATAGACTGAATAATATCTATAATTGTTTTTATCTTTATATTCAGTAGAAAAAATCCCTATTTTATCATAAAAAATTAATGTCTGTTTAGATATTCCACATAACTTGGCGAATTCTCCTGTAGTAAAATACTGTTTTTCCAAGGGTTATACACTCCTTATCTTTTTATAATCTATATAGTTACTATATTTTTTATTATAACGTTAAGGTGTCAATATATCTTTAATTTTAATAAAATTTATTTAAAATGTTTTAAGATTAAACAATGAAATTGAATGACCAAAAGCTTTCTCCTCTTACTAATGTTGTGATTGATTCAAACCCACAATTGTATTGAAGTAAATCTCTACCTACTAGTTTCCAACTAGAAGGTGCATTATATGAGAAAAAATTTAATATTGGTTCTTTTTTTGTTGTTTCTTAATTCCTAGTCCCTTAGAAACAAACCCAATTTTATCCCATCCGTCTTCTGATATGCTTACTTTTTCTAATAGGCTTTATTGTATCAGCATATAAAAAACTGTCTTAGAATATTTCTTGGATGTTAAATCTTTAGATTGTTTAGCTTCTAATAATTGTATTGTTGATATCGCATCAACATAAATAGACTCTCATGTTCTTTCATTTATCATATAATGCTCCTCTTCTATTGACAAAAGAACATAAAAGAGATATATTTATATCATAAAGATACAAATATATCTCTTTTGAAAATACTAAGGAGGGAATAAAATGATTCAGAAAAAATTTTTTATGGGTTTTTGTGGCTTCCTTGGCTTTTTAAGTTTTAGATATTTTTCATCTGGTAATATTGTTGACCTTACATACATTGGATTTTTTGCTTTTTTCTCAAACTTTATTATAGCAAAAATAAATGGTGATAAAGCAGATGAAAGGTATGTAGAAGATGAAAAGTCAGCTATGGCATTTACAGGACAGTTTGCTGTTATAGAATTATTTATTTTATGGTGTATTACTATAGTATCTAGGAATGTAGAATTAATGTGTGTTTTGTTATCAGTTGCATATGCAATTACTTTAAATGTTTATGCTATAAAACTTTATATTTTAGAGGAAAAATAATATGCCCGAATTCATTTGTAATCTAAAAAAATACAGACAATTAAAAGAATTAACTCAAGAACAATTAGCAGAAAAGGTGGGAGTTAGAAGAGAAACTATTATGCGTTTAGAAGCAGGAAAGTATAATCCTTCTCTAAAATTAGCAATAGATATATCAAAAGTAGTAGATACACCTATTGATGAATTGTTCATTTTTGATTAGTTTTTATAATATAGTAATACAAAACTATTAAGTATATTTTTAATCTTAAGAGAAACAAAAAATGTTAACTAAAAAATATAATTAAGTAGACATTTTTATTAATCTATGATACAATAGTATTTGTGGTGATACACA
>NZ_OEZH01000010.1 GCF_900243075.1 Clostridioides difficile
GGTAAGACCCCAGAAAGACTATCTGGTTGATAGGTCGAAGGTGTAAGTGCAGCAATGTATTTAGCTTATCGATACTAATAGGTCGAGGACTTGACCAAATTTATATGATGTTTATTCATTAAGATATATATGCAGTTTTTAGAGTGTTAACTCTAAAGAAGCTAGTATTACTAGATTCTAAAAATTATTAAAAACTTAATAGAAATATTAAGCATAAAGATTATGTGGTTACAATAGCAGAGAGGATACACCTGTTCCCATTCCGAACACAGAAGTTAAGCTCTCTAGCGCTGATGGTACTTGGTGGGAAACTGCCTGGGAGAGTAGGACGTAGCCACGTAATCTTTTTTTATGTATTAAGTTTCTTATTTTAAAGTACTATTTTTAAAGTATGTTATAAATGCTTTGTGTAAATACATATAATAGTTTAAAGAGATTGATTCTTTAAATATAGGGTGAGAATCCTTATAGATATGTACCTTTAAAACCTTTAAATAAGAAAGGAGATAGATAAGTAAGTGTCTGTAATTAATAGTTTTATTTTACAATATGGATTAATCTCTGTATTTGTATTAATTATGATTGAGTATGCTTGTTTTCCATTACCTAGCGAAGTTGTCTTACCTTTATGTGGAGCAATTGCTGCAAGAAATCATTTTGGATTTTTGACAATTTTAATTTTAAGTATAATTGCAGGTATACTTGGCTCAGTCTTTTGTTATACAGTGGGAAATTGGGGAGGTAAATCTATCATTAATAAAATAATAGAAATATGTCCAAAGGCAAAGAAAGGAATATTTGCATCTCAAGATTATTTTAATAAATACTCTTCTATTTCTGTTTGTGTATGTAGATTAATCCCTCTATGTAGAACATACATATCTTTTATAGCAGGTATAGCAGGTCAAAATATTATAACTTTTGTAATATCATCTATTGTGGGAATAACCATATGGAATACTTCATTAATCAGTGTAGGATATATTTTTTCTGAGAGTTGGGTAAGAATAATGTCACATTATAATGATTATAAATTCCTAGTTCTCATTATACCAATATCCATAATTTTTATTGGAATTGGTATTAAGTCATATATACATAAAAAACATCACAAGATAAGATTATAAAAAATATTAGAAAATTTTTTTTTGTACAAAGTCATTAAGACTGTTGAGAAAATAGAAGGCGTCGTAAATCTGCATAAACACTACGTTTTTGTAGGTTCTCGGCGTTTCTTTTATCGCTTGTGTCTGTGGTACTTTTTTCTTAAAATGTACCATGTTTTACACTTTGTTGAGGGTAAGTTTGCTTATATAGAAGAAAAGGCGACAGCTTTGAAAATCAAAACTACCGCTTTATAAGTGTTTAAAAATATGTTGATTCTGTGATAGTTTTTTTACATTCGTTTGGCAGATTAAAACCAAATATTTAAAGTTATAGTATTAAAATATGAAACAATAACTTGCTAATATTACATTCACTATAATTAACATAAGTTACTAATCCAGTCCAATCTTATCAGTCCACTCATTTATTCTTTCTATTACCCCTTTAGGTGGGTCATTGTTGAATTTCCATTCAGTATAACAGTGTAACATACCAAAAAGAAACAAGAATACAATTAGAATAATCAGTTTTTTTATCTTTTTCATTTTGATATACCTATTTCAATTTTTTTCATTGTGTTTTAGCCCTTTCAGTATAAATGCAGAAAGGCAGGCACAAAGTAATAAACTTATGATACTCCCCATAATTTTTTCTCCAGTAGTTATATAGTATCCAGAAATATTAAATATTGCCGCAATAGGAAAAAAGGTTTGTAAGACATTTGACATACCCGCAAATAGTCCAGCAATAGAATAAACTTCTGTGAATATTAATGCAAGCCAATATCCTTTTTTCATGCGCGATACCAAGGCAATAATGGGAGAAATTGCAAAGAATACACCTATGCCATCAAGAAAATACTCTTTCATGCAACTTAAAACCAGTTTTATCGATAAATCGGAAAAATGTAAAACGGATTCAGTCAAAAATGTTATAGTAAAGAGTAACAAATAAAGAAGTATACTGAATATAAAAGTAATAATCATTTTTGCTATGGTTAATTTTGTTTCATTTATGGGAATAAGACGCAGGGATTTAATAGTGTCCTCCTCTTCTTCACGACAAATAATATAGCTTCCTAATAGGGCAATGACAGCAGGAAGAACAAAAAAAGTTGACCAAGGTTGTACCGCATCCATATACCAACCTGCATTGTCTATATACCGTGAACCGTCATAAACGCTCTTTAAGCCATAATGTAAATCTGGGTCATTATATACATCCTGCCCTCCTGCAAAAACTATGACTGCTATCATAATGGATGCAAAAACTGTAATCCAAACAATTTTTGAACGACGAATTTTTTGACATTCAGCCCAAAGTAATTTCCACATTATCTACACCTCACTTTCTTCTTCCTAGTGCAATGTTTGCAAACAATACTGATACAATACTCCAAATACAAATACAAAGAAATGCTAATGAGACATTAATTTCCTGTGAAAATATAAGACCTGGAATGTCTTTATTTCTCATGATAATAACTCCCATACTGGATAATGGGTGTAAATACATATTTATTGTCATTAGAACAAAACCGGAAAAGGCATATACCAATGTGATACAAATTGGGAGAATGTATCCTTTTTGAGATGTAGCGATTGCCAAAATCGGCAACATTACAAAAGCAGTGATTACACCAATTTCTAAACATTTTTTCAACAAATATAAAATGCTTGCCCAGTTAAATACGACATATCCAGAAAGTACACTAAATAACACAGAAGCAATGGCTGTAATCAGCATAAAACAAATAGAGTAAATCAAAACAACGAAAAATTTACTAAAAAAGTATCCCATTTTACTAATAGGTACAATCCAAAGCTGTTTGAGCATATTATACTGGTTTTCTTCGTGTATAAGCATGGTGCAAAGTATACCCAAAACAACGGGTAAAATAATCCAAAGTGTATAACCAAATGCAGACCATTTATAAAACTGTATTGCCTCAACACCTGTTTTACCAAAATAATTGAAGTATAGTAGTGCGAAAAACGGCATAATGAGAGCGGACAACAACATCAGCCAAATAAGTTTCCTACGACGCAGTTTAAGAAATTCTGTTTGAATAAGTTTAAGCAATGCCCTCTCCTCCTGTGATTTTTTTAAAGTAGTCCTCTAAAGTATCATTACAAAGTTGAGAACTAATAACAGTTACATTCTGCATTACAAGTGCTTTATTGATTTCACCCATATCCAGAGTAGTGTTATAAAGGCGTAAAGTGTGGTCATCTTGAACGGAATAATCCTTCGTGTTAAATTGACGCTCTAAAATAAGCGATGTCTTCGGAATATCTGAAACTTGTAGCAGGATATATTTACTGTTTTTCTTTTCTAGTTCACTCATACTACTTTCTTCCAAAAGAACACCGTGGTCGATAATTCCAATATCATCAGCCAATAATGAGATTTCTGAAAGAATATGACTGGAAATAAGAATTGTCTTTCCATGCTCAACGCTCAAGTCCCTAATAAACTTTCTCATCTCCGCAATACCAATAGGGTCAAGACCATTGGTTGGCTCATCTAAAACTAACAGTTCCGGGTCATGCAGGATAGCGTTGGCAATACCAAGTCGCTGTTTCATGCCAAGTGAATATTTACTAAACAGCTTTTTATTTTTATAAGGTAAGCCTACAATCTCCAATGCTCTTTTTACAGAATTAGGGGCGGCTGTACCACGCAGTTTTGCAAAAACCTCCAAGTTCTCCGTTCCTGTCAGATTAGGATAAAATCCTGGGGTTTCGATAATTGCACCAATACGGGGATATACTCGTTTTTCACGTCCCTTAATACTCTCTCCAAATACATCTACCTCGCCATACGTGATTGAAGTCAACCCTAAAATCATTTTCATAATTGTGGTTTTCCCAGCCCCGTTGCGTCCTAACAGACCATAGATTCGGCCTTTTTTTACATGGAGATTGACTTTGTCAACTACTGTTTGATTTCCATAAATTTTTGTAAGTTGCTTTGTTTCAATCACAAAATCATTCATATATAATTTCCTCACTTTTAATAAATTTGTTTCTACAAAATCATAGTTGATACAACGTCAAAATCAACTACAATTAGAATTATAAAACATGAACCTTGCCAAAACCTTGCCATAATCTTGCTTTTATCTTGTTTTAGAGTAAGAAAGCCTCGGACTTTTACAGGGCTTTAGGAAGCAATATTGTAAATTCTGTTCCCATACCGGGAGTGCTGTTGGCGGTAATATTTCCCTTATGAGCGTTAATAAGTTCCTTTGCAATCGCCAAGCCTAAACCATTCCCCTTTGAAGCTCGTGAATGGTCGCATTGGTACAACCTTTCAAAAATATGTGGGAGATTGTCTGAAGATATACCTTTCCCATTATCTGTTATTACAATTTGAGCTTGCTCTTTGTTTTCAAAAATTCTCAATGTCATTTTGTCACCACTACTATGGGTAATAATATTTTGTAATAGGTTATTAATGATACGGGTATATGCATTTGCGTCTATGCGTAAGAAGTACTCTATTTCTGGTATATCAAATTCATATTCAAAATGACTGCTTTCTAAAACAGGTATCCAATCAGATATAATATTACGGGATAATTCATTCAAGTCAAAAATATCAAAATGAAAAACTTGTTCCTTAGAATCCAATTTTACCCATTCAAATAGATTTTCTACAAAATTCTTTAAGTAATGAGCCTTATCAGACGCAACATGGATATACTCGTCTTTTTCCTCTCCTACAACAATTTTACTTTCTACTGCTTCCAAATAACCGACCAAAGAAGCAAGTGGAGTTTTTACATCATGGGAGAGACTTGTCATTAGCTGTTTGTAGGCTTGTTCTGATTGTTTTTGCTGAATAAGTTGAAATTGGCTATTGATTGCCATTTCGTTAATATCATAGCAAATTTGTTTTGTAATGTCGTTTTCATCTGTTAAAATACGGCGATTAAGGTTTCCATTTTTTATATCCTCTAAAGCATCTTTTATAAGTGTAAGTTGTATTCGGACACGTAGCAGGACAGAAACAAGGTACGCTATAATAATCAGGCTAAGAGCCAATATCAAAAGCAGATAGACACTTGTATTCATGTTAAGCCTCCTTATTAAAACGATAACCGACACCACGAACTGTCAAAATATAAAATGGATGGTTGGGGTCTGGTTCAATCTTTTTTCTCAATTTACTGATGAAAGACATGATGTTACTATCGTCAAAAGCATATTCTTCTTCCCATACTTGTGTATAAATCTGTTTTTTGGTAAACACCCGTCCCTTATTAGAAGCCAGAAAAGCAAGTAAATCAAATTCTTTGCTTGTAAGTTGAACAGGAATATTATTGACAGAAACAATTCGGTTTGTCTTGTCAATAATCATGCCATTTATTATTATGCAATCTGTGTCTGTTATAAAAGCAGGGTTTAACATAGTATACCGACGAATAAGAGAATTGACACGAGCCATAAGTTCGTTTATGCTGAACGGTTTTGTTAGGTAATCGTCAGCACCTAAACGTAGTCCGGAAACTTTATCATCCTCGTCATTTTTAGCAGTAAGCATAATTACTGGAATATTACTTGTTTCTCTAATTTTTTTCAGAACTTGAAAACCGTCTATATCTGGCATCATTATGTCCAAAATTACAAGAGAGAGTGTGTGTCTATTTTTATCGACCAAATGTAGACCTTCTGCACCACAATGTGCAGTAATAGCAGATAAATTTTCTTGCTCAACACATTTTTTCATAAGAGCGCAAAGCTCTTTGTCATCATCTATAATCAAAACACTATTCATATTGTACTTCCTTTCTTCTTTTTGTTCTACCATCAACAGGCTTTTCTGCGTCCTTTGGTATCAGCCACATATACCCGAGTTTTGAAACTCCTGGTATGCGACTTTCTTCACATAATTTTTGTACTCTTCTTTCAGAAATGCCCCATTTTTTTGCTACTTCTGGGCAAGACATATATTCCATATTTCAATCATCCTTTCCTCATAATTTATCAGCATATATTATATACGTATAGACGAATAAAATCAAGAAATATCAGTAAGTAGTACTCTTTATTTTGTCTAATAGTAAAACTGTATAAACATATCTAATACGATTACTATGTCTACAAAATTTATCTTGTACTTATTGATTTCACAGTATGGGAGTATAATACTCTTATGTAAAGGTAGATTTGTCACCTCCTTAATCATTTCGCCTTACTTAATTTTGTAGTGATAAAATGGTGCATGGTTTTACTTAAAATGGGGGAGATTAAAAAATCAATTTTAGCTTATATCCTTTTATGCTAAAATGGTGTTAAGAAATAAAACAAATACTATTTATATAAAAGGGGTAAGAATATGGATATAATAGATAATCTAAGGGTACAAGGGGTAGATGAAAAGCTTATTGAAGATATAATGTATTTTAGAAATTATTATGGATTAGAAAAAGATTTAGAATATAGAGTAACAAAGTCCAAAACTTATTTTTATGGAAAAGACATATTATCTATGTGTATAGCAGCTATTTTAGAAGAAGAAAATATATTATTATCAGGACCAAAGGCAACAGGAAAAAACTTACTTGCTGATAATTTGGGTGAGATATTTAATAGACCTCAGTGGAATACATCATTTCATATAAATACAGATAGTTCAACACTTATAGGTACAGATACATTTATAGACAATGAAGTTAAACTTAGAAGAGGTTCAGTTTATGAATGTGCTATTAATGGAGGTTTTGGGGTATTTGATGAAATTAACATGGCAAAAAATGATGCTATAGTTGTAGTACATTCAGCTTTAGATTATAGAAGAATAATTGATGTACCTGGATATGAGAGAGTCAATCTACATCCAGCAACGAGATTTATTGGGACTATGAACTATGAATATGCAGGGACAAAGGAACTTAATGAAGCCCTAGTATCTAGATTTATGGTAATAGATATTCCTCCTATAGAAGAAGATAAGTTAATGATGATTTTAAAAAATGAATTTTCGGATGCTGATGAAGAGAAATTAATACATTTTGCAGGAATATTTTTAGACTTACAATTAAAATCTCAAAATGGTGAGATATCTAGTAAAGCTATTGATTTACGTGGACTTATGGCATCTCTTAAGACTATAAGGAGAGGATTGAAACCAACTCTTGCAATTAATATGGGGCTTACAGGAAAGACTTTTGATATATATGAGAAAGAAATGGTTGGAGATGTAATTAAAACTAGAATACCTAGTAAATGGGAGAGTACAGATGTGTTTCCAATAAGTCATATTTAATATAGGTGAGATTATGAAATGGATATATGATGATTATGAATTTGAAAATAGAGCCAATAACTTATCTTGGACAATAGCTGGTGATTACAATGAAAATATAGATATATCAGAAAAAGATTATTCTTCAAAGGAAATAGGTCTATATTTTGCAATAATTGCAGGTGCTAGAAGAAAGTATGTTGATTGGGATATAGTTAAAAAATATCTTACAAATAGAATACGAAAAGGGTACAACAAAGATATTATATTGGGTCTAATTCAAGTTATATTAAATACAATAGTTGAAGAAAAGGCCATTAAAGATAGACCAGGGATAGAAGATATAAGAAAAAATGCTTATAAAGATATTGTTTCACGTTTTACCAAAATACATAATGACAATATTATGGACAAAATTAAATATGCGTTTGTACTTTATAGCATGGGCAAACATCCAGCATTAGATAGTATGACTAGAAGGATAGTTAATGATATAAGAAATATAGATACAAATCAAGATATTATGGGGATTTTAAAAGCATTAGATGTTATATATTTAACTTATTTTGAATATATATTAAATGGAGAAGAAAGCAATTCTACATATGATGAAAATAATGTAAAAGATGTTGAAGTAAACTTTGATACATTTGCTGATTTTATGTATGAAGAACTTTATAGTGATGAAGAAGAAAATATTATTGAAAGTGATATAGACTCAATATCTTCGTCCATGCTTGTAGAAGGAATCGGAGATTTTGATAATTCTCAATCTAGTAATTCGGCAGATAGAGTTATATATGTTGATGAAGATACTGCAAATAAAATATATTCAAAAATAGAACATTATTATGGAAAAACTTATTTAAGTAAAGGTGAAATTAAAAAGATTGAAACACAAAACTGTAGAAACGTTCATGAAGGTTGTAGAATACACTTTACAGATGGAGTTCTTAGAAGTGAATGTAATAATGTATTTCAACTAAAATATGTAACAAGACAAAAAGAAAATAATTTAGGAAAATTTAGAGAACATGCTAGAATGTATAGACAACAGATAAAGAGATTAAAAGAAAGTCTTGCTAGAATTTTAATAGAAGAAAATGCTAAAACAAGAGTATACTCTGATTGTGGTACTATCTTAGCAAACAGAGCTTGGAGAGTGGGTAGAAGTAATAATAATAAAATATTTTATAAAGATATAGAAAATGAAAAAGGGAAATATGTTATTGATATATTATTGGATGCAAGTGGCTCTCAAAGTAGAAATCAAGGAAATGTGGCAATTCAAGCTTACATAATTGCAAATGCTCTAACAGAAGTTGGAATACCAAATAGAGTTATGGGATTTTCTAGTTTTTTAGATTATACAATATTAAAAAGATTTAAAGATTATGATGATGGGATAAAAAATAGTGAAAATATATTTGAGTATTTTTGTGCTGGTAATAATAGAGATGGTCTGGCTATAAAATCTATATGTAGTGGTCTAATAAATAGAGATGAAGAAAATAAAATTTTGATTAAAAAATAGCTACGCACACTCGTGACTTTAGTCATGAGTTAGTAGCTAAATTAGTCAGCATATAGGGAAACTTATATGTAGAGATAGGATA
>NZ_OEZH01000096.1 GCF_900243075.1 Clostridioides difficile
TTTTTAGACATAGAAAAACCCCCTTAGAGTATACGCTTTTTAGACCTATTATAATGGCCTTTTATTTAAATGTCTACTATAAGGGGATTATACTAAAAGAGAGAAAAGCTTCTTTTTCATTGTTGAAATGATGAAAATATATTTGATTTCACACCGCAAAGAGTGCCTCATGAACTAAAAAGTTCATCTTGAGACACTCTCTTTTTACTCTTTTGATAGATAGAAAATAATATACTGAAATAATACAACAGAAATCCAACCTATTCCAGAAGCAAATGCTACAGATTTTAGACCAAATTTTTGAATAAATAAATAAGAAAGAATCACACGGATTGATATATGTAATATAGTTCCAATCACAGGGATATTTACCTTTCCACTTCCTCTATACCATCCGACAAATGCACTTCCTATAAAACAAAAGACATAGAAAATAGCAATTGTTTTCATATATTCTATACCATTTCTCATAATTTCATTACTTGCGCTACTCATCATAAATTCAATAGTAGTTTTTGCAAAAAAATACATTATTAAAGACAATCCACTTACTAGACATACCATAATAACTAATCCCGTGTAAAATCCTTGTTTTGCTCTTTTTTTGTCCTTATTTCCAGTATTTTGTGCAACAAATATAGATATAGCTTCGGCTCCACTATCTCCAAAAGAATTAGCAAAACCTTCAATTCTTGTTGTAGCAGTATATGCTGTAATCATATCTGTTCCCATTATATTCACAGCTCCTTGTACTAGTAGTTTTCCAATATATAAACTAGACTGATGAAGAGCTGAAATTAAACTATAAGAGATAGTTAATTTTAATAATTTCCATTCAAATTTCATATCTTCTTTCCTAAATAAAAGGAATGAGATATTTTTTCTTATATAAATAAAACAAAGAATTGATGCAAGCATTTGTGATAATATCGTTGCAAAAGCTGCTCCTTGAATCCCAAAATCACATACTGCAACAAAAACTAAATCTAAAACAGTATTTATTATCATTGAAAACATTAAGATAATAAGAGCAGCCTTGGTATTCCCAACAGCTCTTAAAGTTGCTGACAACAAATTATAAAAATATGTTGCAATGAGTCCACAAAAAATAATCTTTAAATAAGATGTTGCTATACTTGCAACTTCATGTGGAGTATTTATTATATTTAATAATGGCGAGAGGATAAATATTGAGCATATACTTAATGCAAAAGTAAATATCGCTCCAAAAAAAGTTGCTAAAAAAGATTCCTTTCTAAATAAAGATAATTCATTGGCACCATAAAAATGTGCAAAGATAATTGAAATACCTGTGCAACTGCCACTTAGTATAAATATAAAAAGGTTCATAATAGTCCCCGCTACGCCTACAGCAGCAAAAGCAGTTTGACTTACAAATCTACCAACTATAATAGCATCAATAGTATTATAAAGTTGTTGAAGTATATTTCCTAAAAGCAATGGAAGCATAAGTATGAACAATTCTTTTTTTATATTTCCCTCTGTTAAGTTGGTTGTATATCTCATAATAGCACCTCGTTAAATTTTAAGATAGGATTAGTTTACAACCATATTAAATAATTGTAAAATGCCGTTTTTAGTCATATAATATAAATAAATATTTATATTATGAATTGAGGTAAGACTATGACAGAACTCGAAATACAAGCATTTTTAACTGTTATAAGGTTAGGTAGTATTTCTGCTGCTGCTGAAAGTTTATATGTTACTCAACCAGCATTAAGTAGGAGAATAAATTCATTAGAAACAGAATTAGGATACAAATTAATTAGTAGAAAAAAAGGTATACGAATATCAGAGCTTACAGAAGAAGGAAAGGCATTTGTTCCAATTGCAGAAAAATATAAAGTACTTTTACAAGAAGCAAAGGAAATAACTAAAATTGACAGAAGTAAAATTCTAAACATTTCTTCTATAGGAAGTGTAAGCTCATATATCCTTCCAGATGTATTCTCATGTTTTATGAACACTTATCCAGAATATAATATAAACTTTTATAATTATCATTCTTATGAAGCATATGATTACATTTCAAAAGGAGAAGTAGATATAGCACTTATTTCTGATGATATGTTTTTTAATAATGTACAGACAATACCAATCTTTAAAGAAGCTATGTTATTGGTAACAAGCTATGGTTCAAAGTACAAGGGGAAATTACATCCATCTATTTTGGATGTTGCTGATGAGATAAGACTTCCATGGAATCCTGAATATGATTTATGGCACAATTTTTGGTTTCGCTCAACCCTTCAACCTAAAGTGTTTTTAGACCAGATGTCGCTTTTGGAGTACTTTATTAGACAAGAAAATGTATGGGCTATTGTACCAATGTCAGTAGCATATCACCTTAAAGAAATATCAAATATTGAAATACATTACATAGAAGATGCACCTTCAGATAGATTTATTTACTATTTAATTAAAGAGTCTAGTAAAAAGGAAATAATAAATAACTTTTTAGATTTACTAAATGAAAGATTGTTAAAAATTAAAGGTTTAGAGTCTTTAATTAAAAAGTAAAAAGTAATATATTAAATATCTAAATTGAAAGTTTAAACAATAAATTTGTTTATAAAATAGCAAGATTTATTAAATATAATTAAGTGATAATTGATATAATGTTGCATGGATAAAAGGAGGTAAGCTGCAATGTCTTATAAAGTAATTAATGTCATAACTGCTATTGACTATATAGAGGAGCATTTATCAGAAAAGCTGGATTTAGATATAGTTGCTAATGCTGTTCATTATTCAAAATATCACCTACATAGAACTTTCACATCTTCTGTTGGTCTGACAATGCACGATTATATAAAGCGAAGAAAGTTGACAGAAGCAGCAAAATTATTGGTATTTTCAAAGAAACCAATCATCGAAATTGCATTGATAGCTGGATATGAAAGTCAACAGGCATTCACTTCTATATTTAAAGCTATGTACAAAAAATCTCCAAATAAATATAGGAAAGAACAAGAATTTTATCCTTTGCAGCTAAGATTTGTTTTGAAAAAAGATAAACTATTTTCAAAAAATGTATTAGAGTTGGAAAAAGAAATTAAACTTGCAAATATGTCTGACATACCATTATGGATGAATTTAGTGAGATTAGTCATAGATGGATTTCCAAATTTGCAAGAGGAAGAATATATATATCAATTAGAACAGTATATTTTAGAAGAAAGAGCTTTGATATTAAAACTTAATAATATTGCTATTGCAAATATGGTGTTTAATAGAGAAACTAAAAGTATTGATTTTTTTGGAATACATCCACAGTATCGTAATTCAGACATTGCACGAGTGTTTTTGAAGAAAGTTATTGAAGATTTCTTGATAGATACTGACATCTCAATCACTACTTTTCGAGAGGGTGATAAAGCTGATACAGGTCATAGAGATATGATAAAGAGATTGGGCTTTGCAGAAGCAGAATTGCTTGTGGAATTTGGATATCCTACTCAAAAATTTGTTCTTCCTTGTGTAGAAGAAATAGATAATAGACAAAATTAATAGTAGATTAAATGAAAAGACATATTTTGGTTGTAAGTGTACTTATGGTATAAATATAGAAAGATTTAGTTTTTGAAAAAAGGAACTTTAAAGTTAACATTTAAGTTAAATAGCAAGAATGATTAAAAACTCCAAAACACAATTAAGTATAATGATTCAATATAAGTACTTAATTAACAAGGAGGATTTAAATGTCTGAAAATAAGCAAGTAGTAAATTGCGATACTATTGCATCCAATTCTAAACATAATATGTATGAACATGATACAGAGTTATTAACTTTTTTTCCAGATGAGATTGTACATCTACTAGATATAAATAATAAGCTAGATGATGCTCTTAAGAAAGCTGAAAACCTTGTTGGCAAGCTTGACAAGGATTATATGGATGCTAAAATGTATATGGTAAAAAATCGTGGTGAAATAGACCCACATGAAATGTTTCAAAATGAACAAGCACTAAAACAAATAGATAGCTATGGAGCTTTTATGGTAAAAGCTCGAGATAAGATTAGTAAAATTAAGGATTCTCCGTACTTCGCTAGAATAGATTTTAGACTGAAAGATATGGATGATGAATATAAGTATTATATTGGCAGATTTGCATTTGATTATGAAGATGAGCTTATAATACTTGATTGGCGTTCTCCAATTGCCAGTATGTTTTATGATTATGAAATAGGAAAAGCAGGATATGATGCTCCAATAGGATGGGTGGATGGAGAAATAACAAGAAAACGACAATTTAAAATTAAAAATGGAAAATTGGAATACGCATTAGAAAGTTCTATTAATATACAAGATGATATTCTTCAAAAGGAGCTTAGTCATACTTCAGATGAAAAGATGAAGTCAATTATTTCAACAATACAAAAGGAACAAAATCAAATTATTAGAAATGATAAAGCTGATACACTAATTATTCAAGGGGTGGCTGGTTCTGGGAAAACATCTATAGCATTACACAGAATTGCTTTTCTTCTTTATCGATTTAAAGATAAAATATCAGCAAACAATGTAATTATCCTATCACCCAATAGAGTCTTTGGAGACTATATTTCTAATGTTCTTCCTGAACTTGGAGAAGAACCATTGTGTGAATTAAGCTTTGAAAATATAGCAGAAGTACAATTAGAGGGAGTTATTAATTTTGAAAGTGAGAAAGACCCATTAGAAATAAATGATGCTAAATGGGCTGAAAGAGTGCGTTTTAAGTCTACACTTGATTTTGTAAAACTTATTGATGATTATATAAAACAAATGCCAAATAAGATTTTTATTCCAGAAGACTACACTTTTGGAGGCTTTACAGCTAAAAGTGATTGGATACAGAGTAGATTTGAGGCATATAATAGATATCCAGTTAAGAGAAGGTTAGAGAAAGTGGCTGAAGATATTCATTATAGATTTGAATCAGATAATATTATGGAAGAGGATTTACCAAGAGTAAAAAGTATACTTAAGAGCTTGAATGGAATGTTGACAATAAAAAATACTCTTACATTGTATAAGGATTTCTTTAAACAAATGGATATATCAAACATGTTTGTGATGGCAGCAAAGAAAACACTTGAATGGGCAGATGTATACCCATTTATATATATTCATGCTGCGTATGAAGGGTTAGAAGAAGATAAGATTATAAGACATATTGTTATTGATGAAATGCAGGATTATACTCCTATTCAATATGCTGTAATAAACTTACTTTTTAAGTGTAAAAAGACTATTCTTGGAGATTTTGGGCAATTGGTTAATCCTAATCATACTCATACACTAGATGATATGAGACAACTATATAATGAAGGAGAACTAGTTACATTGAACAAGAGTTATCGTTCTACTTTTGAGATTATTAATTTTGCAAAGAAGATTCAAGATGTATCTTCATTGGAACCTATTGAGCGACATGGCGAAGAACCAGCTTTAGTTAAATGTAATAATGAACAGGATGAGATAGCTAAGCTAAAAATAGAAATTGAAGAGTTTAGAAAAAGTGATAATGCAACTTTGGGTATTATATTAAAGTCAGATAGTGAGGCTGACGCTATATATAATGCTTTAAAACAAGAATATAATGTTAATTTAATATCTTCTGAAAGTTCTAGTTTTACAAAAGGAGTGTCCATAACTTCTGTTAAAATGTCAAAAGGTCTAGAGTTTGATGAAGTTATTGTTCCTTCAGTAAACAATAAAACATATTGTAGTGATTATGACCGTAGTTTGTTGTACATTGCTTGTACACGAGCTATGCACAAACTTAAGTTGACATATGTTGGTGAATTGACTCAGCTTATAGGCATATAGATTGTATATTTATTCGTTATATATGTGTTTACTGATTATAAATATAACCTTTCAGTAAAATTCATTAATAAATCAATAGAAAAACAATATTTGTAAAAAATAAAAGCTATAAGTTATATTAGAAATTTTATAATTTATAGCTTTTATAATATTAATTTTTATCAAAATAAAATTAAAATGTAAATCTATAAAAAAGTTAAGTGGAACGTGTATTGCCACCAAGAGGAGCTTGGTCTACGATTACAGAAGCAGTTAAATTATCAATTAGTTCTACATTAGGTTTTCTATATTTAGGTAGTTCCAGTAAAAACAACAATTTTATTTTTGAGAATTTTAAACAATATATTTTTTAGATTATTGTGTGTAAGCCCTTTTATTATAATATTTGACATGAGTGTTAAATCCTTTGTATTTCTAAGTTCAATTAGCCTCATAAAATATCAATAAACGTTAATGAACGTAAATAAAATTATTATATAATAAATATTCATAATTTGATAAATGTAAGAACAATTATACAATCAAAATAACTTAACTAGCTTGACATTTAAAACTTACTATTGTAATATTTAAATATTACAATAGTAAGTTTTAAAAATGGAATCAATTATTACCTAACAAATTGAAAGGAGGAAGTACAGGTACTATATTTATTTCTAGTACAATTGAAAAGCTTAGATTTAAACTTTATAAAGAAGACTATAATGCAGTAGTTAAAGCTATTTTGAAAGCTTATGATGAAAAAGAGCTGAGTTACAATCTGTTGATGCCATTGTAATTTTTAAAGATTTAAAAGGTGAGAAACCAGAAGTCTATTTTATCAACAGAAATATTGAAGCTCCTAGATTGGAGTATATTATAAATAATGTCTGCTATTTTAAGGGTAGACTATAAATTTACATATGGGAGATGATATAAAGTATGAAAAGAAAAAAGAATTTTATTTGGATAGCTATCTTGTTAGTTGGTATAGTTATGGTAATGTATTACGTAGGAAAAAAACATAATGATATAAATCAAAAAACTGATAAGAATTATACAAAATCTGAATTAAATAAATCTGAAATTAAAAATATTGATAACAATAAAAAAGAAAGAGTTAATATAGTTAACTATAGTGATTCTTTTGAAGGTATTAGTGGAGGAGCTATTTTTTATAGTAGCAAAAATCAAGAATATAATATATATAACAAAGATTTAATTGAAACAAGAGCTTCACCTTGCTCTACCTTCAAAATAATTTCAACATTAATTGGTCTAGAAAAAGGGGTAATAACCTCAAAAGAATCAGTTATGGGGTATGATGGTACAAATTACCCAAATAAAAATTGGAATAAAAATCTTACTTTAGAAGAGGCATTTAAAGAATCTTGTGTTTGGTACTATAAAAAATTGATAAATCAGGTTGATGCTAAATCTGTCCAAAGCATTTTAGATGATTTAAAGTATGGGAATTGCGATATTAGTAAATGGGAAGGTGATTTAAAAAATGGAATGGGACATTTAAATGGGTTTTGGTTAGAATCTTCATTGCAAATATCTCCAAAAGAGCAAGTGCAAACAATGGCAAAAATATTTGAGGGAGATACAAGCTTTAAAAAAGAGCATATTAATATTTTAAAAGATATTATGAAAATAGATGTAAATGATAAAAACATAAATGTATATGGAAAAACTGGAACAGGATTTGATGGAAAAAATAAACGTGTAGATGCCTGGTTTGTAGGTATGTTAGAGAGCAAAGGTGATACTTATTATTTTGCTATTAAATCAGATGATTCCAATAAAGAAATTACAGGTCCAAAGATAAAGGAAATTGCAATTAATATAATTAAGAAATATTACAGTGCAATATAATAAACTTAATTTTATTTGTAAATATTAGTTACTTAGAGTCTGGAAATATTTATTAAATAATTTTAATAAATTGAATTTATATAGAGTAAAATTCTTGTAGTACATAAAATACTTGCTGTTGATTACTAAATTAAATACTTATAGATATTAAAGTTAATATCTTTTAAAGACTATGCGATATATTAAAAGTATAAATAAAATATATTGCATAGTTTTTATTTTATATTATAATCTTAAATAATATGCAAAAACTAAACAAGATTTTAATAGTAATCGATATTTATATTTATGTCACTATAATGTCATTTTAGGTTGCTAAAATTTAACCATGAAGGAGATGATTATATATGGAAATATTAAAATGTGAAAATCTCACAAAAATATATGGTTCAAGTCAAACCAGAGTGACAGCTCTTAATAATGTAAATTTATCAGTTCAAAAAGGTGATTTTGTATCCATTGTAGGAGCATCTGGTTCTGGTAAATCTACATTACTACATATGCTTGGGGGAGTAGATAGACCTACATCTGGAAAGATTTATATTGAAGATACAGAAATATCAAGCTTAAAAGAAGAAGCTCTTGCAGTTTTTAGACGTAGAAAAGTTGGTCTTATTTATCAATTTTATAACCTTATACCTACTCTTGATGTTAGAAAAAATATATTATTACCCATGTTACTTGATAAAAGAAAAGTGGATGAGGATAGATTCTCTGAGATTGTATCTACATTGGGATTATCTGATAGATTAAATCATCTTCCAAGTCAACTTTCAGGTGGACAACAACAAAGGGTATCTATAGCTAGAAGTTTAATCTATAGACCAGCTATTTTATTGGCAGATGAGCCAACTGGTAATCTCGATAGAAAAAATTCAGAAGAAATTGTAGATTTGTTAAACTTATCAAATAAACGATTTAATCAGACAATACTTCTTATTACTCATGATGAGAAAATAGCACTAGAGGCAAATCGTATTGTAACTATGGAAGATGGAGTAATTGTCTCTGAAAAGGTGGTGAAGAGATGAATATTCTCCAAGAATACACCTTAGACTTTGTACGACGCAATAAACGTAGTAGTATAGCTATAATGTTAGCTATATTACTTACTACAACAATGATGTCTTCCTTGTGTGGACTGTTGTATACCATGTGGACTGATTTTATAAGACTTTCAATTGAGAAAGAAGGTAACTGGCATGGTGAATTGTTTGACGATACTTATGGAAGTGATTTACCATTAATTGAAAATTTTTCTTCAGTTGATGATGTAATGGTAAAAGGACAATGGTATGTAGGCAAAATTAATAATGACAAAAGAGATTATATAATTTATAGAAATGCTACATCAGAGTATTGGAATTCTATGCCAGAAAAGGACACTATAATAGAGGGTCGTCAACCAAATAAAGCTAATGAAATTGTACTATCAAAACAATATTTTGAGAACAATCCAAGTGTAAAAATTGGTGATAAAATTACTCTCCCAGTAGGAGATAGAATCCTAAATGGAAATCCTCTTGAACCCATAGCTCCAAAATCGAAAGGTGAAAGTTTTAAAAAGGTTTCAGAGGCTACGTTGACAGTAGTAGGAAAGATAGATGTTACTACTTCATCAGTAGTACCTGCATATACGGCTCTTGGTTATCTTGATAAAACAAGTATAAAACCTAATGATAGTATAACTGTCTACTTGCGATTTAAAAATATAAGAGACACATATAAGGAACTTCCAAAACTTGCTAAATCATTGGGATGGAAGACCAATGAGTATGGAAAATACAATCTTAAATACAATAGTAATTATCTTTTAAAGATGTTAGTCTTTTCTCCAGAACAGAAAGCATCTGTGAGTAGTATATCAAAATTTTCAACTCCTATTATGTATCTCACAATAGCAATTTTTACAGTAGCCGTGTTTGTAATGGTGATTTACAACGCATTTTCACTATCTGCAAATGCTAGACTTACTCAATTAGGGATATTATCTAGTGTTGGGGCATCACCAAAACAGATTAAAAGGTCTGTAGTGTTTGAAGGTTTTTTATTGACTATTATACCATTACCAATAGGTTTATTTTTAGGATGGTTATTGTGTAATAGGCTTGTAATCTATGTTAATTCGGTTAATTATCATACTGATGCTCCAGAGGTGGTATTTACTTATGGTATTCCTGCTTTTCTGCCAGCAGTTTTACTTACAATAGTAACGGTATGGATTTCTGCACTTATACCAGCACGAAAAGTATCAAAGATATCTCCTATGGAAGCAATACGACAAGGAGATAGTGTTAAAGTTAAAAAGTCACATAGATATTCATTAGGAAAGATATTTGGAATAGAAGGAGAACTTGCATCAAACGCACTGCGTGCTCGTAAAAAATCTTATCGTACTGCAACAATATCCTTAACACTATCTTTTTTATTGCTGACAGGATTTTTGCATATAATTGCAAATCAAAAAGGGGCAGAAGCTGTTTATGGAAGTGATAATTATAAAGACCAAAGAGATATATCAGTTTATTTAGAAAATAGTGAACCTGTAGAACCTGCTTTTATGGAAAAATTAGATAACACAGAAGGTGTAAAGAGCTCACTATATTATCTAAAAATGTCTGCTACTACTTGGCTGACTGAAAAAGATACTTCAAAAGAACTTGCGGAAAATGGAGGATTTAAAAGTATAGTTTCATCTAAAAAATACTCTCCTATAGAACATGATAGCAAGTTTCGTATAATTTCAAATATAATTGGGCTTGATGATGAGAGTTTCACAGAATATTGCAGACAAATTTCTTTAGACCCAAAGTTATTTTATGATACAAAAAATCCAACTTCAATTGTATACAATAAGGAGGAAGATGTTAATCGTAGCACACGTAGAAATAAAGTATATATAGATTATTTAAATCTTTCAATAGGAGATAATATTAAATTAAATGAAAAAGTATATGATGAAGATAAAGGTGATTATACTTACAACATGAAAGTGGGAGCTATTACAAATACACTTCCTCAAATAATAGATACTAGTTCAAGATATACATTAATGCAAATAGTACCAATGTCTGTAGTGCAGGAAATATCTAAAAATTATGATGAAGTAGGTAGGTTACGTTCAAATAGGCTGATGGGATTATTTAAAGTAGATAATCGTGATGATATTCCTAGGGTAAGAGAAAAATTAGAGTCCATTTGTAATAAAGATTATGGTTCAGGAGACTATAGTATTGAGGATGTTTTAGAAGGTAAAAAACAAAATGCTAGTGGAAGAAAGACCATGAATTTGATAGTAGGCTTTATTACAGGTTTATTGGCTATGATTGGATTATCAAATGTACTTGCTACAGTGTCAGGAAATATTAGAAGTAGACGACAAGAGTTTGCTATGTTGCGTTCTGTTGGATTATCCCCAGATGGTATAAAAAAGATGCTTGTTTTGGAAGGTTTATTCTTAGGAATCACACCATTATTACTTAGTATTCCTGTGCAAATAGGAATAGTGTATACTTTTATGCGTATAAATGAAATATATTTTATAGAGTATTTACCATTTGCACCTATATCTACAATAATAGGTTTTACTATATTGATACTTTTTATTGTAATAGCATCATATATGACAGGATACAAGCAGTTGAAGAATGAAAATATAGTAGAATCTATAAAAAATGAAACAATATAAACAAAAACTATCTGAACTTATTTAAGGGTTTTAATTCAAGATTACTTACAAGTACAGGGATAGTTAAGTTGTTTATTTAATAAAATCTTAAATATAACTTAAATATAAATAGAGGTATATTACTAAAATAATAGATAATATAGGATATAGATATGGCTGGATTATAGGTATTTTACCTATAATCCAGTGTTTTATGTGTAAAACTTAATTATGAATCTTGCACCACTATTATGGCAATTTTCTGCATGTAGAGTACCATTTTGACGTTCTATAATAGACTTTGATAGAGCAAGTCCTATACCAATACTGTCCTTATTAGCGTTTTTACCACGATAAAATCTATTAAAAATATATGGGAGTTCTTCTTGAGAAAATCCCTTACCATTATCCTCTATAATAATCTCAACATATAAAGGATTTTGACTGTAATAAGCAACGATATGCCCACCATCTTCTATATGCTCACTGCAATTTTTGAAAATATTTAAAAGAGCTTCTAAGGTCCAATTAATATCAATCTCAAATTCTATTGAAGGAGAACCTTCAATAGCAAATGTCTGATGTTTTTCTTTTAAAGAACCTTCTATAGGCTCAATTGCATAAGTAAGAAGAGAATGTACATCTATAAGTTTGCTTTCAAATACTAAAGTACTTGCATCCAATTTTGATAAAGTAAGTAAAGATGAAACTAGTCTCTCAAGTCTTGATATTTGATTTGTAAGCCTGTTAATATAATCTATTTCTTCATCTGGACAATTTTCTGAAAGTAATTGTGCCATAAGTGACATAGAAGTAATTGGAGTCTTAAGTTGATGCGCAATATCTGCAAGGTTATCTGAAAGAGTTTGTCTTTCTTTTAAAGCAAATTCTTTTGAACAAAGAAGTTCCCCAACTGTCTTATATATCTCATCTTCAAGATGAGAAAATTCATCTTCACATCGTAAAAGCACAGACTCTTTTCCTGAATTTACTTTTTCTAAGTATTGAGTAAGCTTGTTTATTCTACTTAGTTTTTGTCTATTTGCTCTATGTTTGATTATATATACAACTAGAGCCATTGTTGAAATTATACTAAACGATACTACTAGAAAGTAAAAAAAGTTTTTACTCCAAAATGTACTTTTAGAATATCCATGCTTTAATAAAATTTCATTTCCTGTATTAAAGTCATTATCACTAGAATTTTTCATGGATTTTAGTATACGTTCTGTAGATTTAGGATTGTACTCATATGATGCACCAAGAGCTTTAGACATCATCTTGTATTCATCAAAAGAAGTTACAGTTGTTAGAATTACACTTAATAAAACAGTTGCAGCTAAGCAGAATATTATAAAAACAACTGTATTGTTGATACTTCTTGGAGTTTTCACTAGCTATCCTCCATTCTATATCCTATGCCTCTTAATGTCTTTATACAAGGTGGATTTTTTAATTTTTCTCTAAGACGCTTTATTGTAACCGTAAGAGTGTTGTCATTTACGAAATTACCATCTACGTCCCAGAGCATTTCTAGTAATTTTGTACGAGTCATAGCTCTATTTTTATTTTCCATCAGACTTAGAAGAAGCCTATATTCTCCTGCTGTCAAAGGTACTTCAACATTATCTAAATATGCTTTGACTTCAACTTTATTCAAGCTTATATTTCCACATGTAATAGTATCGTTAGTATTAGAATGAGTTCGTCTAAGAACTGCATTAATTCTAGACTGAAGCACTGAAAGTAAAAATGGTTTAACCACATAGTCATCTGCACCCATATCTAATCCACGGATAATATCTTTTTCATCATCACGGACTGTCAAAAATATCACTGGAGTGTTTTCTATACTTTTAACGTATTGGCAAAAGTCATATCCAATACCATCAGGTAGATTTAAGTCAAGTAGAATTAAATCAATAGTTTTATCAAAATTTTTTTTAGCCTCAGCAATCGTATTATAACAACATACTGTGTGATTTTTCTTTTCAAGGGAAGTCTTTATTCCAAATGTAATTGTATCATCATCTTCTAGAAGAAGTATTTTAGCCATTTACTTTTAGTCCTTTCGTTAATTGAGTTATTTCATTAATTTAAATTATTAATTTTATATTTAATATTTTTTATATTAGAGATAGAAAAAATTATCATTTAAGTATATAAACTTTAATTTATAAACTTAAGTCTATGCTCTAAGTGAATCTATAAAAAGAGCAAGTGTTGTTTCAATAAATTTTTCCTCGTCTATATTAAAATTGTTTAGGTATGATTTTCCTGTTACAGATAATAAATTAAAAAATCCTGTAAGTGTAAATATTGATGAATACATAAGAGTAGGTATGTCAATATCATTCCTAATACTTCCATCATTTTTTCCAATTTGAAACATTTCTTGTATTTCATCAAACATAAATTTATTAAAAGAAAAAAACTTTTCTTTAAATGGTATCTCAGTATATGAGTTTTTAGATTTTACAACCCCAATCATTCCCATAAGTGACAGTAGAGAGGGTTCTACACAGTAAAATTTATGAAAAGCAAAGTATGAAAATTTTATTTTTTCAAACCCTGTTTTACCTTTTGCACTTTCTATTTTAACACTATGCCAAAGTTTTTTATATCCTCTTAAAATGACAGCAAAGAATAAATCTTCTTTACATGAGAAATACTTATATATGGTACGTTTAGTGTATTTAACTTCCTTTGCTAATTCATTCATAACTGTATTATCAAATCCATTAAGACAAAATAATTTTTCTGCTTTATCAATAATCTCATTTTCTCTTTGTATTTTTTCTTTATCTCTTTTTGATAATTCTGACATATAAATTATTCCTTTCTATTGATAATAAAGTATACCGATGGTATACTTATGTAATTATAATATATTTGTATACCATTAGTATACTTTAATAAAAAATAAAATTAATATTAGGTATTATAACTATTTATAACTTCACTAATTAATTATATAGGCAAAATACCAAATAGGGGGAATTTATTTATGAAAATAAAAGAAAATGTATTAATGTTAGATAGTACTCGTGGCTCAAATTGTTTTATTGTGTATGATAAAGAGATTGCTCTTATAGACACAGGTCTTCCTTTTATGGGGAAAAATATAATTAAAGAATTAAAAACACTTGGCATTAAACTTACAGATATTGAACATATTTTATTAACTCATCATGATGTTGACCATATATCTAATATTAAATTATTAAAAGAACAGACAGGAGCAAAAGTATGGGCTCATACAGGCGATATACCTTTTATTACAGGAGAGAAAGATAGACCTGGGTTTAAAAAGTTTATTGGAAAGACAATTTCCAGAAGAATCATTAAAGATGTTGAACCCTATGGAGAAAATATGCAGATTGGGGATATAAAAATTATCCATACTCCTGGTCATACTCCAGGGCATGTCTGCATGATTTTTGAAGATGTATTATTTGCAGGTGATTTAGTCAAAAATAAGAATGGAAATATAGTTCCCTACCCTAATCTCTGGAATTGGGATTCTAAAAAGATGATGAAATCTATAAGAGAATTAGATAATTTAAAATATGAATGGATATGTATGTCTCATGGGATTCCTTGTATTAAATAACAAAAATATTAGGTTATAATATATCCTATGTTATCTATTGACTATATCCAATATTGGTGATAAGATAATATCCAAGATAGAGTATAGGTGGTGAATTTTTATGATACGCACTTTAATTTTGTATTATCTAAATATTAAGCCAACGCATGGGTATGAGATTCAAAAGTTTTTGCAGGTGTCTGGTGCAGATAGATGGACTAAAATACAATCTGGGTCAATATATTATGCGTTGACAAAACTAGAAAAAGATGGAGGAGTTAGAGTTTTAAGAGAAGAAAAAAAAGGAGCTAGAATTCGTAAAATCTATGAGATTACTCATGCTGGTAAATTAGAGTTAAAGGAAGAAATACAAAAAGAGCTTCAGATGCCAATAGTTCCAACCGGTTCAAATAAATTTCTATTACATAATATTTTGGATGTATTACCTAAGGATACTTTACAAAAAAACCTTGAAAAGCATATAAAATATTTGATAGAGCAGAAGAAGTATTGGGAAAATTGGAAAGAGATTAAAAAAATTGATAAAAAGAGTCTTGCAACAGAAAAAATTGCATTTGATATGACTATAGATAATCTAAATTATCAAATCCTGTGGCATGAAGAAATACTAAATAATATTGATAAGTATATATCTGTTGGTTGTGAGACACAGAATATAATTAAATCTATAGACTTTTCAAATATAGAAGAAAATTTTTTGTTTACACCTGAGATGACAAATGAGTTATTAGAAGTTCAGAGACTTAGAGATGAAATAATTAATAATCCAGATAAAGCTATAGAAAACATAGATAAAATAATACTGAAATTGCAAAATAAGTAGCAAATTTTATTATAATAACACGGGTAAAATACTCGTGTTTTAAAAAAACTATATATACAATATTGGATATATAATATTGGTTAAATATTGGGAGGATTTTATAAATGAATGATGTATTATTAGAGATTAAAAATTTATCTAAGAAGTATAACAATAAGGAAGTTGTATCAAGAGAAAGTTTTAAGTTATTAGAAGGAGATATTTTAGGTTTTATTGGACCAAATGGAGCAGGGAAAAGCACATCTATCAATATGTTTACTACGATTGTGTCTCCAGATAGTGGAAGCATATGCTATAAAGGAAAAGATATTGAGAATCAGCAAAATATTTTTAAAAGCTCCCTTGGAGTTGTACCACAAGAATTGGCAATATATGAAGATTTAAGTGCATATGACAATGTTAAATTTTTTTGCTCATTATATGGATTTAAAGGAAACGAACTTAAAAGGAGAACTAAAGAGGCTTTAGAATTTGTTGGTCTTTGGGAGAGACATAAGGAGTTTCCATCAAAATTTTCTGGGGGCATGAAACGTAGATTAAACATAGCTTGTGCAATTGCACATAGTCCAAAGATTCTCATCATGGATGAACCAACAGTAGGTATCGACCCTCAATCAAGAAATAAAATTTTGGAGGTAATCAAAGATATTAATGCTAGTGGTACAACAGTCATATATACTAGCCACTATATGGAAGAAATTGAAACTTTATGTAATAGGATTATTTTAATAGATAAAGGAGTAATTATAGAAGATTTAGACAAGAGTTTATACAAAAATAAATATTTAAAATTTGGTTGTAATACATTAGAAGATATTTTTCTATATCTTACAGGCACAGATTTGAGAGATTTGGAGGAATAAATAGATGAGATGTTTTTTACCATTGTTCAAATTAGGAATAAAACGAAGAAGTAAAGATTTTTTTATTTTGTTTTACAATATTGTTTTTCCAGTAATAATCATAGTGCTATTAGGATATTTGACATCAAAGTCCTATGGGGAAGAATTTACATCATATAATTATTATACTATTGTTACAATACCATTTTGTGTTCTTATGGGAATCATTAGTGTCTCATATGTGGCACAAGATGAAAAAATTTCTAACACATCATATCGTTATATGATTTCTCCTATTTCAATAGCAGATTTAGTTCTTTCAAAACTTTTCTCTTGTACAATAGTACTTTCGATATGCAATTTGATAACTTTAGTGGTGTTAAGAGGAATTTTTCATATGAGTTTTGGTGGAAAATTTTTAGCTGTTATTTTTCTTTTAATGTGTGAATCTATTGCAGTAGTATCTATAGGTTTGTTTTTGGGTCTTGTTTGCAAAAATTTAGATATGTTACGTAATATCATTAATATACCAATAGTTATTTTTGGTTTCTTAGGAGGAGTGTTTTTTCCAGTTAGCTCATTAAATCCAGTTATTTCATTAATAATTAATGTATCACCATTAACATGGATTAATAGAGGCATAGTTTCTTGTATCTATGATAATAATTTACAGCTCCTTTTTAATATATCATTCATATTTATAGTAATAAGTATCTTTATGACAATACTTACAATTAAGTTTTTTAAAAAGGAGGTCTTTGTATAGTGACTGTAATAAATGTTTTTAATAATAACTTAAAAAGAAACATGAATAAGAGATTAGTGTTTTTAGTTACACTTTTGTTTCCTATAATTATAGTAATTCTGGGAGTACTGGCAAATTATATAAGTAAACCATCTTTTAATATTGGTATTTTAGATGAGTACAAAAATGAACGAGTTCTAAAGGAATCTGAAAAAAGAACTAATGAAAATACAATAATGGCTTTAGAAAATACTCAGGGGATTAATACAGACATTGCAGACCTCAAAACAATTAAAACTGATATTATAACAGGGAAGTATTCAGCTGTTATATATTTTAATAAGAATGACCTTAAGTTATATTCTATAAAAGATAAAAATACGAATGATACATTAAAGTATTTAATAGAAACATATAAAAAAGAGCCAACTCCTATAGATATAAGTAAATTACAAGAAAATACCTTAGGAGTTTTACAAAGAATAATTGCATTTATCGTATTATTTTTAATGATAACATCTACTGTAACAGCGTCAATGATTATTAAAGATAAAAACTCTGGCACATTTACAAGAGTGCTATATTCTCCACAAAATATAAGAGGATATGTGCTAGGGAATATGTTATACAACTTTACAATAACGTATTTTCAGTACATAGTTTCAATATCTATAATTAAGTTATTTAATATTGATTAAAAAATAGCTACGCACACTCGTGACTTTAGTCATGAGTTAGTAGCTAAAATAGTCAGCATATAGGGAAACCTATATGTAGAGATAGGA